>PSMA01000001.1:0-195603 GCA_040289905.1 Blastocatellia bacterium
GATCGGGATCCTAATTTCAATTTTTTTTATAATCATCGCCGCGTTTTCCTTTTGGCGGATTGCAACATCGCCATATCGACTCGATATCGCAGGTCTTCAAATTGATCCGACTCAAAGGCTTCTTGCGTGGCAACAAGCCGCGGAGACTTTTTTTCGGAATCCGATTATCGGACGCGGCGTCGGTGCTCCTGCCGCAAATGTAATTTTCAAAGCTCCATCCGGACAAATGCAATTGCTAACGGACGCTCATCAATCGTGGCTGAATATCGCCGCGCAGGCGGGATTTTTGGGGCTTGCGGCGTTCATCTGGCTAACGATCGCCCTATTTTTCCGCGCTCTTAGAGCTCAAAGAGCAGAAGTAACCCACTCAGCTTTTCGTCGTTGGCTTTTTTTCGGTTTTCTGTCAGCATTTTTGTATCAAGGACTTGTCGGCTCTTTCGAAGATGCACGGCATCTTTGGGGGTTCATTGGATTTCTTGCTGCGGGCCACTCAGATGGGAATATGCGATAGAGAGGAATATAAACCGCAAGAGCTAAAATTCAGATGCCGCACGCAAGAGAGCCTCACGCATTTCTCCCGCAGTTCGCCATCGCAGCTCTACCTGTTTTGCAAGGGCTGTTTCGATGGCTGCCGAAACCTTTAGCGGCACTTCCGGTACGCGGCGAGCTATTGGGATAATCGGCTTTTCGAAAATTGCCTTTACCGTTTCGGAGATTCCAGCCTTAGGGCTAATGTCTAGCGCGTGGGCTCCAGTCAAAAGGCTGTATGCCGTCATTCCGACGCCATAAATATCAGCGGGCGGCCTCACTTCCTTGAAATCGCGAACCTGCTCGGGCGGCATATACGCAATCGTACCTGCAACGTCTCCGACCATCGTTACGCCACTCATTCCCGTTTGTTTGTAACTTTTCGAGAGGCCGAAATCCGTTAGTTTTGCGACGCAATTTGGAAACGTTCCATCCACGAGAATATTCTGTTCCTTGATGTCACGATGAACAAATCCGCGAGAATGCGCAAAATCCAATGCCGAAAGCGTTTGCTCGATGATCTTCACGACCTGTTGCCACGGGAGACGCCCGCCGCGCCGTTTCGCAAGCTTTGCAGCATCCTGGCCCGGGACGTATTCCGTGACGAGATAGACGATTCCGTTATTGGTTCCATGTTCGATGTAGCCGACGATGTTGGGATGCCGAAGCGAGGATGATACCTCGATTTCACGCAGAAAGCGTTTGAGCGACTGGTCACTTACAGCAACTTCCGGCAGAAGCGTTTTTATCGCTACAAGGCGACCGTCCGCGACAGCCCTTGCAAGCATAACGCTCCCCATTCCGCCCTGCCCCAAAACGCGAATCATTTGGTAATTCGGGATCGGCTGCGGGTTCTTCTTTAATTGCTCGCGGCAATTTTCGCAAAGATACGATAATTTAGCATCTGGCCGCGACACCTCGGCTTTAGCCGGCAGCCCGCAATTTATACAAGTTACGGTGATCAGCGACGGCTCACCATCGTTTACAGCAGCCTTCAAATTACCTGCGGCTTCCGCGCGTTCCCCGACGACCTGCACCTCGAGGACCGTTTCCCCGCCCTGTATTCTATCCCCGTGCTTTAGATAGGTGGATTCAATCCGGATTCCGTTTACAAATGTGCCGTTGGTTGATCCGAGATCACGAATAAACGCTTGCGGTGGTGCAATCTCGATCAGACAATGATGACGCGAAAAGAATCGATCGTGCGGCAAACAAAAATGTGCATCTTCGCTGCGCCCAATCATAAAAGTGTCGTGCTGATCGAAGGTAAAGGTACGCCCAGTCTGCGGCCCAGCGACGACATTTAACGTTACACGCATCAGGAAGATTATAATGAACCGCGTACTATCTGGCCAATAAGCCCTGCAAGTATGAGTAAAAAAGATATCAGAAAACTGATAACTCCTAGAATCATTCCAACTACGGCCATTGCCTTCCCGCCGTAATCGTCCGGATATTTTATCGCCTTCAACATACCGAAAAAACCAACCGCAGCAGCCGGCACGCCAAGCCAAAAACCTCCGTAACAGCAAACAAAGATCAGCGACGATACCCCAAGAGTTAACGCGACAACTGAAACGGTTCGATCTGGAGTCCGCCGAAGCCCGGCTGGACCTGCAAAGGCCGGCGGGTTGTACATGGACGCGTTTGCCGTTGTAGGCTCTGGCCAGCCGGTGGGACGGGTAACGCGCGACGAGCCTGCTGGAATCGTTGGCGGCTCCGCGAAAATTGGAGTCGGCGGCTCTTCGTAAAGGCTTGCAGTCGACGGATCAGGATAATTTTTTACAAGCAATTCCCCGTCATCGAGACAGAAATTCAGATCGGCATCTGCATAGACGCGACCGCATTTCAGGCATTGTTTCATAAAACTTTTTCAGGGTACTCGGCGAATTTCGAGATTCTTAAACGCGGCACGCACACCGTCGCCCGAATAAAGACCCGGAACGCCTTCCGGTACACCGAATTGATCTTTAATGGACTTTACCAATTGGCGATTTATATAAAATTCCAAAGTATCGCCCTTATCGCGGACTTCCAATAAATTTTCGCTAGAGCCGCCATTGATCACCGGCGACGGCGTCCAAGGAATTACAGGAATTTCTTTTCCCGGTTGATGACGGACAATTCTAAATTGTTTCTTCACCGAATCGATTAGAAAAGCGTAATCGTTGACCAAAGGCGATTGGTGGCTATGAAAGATCAGACCATAGCCGAGGTCGGAAGCTCTCGAATCAACGTTGCGAACCACTACGCTTGTCGACGCCCCGTCCGTGGAGTAATCCGGCGAAGAAACAAGAGCATAGTAATAGTTCTTCTGCCTGGAGGCCATTACGAATTCGTCGCCAATCATTTCGGTTTTTCCGTAAGGCGAAGATTCGCTAACCCATAGCGAAAGATCGATAACCTCTGCTTCGATCGCCGGTGTGTCGTTTCGCGAGGTTGTTACTGGCGAAGACGTAGGGCGTTTATCGACTGCCACCGACTTCGAATTTTTTTCCTGCAAAGTGGAACCGAGGTCTCCCTCTTGTTGATAGGCGAGCCAGAGTACGCCGACGATTCCTCCCCCACCGCAAAGCAAGACGAAAATAACAAAGATGCCCGTGATCCATAGCCAAGCTCTCGATGAACCCCTTCGCGGAACGGCGTGCTGGGGCTGATTTACTGAAGACGATTGTAAGGTTGCTCCAGCGGGGCTAGTACTGCCCGTGGTTACCACCGGCTGCGACATCATAACAGTTGGCGGCGGCCCGCTTGCCGGCCCTAATACTGAGCCGTCCTCCAGGCAAAAATTCAGACTATCGTCTACATAGGTCTTTTGGCATTTCGGACAAAACTTCATTGTCGTGCTCCTCAGCTCAGCAGCGATGCACCACTTCGATCAAGCCATTATATTAATTCAATGCCTAAAATGTAACAACGGCTCCACCGAGGCTGAAGTTTAATTTAAGTAAGTGAGCTGCCGCAGCGGCCGCAGTAGCGAATGCGAGCCGGAAATACACTGCCGCATTTTGGACAAACCCTTTCGGCCTGTGTTGGCGGGTTCGGCGAAACGACATGTGAAATTGGACGAGAAACATCCGAAACTTGCCTTTTTATACTCGCACCGCAGCGCCCGCAAAACCGCGCAGACACCGAAAGCGGCGCCGAGCAACGCGGACACGGAAAGAGGGATTTTTCCTGACCACCAGAAGTAACGAGCTGAAACTCACGATTGCCGCAGCGGCCACAAAACTTTACGCCCTCAGCGAATCGTGAACCGCATCTGCGGCAAGCGACGACGCCAGGCAGCGTGCTCTTCCCGCCTTCGCTGCTCGCGCTCGATTGCGATGATGGCTGCGAACTCCCGTCCGGAGCCGAACGAAATTGTGCCTGGATAACCTGTTCAGTTGCTCCATTGCGAATTTCAATAACACGCTCATCGTCGCGGTCTCGGGGATTTGAAATCCGAAGCACGTGCCGCCCGGCCGGTATATCCGACAGTAGGATTCGTCCGGAGCTGCCGATGCTTCCGCGACGCTCGTCGTCAATGTAAACCTCTGCATTTGGGGGCCCGAGAATGACGAGTCGCGAGTGGCCCCAAGAGCTGTTTTCGCCGATGTTTTCTATTGCGGCTTCCAGACTTTCGATAAATTCCGCAATCGTTTGCGGACGCTCGTTCGGATCGGTCGCGAGCGATTTCATAATCGCTCGCTCGAGTTGCGGCGGGATGTCGCTGCGAATTGAAGATAAGGGCGGCGGCGAATGCATAATTTTCTGCATCACGAGCTGCATTAGATCGCCGAAAAAAGGCGTTCTGCCGCCAAGCATCAGATAGGCGATCGTGCCGATTGCGTAAACGTCGGCGCGGACATCGACTCCCAATTCGGGCTGCATTTGTTCGGGAGCCATAAATTCAGGCGTGCCGATTATACCGCGTGAGGATGGCACCGCATCGCTGCTGATATCGGTAACCGTGCTGCTGACGATCTTTGCAAGTCCGAAGTCACCGACCTTGATGAAACCATCACCTTTTCCTTTTTGCATTAAAAAAATGTTTGCCGGCTTGAGATCGCGATGAAGAATGCCACGCTCGTGTGCTGCCTCGACACCATCACAAATCTGCCGGAGAAGGTTAATAGCGCGGCGAACAGATAGCGTTCCTTCTCGTCGTAGCAATCGATGGAGCGTCTCGCCTTCAACGTACTCCATCACAAGGAAGAATACGCCTTCGTCCGTTTCCCCAAAATCGGTAACACTAACTGTATTCGGATGTTGAATAGAGGCGGCTGCCTGTGCCTCCCGCTCAAACCGGAGAATTGCTTCGCCCTCGAGAAGATTGTCGCTACTTAAAACATCCTGGCGAACAGTTTTTACTGCGACGCGCCGCGTTTCAAATTTCAAATCACGGGCAAGGTAAACCTGGCCCATAGCGCCGCGTCCGAGCCGCTTTTCAAGGAAATAGCGCGCTGCAATGATCTGTCCGCCCGGCAGCGAAAGCCTTGTTTGAGAGCTGTCGTACGGGCAGACGGCTATATCATCGCCAAAGCACAGATCGCATTTCGGACATTCTTTCATTCAATAAAACCGGTTTCGCGTTGCCTTTTGCCCGGATTTACGGCCAATGCAAAAGACACCGGGCGGGAATTCAATTTGCCATTTGCGAAACAAAAACCTAAGTTGCTATAATCCATCGTTGCCGCGTGGGTCGTTAGCTCAGTTGGTAGAGCAGCGGACTCTTAATCCGCGGGTCGCAGGTTCGATCCCTGCACGGCCTACCATTTATTAAAAAGCCGCCTGTCCGAGGGCGGCTTTTATTTTATACCTTATCTCGCCAGCGAAGAACCTCATTTCGCAAGATGGGATTTTGCTGAAAGCTGCCGGTGTGTCCGTGCGCAGCGGTCGCCCGCTGGATATGCCAGTAACTCAATCCAAGTTTTCCAACCGCGCGTACGAATCGGCTACGTGTGATATATTTGCCGCTGAAGAGCCCTTTTATAAGCCACAAAGAACTGCGGATTACAGATGTGGCTATTCTCAATTGCTCCTGGCTTATCAGACCGCGGGCTACATCGATTGCCAGCATATCCTTGAGAATTCGGCGTTGCCTCCGCATAATGAAGTAGGTAAAACCGATAAATATCAGAAACAGTGGCACCTCGAGAATGAGATAAAAGGTAAAAAAACCGCAAAGCCCGATGTCTTCACCGCCAAGACCAATGCTGGCACAGGCCGGTTCGAGGCCGACTCTGACGAGCAAAACGGTGGCAAACAAGCCGAAACCATTCCAAATACCGTGGAGGACGACCGCAGCGAGGTAGCCGATTACGGGTGATAGCAAGCGCACGATTGTACTGTGCGATTCGCGAGCGATTCCGCAGCCGATGCCGGTCATCGCAGTAAATGTAACGTGGGCAAAAGGCGATAGTATCCCGCGAAGCGTGAAAAGAAGTAAAAAGCTGGCAAGGGCATCAGACGTGATACCGTATTGCAGATATGCTCGATTTAGCCCATCGCCGTAATAGAGAACGTTTTCTACCGTTGCAAATCCAAGTGCGATAACGCCACCGTAAACTATTCCGTCGAGTATATCGTCAAAATACCGTCGAAAAAAAAGCAATAAAATAAGCAACCCAACTCCCTTCGATGCTTCTTCTATCACAGGCGCCGAAACAATTGCGCTGACGATCGAAGCGAGATCGGGGCTTTGCGTCCCGACGTAAACAGCCGACGCGAACAAGGAATTTACCACGAATGAAACTAGCACGGCGACAACGGCTCCCCAAGCGAACGCAGATGCCAGAAGCCAAAATGGCTCCGGATCATATCGATCAAGGCCAATCAGCGGCAGGATATAAAGCACGGATGGCGTAAAGGCAATGAGCGTGGCGATTATCGCAGGTATTACGCCAAGGCTTAAAAGCATTATTCCGGCGACGATAATTGCCAGCGGAACAAAAAACAGTATGGCAAAGCCAATCCCAACGAGCGCTCGAGTTGGCTTCCGCTGTTGCTGCTGTAGCTTCGGTGGCTCAAGGTGGCCAAGTCCGAGACCGACAATCGAATCCTGAAAGCTTTTCGATCCTGACATCGCCGCCTCGACCTCTGCTATCCGCATTGCGTTCGGATCAGGAGCGGGACGCAAAACGGTTTCGATCTTGACGCGGGCTCGCACACCATTTCGGCCAAATTGAATCTCGTCGCCGTCTTTTAGTTTCGCCGTCTTTATCAGGCTGCCGTTGAGGATCGTCCCGTTCGTACTGTTATTGTCCTCGATGTAGAATCCGTCTGGTTTCGCTTCGATAAATGCGTGCTGTTTTGAAGCGATACGCTCGCCGGCAGGATCGAATCTAACCGAGCAATTTTCGCTGCGACCAATGGTCAGAAAGCCCGTCGTGAGCTCGAAACTTTGCCCAACGAGTGTGCCTTCCAAGACCGAAAGTCTCAGTTTCATAGGACAATGATAGAAACAAAACGCCTGGTGTCAAGCCCGAAAGACTCAACGCCAGGCGCTAAATTTCGCTGCGGAGGTGAATTATTCTGGACTGATAGCGGCGGGCGCCGGCCGATCGCCGTCGATACCGAATTGCCGGACGCCGACGGTGGAGTCCGAACTAAATATTACATACCACAGATTGGAGCTCGGGCGAAAAACCGCAATATCCGTTTTTCCGTCGCCGTCGTAGTCGGCGGCAACCGGAACATCTTCCGCGATTCCAAATTTAAGAATTGTATGCAGGGAGCCATTGTTGTTCAGGATGTACCAACAACCATTTGAGGGCCTGTAAATACCAAAATCCGACTTGCCGTCGCCGGTAAAATCGCCAAACACCGGTTTATCGCCATTCAAGCCCCATTGCACAATGATCGGAATCGACGAGCTGCTTTGGATAATATACCAAACGCCGTTCGACGGTCGCCAAATAACGGCGTCCGACTTGCCGTCGCCATCATAATCGCCAGAGAACGGCTTGTCGCCATCGACTCCCCAGCGGAAGATACTCAATCCGAGCGTGCTGCGGGCAATGTACCAAACGCCCGTCGAGGGACGCCAGACTGCAAGGTCCGTTTTACCATCAGCATCGAAATCACCCGGTACGGGAATGTCGCCGTTCGCTCCAAACTGGGCGACTACGATTCCACCGCTGCTTTGATTTATCCACCAAACGCCTGTTGACGGTCGCCAAACAGCAAGATCAGCCCGCCCGTCGCCATCGTAATCGCCCGGTACGATCTTGTCGCCGGGTGCTCCCCAATGAACTACCGATTGTGAGCCGGTCTGGCTAGAAATATATTCCCAATCACCGAACGCTGGACGGAAAACGGCCAAATCGGTCTTCCTGTCCCCATCGAAATCGACAACAGGATTTTTCGGCGGAGCGGCAGTCCCGCGGACGTCAACGATGATTAGGCCCGAACTCAGATCGCCTATTAAAACCTTGTCTTCGCCAAGGAAAGGAAAGACTGCCCACGCGCCGTCATAATTTGTCGGAAGCGTATTCTGCAGGTTCGCACTGCCACAGACCAAATCCCAGGGATCGTTTACGACCGGCAATTTGGTTGGGTCAGGTTCGCGAAACGCCGACTCGAATGTATCGTATTGCCCAATTCGCTCTGGCGCCGCAGGATTGGATATATCGAAGACCTGCAGACCTGCCTGATACCAAGAAACGTAAAGTTTGTTTCCCATAACGACTGGGTTATGCGGAGTCACGGCATTTAGCGCTAAATCGCTCATCGACATCCGGTTAACGAGCAACGGTGTAGCGGGGCTCGAAATATCGTACACGCGAACGTCACCGGGACTTGGCCCGTTGCTGCTGGTTACTTCGCGAGCGCTGTATAAATAGCGGCCGTCTTCGCTCGTCCAGGTGCTGTGCATATTATTGCCATTTGTAACGCTCGGCGAATTATCCTGTATAAAGCCCAGCAAGACAGGAGCCTGCGTTGCGAGATTCGAAATATCGTAAATCTCGGTCCGCCCGCGCTGCGTAGAGGAACCCCATCCGGATGTTATCATTCGGTTTCCCCGGATATGCATCGCATGCACCCAAGTAGTTTCCGTGGGATCCAGGTCACGTACAAACACTGGAGAACTCGGCACTGTGACATTTATGATCTTCAAAAGTTTACTCGAAAATCCGTTGAAGTTTTCGATCAAGTAGGTCGCCCCGTTTTGTTGATAAACGACCATTTCGTGGATCGAATTGAATCCGCCGCCGCTGGACGAATTTACGACGCCCAGCAATTGAGGATTGTAAGGATTGGTCAAATCTACGATATGGACGCCGCCGCCATTACCGCTCCCGAAATAACCTCGTCCATTTACAATTATCGCTTCGAGAAATTGTTGGTTGGTCGATGGGTTATACCAAGAGGCAAGCACCGGAGCATCCGGGTTCGAAATATCGAAAATAAAAGCGCCACGGCAATTGTAGCTGCCCATTACGGCAACGTTGCCTTCTGCATAAATGTCGGCGAATTTCCACGTCGATGAACTTCCGCAGTTAGGAGTTATCTTCGAACGCAATCGCACCTTTTGGCCAAACGTCGGAAAAGCAACGGCAAGCAAGAGAAAGACACCAATTAATTCGAAAGCTTTTCTCATAAATTAAAATAGCCCGATTCTACTCGAATCGGCGCTCTGATGTAAAGAGTGGTAAACGAGCTACAACGCTAACTTAAGACGCTGCCCGTGTGGCTTCGCGCATAATTAGGTCAAACGTGCCCGGACCAACCTTTCGAAATTTTCGGTTTCTGTTTAGGGAAACTGCGACCGAGATGGTTGGATTGTTTCCCTTAAACTCCATTCCACCTGCAACGAGTAAATTATAAAGTTCATTGACGTGAAGTGGACGGCCGGCTTCACGAAGCAGTAGGGCGCAGGCCTGCGTAATGGTTCGATCCGCGAACCGATTGCTGACCGGCTCGATATTGTTCCCGCGAGTGGGAACCGACCGCCGTCGGCTGAAAACCGAGACGTTTGACGGTACACGCGAATCAAAAGGGGCTCCCGAACCACGATTGTCGCGATCGAACGCCGCATAGCCCGTAGATAATCGTTCCGTTGATTCTCCGCTGATATTCGAGCTTGCAAAAATGCTGTTGCCGGAGCGCAAGTTTACCAGTAGACTATCTATCGCAGATTCGGTCTGCGCAGCGCTATTTTCCAGCGCCTGTATTTCCTCTCGCAGTCGCTGAGCTTCGATCTCGACCTCGCGAAGACGCGCCATCAAGCGATGTTGAGCGTTTCGCGTTTCCCGCAGGCTTTTTTCGAGTGTCGCAATGAGTTGATCATTGATCATAAGATTCTGGATGGACAATCTGAAACGGCCGAGAGAGCTAATACTTAGAAAACGAAACTAATTTTCGCGCTCAATGACAAAGCCGGCGATCCCGGCCAACGCTTCACGATAACTGGTTTTATCGAAAATTTCAAGATTTTTTATTGCGGAGGAGGCGAAAACGGCTGCTATCTCTTGTGTTTTTTGAATTACGTCGTGGTAGCCAAGCGCATCATCGATTATTCGCCGAGTTTCATCGTCACAGCGTCCGCTTTCCATTACATCTTCTATTATCGGACGCATTTTCGGCTCGAATTTCATTAGCTTGATCAGCGGTAACGTCACCTTGCCCTCGAGCATGTCCGCTCCGGTCGCCTTCCCAAGCTTGGCCGAATCCGCGGTGAAATCCAGCAGATCGTCTGCAATCTGAAAGGCGATCCCCAGATTGAGTCCAAAATCCCTTAAAGCTCTCTGTCGCTTATGGTTAGCATTGCCGAGAATCCCGCCAATTTCACAGCATCCGGAGAATAGGTAAGCAGTTTTTCGCCGAACTATATCGAAATATTCGTCTTCGGAAATATCGGCCTTACCCAAAAGAGTTAGCTGGATCAGTTCGCCTTCGGTCATCTTTCGGGTCAACCGTGTCAAAATATCGAGAATTTCGAGCGATCGCTCCGCTAGCGACGTCTCGAAAGCAGACATATAGAGCCAATCGCCCATCAGTACGGCCGTTTGATTACCAAACGTTGCGTTTACTGACCGCCTGCTACGGCGGACGTCGGCATTGTCGATGATGTCGTCGTGCACAAGCGTCGCCGTATGAAGCATTTCCATCACGGTCGCCATACGCACAACGTTCGCCTGTGACGCATCGCCGCCCGAGGCGTAGGTGGATAAAATCAATAGTGCGGGCCGCACGCGCTTGCCGCCGGATTGCCGCAAATAGCCGCCGAGATAATCAATAACTTGAATGTTCGACGCAGCCTGCCGCTCGAATTCGCTCTCGACGAGCTCAAGCTCGCGGTCGATCAGCGAAAAGACTTTTCTTGCCGTCGATTTTGAAATTATCTCTTTCGTTTGTGCTGCAAAGGGGTTCATTCGAAATTAGCGCCTCAATTCGTCCGGTAATTGTCAAACTTCATATCGATGCCAAAATCTTGGGACTTTAACGCGGCAATTACCTCTTGCAGCGTATCTCGGTCTTTTCCGGAAACTCTTACGCTTTCGCCTTGAATCGAGGCTTGTACCTTAAACTTCCTATCCTTGATGAATTTGACGATCTCCTTCCCTTTTTCTACAGGTATACCCTGTTGAATTTTTACGACCTGTCGGAGCGTTCCGCCAGCCGCAGGCTCCGGCTTTTGGTAATCTAATGCTTTAAGTGAGATGCCGCGTTTGACGAGCTTTGATTGCAAAATGTCGTTCATATTCCGCAACCTCGTCTCATCCTCGGCTGCGAGAATGAGATCTTTGCCCGAAAGCTCGACACTTGCCTTGCTTTCCTTGAAGTCAAATCGCTGCCTGACTTCTTTCATTGTTTGATTTATCGCGTTTACGACTTCGGCGTAATCCGTCTTCGATACAATATCAAATGAGTTTTCCTTAGCCATGGAATCTAATGTTTATCGCGTGTTGGCGTCTCCAAGTCCGATAGCGTCACCCCGAAAAGGTCGAGAAAATTCCGCGTAGTCTGCCTTGCAAGCGCTCGGAGCTCGATGCCATAAAGATCTGCCAGAAATTCCGCGGTGTGGAGGACAAAAGCCGGCTCGTTTCTTTTTCCGCGATGAGGGACCGGCGTCAAAAAAGGAGAATCCGTCTCGATCAGTAAGGCCTCCGGCGGAACGCATCGCGCTGCAGCGCGGAGATTCTCCGCATTCTTAAATGTAATATTACCCGCAAAGGAAACTTTGAATCCAATTGGCGTCAATACCGCAACCATTTCCCCAGTCCCGCCGAAGCAATGCAGAATGCCGCCGCAAAAAGGTTGACTGTCGGACGCTCTCAAGCATTCATCGAGCAAGATCTCAGTTGTATCTTCGTCTGCATCGCGGCTGTGAACGATTATCGGCAAACCAAGTTTGCGTGCAACCAATATCTGCCGACGGAAGACCTGCCGCTGGACGTCTCGCGGGCTATGATCGTAATAATAATCCAAACCAATTTCTCCCCAGGCGATCACCTTAGGTGAACTCTTTGCAACCGAGATCAAATGCTCCTCCGCCGCATCGTCATATTGTTTTGAATCGTGCGGATGGACGCCGACCGATGCAAAAACTCCGTCATATCGTTCGGCGATGGCTACGGCGCGGCGAAAATCATCTGAGCGCGGGTCGCCCGTACCGACATTCAACATAGCGGCAACGCCGGCCAGCTTTGCCCGTCGGACCACTTCGTCCCTGTCCTGGTCAAACGCCTCTGCGTCTATATGGCAGTGCGAATCTATCAAAATCACGCCGGTGAGTTATTTGAGCCTTGCGCCGTTTTTTACTTCGTCGATAAATGTCGCAATCGCGGGCCGGTCGTCTGCTGCGAGCGAGGCGGCTAGTATCATACCTTGTGATTCGAGCCCACGCATCTTTCTTGGTTTCAAATTTGCAACTACTGCAACCTTTTTGCCGATTAGCATTTGCGGGTCGTAATATTGCGCAAGGCCCGCAAGAATCTGCCGAGGCTTTTCCTCGCCAAGATCGATCTCGAACCGAAGCAATTTATCGGCGTCGGGCACGCGCTCGGCAGCCAGTATCTCGCCAACCCGTAGGTCAATCCTGGCAAAATCATCGATCGTAATAAAATCGTTTGCATCTCCAGTTTTTTCTTGTTTCTGAGCCGCAAACGGGCCTGCCGCGGCCTTCGCTTCTGGTGTCGTTTTCTGAGTCTCTTTGATTTCGTCCATAATTCTTTGTCGATCCAGTCTCGGGAATAGAGCGGCTGGTTCGCCGATCCGAGTATTTGAAGCCAGTCCGCCCCAGACAAGATCCGCCGGATCGATTTCCTCGGGCCGCCCTCGACAGCCCAGCCGGGAATACATTTCGCTCATCGTCTCTGGCATCACCGAATACAGCATCACGGCGAGCCAACGAAGCGTTTCTGCCGAGCGGTAGAGTACGGCATTCAAAACCTCGGATTTGTAATCATCTTTGGCGAGCTCCCAAGGCTTCGAATCGGAAATCATCTTGTCCGTGCGGGAAATTATTGCGATTGCGGATTCGATTGCTGCACTGAAGTCAAAATTCTCGAATCGTCTAACGTATTCGTCCCGAGCAAAAGATAGTGCCGAAACCAAATCGCCGCCATCCGGATCAATTTGTGCGCGCCGCGCCTTTAGGTAGTTTTCCTCGCTGATTTTCCCATCCGGAACATTGCCGCCTCGATACTTTTTAATCATTGAGACTGTCCGGCTGAAAAGATTACCGAGTCCGCCGGCAAGTTCCGCATTGACGCGGTCGATCAAATTCTCATAGCCAAATTTCCCGTCCTGACCGAAGACCATTTCGCGGAGGAGGAAATACCGAATTGATTCGACGGGAAAATGACGGCGAAGTACATCGACGTCGATGACGTTTCCCAACGTTTTGCCCATTTTGCGACCTTCGGCATCGAGCCACATTCCATGGGCGTAAACCATCCGCGGCAGACTGATACCAGCGGCCTCAAGAAACGAAAACCAATAAACGGTATGAAACCGGAGAATATCCTTGCCGACAAGGTGCACGGCCAATGGCCAGTATTTCTGAAATCGAGATTCGTCGTCGCTGCCGAACCCGAGGGCCGTAATGTAGTTCGAGAGTGCATCGAGCCAGACATACATCACATGCCCTTCATCGCCCGGAACCGGAATGCCCCACGCAACACTTTCGCGGCGGCGACTAATCGACAAATCTTGCAAGCCTCCTTTAATAAATGCAAGCGTCTCGTTTCGCCTTGCTTCTGGCCGGATTAATTGTCGATTACTTTCTATCAAATTGACCAGGTATTCTTGGTAATCCGAGAGACGGAAAAAGTAACTCTCCTCGGAAACCTTCTCCAGCGGGCGTTCGTGGATTCTGCAATGCGGGAGCTCATCACCCGCCGGAAAAAAAATTTCGTCTTCGAATTTGAAAGACGCACACGGTGCGCAGAACCATCCATCGTAATATCCTCTGTAGATATTTGGGCGGCCCTTTGGCGTCGTGCCGGCCGCGATCCGGCGCCAAAACTCGCTTGCCCCGCGATAGTGAAACTCATCGCTTGTGCGCATAAAAATGTCGAAACCGCCGTATTCGCCGTCTAGGTGAAAATCGTGAAACATACGCTTTATCTCGGCGGAAATGTAATCGACCTGTTGCTGAGGCGTTCGCCCTTCTCGCTCGGCCGCACGCTGGATATTTATTCCGTGCTCATCAGTACCGGTTAAAAAGAGCACGTCAAATCCTCGCTGCTCCTTAAAACGATGTATCGCATCGGCAACGACGGTTGTATACAAATGCCCGAGATGCGGCAGGCTGTTTGCATAGTAAATCGGCGTTGTTATGTAAAAAGTCTTAGTCATCGGCAATTTCGGCAGCCATAAACGATTTCATTTCTTGTTTTTGGTAGCCGCTTCTGTCGTAGCAATTCGTCGCTGGTCGGCTGGATAAAATTCGTCCGATGCTTTGTATCGCGGGAGCCGGTCTAGATTACCGGCCTTAATTCCGATCGCAAGTCCGATTTCGGCATTTTGAATCATCGCATCCATCTTCCACCAATCGTGGTATTCGTCCGATGGCTGATGATAGTACTTCGCCGTGTATAGCCGGAAAAACTCACGGGCCGTTTCGTCGAGCGACTCGACAAAATCGTCACCGTGCCTCAATGAAACTGCCGGCACGCCAATTTTAGCAAACGGAAAATGGTCGGATCGGAAAAAGAAGCCTTGCTCCGGCTGCGTATCGCCCTCAAGGCGCAACTTTCGCTCCGCTGCAACTTCCTCTATAACTGCGCCCAAGGATGAACGTTCCGCCCCGAGCGCAGAAAAATCGCGCGTGATCCCGAAGAAATTAACGCCATCGATATTTACATTTGCCGCAATCTTTGCAGGCGGAATCAGCGGATTCGCGACAAAATATTCGGCACCGAGTAGCCCCTGTTCTTCAGCCGTCGGGAAAAGAAAATAAACCGATCGGCGCGGCCGCATTTTCGCAGGCATTTTTTGCAAAGCTTCTGCAATTACAAGGACCGCCGCAACTCCAGATGCATTGTCGTAGGCTCCATTATAAATTCGGTCGCCGTTTTGATCGGGCTCGCCAACGCCGAGATGATCCCAATGGGCAGTGTAAACGATGTACTGCTGCTTTAAGATTCTGTCCTTACCTGGCATTATGCCGACGACATTCGGAGAGTCAAATCTTTTCAGTTCGCTTGACAGATTCAATTTAACTCGGATTCCGGTCTTTACGGGTTTAAATCCGCGATTACGAGCAGACGTCATCAGATCTTCCACTGAAAGCCCGGCAAGTGCCAACATTTTTTTCACTGCATCGAAGGTCATCCAGGATTTGATTTTCAGGTATGGCGTCTTATCGGTTTCGGTGCGGGCGATCTCATAACGCCAATTGCCGTTCGAGGTTCGGACAACGTTCCAGCCGTATCCTGCTGACTGATCGGTATGAACGAGAATCACGCCGGCGGCCCCGCGCCGAGCCGCCTCCTCAAATTTATAAGTCCAACGCCCGAAATACGTTAACGCCTTTCCTCCAAAAAGATCAGGTTCCTGCACCGTGGCGGGCGGATCGTTGACCAATATCAAGAGAATCTTGCCGCGATAATCCGCTGGATCGCCAGAATAATCGTTCCAACGGTAAATCGGCGCATCGATACCGTACCCGACAAAAACAAGTTCGGAATCTACGGCAGTTTCAACAGTCTGAGCACCGGTCGTCGCTACAAACTCATCGCCGAATCGAAAGTCAAGAGTTGAATTGTGTGCCGAAGCATACAATCGAGTCGAAGGGTTAGCCTTGACGCCAATCAAAGAAACGTTCTGAAAGAAACTCTTCCCATTTCCGGGCTTTAGTCCAAGCGATTTTAGCTGATCCGCGATATACCTTGTAGCTCGTATCCCACCCGCATTTCCTGGCGCGCGGCCCTCCATTTCGTCAGACGAAAGGGTTCTCACGCGCTGACGCATTTTTTCTGCATCGAAATATCGTGTGTACTGCTGGCCAGCGGCGCTGGAAAAGGTCAAAAACAACAGCGCAAAAACAGTAAGCGCAATTTGTAACTTAAGGTTTTTCATTAGAAGTGTGCTCTCAAACAGTTGAAGTATTCGATTAGCTTGTAATCAGCCCTTTATTAAAGCCATCGCTTCAGCACGCGTCCTCGGATCGCGACGAAAACCGCCCAGCACCGCAGAGGTTAAGGTCATCGCACCCGGCTTTTTGACGCCGCGAAGAGTCATACAGGTATGTTCGGCCTCAATTACGACCATCACACCGAGCGGATCGAGAGCCTCAAAAAGCGTGCTCGCAATCTGCTGCGTAAGCCGCTCCTGCAACTGCAGGCGCCGAGAGAAAATTTCCGCGATTCGGGCGAGTTTCGAAAGGCCAACTATTCGGCCGCCGCTCGGAATATACGCGATATGACATTTGCCGACAAAAGGCGCCAAATGATGCTCGCAGACCGAAGCAATTGAAATATCCTTGACAATTACCATTTCATCGTGTGAATCGCCGGGCAGCGGGACGATATGTTGACGCGCATCCTGCCACATTCCTTCGGTTAGCTCGACGTAAAAGTCTGCTACCCGTTCGGGAGTTTTCTTCAACCCATCACGATCCGGATTCTCGCCGATACCTTCAATTATTAGCCGGACGCCGGCTGCAATCTTTCGCCGGTCAATTTTCCTTTCGTCTGCCAATTTTTTATCCTCAATTAACAGTTAGTTTGGCTTAATCGCCATCAGCGATTTAGCAAAGCCAAATTTCTTTTCTACTTTGATTCTAGCGTCAGGAAACAATTTTTGCATTTCGCTGACATTCAAGAGACGGAAATCCGGAATTGACTTCTTGACCCATGTCCGGTTCGCTACTCGCATCGCCGAAATCAAAACTGGCCGCGGGACGACGCCCATTAATGGTAACCACGTATGACTTTCTACTGGAAACCAGCGATTTGGCGTCTGTACGAAATAGCCAATCCCGATTCGGGAAATCTCACGCGCGAAAGCGCTTTGGGCTCGAGCAGCACGACAATTGAATTCCCGCGATGAAACCAGGTTCCAGACATCGGATTTTGATCCCGTTACGTGCTCGATAACCGAAGAACAATAAACAATATCGAAAGATTTATCTTCAAATGGCAACTGACCGAGTTCGGCTAACTGGACCGCGTGAAACCCGTATCGCCGGCGCCCCGAAGACAGCATCGATCGGTCGATGTCGGCGATCCAAACGTTTTCAGGTGAAGCCCGAGTGCCTTCAAGAATTGCGGCAACTGCCGAACCATCTTCGGATCCAAGGTCGAGAATTCGAGTATCGGGCTCGATCCGAAACGAGTTTCTAAAAATGGAACCTCTCAGCCGCCGCGATTCTCCTGAAATGCGACTAAATATTCTGCCGATCGTAATCATTGCGTGCTCGCGGCCTTGCGAATTGCTGCTTCGTAAATCCGAGCAAAGTCAGCACCGGATGTTTCGCTCGCACGGCGAACATCGTCAAATTCCGGATGGATATTAATAATCTTCCCACTTAGAGCGGCCAACTTAACCCGAATCGGCCCGAATTCTGTCTGAACTTCACGTATTGTCCGCGCCAAACAATGACGCTCGACTACCGTCCGGCGCATTCCAATTGTAGTGGTTTCCTTATACAGCAGATCCCTAATTTTTAATTCATCCGCCGGTCGAACGAGAATCGACACGGCAACGGCCGGACGGTTTTTTTTCATTTGGACTGCCGTAAACCAACAGTCAAGAGCTCCTTCTGACAACACTCGCTCCATTATCAGACCCAAAGCTTGGGGCGGCGAATCGTCTATATTTGATTCGAGAAGGACGAGGTGTTCAATATTTTCCTCCGTCTCTGTGGCTGCTGTTTGGCCGGTTAATACGCGAAGCACGTTTGGAAATTCACTCAAATCCTTCGTCCCAGCTCCATATCCAATCGATTCAAGCGTTAGCTTAGGCAAAACGCCGTAACTGTCTGCAATGGTTGTAATTATTGCCATTCCGGTCGGCGTTGCCAATTCTACGGCCGGGCCTTCGGAGTAAATCGGAACTCCGCGTGCAAGTTCGACCACCGCCGGCGGCGGAACCGGAAAATGCCCGTGCTCGATCTGGATGCGTCCGCTTCCGACGTTGATCGGCGAGGCGATTATTCTCTCCGGCCCGAGCATTTCAATCGCTATCGACGCCCCAACAATATCGACAATTGCATCGAGAGCCCCGACTTCGTGAAAATGTACCTTTTCAACCGGCACATCGTGAACCGAGGCTTCGGCGGACGCCAAACGTCGAAAAATCGCCTTTGCGCGCTCTTGAACCGTTTGAGGGAGATCGCTGCCATCTATGATCTTTTCAATTTCTGGAAGGTGACGGTGTTTCTTTTCATCCGACGCCGTGACAGAAACGTGGACGGCCGAGATACCCGACCTCATCACCCGATTCACGGAAAACCGGAGCCCTGGCAAATTCAGTTTCCGCAAATGCTCTTCGAGTGCTGCGGCATCGATCCCAGACGAAATTAGCGCTCCGAGGATCATATTACCGGAAACGCCCGAAAAACAGTCGAAATAAAGAATCCTCATCCCAACAAAGAGTGTATCGCGAATACGCGGAGCTCGTAAACTTTGCCGAAAAATCAAGCTCTGCGGATCGGCGCTGGTTGTTAAACCTTTGCCTAGGTGCGTATAATTGCCATTTTCGGCCGCAAACGGGCAGCCGCGCTGACCGAGCGAAATTCCTAACGAAAAATATTTTTGCACTTATGCTACTTTCCGAAATTCGGCGACAAATCCAGGAATCGATCCGTCAAACTGCGGAGGCTAAATTCGGGATCGAAATCTCCAGCATCGCAGCTGAAGTACCACCTAAACCTAATTTCGGCGATCTCGCATTTCCGGTCGCATTCGACGTTGCGAAAAAAATCAAGCAATCGACCGGCGAAAAACTAAATCCCCGCGAGATCGCACAAGCAATTGCCGACAGCCTTGCAAATCTTACCTTCGTCGCCCGCGCTGAAGTTGCGGGAGCCGGTTACCTCAATGTGTTTCTCGACAGGGCTGCTTTCTTAGCATCCAGTCGTGCCGAGCCGCTTTTACCAAATTCCGGCGCCGAAATCCTTCCAAAGGCCTGCGTTGAGCATACGTCCGTCAATCCGAACAAAGCCGCACATATCGGCCATGTCCGAAATTCGGTCCTCGGCGATACGTTCGCTCGTATTTTGCGAGCAATAGGCCGCCGAGTCGAGGTGCAGAACTACATCGACAATACGGGCGTTCAAGTTGCAGATGTCGTCATTGGCTTTCTCTATCTAGAAAAAATGGCTTTGCCGGCCATCAAGGCTCTAGATGCACGTCTTGCAGGCGAAAACATCAGTTTCGACTACTATTGCTGGGATCTTTATACCAAGGTGGGACGGGCCTACTTAAATGACGCCAATCTTAGCGAAAAGAGAGCCGAAGTGCTACACGCAATCGAGGCTGGCAACAACCCTATTGCTGAAATTGCCGATTACGTCGCAACGCGAAACGTTGAGTGCATTCTGCAGACCATGGAGCGACTTTCCATTAAGTATGACCTTCTCCCGCGGGAATCGGAAATTCTACATCTCCATTTTTGGGACAACGCGTTCGAGCGAATGAAAGAGCTCGGGGTGATTCGCTACGAAACCGAAGGCAAAAATTCGGGCTGCTGGGTTATGCCGTTCGAGTCCCACGAAAGCTCCGAAGAGCACGAGGCAGACAAGATTCTCGTCCGTTCAAATGGAACCGTAACCTACACCGGCAAAGACATTGCCTATCAGATGTGGAAACTTGGGATTCTCGGAATGGACTTTCACTATCGTCGGTTCCATAAGTACTCAGACGGGCATTGGGCTTGGATTACCACAACGGAACCGAATCCGGCCGAACCTCAAGCTCCGGAATTTGGGCACGGCACAACCGTTTACAACGTGATTGATTCACGGCAATCGTATCCGCAGGAAGTCGTCCGTAAAGGCGTAGCGGCGATCGATCCGAAATTAGGCCTCGAAGCAAGCATTCATCTTGCGTATGAAATGGTCGCCCTTTCGCCGGCGGCTGCTGAAGAGCTCGGATTTAAATTATCCGAAGAGGATCGGAAACGGCCGTTTATCGAAATGAGCGGACGAAAAGGCCTCGGCGTAAAAGCCGACGACCTGATCTCAAGGCTTGAGCAAAATGCACTTTCCGAGGTTGAATCGCGTCATCCGAGTGCAGACGAAGAGGAAAAGCGTCGTATCGCACATCAAATTGCGGTCGGCGCATTGCGTTATTTCCTGCTCAAATTTACCCGTAACACCGCGATCGTTTTCGATTTCCGCGAAGCACTGTCATTCGACGGCGAAACCGGCTGTTTTTGTCAGTATTCCGCTGTCCGGGCAAATTCCATTTTTAGGAAGCTGTCGGCAATGCAAACAGGCGCCCGAGAGGAGCGAGCAAGATTACTTCTGGATCGCGAGGCAGTAAATCAAGTTTTCGACGCCGATACAACAGCCGAAATTTGGAGCATTTTGCTAATGGCATCGCGGCTTGAGGAAACGACCGAAGCCGCCGCGGCACAGGCAGAACCGGCAATTGTCGCAAAGTATACCTTTCAACTGGCAAAAGCATTCAACCTCTTTTATCACCACCACAAAATCATCTCCGAACCAGATGCCGTAAAAAGGGCAGTTTTGATAGAAGTGGCGGATGCTGCGCGGCGCGCCTTGAGCGAATCGCTAGCGCTGATGGGCATTGAAGTGCCCGCGAAGATGTAACCGTCTATCCGGGCCAATTGGGCCGAGCCGATTGACATTTCGCATCTCGATCTGTTAAATCTTTAGCCAATGGCAATCGTCCTTGTACATCCTCTGACCGAATGGCGAACCGAGATCGGTTGGCGTTGGCGTGGACCGTCTGCGGCGTTTTGCCTGTTCGAGAGAAACCCTGAAGTTTACTGATCCACTCTTTCGCAGGATCATCGATACAGAAAAAATGCCGCTTCTTTTAAGAGCGGCGTTTTTCTTTTGTTATGGATAAATTTGATTCGCCCAATAACCTTGCCAAACCAGTAAATGTAATTCCGGTAATTGAGACTATGCCGGCGGATTTGCTGACCCCGCTTGCGGTTTATCTAAAGCTTTCGGCCGACGAGGAAACCTCATTTCTCTTTGAGTCCGTCGAGGGTGGTGAAGCGCTCGGCAGATATTCGTTCATCGGTACAAAACCCGATGAAATCGTCCGCGGCAATGCCTATTCGTCAACGATTTTGAAGGCGGGGTGTCAAAAGCATTTAAAACTTTCGCCCATGGATTATCTGCGGCAGCATTTTGCTCGCTATAGAATCGCTGGCGATGCTGAGCTTCCTGGATTTTCCGGCGGAGCGATAGCGATTTTTAATTTTGCTTGTGCCCGTTGGTTTGAGCCAAAACTGAACGAAGCGCTTCCTGCCGGAGATGATCACGCAACGCTTCTATTCTTTCGCTCGATCGTCGCGTTCGACCATATCCAGCAGGAAATAAAGATCGTCTCGCTCGTCTTCGCTGATGAAATTGAAGGCGAGGAAACTAGACTCGATCAGGCTCTCGCAGATGCGTCGGCACGTAATCGTAAAATTCGGCAAATACTTGAGAATCGTCCTGTGCAAATACCTCGCAAAAAGATTCGCAGGCAAACAGCAGAAATAAGTTCAAACTGGAGGCGATCTGATTTTCTTGCGGCGGTCGGTAAAATCAAAGACGCGATCTACGCCGGAGACGCTTATCAGGTAGTACTTTCCCAACGCTTCGAGCGAAAGACGACTGCATCGCCCATTGCAATTTACCGAGCGATACGCTCAATTAATCCCTCACCGTATATGTTTTTAATCGCCGACGGCACGCGACCGATTATCGGAGCATCGCCCGAAATGCTTGTTCGTTTGCGAGGAAATCTGCTCGAGTATCGCCCGATTGCCGGAACGCGGCCGCGAGATGCAGACGCCGCCAAAGACGCACATTTAGCCGCTGACATGTTGGCTGACGAAAAGGAAATCGCTGAGCATATGATGCTTGTCGACCTCGGCCGTAATGACCTGGGCCGAGTTGCGGAATATGGCACTGTGAAAGTCGAACGTCTGATGTCGATCGAGAAATATTCGCACGTGCAACATCTTGTCAGCGCACTTTCGGCCTTTCCACGGGAAGGATTCGATCGATTCGATGCTTTCGCCGCGTGTTTCCCTGCCGGAACGGTATCCGGCGCTCCAAAGGTTCGTGCAATTGAAATTATCTCCGAACTTGAGCCAACACCACGAGGCGTTTATTCGGGCGCAATCGGATATTTTGATTACTCGGGGAATATGGATACGTGTATTGCAATTCGGACAATGACGCTCGAGGACGGTGTTGCGCGAGTACAAGCTGGTGCCGGCATCGTTGCAGACTCGATTCCCGAAAACGAGTATGAGGAAACCGTCAATAAAGCCAAAGCGTTGCTCGGCGCAATCGACTCAGCAGAGCGAAGTGAAAACGAAGATGGCAAATGAATTGAAGTTTTTCACTAAGAAATTGCAGTTGGGCTCCAGAATCGGCTACGAGGATGCCGACAGGCTTTTTAAGGCACTCATCGAAGAAAAAGAGGAAGACTTGCTAACGGCTTTTTTTACTGCGTGGAACGCAAAAGGTATCGACGCGACTGAGATCGCGGCGTTCGCATCGGTAATGAGAAAGCAGATGATTCGTGTTGAAGCTCCGAATGGAAAACCGGTCGCCGACATAGTCGGAACCGGCGGAAGCAGTAAAAAGACGTTCAATGTTTCGACTGCGGCAGCGATCGTTGCTGCATCGGCAGGCGTCGTCATTGCAAAACACGGAAACCGTGCGGCGACGGGAAAGTCGGGCAGCGTCGATGTCTTGGAAAGTCTGAAAATAAATTTACCCAGATCGGCCCCCGATGCAACGAAGGATTTGAACAACCACTCACTAGCTTTTCTCGCGGCGCCTTATTTTCATCGACTCTCGCCAACGCTTGCAAACGTGCGGCGCAGTCTCGGTTTTCCGACGATATTCAATTGTGTTGGGCCGATTTGCAATCCCGCAAGCCCACGCTTTCAGCTTATCGGCGCGCGGAATCGCGAAACGGCGGAAAGCATCGCACTAGCACTTTTCCAGCTTGGCGGGATTTCAGCTTGGGTTGTAAATTCCGGTGATGCGTACGATGAGATCTCTGCCGTCGAACCTTCGGATGTCTTTGAAGTTTCGGCAAACGGCGTCAACCGATTTTCGATTAGCCCGAGAGATTTTGCTATTTTGCCGGCCGAAACTTTTCCGCCGACCGCCGAGGGGCCGCAGGAAAGTGCAGAATTGATAATCTCAGTGCTACGCTGCCAAAAACCGGAAACGGCGGAAGAAAAACTCGTGTTAATGAATTGCGCCTCACTAATCTTCATCACCGGCAACGCGGGATCCCTTGCAGAAGCGTATAAGATCGCGGAAAAGGCTCTTCGTAGCGGTGCGGCATTGAATAAGTTACGGGAAATATCGAGCAGAACCGATTTATGAAAGATTCATTTCTTGAAAAAATTGTTCAAGCCAAAAGGCTGAGACTGAATCAGGCTCAATTATCTGGCTCCCAAATTGAGCATTTAGAAGCAGCGGCACGTAGAAAGGCAAATGCAAAACCGCCTCGACTATTTCGCGATTCGATTTCGCGCGCTGGCGCCTCCGGCATCATTGCTGAATACAAACGCGCTTCGCCATCGAAAGGAATTATCAACGATAGGCTTTCGCCGGATGTGGCAGCCATAATTTATGAATCGGCCGGAGCTTCCGCTATATCGGTTCTAACCGAGGAAGATTTTTTCTCCGGTTCGCTTGACGATTTGTCGCAAGTCGCCCAGCGAACTCGGCTGCCGATCTTAAGGAAAGATTTTTTTATCGACAAGATTCAGATTTTCGAAGCTGCTCTTTCTGGAGCGAACGCAATTTTACTTCTCGCTGCGCTCTTCGGACCGGAAAAATTGCGGGAATTTCGTCAATTAGCCGAATCCCTCGGAATGGAGGCGTTGGTAGAGGTACACAACGAAGAAGAAATGAACGCCGCAATCGAATCGGGTGCTTCCGTTATTGGCGTCAATAACCGCGATTTAAGGTCGTTTACGGTTTCTCTGGATGTTTCGCGGCGATTGATAGCTATGCGACCTGAATCGGTACTCATGATCGCGGAGAGCGGAATCTCGTCCGCGAATGATTTAATCGAATTGCGCAAGCTCGGTTATTACGGCTTTCTAATCGGCGAAACCTTTATGAGAGCTGATAATCCGGAGGCGGTCTTAAGTTCATATGTCAGAGCTTTGAAGACTTTAACCCAAAGCAACAAGTCGTAAAACGAAGAAAAATGCCTTATCAGCCGAAAATAAAAATTTGCGGTATCACGAATATTGCCGACGCACGTGCGGCGGTTGAGAGCGGCGCGGATTTTATCGGCCTAAATTTTTATCGAAAGAGTCCGCGATACATTGACGTCGTCGAGGCGGCGAAAATCGTAAGGTCGTTGAAACAGAGCGTGAAGATCGTCGGAGTCTTTGTCAATGAGCGAGCAGACATCGTCTGCGAAACCGCTCGTTCGCTCGCAATTGATGCAATTCAGCTACACGGCGACGAGACCCTTGAATTTGCCGCAAGCGTCGCCAAAGCTGCCGATGTCACTTTGATCAAAGCTGTCCGGATCGGTCCAAATTCGCAAGCTCCCGGCTTGCCTTTGCAGCCATTCGGCTATTTTCTGCTCGACGCTTTAGCCGATGGCGTCTATGGCGGTAGCGGTCTGACAATTGATTGGAGAATTGCTCGGGATGTCTCTTTGCATAATAAAAACATCTTTCTAGCTGGTGGATTGACGCCGGATAACGTTAAAAACGCAATTGAAATTGTACATCCATTTGCAGTGGATGTCTGCAGTTCGATCGAATGTTTACCGGGGAAAAAAGATCACCAAAAAATGAAACAATTTATCGAGGCGGTTAAATTGGGATGATCAATTCAGAACCAGACGAGCTTGGTTATTGGGGCAATTACGGCGGACGGTTCGTACCGGAAACGCTAGCAGCACCACTAGACGAATTAACGCGGGCATTTTACGCGACTCGAAACGACAGCGACTTCGCAAGAGAGTTCGATGCCCTGCTTTCCGACTATGTCGGCCGCCCTTCACCGCTGTATTTTGCCGAGAGGCTGACTCAAG
Source organism: Blastocatellia bacterium (assembly GCA_040289905.1). Lineage (GTDB taxonomy): Bacteria > Acidobacteriota > Blastocatellia > Pyrinomonadales > Pyrinomonadaceae > OLB17. Next base: position 25,182 of record PSMA01000001.1, read on the forward strand.
CTGTCGGCGGAGCACGTATTTACCTAAAACGCGAAGATTTGAATCATACCGGCGCGCACAAGATCAATAATTGTATAGGACAGATTCTACTCGCGCGACGAATGGGGAAAAAGCGCATCATCGCCGAAACCGGCGCCGGACAGCACGGAGTTGCAACGGCAACCGTTTGTGCTCGCTTCGGACTGAATTGCGTTATCTATATGGGTCGCGAAGACATTCGGCGGCAGGAGCCGAACGTTTATCGGATGCGTCTTCTCGGTGCCGACGTCCGACCGGTGGATTCGGGCTCGGCTACCCTGAAAGATGCGATTAACGAAGCCCTTCGCGATTGGGTTACAAACGTTGAAAGTACTTATTACCTACTTGGCTCTGCCCTGGGACCGCATCCTTATCCGTTGATGGTGCGTGAATTTCAGAGCGTGATCGGACGCGAAGCACGAGAGCAGTCAGTCGGCAAAGAGGGCAAGCTGCCTACCGCACTTGTTGCTTGCGTCGGCGGCGGATCGAACGCAATCGGATTGTTTCGTGCATTCCTTAATGATGAAACAGTTCAAATGTACGGTGTCGAGGCAGGCGGAAGCGGAACCGCGTTAGGCCAGCACGCGGCGCGTTTTCGTGGAGGCAGTGTAGGCGTTTTACAAGGAACTCGAAGCTATCTCTTGCAAGACGATCGTGGCCAAATTGCCACGACACACTCGGTTTCGGCTGGTCTTGACTATGCGGCAATCGGCCCAGAGCATTCGTATCTTAGCGAGATTGGCCGAGTTCGATACACCGCCGTTTCAGATGAGGAGGCACTTCGAGCCTTTCACACTTTGTCAGAAACCGAAGGCATTATCCCTGCTCTAGAGTCCGCGCACGCAGTCGCTTTTGCAGTTCAATTAGCGAGCAGCATTCCGCGGGACGAGTTTATCGTGGTCAATCTTTCAGGCCGCGGTGATAAAGACATCCAATCAGTAGCTCCTCTTCGAGGTGAGAAATCGCTGCCGGTGGAGCCAACGGGAGGCAATCGATGAGCCGTCTAGAAAAAGTTTTTGCCAAGCTTAAGAGTGAGTTGCGTGGTGGCTTCATACCATTTATTTCTGCCGGCGATCCGAGCGCAGAGAAAACGCTCGAGATTCTAACGATCCTCGCTGATTGTGGGGCCGACGTTATAGAGCTCGGCGTACCGTTTTCAGATCCGATGGCAGACGGACCCGTCATTCAGGCATCCTCGCAAAGAGCTCTAAAAGCCGGCACGGATTTACCCACGATTTTTAGGATCGTACGCGACTTTCGTCAAAGCTCAGAGGTTCCGATCGTTCTTTTCAGTTATATGAATCCGCTGCTTTCCTATGGTTTAACTAGGTTAGCCAACCAAGCCGCGCAAGCCGGCATTGACGCGGTCCTCGTAACCGATGTGATTGACGACGCGGCGGCCGAGCTATCACAAAATTTTCGGCCCTACGGAATCGATTACATTTCGCTTGTCGCTCCGACGACCACGGATGAACGCCTTGCGGCTATCTGTAGTAATTCTAGCGGATTTATTTACGCGGTTTCGCGAACCGGCGTTACGGGCGTCCAGAGCGAACCGTCATCTGCCGCCGAGAAACTCGTGCTTCGCACTCGGCGTTTTACCGCGTTGCCGATTGCGGTCGGGTTTGGCATCTCTAGTGCGGAACAAATTGCCGAAGTTTGGAGGTATGCGGACGCCGCCGTCGTTGGATCAGCAATCGTAGCGGAGATCGAACGCTCGCTGGACGAGTCGGACTTCAATAAACGCATCGAATCATTCGTCAGGAAGCTTGTCCCGCAGATTGCAAAACCGGGGCAGCGGGCTTAGAGTTTTTAATTTGCTCATAATTTCAAGGAAATTGATATGTTAATTGTGATGAAACCCGACGCAACCGAACGCGACGTTGCGCGGGTGCTCGAGATAATTGAGAAATTGGGGTTTCGCGGGCATGTAATGCCCGGTGAAACGCGGACTGCAATTGGAATTACCGGAAATCGTGGTGCGGTAGACCCCGCGCATTTCGAGAATCTGCCCGGCGTCGCCGAAGCAATTCGCGTTACGAAGCCGTACAAGTTAATTTCAAACGATCTTAAACCCGACCGGTCCGTAATTCGGGTCGGATCGGCAAGTATCGGCAATGGGTCATTTGCCATTATTGCTGGGCCCTGCGCGGTTGAAGATGCCAAACAGGTCTTTTCCGTTGCAGAAACGGTTGCAGCCAGCGGTGCGCAGTTTTTTCGCGGCGGAGCCTTCAAGCCGAGAACTTCGCCATACGCATTTCAAGGACTCGGGGAGGAAGGCCTGAAAATCCTTGCGGAAGTCCGCGAGCAATTTGGACTGAACATCGTAACTGAAGCAATGGATGAACGCGGCATAGACCTCGTGGAAAAATACGGAGATTGCGTTCAAATCGGCGCACGAAATATGCAGAATTTTTCATTGCTCAAATACGCCGGCCAGACGAGAAAACCAATTCTCCTCAAGCGCGGACTTTCAGCGACGCTGGATGAATTTCTTCTAGCTGCAGAATACATAATGGCCGAAGGGAATTACAACGTTATACTTTGCGAACGCGGAATCCGCACATTCGCCGATCACGCCCGAAATACGCTGGACATTTCTGTAGTCCCTGCGGTTCGCCGGATCTCACATTTGCCGATAATTGTCGATCCCTCACATTCCTCAGGGCACAATTTTATGGTCGGACCGCTCGCGCGTGCGGGAGTGGCTGTCGGTGCCGATGGGCTGATTATTGAGGTACATCCTTGCCCGGAAGAAGCTCTCTGCGACGGCGCACAAGCTTTAACGCTTACTCAGTATGTTGATTTGAGTCGGCAGCTGATCCGGCTTTATGAAATCATGCAAGAGACCGAGGCAACAGTTGTCGGCTAATCTGCTTTTCTGTCAAAAAAAGATCCGCGGTCATTCCCGAAATGTCCGCGGATCGCTTTACGTTTGACGCCTTTTGCCTATCTCGCCAAACGATACCTAATTATAACATAAATCCAATAGTTGCAACTGACCGCTGCTGCAACAATTAACAGCGTAAGGGGGATATAACGTGTCACCGCCGGCAACGCGCCTAAGCCAATTGCGAGGCCGAAAAGGCTTCCGATTGTCAGGCCAGTCATCGCAATAATGGCTCGACCCGCAAGCCACTCAGCAAACCATCGGCGAGGATCTGCCGAAATCCAGTAGGGGAATGTCATAAACGCCGCAACCACCAAAATGCCGAAGGCGGCATCAACAAAATCTAACATTCTTCGGCTGCCAATCTCCAGGGCGAGAAAGAACAGGACGATAGTTGTGTCGGTAATAGGTAACTGCCTGCCGCATCGGGACGTAAAAGAGTTTTCCAATTTCACTAATTGATGCTTGCCGGGCACCACCGTATCTACCAGATTCTGCATTGTTTTAACCGTCCTGCTAAAGCTCTTTATTTCTTTGGCTTACTGAATTGTTTATAGGCTACCCGGAAAAGCTCAGCTAAAGCCGTTGCGGTTTCTGGCGTCAGGTTCGGATCTGCCCTTAAGTGTGCTTCGACGATTTCCGGCGTCGGCTCGTGTGGAAAGTAAATAACCGGTGAGGATTCTTCCTGACCTGATTTGGTCATCACGCGTTCAATTGGGATTTTGAGCCAATCGGTTAACCGAGCAATGTTGTCGGCATCTGGCTTGCCCGTGCCATTCTCAATCCGCGAAAGGGTCGAGGCGGAGATCCTAACCTCATTCGCCACGTCCCGCAAGCTCCATTGAAGCTGTTCGCGACGGCGTTTGAGCGCCTTTCCTAGTTCGACGGTGTTGATGAAATTCTCCTTTTTGTCTGCCATTTTTGTCCCTCCGATTGGGGTTCGGCCCGTGTATCACACGTGCACTTTGTATTTCACGGATAAAACATAGCATATCGATATCTTAATTGCAACAATGCGTTTCATACTTGACACACCGACTTTTTGTGATACAGTGTTGCATAGGTGATACACGCGCATTCGCTACTGCTGTCATCACCTTGAATTCAAAAACGCGCCGTATCGCCCAGAAGCGGCTCCGCTCGCGTCGTCAATTTGAAGATCGATGGTGAGCCAGCCGCGACTCGGGACAAACCGGAAATACCGGTTTTACTGCGGTACAATGTTTTGGAGAATATTTGGAGGCTGTAATGGAACGAGTTAACCAAATCGATTCGCAACAAGGATTTCTATCTGACGAATTCGCTATCGAGGCTCCAGTGAAGGTGATCGATTTCAAGCCGCTTCACAAGAACAATTTTAAAACCGACGGTCCTGCACCCGTTGGTTACCGCAGTGCTTCGCGGACGTTCTCCGCAAGATTGCAAACGGTCGAAAATCTCGCGTGGCACCGAGTTGCGGATATTCTTGACCGCGCAGCAATAACTTGGGCCCATTCGATAAAAGACATCAGGACAATAGGCGATTTCGTGATCGTCACCGCCGCAATAACCATAGATGGCGTTACGCGCGAGGGTATCGGGACCGGCTCGGCACGAAACGAAGCCGGTATGCAAAAAGCGGAGAATGATGCCCTCAAGCGGGCGGCCGAAAAATTCGGAATAGTCCGCGACGTCTACAAACGAGAACTTGACGCACACGAAAAGCTTCCCCAATCGCAGATTAAATACGAGCAGCCCTATCCGCAATCTGAACCCATCGCGCGTACGATTTCTGAACTCATCACGCCGCGGCAAATTTCGATGATTCGCTATATCGCACGCAAGGCGGGAGCAGATGCCGATACAGAATGCACAAAAATGTTCGGCTGTTCAATCACGGATCTCTCGCGTTGGGCAGCTTCAAAGTTGATCGAATATTTGAAAGAAGTTAAGACTTTACAAGCCTCGACGCGATCGGCTAGTTAAGAAAAAAGGCTCTCCAGCCGAAGCTTGCGGTTTGCAGCCGCGACCGGACGATCCGCGAAAAGCCCGGCGTACAGCCAAACGCAAACCGCAGCTTCCCCCGCTGTTTCTGGCCAATCAGCCGTTCGATTGTTAATTTTGCAATTAAACTGCTTTTGTTGCTCTAAATTGCATTGGCACGGGCAGAATCGGGCCACCGATTGTTCCGCTCATCGTTCCCGCTTCGATTACGCCGTTGATCGACAATTCGATCGATCCGCCCTGCAGTTCTGAAATAGCAACCGCGGTTAAGCGGCAACCATTTATTTCCGCCGAGGAAATTATTCCGTTGCCAAGCATCGTTTCTAGAGTTCCGGTAATTGAGCCGGCGTCGTTCTTAAGATGGAGCGTGACGGGAATTTCCTGCCCCTGAAAATCAAGCGTAATATCCCACTTCCCTGCAATTTCGTCCGGACTTATTGATTCAGCATTGGTAAATTTGGCTTTCTCTAGCCGGTTACCATCCGCGTCAAATATCGTCAGTGCTTCAGAAAAAACACTGACCTGGGGAATTACTTCCGCAGCGTCTCCGACGAGAACTATTGCCATGCGCTCTGGTCTGATATATTGTGTTGCAACGCGAAAAACGTCATCGACCGAAACCGCAGCAACGTTCTCGCGATATGTCTGCAAATAATCTTTCGGAAGGTCGTATAGATATTGATTTACAATGAGCGATGTGAGGCCGTCGAGCGTTTCCGAACGTATCGGAAATACCCCCGTAAGGTAGCTCTTCGCATCCTCGAGCTCCGATGGCGCGACCCTCTCGGTCCGAATTCGCTCGAATTCTGCGAGAAATTCTTTTATCGCGGGGCCGGTTACTTGCGTCCGCACCTCGGCCGTCGCCTCAAATTCGCCGGCATTTTTTTTCAGGTCCAGCCGAGTATAAGCGCCATATGTATAACCTTTTGCTTCGCGAAGGTTCATAAAAACTCTCGATGAAGCTCCCGCACCCAAGATCTGGTTCATAACCAATAACGGGAAATAATCCGGATGATTTCGCCGAACCGCTAGATCGGCGAGCACGATATTCGTTTGCGCAGAGCCCGGCCGATCAATTACAGAAATTGTCCGCTGTCGACGAGGATTCGGCGGCGTGTGTTGGGCATCTTGCTTTTCGGATGCCGGCCATTCACCAAAGACCTCTTCGATCTTTTTCCGGACGTCAAACTCATTGTAATCGCCAATGACAAATAGCATCGCGTTATTAGGAATGACGTTTCGAGAATGAAGTCGACGGAGATCTTCGGCAGAAATGTCCCGCACAACTTCCGGCAGCGGAGCTATGCGCGCGTACGGATGTTCGCCGTAAAGCTCAAGAGCGGTCCGCTCTGCAGCCAAAAAATTTGGTTGCGATCGTTGGAATTTGAGGTTCTCGATCGTGTTTCGCCGATAAAGGTCTAGCTCGTTTTCAGGAAAAGTTGGTCGTAACACAATTTCGCCGGCCAGTTCAAAAATATCGTCGAGATAAATCGATAACCCTGAAACCGAAGCAAGAAGGAAGTCAGCCGAGGACCCGACACTGATATCGAGCCCAAGCCGCTCCGCTTTTTCCGCTAATTCACGGCTCGAATATCGCGCAGAGCCTTCCGTCATCATTGACGCCAGAGCGGAGGTCAAACCGAACTTCTCGCTGGGATCGTCAGCTTCGCCGGAGAAAACGGCAAGCCGAAGTGATGCGATCGGCACGCGGGCAATTGGCAAAAGCACGACTTGAAGGCCGTTTTCCAGCCGAAGATGACGAGCATCAGGAATCGAAAATGGCATCGGCGGCAGCGGCACCGGTGGATTGGCTAAAGAATGGTTCATTGCAAAAAATACTAGCCTTTGTGCGCCGCCGGCACGACATCCAGCAATGCGCGATTTTCCGTATTGATATATTCGGCCGTAGCCGTGCGGATATCTTCCGGCGAGACCGCCAGAAGTTCGTCTAGCTCGCGGCTTACTCCAAGCGGATCGTCGTCATAGAGCGTAAATTCGGCGATCGCTTGTGCCCGATTCATCGACGATTGCCGTAACCTAACTGTATCGTTGAGCAGTTGGTTATGCAGCTTCTGCATCTCTTCTGGACTTGGGCCGCGTAGAGCAAGGTCGGCAATTTCCGCCATAATTGTTTCGCGAATTTTACTAAGGTCTTTTTCGGGTTTTGGGATCGCACCGACAAAAATGCTGGACGGGCCGCGACGTTCATCCGTGAAACCGAAGAGCTGGATCACCGATTCATCGCCTTTAACGAGTTTTTGGTAAAGCCGGGAACTTTCGCCGTCGTAAAGCAATTTGCCTGCAAGATAGAGCGCATAGAAATGCGGCGTCTTTCGCGGAGGAATTTTCCAACCGATTAAAAATGCTGGAAACGGAGCGAGCCTATCTTCGAATTCCCGATAATTTTCCGCTACTTCCTTCGGTTCGGAAACGTCAACAGGCGGCGGCGCCGCCTGTTGACGGATATCACCAAAATATTGGCTGACAAGCTGTTTTGCCGTCTCGCTGTCGAACGCTCCCGATATCGAAAGGACGGCGTTATTCGGCGCGTAGTACATCCGGAAAAATTCGCGGACGTCCTCGACTGTCGCAGCGTCGAGGTCGTCCATAGATCCGATTGTCGAGTGCGCGTTTGCAAAATTACGGAATATCATCTGGTTAATGATATCGAAAATCTGGCCATATGGCTGATTATCGTATCGGAGCCGCTTCTCTTCCTTTACAGCTTCTCGCTGGTTGTCGAGATTTTCTTGCGTAACTGCCAAAGATCGCATCCGATCGGCCTCGAGCCAAAGCCCGAGCGGCAGTTGATTCGCCGGCAACGTTTCGTAATAGTTTGTCCTTTCGCTCGAGGTGGTACCGTTCATTGTGCCGCCCGCTTTCATTATGTATTGAAAATGCCCCGCTTTCGGTACGTTTTCGGAGCCCTGAAACATCATATGCTCGAAAAGGTGAGCAAAGCCGGTTCTACCGGGGCGTTCATTTCGTGACCCGACGTCGTAATAAACCGCAATTGCGACTACTGGAACCGCCGGATCCCGATTAAGTACGACACGAAGACCATTCTCGAGACTATAGGCCTCAATATCCAGCGGCGGCAAATTAAAACATTGTGACATAAAATCAATTACAAAATCTGCAACTATGGAACCATTATGCTTGGAAAAAGACAAAGCACCGGCCGCGCTATTGCGTCGGTCGACCCGCAGCACCCTCGCTACTGCTTCTGGCGGACTCCGAGCGTATATTGTCCAGATTCTCCTGGGCAATGGAATATAGCGCAGACTTAACGTGAAACGGAGTAAAATCAGGATGCTTTTCCAAAAGCAACGCAATCACGCCAACAATATGCGGACAGGCAAAGCTATTTCCAGTAAGATTCCTAAAACCGCCACCGGGCCAGGCTGTCCGAACGTTAACGCCCGGAGCTGTCAGTTCGATTACCTCGCCGTACCGAAAGCCGAAATTCAACGGATCGGTTTCCTCGCTCTTTATTACCGAAATAAGCGATGAAGAAAAGACCGATGGAAAGCTCGGCTGCGGAAGATTATTGGCGGCCGCGACTACGATGCAACCCGCTTGATAAGCACGATCGAGCAAATCGTGAAGCGGAGCGAAAAATTGTGGTTTTGTTGTTCCGAGACTAAGGTTTATAACGCGATAACGCTGTTTGATTGCCCATTCGAGACCCGCCAAGAATGCCAATCCGTCCCCAATCCCTCCGGCACCGAGCACTTTTATGCTGTACAACTTGGCATCAGGAGCGATCCGCGTGATTATTCCCGCGCAGGCAGTGCCGTGACCCGCCGAATCGCCGCTATCCGATGGTACGAAGACGACTTTTTTATGATCAACGCGCGCCTCTACGGAATCGACTACCTTTCCCGCAAGCTCCGGGTGTGATGTATCGATTCCGCTGTCGATGACGGCGATACTTACATCCTTACCGGTAGCTTGCCGCCAATCGTCGTCAAGCTGAAAAAACGTTGTACGGGTCGCATTTCCGACCTCTTCAATTCCCGAAACTGCAGTCATTTGATAATTTCGGTTAACTTAAGTCATCCAGACTCAAAAAACTCGAAGAATTTCGATTATCCGTATAGCGGAGCAAAGCTTCGAGCACCGATCGGACCAAGTGACGCTCTGATTCGCCGCGGCCGGACAGCTCGCGAAGCATTACCGCCAATTCCATCATCTCTCGATGTTCAGCGCCGGTTCGCAGCTCGGTAACCCATTGGCGGATCTCCTCCAAAGCGAAATCGCCTCTGGAATCGATAAAATGACTGTCTAAGTCGCGAAAAAGTTTTGCCGACTCATAGGCATTTACTAAAGACGCAATCGCTTCCGCAAAACGCCCAGCGCGATCCATTTCATCGGGAGTGAAGGGCGTTTTCGGTCCATCGCCCGCGCGATTGATATATTCCAGAACACCGATTATTTCGCTAGAATGTCGAAGCGGAGTAGCCAGAATCATTTCGGTCGAATAGCCTGTAGCTTTGTCGACCTCGGGGTAAAATGCGGATTGTTCCTCAACGTTGGCAACCGCGATTGGTTGCCCAGAAGACATAACAAAACCGGCAATTCCCTTTCCTGCTGGAATCCGAATGCCCGCCAACCGTTCAGAAACCGTTCCGATTGCCGATAAAAAGCGAAGGTCGCCTGCATCGCCGTCGCGAATCAAAACAGAAGCCGCTTCCGAGCCGATGTCTGCAGCCGTAACACGCAAAAGAGCGTCGATCGACCGCGCCAGCGGCTCGGTCAATACGTTTGCAATGTCCAAAGTCTGAATTAGATGCCGGATCTTTTCCGCAGTGCCATCGTCATACGGCTCTAGCATAAACCGATTTTCGCCCAATCTGAAATTATTTTCAACGTTGAAAAACAATTACTTTTTTGGGAATTCGGGCACTATTCAGAATTTATTTCGGGCAAATCAAAACTTGCCTTGAATCAAAAACGGAATTCCGACCGCGGGCAAGGTGGGGCATCGCTTCATTGCGGCGAGCTCGCGTTCCCGGTCCCGATTCCATTTTGGGAGCCGAATTTATGAGAACTCCTCATCGCTCGATGCTAATTAGTTTTCTTTTAATTTTGACGGCTCTTCCAGCATTATCACAATCGCTCGGCAGCGTCGATTCCCGGAGCGCAGATCCCTTCATTATTGCACCTGGCACGGTTTTTTCCGCCTCTAGTTCGAAGACTCATTCGTCAGTCGAGCACCAGAACTGTACCGTAGAAACAATTCTGGACAATATAGACGAAGCAATTCGGTTGGTAAAGCAAAATTACGTTTCGCCGACGGATGCAGACGCCGACCAAATTGCAAAATCCTCTATAAACGCAATGCTCAAAACGCTAGACCCACACTCCAAATTTTACGACACATTGGAATTTGACGACCTGATCGGCGAACAAAAAAGTGAATATTTTGGGACGGGTGTAACGCTTGCAGAGTTCGAGCGTGACTGTCGGATCGAAACTTATCTATTGGCCATTGTCCCAGGCTCTTCTGCGGCAAACGCTAGACTCGTATTCGGAGACAAAATCGTCGCCGTCAACGGAAAACTTGTCGTCGGAATGCATTCGCGTCAGATTCGTAGCTTAATTCGCGGTCCGAGAGGTACGGTTGTCCGGATCACGGTCGAGCGGGAGGGGAAACTTAAAACGGTAGAATTGAACCGGGCCAAAATCGCATCGCCTACTGTAACAAACGCATTTTTACTGAACGACGGCGTCGGGATAATCGAGTTGTCCGAAGGATTTAGCCTGACAACGCCGACCGAGTTCGACTCGGCATTAATGCAACTTAAAGCCGCAGGTATGCGTTCGCTTGTTGTTGATTTACGCGGCAATCCCGGAGGAATTCTGGAGTCAGCTATCCAGATTGCAGAAAAATTTCTTCCCGCCGGCAGTACAATCGTGACCCAACGCGGACGCGGTATTTGGGATAACCGCGTGTGGCAGTCAAAAAATCGGCAGCCGGAAAAAATACCTCTTATCCTGCTCGTAAATCGCGAAACGGCGTCAGCCTCCGAAGTGATCGCCGGCGCTCTTCAAGATAACGATCGGGCTCTCATAGTTGGCGAAAAGACTTTTGGCAAGGGCTTAGTACAGACGGTTATCAGCTTGCCCGGCGGAGCGGGCTTAACCTTGACAACTGCGCGCTATTTTACGCCGGTCGGCCGTTCGATTCAGCGCGACTACGAGCATACAGGAATCTACGATTATTTCCGTCATCTTCAGACGGTCGAAGTAGCTGCAAATGTCAAATTACGCACCCGCCGAAACCGAATTGTAACGAGCGGCGAAGGAATCTCGCCCGATAGACTCGCGAAATTTGAACCGGTTACCGCCGGTCGGCTCGCACTTCTTGACCCGATATTTTTCTTTTCACGCGAAATTTTCGGTGGGCACGTTCCTGGACTTTCGCCCGAAGCTGCCAGCAAAAGCGAGAACGACCCGAAGCTCCGGACCGAATTCGAAAAATTCGCTGCACTTTGGCCAAGTAAAGCCGATTTAGCAATTAAGAACGCCGACTGGGCGATTGGGCAAATAAAATATTATCTTACTCTTGCAGCCGAGGGATCAGCCGCAGCTAATCGCTTTCGGCTGAGAAACGATAAAGCGGTTATCGCAGCCGTCGATGCACTGCCCGAAGCCCGTCTTCTCGCTGCTTCGATCTTCGAAGCAAAGTCAGCGTCGGATATCAACAAATAAAAAAGCTCGCCTTCACAGACGAGCTCAAGGTTGAAACAGGAGGAAACCGAAAAGACTCGTTCACAGATTGGCATCTGTCAGCTGGCTTTCGTATTTCGTTTTGATTGATGTGTCAGCGTCTTATAGCGTTGCCCTTCGAAAAAAAAATTCCCGTCGCCGGTAGGGACGGGAATCATTGTAATCCTCACGATCGAACTAGAAATTGAACTTTCCAGACAGTTGGATCCTGCGGGCAAAGCTAGTCACGTTATCCCGTATCCGTCCGAAAACGGTCGAGTTAAACGTTGCCGTTGGGAGCCCAAATGACGCGTTGTTTGTTAGATTTCGCGCGTCAACTCTGAGGTCAAAGCTCATTGTTTCAGTAAATCTGAACTTTTTGAGCAACGATGCATCGGTCTGAAATTGCCTCGGGCCGATGAAATAATTTCTTCCTGTGTTCCCAAGTTCGCCCGGGGCCGGTTGGGAAAACATTGCTTGCGCCGCTTCGCTAAACCAGTAATTTGTCCCGTTTCTCTCGACTAGATTGCCGAGATTACGCGGGCAATTATTACAGTTTGCGAAAGACTGGACTACATTACTGAATGTGTTAATGCCCGAGTAAACGGTAAACGGGCGACCCGAGGCCCAATTGTACGTGCCCGAGAGCTGCCATCCGCCAATAATCCAATCGAGAGCTTTCGGAATATCGCGGCCTAATTTTCTCCCTCGGCCGACCGGGATCTCGACGACGTAGGTCGCCTGTAGTACGTGCCGACGGTCAAAATCCGACCAAGCATAATTAAGCCTTCGGTCATATATATTGAAAGGCGTCGAAGATGCCGATTGCGCGCTGCCCCTAGAGACAATGGTAAAGGTCGGATCGAAAGATCGCGTATCTTTGGACATTGACCAGGTATAACCGATCTGGTATCCGATGCCGTTTCGCAGTCGGCGTTTCAGGATAACTTCAAGTCCGTTGTAACGCGAATAATCGTTGCTGTCCAGAACATTCAACGCACCGGTAAATTGCGGAAATCGTTGGAAGAAAAACGGATTGTTTATTGTAACCGCAAGCATCTGATTCGAGCCTGATGTCCGTTGCGAGACAACTTGAGCCGCCGTTGCGACGCCGCCGCCGGTGTTTGTAAGGGAGAGCGCGGTCTGAATCGCAGCTATACCGCGGAAAGTTGCGGTTCCCGAATTGTTCGTCGGATCGCCGGTAAAAAGAAGGTTGATCAAACAGGAATTCGCCGTTGTATTTGCCCGCAACGTATTGAACGCTTGAAGGAAATTTTCCGGACATCTCGGATCACTGGCGAAAATATTAACTTGGTTGGAATCATATCCGCCAAAAAGGTGTGTTCCGCGTTTCCCGATGTAATCGACCTCAATTACCTGATTCCAAAAGATTTCCCTCTGCAAACCGATAAACCATTGATGGACCTCCGGATATCGCATATCCGGATCGACAAGCGTAATGCCACTTGTTGAAAAAGCCGGCGGCTGGCGAAGCTGTGCCGGAGTTTGCGTCGGAAAGAGGCTCGGGAGGCCATTTCGAAGTAGGAGATTTTGCTGTGCAATGCCGCTAGCAGAAGCCGAAAAGGTATTTCCCGGAGCACTTTGGAAAATACTGTTTGCGAATACTTGCGACGGAAAGCGGTCGTAACTTAAACGATAATTTGCCCTGACTGAGGTTTTGCCGCTCTTGAATGGGTCCCAAGCAAAACCGACCGAGGGCCCGAAATTGTTCCAGTCATCGGGAAAGAGCTTACCCTCCCGCCATTTCAATGTGTTCGTCGGGGTCGCGCCGATTGTGAATAGCTGATCGGGAGCCAGAATAGGCAAGTCCTTTGAGCTCGGCGACAATTTAACCTCGTAGCGCAGGCCAAAATCAAAGGTTAGATTCGGCCGGAATTTCCAAGTGTCCTGCATGTAGAAATCGTATTCCGGATAATATGCATACCAGTTCCACCGCGTCCCGGCCGGAGCCCAACTAACCGGATTTTTCGGATCGACGACAAACCCTTGGCTATAGCTTCCAATTCGACCGATCAAATTATTGATAAGCGACCGCAAATTTGCCAAGTCTGTTGAATTTATTGAGGTTGAACCTGCTGTCGGAAGTCCGAACGCCGAAAAATCGCTCGACCCTGCGCCGAATCCCACCGCTGGCTCGATTTGGCCGCCCGCCGACGATCTGTCATCGAACTGTCGTCCAAGTCGGAAATTGATGCCCAGTTTTAACACATGTGGAGAGAGATCATATGTAACATTGTCCACAATTTGCCACGTACGAGCTGCCCGGGCGTTGTATGCGAAATTCGTGAATGCGGTCGTTACGGTATTGAATGTAAACGGAACGTCCGCCCGCGGTTCGGGTGTCGCAAATTTAAATCTGAAACGGCTCAGCCCGAAGATAAATTCGTTTGTAAACTTTGCCGTCGGCGACCATCGATAGTTGAATGCATAATTCTTCGGCCGCCGGTAAGTATTTACCAGATTGGGAAAGCCTGGGAACGGCTGCAGACCGCCATTTACGCTGTCACCGAGCGTATTCTGCTCGCCCTCAGCGTAGCGGAAATAGAACCTACTGTTTGCGTTATGAATATAGTCAAATCGCAACGTCAGGTCCCACTGCTTTTCAAGTTGTGGCGCATTAAAGTTATAGCCCGCGAAATTGAGCCCGTCGCCAACGGAAAAATCGTTGGGAAGTGGATAACTGTTCAAAATGGCGGTCGTGAGCGGATCGAATGTAATCGGCGAGCTGGTTGCCGCATTGTAGCTTTGGATGCAGTTGGTAGTTGTGCCACCGCCGCAATTCGGAAATCGCGGGCTGCCGTCCGGATTTACAGAGGCAGTCGCAGTTCCTGCCGGTGAATTCCGTTGTCCTACGACATAACGAAACAGCCCAGCACGTGCCTGCTGCGTGTAAACTATTCGCTGGGCGAGCCGCGTCTCGGTTGCATAGAGCCGCTGGTAATTCATAAAGAAAAACGCTTTGTCTTTGAGTGGGCGAAACTTTCCGTCGTCGCCAAAGCCAAAGGTTGGAACCGGCCCGCCAAAATTACCTCCGTAGATATGCTGGACAAATTGACGGCGCGGAATCCCAAGAAGGTTGTTTTCGAATTCATTAGCGATGAAACGCGGCGTTTGGTAAAACTCGAAAATATTGCCTGAATAACGGTTCGTGCCCGAGCGAGTTACGAGCGTCACCTGTGCGCCGCTGCTGCGTCCGAGCTCTGCAGTCGCATTGCTCGTGACGATTTGAAATTCCTGTATCGAATCAGGGTTTGTCCGAAGCGGCGTAAAATTCGAGCCGCCCGCGGTCGATTCATTAATGTCGATGCCGTCCAGTGTAAAGTTAAAGGCTCGATCGCGGCCGCCGTTGACATGGACACCGCCACCAGTATTCGAACCAGTGACGACGCCAGGTTGGTAATTTAGTAGTTCAAGAGGATTACGACCTCGGAGACCGACGATTGGAAGGCTTTCGAGCGTTCGCTGCTCGATAGTCGAGCCAACGTTACCGGACGTCGATGTTTGAACCGCCTCCGCAGCGCTCTCAACTGTTACCACTGCAGAAACATCACCGATTTCGAGCGTGATATTCGCCGTCGTTGGCTGGTTGATTAAAACAACGTTGTTCAGAGACACGAATTTTTTAAAGCCCTGCTTTTCAACACTTATGGTGTAAGTACCAGGCTGCACTAGATCGAAAACGTAAACGCCGCTGTCGCCCGTAGTAGTAGTTAACGACGCGTTTGTGCGCGGATTAGACAAAGTAACCGTAGCGCCCGCAACGGCCGCTCCGTTGTTATCAGTAACGATTCCCGTTACTCTTGACGTCGTCCCCTGAGCAAATGCCACGGCCGATACCAGAATCACTACAAAGCAAAAAATAATTGCATTGCAAATGCGGTCATCCCTCATCTGTTTTCCTCCGATTACCTAAATTTTTTCAATAACAAACCCTGATGCAAATTGGGTTTTATGACAGAAAATCTGATGTAAAATACCACAAGTTTGCAAATCTGTTAAGCCGAAAGAGCGGGAATTATAAAATCGATAAGAATTACTTACTCAGCCGTTAACGTGTATAGACAAAAATCTGACCTTTTGCTCCTACGGCCCAGCCGTACTTTTTACTCATAAATAGTCCGTAGAAATTCTCAGTCGTTCCACTTTCCTGCCGGATCCAAGTTCTACCCTTATCCGACGAGCGCAGAATCGTTCCCTGATAACCGACTATCCATCCATTCTTGTCGTCGGCAAAATCCACACGCATAAGCGATTCGGTAACGTGGGTCTGCACGTTTTCCCAGGTTTCGCCACCGTTTTCTGTTCGAAGTATCGTTCCAGCCTTTCCTACGGCGTAACCATTTTTTGAATCGCGAAAGTCCACGTTGTAAATCGGTTGCCGCGTACCGGTGTTCTGCCTTACAAATGTTCTGCCTCCATCTCCGGAGAACAAAATAACGCCACCGTCTCCGACAATCCAGACGCGCGATGAGCCGTCGAAATCAAGGTGAAACAATTCCGACTTTGTCGGTACCACTACCCGCGACCAGTTCTCGCCGCCGTCTTCGGTACGCATCACAAGAGATTCGACGACCATTTCCTCCTTCCGGCCTTTACGCAGCAGCGAACCGACCGCAATTCCGCGTTTCTTGTCGGCAAATCGAATGCTGAGGAATTCCGGCGTCAGGTTTCGGAATTCGCCGGGACGATAAATTCGCGTTTCGTTCCATGTTTGGCCGCCGTCGGTCGTCAGAAACATTTTGCGGCCGGCAACAAGATAGCCGTTCTTGTCATTGCGAAAATAGATTTCGTTCACATCCTCGGTTGTATTGAGTTCAACGCGCCGCCACGTCCTACCTCCGTCTTCAGTCACGGCGAGGAAGCCTTTGTCGCCCGCAACCCAACCTTTATCCCGAGATGTAAAATATACAGCCACTAGATCAACTTCTCCCGGTGAGGTGAGCCGCGACCAGCCGGATTGAGCGGCTGCAATTTGATACAATAGGGCAAAGAAAATTAGGACACACGCAACTTTTACGAGCTGGGCTCTGGCCGATCCGATCACTTTTTCCCTCCCTAATAAGTCATATTTCCAATTAATTGACGTTAGAATATCCTCTTTTTTTCAGATTTGCACTTTTTATTGTTCAGCAGACAAATGTCGAGACGCACTTTTGCCGCGGCTGTTCTGTCGGGCCGGCCGCGGCAAACCTCATCAGAATCTTTCGGGCGATCGATCGGCAGATTTCGAGCGATAGATCGTTTAATCTACCTTGTAAACTCGTCCGCCGAGGACGACCGTTACCCGCTCGCCTACAGAGAGATATCGCCCGAGCTCGGGAATGGAGACTGCAAGGTCAAAATATTCTCGGCTGCCATACTTAAGGTTAGTTTCGGGCAATTTCTGATCCGGATTGTATTCGGTATCCGTCCAAATGCCGTTCTGCAATTTGAACGTCTTTAGTCCGATGCGTTTGAATCCGCCAGCAGTCTCGCCTGTCCGACTTTTGTCCTTAGCCAGCGAGACGCTAGATTTAAGTTCGTTCTGACGAATACTCATCTCGACAGCTACCTCGCCCGTGGTTGAGCTCATTCGTTGCAGAGCATTTGCATTCGCTGTCGACCCGGTCTGCTGTGACACACCTAAAGCGGCCGAATCGAGCGCAAGATATGAGGTGTAGGGCGTTACGATTCCGTATTTGGTCCCAAGCTCGACAATTTCGCGACGAATTTCCTCGGAATATCCGTTTCGGCGAAGTTCGTCGAGGAGCCAGCCAACTCGTCGATTTGCCCAAAGCCGGGGGATGAAATCGTTCTTTTCGTTCCGAAGCGGGAAATCCATTCCTCGGAATCGAAAGACGCGCTCCTGTTTGCCAAATCGTCCCCGAATCGTGATTGTGTTTCCTCTTGAGTCAGCCGGGTTTTTGTAGCGGCCGATAATTGTCAGCTGGCTGCCATGGAACAGGTCAGAAATCCTTCGCGGGTACAATAGATCTACATTCGCTGAGCCATAGTCGATAGAAAGATCGGTAAGCACCGGAAAATTGACCTTGTCAAAAAAACCGGACACCCTTAATTCGAGGTCCTCTTTCGGACGGACGTAATCGGGCGCTCCTCCGCTATCGTTCGCAATGCGGTCAAGCAAAACAGCATTTACGTCGTAGCCGAAACCGAATGTAAAAATCCGTACACCGTGCGCGGCTGCGCTGCTTGATGTTACGTTTTGCGCTATCGATTCCGGATCCGTTATTCCGACGGTTGGGATGCCGTCCGTCATAAATACCACAATTTTAGGGCGATCTCCAGCTTCGAACTGAGTGAGCGCGGAAATCAGGGCATCGTTAATGTTCGTTCCGCCGCTTGCACGCAGCCCTTCAACAAATGCGGCAGCTCGCTTTTTGCCCGATTCGTCGGCGTTGATGAGTTTTTGCTCCATCAAGCGTTCCTCGCCGGAAAAAGCAATAACGTTGAATCGGTCGCCAGGCCGGAGCGTTTGAATCCCAAATTGCAGCGCCTTTTGCGCTTTTTCCAACTTTTCATCGGATGCCATCGAACCACTCGTATCAAGCACAAATACGATGTCCTTGTTCGGCAGCTCGCTTTGCTTCAGATCATCGCGCGGGGAAATGAGTAAGAGAAAATATCCGTCTTTCGCCGTTTCGCGATAGGTAATCAGCGTCGCGCCTATAGTATCACCGGTCGGCGTAAAAAAGAGCTCAAAATCATCATCGGATTTAGCAGTTTCAAACGATACTGTTGCTGAGCGTTCGCTTCGCCTCGAGACGTCGATTGTGTGGGTCGGAGAATAGATATTTCGAACGCCGCCAGCCGCCGTGATTTCGATTTTTCCGAAAACGTTTGTTATCTCGGAACTTACGGCGTCTCGAGCGACGCCTTCGGGGATCGTGGCAGCGTTCCGGCTGCCACCCGTGCCAAGCGGATAGCGATAGGCAATCGTACCGGCCGAATTTTCCAGAATCTCCGTATAAGTCAACTCGAGTTTCTTGTCCGAGTGCGGAAGAATCGGAAAAATCGATGCTTGGAAAAGGTTGCGGCCAGCATACTCCAATAGTCCCGGATCTTTTTGGCGGCGAACTATTTGCTCGTAAATTCGTCGTGCCTCTTCGCGACTACGAACTTCGCCGATCAACTTTTTGCCGTTTTCCCAAATCGCGAATTCCACGATTGCCGCAGATTCAGGGATTGGGAAAAACCAGGTTCCCTCTAAAGTAAACGGCGTATCGTTTCTAAATACCTGCTCTACATGCGTAGTCGAAGTCTGTCCGTCGATTTTTGCATCGATTTTGATCGACTTAATAGGCAGAGCGTTTGGCAGCGCCATTGGCCGCGGAAGAGGTCGCGGCAGGCACGGCCGAACGTCGCAAATTATGGGTACGATTACGCCCTGGCCGAAAGCCGCGGTAGCAAACACGATCACAAAGAAAATGGCAATGAGCGTCGTTCTATACGTTTCTCGTTTCATATCCAGCTCCAGAGTCAAAATGCGGTAAACCACAGCGGTTCCGACTAATGGAACGAAAAAAACGAAACTTTCTTGCAGCATTTTTTTGTGTTACACTACGGCCATTCAGCCGAGAGCATTCAAGAAATCCTAAAATCCGGAAAAAATGGAACGCTGCCGAAGATATTTCTCTTTAATTTTTGTTTTCGCTATCGGATCGATTATGTTTCCGATAATTGCATTTGCTCAGGATTCCGAACCGCTGTGTTCGAGCGATTTTTCTCGGATGATTGTCGATCAGCAGGCGGCCGAACTCGGACTCAATCTTCCTAGGCCAAAGAAAGTCCAGGTGTTGCTCTTGACGGGAGATTTTCTCTGGGATCGGGACAATGTAAACGCGAGGAAATACTTCGCTGAAGCGCTGGCGATCGCCGCGGAACATCGGCTCGAATCGCACGAAAAAGAAAAATCCGGAGCCCGACCAGATAACGTAGAGCGTGATCTCGAGATGAGCGTGATATCCGCAATCGCTAAACGGGATGCCAAATGGGCCTACTCGTTGCTCCAGAAAATCGCAAAAGACGCTGCTGAAGATCCAGCCAAAGACGTAGGCCTCGATCGACTTGAATCGATACTTTCAATCGCAAAGCGAAACGCCGGCACCGACCCGAAGCTGAGCCTAGACTTGTTTCGACTTGCGATTAGAGATTTTCCGCTTGATTACGTCTGGATATATACTTTGTTCGAAACGGCCAAGCAAAACAGACCTTTGGCAGACCAGGTTTTCACCGAACTTTTACAGCAAAACTCGACCGCCGAGCCCAGCCGTTTAATCTATTTGTCGCACTATGCTTTGGCGCGAGAGTCAGGCATCGGTATCTCTCAAGTGCAGGTCACTTCGAAAATTGACGATAATTTCAAGGTCGACCCGAAAATTCGGGACCTGTTCCTGAATTATTTTCTCGCCAGTAGTGAATCATTTTTAACCAATGCGTCGCGACCGGCGGCACCGGGCGAT
The DNA here is from genome assembly GCA_040289905.1 of Blastocatellia bacterium. Classification (GTDB taxonomy): domain Bacteria; phylum Acidobacteriota; class Blastocatellia; order Pyrinomonadales; family Pyrinomonadaceae; genus OLB17. The sequence continues at coordinate 45,267 of PSMA01000001.1, forward strand.
CCTTTGCAAACGGAGGTTGTTGCGATTTTCTCTGCCCTTGACGATCTTGGCGGAATGGTTAGAACGCTACCAGCATCGCTTCAGCGGCGGATTATGATTACGCGTGAGCGGGCGCGCTCGGTAATGACAACGGTCGAGACCCACCGTCTGAACAACCGCAAAAACAGTTGGTTCAGTCGAACGATCGAGCAAAGGCTCGCTGAGCTTGAAAAGGCCGAAAAAGAAAACTGGTTGAACGACGTAGACATCGCGAATGCACTATTTGGACTTAGCGGTGAAGTGTCGGATTTGCGGCGATTTGAGCCCTGGATTGGGAAGTTCAAATCGGATAGCGCTCGCTCATCGGCAGCGGATTATTTTTGGTTTGAAATGACCAGTGCGGCAATCAAAGCGGGAGATTTGGCGGCCGCCGATCAATTCGCCGCACGGATACGCAAACCGGTGGTGAAATCAGCCGCGATGTTCAATATCGCGAGAGCTCAGTTTGCAAATCTGAACAACGTTGCAAGCGGCTATGACATTCTCGCAAGAGTATCCTCGGTGGCCAGGAGCGCACCGGATTCCGCGGACAAAGCTGCGATTTTGATGGGTTTAGCGAATCTCTATGCTGATTTTAATGCGTCATTCGCTTTTACGAGTCTTGCGGACGCCGTTACCGCGCTAAATAAAATCGGGCCGCACGATAGCATCCCTGATTCGGTAGTGCTCGAGATCGTTGCTGATAACAGTAAGTTTGTCACAATGAAATCAGTTAAAGAATTTTCTTTCTCCGGGACGTTCAAAAAAATGGCTGGGATCGATTTAGGCCTTACACTTTCAAACGCCAAAGCAATAGACGATGTTTATCTGCGGGCTGTTGCAGTAATAGCAACAATGGAAAGTTGCAAGGTAAAATCAATGGCGGCGCTCTCGGAAAACTAGCGGCTAAGGCTGACGTCGCTGCTGCTCATTATCCTCGGGCTCTTCTAGCGATCTGTCTATTTCTTTCTCCAGCCTTGCCCGCAATCTTTCAACGAGAGCTTCTGAACGCGAAAGGTTATTTTCGAGCGAAGCTTTCGCCTTCGTCACTTCGGATAAAAGGAGGTTTAAATTCTGGCGCTCAAGCTCCAACGAGCGGCGCCTTTGTGCGCGCAGTTCCTCTGGGCGCAGCGACCCGACGGTTGCAAGTTGTCGATCGATTACTTCCGGGCGAAGATCGTATTCAATCGCTTCGAGGCGAGAGCGAATCGAAAACTCCTTTTCCATCATCTCAAAAAGCTGCTTGCGAAGACTATCCGTTCGTTGCTCTGCGCGGGTCAATATGTCGAGATTGAGCGCAACGCTCTCACGGGCCGCAATTTCGGCTGAGCGCGGATCGCTCTTTACAATATCGCCGCGCCGCCGCGATGACTGCGTCGTAATGTTCACGGACTTTTGCGGTAAATCCTGCCTTCGCTCGGTGCCAGTTTCTTCTACGAAATCATCAGCCCGGCTGATTATCTCGGGCGCGTTCGGCGACGGCGTCGGCCGCGGCGGACGCACATCCTGCGCCATTATCGAAATGTAGCCACCGACAAAAATTGCCAATATCAACCCGTATTTTCCCCTCGTGGTCCTAAACTCAGCCATTTTTAATCTCCTTGTCCGGAATCAAATCGCCGGTAAATAATTCGATGCCGTTTTTCACCAATCCCACTAAAGGAATAGCATCGAGGCCCGAGTTAATCACGCCGCGGACCGCACCTTTTCGTCTAATGTCTGCACCGACGAGCCCGACTGCCAGAATTGTTCCGCCGAAGGGCATCATCTTTGCCGCACGCTTTGCAATTTGCCATCCGGCCGCGTGAACTATCTTACGCTTAATTGATTTGTTTTTCGCCGCCATGTACTTTTAGCCATTGGGTGATTTTCTTCTAAAAGTCTATACTTGCCTTAAATCGATGACAACAGCATACTCTTGCTTGAACGCGTAAACGTGCAAAGCGGTTGCGAAAATTAACCCTTCAATGGCGATAAAAACGGCGAACCTTTCGAAACGATCCGGGAACGGCTGGGCTTTTCGTGACATCGACCTCGAAGTTGCCTTTGGCGAGGTGTTTTGCGTCTTTGGCCCTGCAAATGCCGGCAAAACAGCTCTCTTAAACGTACTCGCCGGCAACGAACCCGCTGATTCGGGCGGCCTTTTCATCGATAAGTCGATTTCGCCAGGCGGCGCGACGTTCCCGCCCCGAGAAATCATTCAGCCAAATGGTATTTTAGGGCGGTTTTTCGGGCGGTTTAGGAGAGAATCAGTGATGGAACGATTACGACGGATGCGCGAGGTAATCGCAAAACCGGATGCCAAGTTGATTCTCCTCGACGAACCCTTAACTGGCTTGGATACTCTCATAAAATCGGATCTTTTAGCCTCAATTCAGAATGCTGCCAAACGCGGTGCAGCTGTAATTTTGACTTCGTCGGATTTTTCCGACGTCTGTCCCGTAGCCGATCGCATAGCAGTTATCGCCGACGGCTACCTGCGACAAACCGGAGCTCCCGATGAAATCTATGAAATGCCCGAAAATTCCCTCATTGCGGCGCTCTGCGGACGCATCAATCTAATCGAAGCTCGTCGGCGGACCTCATCCAAAGCGGAATTGCCCGAATTCCAAACAATTGACGGCGCCCACCGGCTCTTTACCAAAAAAATGGACGTCCGCCGTCTAGGTGCGATTAATAAAAACGTCCGGCTCGGCATAAGACCCGAACATCTGTCACTTTCGTTCGGTGCAGCGTTTCCTGAAGACAATCTTCTTCGCGCCACGATAGGGACAAAAAGATTCTGCGGGCCGTTTACCCTTGTCGAGTTAAGCTGCAACGGGTTGCAGCTTACCGCTTCCGTGCCGCGGTTAGTCGGCATTTCCGCTGGCGACGAATGTATGGTCGGCCTGCCGCCGGATAGAATTCGCGTCTTTGCCGAATGACCTAAGACAGCCGACAGTCTACTGTTGCTAGTCTGATATCGCGATCAAATATTAGGAACTAGGATGAGCTGAATTCGCCGGTTTTTTGCGCGGTTTGCTGCGGTCGTGTTTGGAGCTATCGGCAAAGTCGCACCCATTCCCTTTGCCGCCAGGCGAGCGCCGGTCACACCGTTTGCAAATAATCGTTCCGCCAGCATCTCGGCTCGAGCTTGCGTGAAATTTTCAAGGCTTTGCGGGTCTCCTTGAGCGTCCGTGTGAGCCTCGATCTGGACGCGGAAATCCGGATATTTCGACAATATCGCGCCGAGTTCAGCAATGCGGTTTACGGCGGCAGGAGCAAACCCGACCGCACGCGGATTGCTCCAATACGTCTCGGCAAGAGTAAGGACGATGCCCCGCGTGTTTTCCTCGACTGTGCCGAATTTTCGCAATATTTGGACCAATTCACTTGAACTCAACTTGATCCGCGCTGCCTTGGCTTCGCGCTGCTTTTCTTCGATTGCGGCTTCTTTTTCTTTCTCGGCATCAGCTATTTTACTGCGCGCGTTTTCGAGTTCCAGTTTAAGCCGCGCATTCTCTTCACGGAGTCGTGCATTTTCCGCACGCAAATCCCGAATTTGATCCACTGAATTTGCAACATCTCGCTCGGAAAGTTCGCGCGCCCGGATTTCGTTATTCAATTGTGTTTTTAGCTCCTCAATTTGAGAAAGAGCTTCCTGATATTTGTTTTCGGCTTCGCGGATTTCCGCATCGTTGCGGGCCTGTTCATTGCGTTTTTCGCGGGCCTGCTGCCGTATTCCGGCCACTGTTTCCGCTTTTACCGCAACGCTTATTGCACGTCGTGCAGTAAGATCGACCTCATCCTCTTTCCGGCCCGCCTTCCATTGCTCTTCGGCCGAATTAAAGAGTGTCTCCGCCTCCCTGAGCTCATCGGCGGCGTCACGCTCGGCGCCCGCAAATTTAGCCAGGGCGATGGCTTGTTTTGCCTGCAGGAGCGTCGACGGCGTTTTTGAGTAATTAAATTCGGCAATCTCCGGCGTCCGCGGGTCGCGGAAATAATCGCTCGAATTGCCGAAATACTGAATCGCCGGCATTGTCGTTATTGTCCGGCCACTGATCGTGTAGGGGTTTACGTTTTCAAGCATAATTTCCTGACTTGGGCGGCGGACAAGAAAATGCGGCTCTGCCGTGACGATCAAGGCAAATGTTTGGAGTGGCGTAGTTACCGTAATTTTTGAATCAAATTCAAAAAAACCGCGTCGTTTTATTTCACCGAGATTGTCCACTTGACCGTCCGGCGAGACTGCCCAAAGAACATACGTCGCATATCCGCGACCTAGCTCGAAAGGCCGCGGCATCTTTGATACGCTTAGCTCGATTTGCGTGCCGTTTCTGGCCGTCCGGCGAACCTTTGCTTCGCCTTTCATCCGCGGAAAGCGGGTCGTTCCACGAAACTGTACAAATACCGTTTCATCCAACGGATAGGTAATTGCCGTGGTCTTTCGCGGAACATCGACTTGAGCGAGGATGCTTGCACCGCCGAAGATCAAGGCCGCTGCGAGAAAATAGATTTTCATCAATGCAAAGTTTTTCATATTGCGAATATATGTGATTTTTGCGACTTCAAGCACCGCATTGAGCAGGTTAATTAATGCTGAAGATGCCATATTCAAAGTCAAAGTTGCAAATGTTAGCATTTGGACATAAGGCAATGCATTGAGTATATTCAACATTTCGCAACTTTTTTGATGAAAGACCTTCGACGCTTAGTCAAATACTTACGTCCGCATTGGCTTACGTTCTTGTTTGCATTTGCGGCGATGGTGATGGTTGCGGTTTTTGAAACTGCAACCGGCGCTCTTTTGATGCCGATTTTCGAGCAGTTTTTGCCGAGACAGGTGCGCGGAGCTCGGGCGCCGTTTGACATCAATGCACTCGTACCGCGAGACGATTGGTTTAAGGCTTGGTTGGTAATTTCAGGGCTCTTGCTCGGGTTCACAATTTGTAAGGGAATTGCCGAATATTTCTCATCTTATTTGATGGCCAAAATTGGGCAATCGGCGATTCTCCAACTTCGAACACAACTTTACCGCCACCTGCTGCGGCAATCGGCGACATTTTTCGAGCGCCATCGCTCGAATTATTTGGTATCTCGCTTGATCGTAAGTTGCGCGGCTATCGAATACGCGGTTTCGGCAAATCTCCGCGACGTCTTGCGCGAAGGTTTGATACTCATCTTCCTACTCGGCGCGGCATTTTATTTGAATTGGCGATTGATGCTTGGTGCGATTCTCATTGGCCCAGTAATCGGCCTATTGACGACGCGGTTTAGCAAAGCGTTGCGCCGCTTTGCCGATGAATCTTACGAAGGAAACAAGCTGCTAACCGATACGGCTCAGGAAACGCTCGCGAACCAGGCAATCGTCAAGGCATACCGAGCCGAGGAACGCGAAAGACAACGCTTCGAGCGTGTTGCAAAACTGATTGCAAGAGCGAATCTGCGGTCCGGTCGCCTTGCTGCCATTTCGCCGCCGACAATAGAATTAATTGGATTTATCGCCCTGCTTATTTTGCTTTACTTCGGCCTGCGGGAGATAAACGCCGGTCGCCTTGAAGCCTCACAGTTCTTTGCATTTCTTTATTTTCTTTTCCGAAGCTATGACCCAATGCGTAAAATCTCGCGTCAACATAACGAATTGAGCAAAGCTCTGGCAGCGGCCCGAGATGTCTGGGACGTTTTGGATGAAAGCGAGGTATTACCAGAAAAGCCGGATGCCATCGAACTTGCCCCGCTAAATGAGAAGATCGAATTTCGCGACGTGTCTTTTAGCTACAAAAGCGATCGAAAAAAAATCCTTGACCGACTGACGCTCAGTGTTGAAAAAGGTTCCGTAGTTGCAGTTGTCGGCGAAAGTGGGAGCGGAAAATCGAGCCTCATAAAACTTGTCCAAAGGCTTTACGATCCGACGGAGGGTGCGATTTATTGGGATGGGATAGATCTGCGAGACGCGAAACTCGAGAGTATTCATCGACAGATTGCCTTGGTTACTCAAGAAACCGTTCTTTTTAATGATACGATCCGTTACAACATCGCTTACGGCAAACCTGACGCGAGCGACGACGAAATACGACATGCCGCCCGAATCGCCTTTGCGGCCGACTTTATCGAAGAATTTCCAAATGGTTACGACACGATCGTAGGCGAACGCGGGACGTTTTTGTCCGGCGGCCAACGTCAGAGGATTGCAATCGCTCGTGCTGTATTGGTCAATGCTCCAGTTCTAATTTTGGACGAGGCCACCTCGGCACTCGATACGGAATCTGAGCGGCTGGTTCAGGAAGCTCTTGAGTTTCTAATGCGAAACCGGACGTCAATAGTTATCGCCCATAGACTTTCGACAGTTAGACGAGCCGATAAAATCCTTGTTCTCGACCGCGGCCGAATTGTCCAGCAGGGATCGCATTCAGAACTAATTGCACAGGGCGGCAAATACAATCGGCTCTACGAATTGCAGTTTGCAGATTCGTAGTTGAGCTAGCTTTTCTTCGGAACAATTACGGGACGATAGATACTTTACACTTTATGAAATCAATGACCGGCTACGGCCGCGGCACCGCATCGGGCGATAGTTTTTCAATAACCGTCGAACTAAAAACGGTTAACAATCGCTTTCTTGACGTCAATCTTCGCCTGCCGCCTGAGTTGCAGCAATTGGAAATGCAGTTTAAGCGGCAAATTGCTAAACGCCTCTCGCGCGGTCGCGTCGATGTCGCTGTTGCTTATGAACGCAATGAGACAGTCAACTACGAATTTAATCGAAATCTGATCCGCGGCTATGTTGAAGCGCTCAGGCAAATTGCCGAAGAATTTACTATTCCCGGAGAGCCAGACATTAATTTAATCGCTCGATTACCAAATGCCGTCACCGCCAAACGGGAGGAACCAGGCGCCAATTTCGAAAAAGGCGTAGAAACAGCGCTAACAGCCGCGCTTGATGACCTCGAGCAAATGAGGACCGCGGAGGGCGAGATGCTCAGACGTGTTCTCAGTTCTTTGACCGATGACATCGAAAAGCGGATTCCGGCGATTGAAGCCGAAGCAGCCGGAGTCCGCGAGGAATACCGCCAAAAACTTCAGCGACGGCTAAATGAAATGCTCGCTCGCTGCGATGCACAAATAGAGATAGACCAAGGGCGCCTAGCGCAGGAAATCGCCTATCTAGCCGAACGCGCAGACATAAGTGAAGAGATATCGCGGCTTAAGACGCACCTCGAACATTTCCGTAACATAATGAATGAATCAGCGGAAATCGGCAAGAGGCTTGATTTTCTAACCCAGGAACTCAATCGTGAAGCAAATACAATAACTTCAAAGACCACCAATCAGACGATCAAAGAGGCAGCTCTAGAAATAAAGAGCGACATTGAGAAAATTCGGGAACAAGTGCAAAATGTCGAATAGGGCTAGCCATTAGCCCGAAAGATGTAAGGCGGTCTATGGGTTTGACTGCTCACCAACGATGAAAGGAAAACTGATAATCATCAGCTCTCCGTCGGGTGGCGGTAAAGGCACACTGATAAAGGAGTTACGGGAGACCGTACCCGATCTCGGCTACTCGGTTTCTTGGACAACGCGACCGGCGCGCTTTGGCGAGGAAGAGGGCGTTCACTACCACTTTGTAACGGAAGAAGAGTTTCGCCGGGAGGCCGAATCCGGAGGATTTTTGGAATATGCCCTCGTCCATGGCCACCATTATGGAACCTCGAAGCGGGCAATAGAAGAAATCCTTGCTGAAGGTAAAGATGCTATTTTGGAAATCGATGTTCAAGGAGCGTTATCCGTAATGTCGAGCACTCCGGACGCCATAACCATTTTCATCTTGCCGCCTTCGTTTGAAACCTTGCGAGCCAGGCTGATCGCTCGCGCCACCGAAGGTGCAAACGATCTAGAAATCCGTCTGCGTAATTCGCGTGCAGAGGTTATGCATTATCTCCACTTTAAGTACGTTGTAATCAACGATGAATTGATTGCCGCGGCAAGACGACTGGCTTCGATAGTGATCGCCGAACGCCAACGTGCAGATAGACAAAAGGATAAGATTCAGGGTATTCTGGACACTTTCGAGAACTCTAAAATATAATCCCGTTTGAATCCGAACTCAATATGCCAGAAGTTACAACCGAAACAACTGAAACTGGGGTCATCACCGAAGGCTTCGCTCCTCCGCCAATTGATTCTAAATACCGGCTTATTTTATTAGCCGCTCAGCGAACGAAACAGTTGCAGCGTGGAGCTCTTCCGCGGGTAAAAATGGATCCGCGAAAGCATAAGGCAACGCGTATCGCACTTCAGGAATTACTCGAAGGCAAAGTAAATTTCCGAATTCTTGACAATTAGTTCTAAAAGACTGGGCGATTAATTCGCCTTTTCAAAGAGCATTCGGACGGCTATCACGAGCAAACGGCTCGACTACTCGAACCTCTCTGCGATGCGTTCGAGTTGGTGGAGGAGGATCGTAAGTTCGCCAAAATAGGCGACGGTATCTTTTCTCCACGGCACTGTTATCGCTGAAAGCAGCCTTGTAATTGCAAAACTCCGACGCGTCAAACGGCAATGCATCCGCGAGTTCGATTCCAGAAATAAAACGACGTTATCGGATTGACGGCGTAGCGATGCTTTTCAAGCTCCGAGACGATCCTCTCCTTGGCCAACCGCCTTGAAGCACGCCGCCCAAATTCAGCCGAACGAAGCGAAAGTTTAACCATTTACGAGCCGTCTAGATTCGGCAGTCAATTTGTTAGCATTTCCTATCCTAAGTTTGCACTATCCCGTAATTCCCAGAATTGTCGGGCAGTTCATACTTACTTTTACATTCTTCGACAGCTTTCAGCGGATCGCATAATCGCGCTCGAGCGCGATCGAATGAAAGAACGAAGCGCCACTGCTTCAAGATTCAAATCCGGGCAGTACGAATGGCCCAAGGTGCGGTTTCGCTGTATTGATGCAGGTCTCGAGTCCAAGCGTAATCGCGGGCCGCACCATTTCCGGAGCTAAGATAGCGTCGACAAGGCCCCGCGCCGCCGCATGCTTTGCATCGAGTTCGCGCTCATACGTCTCGCGAACTTTTTGCATTTCGGCTGTGAGTTTATCGTCCGGCATTTCGCCCGCTTTCCGGAGCCGCTCCAGCTCGGTGCCGAAAATTGCCTGCACTGCGGAGTCGCCTTCCATTACTCCCATTCGGCCAGTTGGAAGAGTGAAAAGAAAATCTGGGTCGAAACCTTGGCCTGCCATTGCATAATAACCGGCACCGGAGGCGTGGTTTACGGTTAAAACAATCTTCGGAACTCTGGCGGTCGCCATTGCCTCAACAAAGCGAGCTCCAGCACGGATGATCCCGCTATGTTCGGCTTCAACGCCAACCATAAAACCGGAGACATCTTGAACAAACAGGAGCGGAATCGAATGCCGGTCGCAAAACTCTATAAAATAAGCTGCCTTTTCTGCAGATTCTGTGTACACGATCCCACCAAAACGCGGTGCCTGTCCGCCGCGGTTGGCCTTGATCATTCCGCGCGAATTTGCGATTACGCCCACCTGAATGCCATTGATCCTTGCGGTTCCGCAGATCATCTCGCGGGCAAAATCCGCCTGAAATTCCTCGAGCGATCCTGAGTCGAGGAATGTGTCGAGCACGTCGTGCATATCATACGGAGCGCGATGATCTTCCGGTAATAATTCATAAAGCATTTTCGGCTCCGCCTTCGGGTCGGTGGAATCCGTTATCGAAAAACGCGATGGCTCTTTAGGTGGTAAATCTGCTATGAAGCGGCGGATTTTTTCGAGACATTCTCGATCGTCAGCGGCACGATAATGCGCAACGCCGGAAATTGCATTGTGAGTCATTGCGCCGCCGAGCGTCTCATTGTCGATTGTCTGGCCCGTTGCACCTTTTACGAGATTTGCCCCGCCGAGGCCCATAAACGAGGTCTGCTCGACCATAATTATGACGTCCGAAAGCGCCGGCAAATACGCCCCGCCGGCAACGCACATTCCCATTACCGCGGCAATCTGCGGTACCCGAAGGTATCGACGCATTATCGAGTTGTAATAAAAAATTCGTGCAGCGCCATATTGTCCCGGGAAAACACCACCCTGAAAAGGAAGGTTGACGCCTGCAGAGTCGACGAGATAAACAATCGGAATTCGATTGCGCATTGCGATTTCCTGTGCCCGCAGTATTTTTTTAATCGTTTCGGGATACCAGGCTCCGGCTTTAATCGTCGCATCGTTTGCGACAACTACGCATTCACGGCCACAGATTTTACCAACGATCGTTACCACAGCGGCCGCCGGTGCTGCGCCTTCGTATTGATCGTACGCAACAAGCAGTCCGATTTCCTGTTGGTATTTGCCGGTGTCGAAAAGCATTTCGACCCGCTCGCGTGCGGTCAATTTTCCTTGCCGATGAAGTTTTTCAATTTTTTCCGGCCCGCCGCCGAGTTTCAGTTTCTTCTCGAGACGGAGAAATTCCTGCGTAAGTCTCCGCAGTCGCGATTCGGTTTTTCCGGTAGTCATTATTGAAAATCAAAAGTAATTGCTTGAGAACAACTATACAGTTTTATTCGATTACAAAAGTTGGGACCATTCCGCCGCCGCTTGAAACGTTCGCAAGCTCGCTTAAGGAAAGGCGCGTAAAAGCCGAGCCAACCGCTCCATTAAACAGCAGCGGATCAAGATCAACGAGTTGCTCCGCCATTTCCCAATGGCCCAAATCATCCAGCATCATCGGAAACATTTCCTTTGACGTCTTTACACGCCGCTGGACAAGATAATCGCCATTCGCAAGAGCCGTCTGGATTGCTTCGTCCCATTCGTCTGCGTCAAGCGTCCAACCGATAAAAATCCCGTGGCCGCCATAGTCATCATTTGGTTTTAGAACGAGCTCCGATGCGTTGCGCCGCGTCCATTCGATTAGATCGATTGTTTCGCCAAAATTATCCGTCTTGCTCTCTCGAAGCCTGCGTGTCCATGGAACATGTTTGCGGATTGCCTCGAGCTCCGCGTCGCTAAACAGAGCGGCAAATTCCGGATCCGTCAAGATTGTAAATATCGCTTTCTTGTGCACTAATTTTCCGCGAAAGCTATTGACTACACAGACCGCTCCTGCTCGATAAGCCTCAAGCAGTGCCGGATACTCGTCCATAATCGGCAGATATTCGTTGACTAAAAGCCGTTTATAAACTACATCGATTTTGACGCCGCCAAAATAAAGCCCGCTATCGTCAAATTCCAAATCTTCTGGCGCACAGATGAGAGCATTATAGCCCTGCTCTTCGAAGAAATCTTTGAAAAGTTCAAACTCCTTTTGTGTTGGAAGTCCCCGTAGATCAACAATCGCGATCACTGGCTCTCTGTCCGCCCTCCCGCCGCAAAATTCGTCCCAGCAACGCAACAACACCTCGAGCAACTTTGGCCGCCCCTCAAACCGCCGGAGCCGGTATCGCTCCGAAAATTTTTTCATTGCCGGCAATCGGAGATAGATTTCACTTGCCGAGTCCGCATATGCAATCCCGGCTGGGCTCTCACCGTTGAGTTCGACGAAACTATAAGCATCGCCCGTAAGAAATGAATCAAGCCGAGAGGTTGGCGAGACGTGTCCGTACCCAGGATCTATTTTTACGAGCTCACGCTCGAGCCCGTTAATTCCGAGTTGATCAAGTAACGAATTGTCGTCGATTGCTGCTTCTTTTACCTTCTGCAACGCAGACCAAACCGTTTCGCACGCCCGAGTAACAAAATTCCATTCCGCGGAAGTGATGAAATGCGGCCGCAAATACGGCGACAGCGACCGGCCGCCAAATATTAGACGATTTCTTATCAGACCGGATTGAAGCTCCTCAAAGGTCTGCTCTGCAAGAGCGCCGTCAGTCAAAAGCTGATGATAGTAATCAATCGCAGGATTTGGCATAACCTGAAAAACCCGATGTGACAGTGACTAGAGTTGATGCGCTTTAATCGTTACCTCGTCTCCGACATAGCGAGAATTTCGTCAAATTCTTCGGCTCTGAGCGGAACTACCGAAAGCCGCGATTGCCTCAGCAGGGCGATATTCGCCAATTTTGGATTGGATTTGATCTCCGCTAACGTAACGGTTTTTTTTAGACGCTTTCCTGCTTCGAGTTCTACGGCGACCCAATTATTGTCCGTCGGATCGGGAAAAGCAGCTCTCGTTACCTTTGCAATGCCGACTACGGCCCGCTCATTTCCCGAATGGTAGTAAAGAACACGATCGCCTTTTTTCATCGCACTTAAATTATTTCGCGCCTGATAATTGCGAACGCCCGTCCATTCGGTTCGCTTCTCTTGCCAAAATCTGTCAAATGAGTACGACTCCGGCTCCTGCTTCACTAACCAATAATTCATAAGCTTTGTCCCGAGAATCCAACTTGTGAAATCTTTACTATTGTGCCTTTTTCTGCGCGGCTGCCGCTTTGCGGTTTAACCATCGCGCAAATTTTTCGATATGTGGCCGCACCGGCCTGAAAATTTTCGCTCGTATGCTATTCCTACTTTGCTCCTCACTCCAAGTTTTAAGATTTTTCTCCGCGTACTGGCGAATTTGCGGCTCAAGGTTCTGCTTCTTCACGGAATGCTTTAAAGTTAAGTAATAATGCTGTCCGACGAGCGAAAAGAGCAATCCGGCGAGATTTGCTTTAAATGAAGTTTTCGCCATCCAACGTTTTGTCAAACTTTCCGTCGGCTGTAACAGTGCCCCGATCGATACTTCGAGCCAGGCGGCCTGATTCTGTAGACGCGGATGATACAATCCCGGCAGGTCGCCTTTTACCGGCACATCCAGATTTTTCAGCCTTGGATCATCGATGTAATCAACGAGGCGAATTTTCTCTAGACCACGCTGATGCTCGATCGGAACAAAATCCATTACTTTCCGGATTTGTTCGATCGTCCCTTTCGGCAGATCGATTGTCGAGGTATTTTCTATCTTAAGAGAGACCGACTTTGCCGTTTTTAAGCCCGCTGTCTGTATTGCCATAACTCGCATAAATTGTAATAGGTTATCAATGAATAGTAAATTCAGCCCACAGTGCTGTTGCTTAAACGCCGCACTTAATGCAGATTCGCAACACAGCAATTCAGCGACCAGTTGAAATTTCGGCTGATTTCAACCTACTTACTATGGAACGCAAATTGTAATCCCAGGGATTTCGGTTTTTATGCGCAGAGATATTAAACAGACAACGATCGCAAAGCGAATCGAGCTAAACGGCATCGGCTTGCATACCGGAGTCGAGGTCAACATTTGCCTTCGGCCTGCACCGGAGAACACCGGATATGTGTTTGTCCGCACGGATTTGGACAATTTTGAAATTCCCGCTTCGGTCGAGTTTATCGGACATTGCAGCTATGCCACCACTCTTGTGCGCCGCGGCGTCGTGCTTTCGACGTGCGAACATCTGCTCTCGGCGCTTCGTGGAGCCGATGTGGACAACTGCTTTATCGACATAGACAATATTGAGGTTCCAATTCTTGACGGCTCGGGCGAAAATTTCCTCGAGGCGATTATGCCCACTGGTGTTGTCAGCCTCCCGGCTCCACGGAGATATTTGCGCGTGCTTAAAAAGGTAGAAATAGCTCAAGATGGCCGCTGGATCACGATCGAACCAGCTCCGCGGCTGGAGGTGGATTGCACAATTGAATTCCCGCATCCGTTCATTCAAAACCAAAGTCTAACATTCATCGCGGAAAACGGTAATTACAGCCGCGAAATTGCACCGGCGCGAACGTTTGGTTTTACACAAGAAATCGAAATGCTCCGAAAGGCGAATCTTGCTTTGGGCGGCTCGCTCGATAATGCAATAGTTTTAACGCCAGATGGAATGCTCAATAAAAAGCCGCTGCGTTTTTCGGACGAATTTGTTCGCCACAAGATCCTCGATATCATCGGCGACTTGGCGCTGATCGGCCTACCGGTTTTAGGAAAGCTAACGGCTTTCAAAACCGGCCACGCTCTTCATTCGCGACTGATGTCGCGGCTGCTCGCAACACCCGATGCTTGGGAAATCACTGAATCGCCTGAAATTTCAGGTTCGCCCGATCATGCCTCATCTTCCCAATTCGCCGTGTGAAAAATACCCGCCTTGTCGATTCTCTGATACGTATGAGCTCCAAAAAAGTCCCGTTGTGCCTGTATAAGATTTGCCGGCAGGCGTTCGGCTCGCAGAGCATCGAAATAAGCAAGTGCCGACGAAAAGCACATGGACGCAATCCCACGGCCGTTGTATGCGGACACAGTTTTTCGCAGGTGGATGATTGTTTCATTCAGTAGCCCCGCAATTTCCTTATCCAGCAATAAATGCGCAAGATGTGCATTTTCAGTAAAAGCGCGCTTGATCTGCGATAGAAACTTCGATCGAATTATGCATCCACCTCGCCAAATCGAGGCAATCAATGCGGGATCGGAGCCAAACTTCTTCTCGCGTGATGCTTCAACGATGAGCGCAAAACCCTGAGAGTAAGTGATTACGATCGAACCAAAGAGCGCTTTCCGAAGGCTTTCCGGATTCAGCTCGATATGATGCGACGACATATCGCGATGATAGGTTTCTGAAAACGTCTTGCGCAAGTCTTTCATCGCGGAAATTTGCCTCATCGTAACGGCAGAATCGATCGTCGGCACAGGAACGCCGAAATCCATCGCTGCTTGGGAGGTCCATTTGCCTGTTCCTTTCTGTCCAGCGGTGTCGAGAATCAGCTTCACGAGCGGCTTTCCAGTCTCCTCATCTTTTTTTCGGAGAACCTTGATGGATACTTCCATTAGAAAAGAGCTTAGTTCACCTCCATTCCAATCCTCGAATAAATCGGCGACTTCACCCGGCTCCAGCTGCCAGCCACGCCGAAGCAAATCGTATGTTTCGGCGATCAGTTGCATCATCCCATATTCGATGCCGTTGTGGACCATCTTCACAAAATGCCCGGCCGATCCGGCACCGACAAATGCAGCACAGGTTTCGCCGTCAATTCTGGCAGCTGCAGCTTCAAGAATTGGACGTATCCGCTCGTAGTTTTCTTCGCTGCCACCCACCATGATGCTTGCGCCGTGCCGAGCCCCTTCCTCGCCGCCGCTGACGCCGATCCCGATAAAATTGATTCCGGAATCGGCGAGTTCCGCGATGCGGCGTTCAGTATCGGTAAAATGCGAATTTCCCGCGTCGATGATAATATCTCCGGTTGAGAGGAACGGCTTAAGTTCAGCGATGACTTTATCTACGACTGGCCCCGCGGGAACCAAGAGCATAATTTTCCGTGGCTGTTCAAGATTGGCCGTAAGTTCTGAAACACTTTCTGCAGCGGCAATGGGCAACCCGCCGCCTGCAGTTATAAGTAATTCCCGTTTAGCCGGGTCGATATCGTAGCCGATGCATCGAACTTGATGCTCCGCAACATTCAACAAAAAATTACGGCCCATTGTGCCTAGGCCAATCATTCCAAATCGAGCTTGTGTCATATAATTCATTAAACACCCGACCGAATGATTCGGCAACTACGCCGGCGGACTTTACCCAAATCGGACGGCCCTTTCGCTTCAGACTAAATTTATGATCGATATCAAACTTGCTCCGGATCTTCTTTCAGCTATCAGGCCGACGACGCTGATCGAATCCTCGAAACTCAACGAGCGATTAGGCCTAAATCTCACGATTGCCGCTGAAACCTTTCAGCATACCGGAAGCTTCAAATTCCGGGCTGCATACAATTTGGCTGCGTCGGTCCCGCAAAGCGAGATTCTAACGGCATCGTCCGGCAATTTTGGCCAGGCTCTAGCGTATGCGTGCAGATTGCTCGGGAAAAAATGCACCGTGGTAATGCCGGAAAGCTCCGCCGCCGTAAAAATCGAAGCGGTTCGCGGATTTGGAGCGACAGTCGACCTTATCGATACAGAGAAAATCGGCCGTAACGAACGGGTTACGCAGCTTGCGCAGCAAATGCCAGGTGCATATCACGCCTCTGCTTACGACGATGATTTGGTAATCGCCGGAAATTCGACATTAGGCGAGGAATTAGCTAGCGGCGATTTCGATGCCGTTGTTGTACCCGTCGGCGGCGGCGGGCTTGTTTCGGGAATTATTTTGGGCCTCAAGCAATCGCCCAAACCGCCCGACATTTACGCTGCGGAGCCGCTTCTAGCCAATGACGCGACCCGCTCCTTCCAAGTAGGTAGCCTAATTCGCAACGAAACGGAGCCGCAAACAATCGCAGACGGGGCACGAACTATCTCTCTTGGAATAAGAAACTGGCCAATAATCCGGAGCGGCGTCAAGAATTTCATAGAGGTTCCCGAACAGCAAATTGCGGAGGCCGTCCGGCTCTACTACGATGACGCGAATCTGAAATGTGAGCCGACCGGAGCCCTTTCTCTCGGCGCTGTTCTAATTGCCCCGGACGATTTTCGGTATAAAAAGGTCTGCCTTGTAGTCAGCGGCGGCAACGTGGACGCAAATCTATACAAGCAGCTTCTCGGATAAACTTCACAATTCTACCTCCAACGACATTGCGGCTTATCTGACCTCTTCGACAAAGGTCACGCGGTTTATTTCGTACAAGGTTGTTTGCCCGATTAGGACCTTTCGAACCGCGGATTCTCGCAGTGAAGTGAGACCCTCTCTCTCGGCCTGCCGGCGAATTTCGGAGCCCGGACGACGTTCGATTATCATCTCCCGAATTGTATCCGACATATCCAGCAATTCGTGAATCGCCGTCCGCCCGCGGTAACCCGTATGGTTGCAAGCGTCGCAGCCGACGTTTCGGAAAAGCGTGTGACCCTGGATCTCCTCTGTCCGCAGTCCCGACTCGAACAATTCGTCTTCGGTTGGCTGATAGGGCCTTTTACAGGTTGGGCAAAGAAGTCTGACTAGCCGCTGCGCCAGAACGCAATTGAGCGAGGACACAAAATTGTACGGCTCGACGCCCATATTCAGAAACCGTCCGATTACGTCAATGACGTTGTTTGCGTGAACCGTCGTAAAAACGAGGTGTCCTGTAAGAGCGGATTGTATCGCAATCTGGGCCGTTTCTTCGTCGCGAATTTCGCCGACCATTATTTTGTCCGGGTCGTGGCGAAGAATTGACCTAAGCCCGCGAGCAAACGTCAGTCCTTTCTTTTCGTTAACGGGAATCTGCATAATTCCCTGCAAGACGTACTCTACAGGATCTTCAATAGTTATAATCTTGTCTTCGTCGTTTCTGATTTCATTCAAAGCCGCGTATAACGTAGTCGTTTTACCGGATCCGGTCGGCCCGGTTACTAAAACCATTCCATACGGTTCCTTTATGTAAAGCCGAAATCGCCGTAGGTCTTCGGCATCGAAACCGACGACGTCCAGGCTTAAATTTTTGAATTCTTCCGAGATCTGCTCTTTATCTAGGATACGAATAACGCAGTTCTCTCCGAACGCAGACGGCAGAATCGAGACGCGGAAATCTACCGTTCGACCCCTGTAGCGGACACGAAAACGGCCGTCCTGCGGGATTCGACGCTCGGCTATGTCGAGCTCGCTCATTACCTTGATCCGTGAAATCAACGTCTGATGAAAAGCAATGTCTATCGGATCGACTTTTGAATATAAAGCACCATCGATTCGGAATTTGACGCGCACGTCGCGATCGCCCGCCTCGATATGAATATCTGAGGCGCGGGATTCCATCGCGTTGTAGATAATTGTGTCAACCAGCTTGATAATCGGCGACATCTCCGAATCGGTCGCCAAGCGATCGAGGTCCAAAACCTCTTCGCCCTGCTCGGTCTCTTTTACAAGAGAGATTTTGAATCCCGACGCGGCCTCTTGAAGCACCCGCTGCGTAGCATCTCCGCGCTTGAGCACGACGTCGATCGCGCCACGAGTAGCAACATAGGGCACGATCCTAACGTTCAGCGCGTTTTCGAGCTCATCGAGAACTTCGAGATTCGTCGGGTCAGCCATTGCGCAGTGCAGTTCTCGGCCGGCCCGCCGAAGCGGGACGAAGTGATTGCGAAGCATCAATTCGACCGGAATGCGTGCCAGTTCTTCGTAATCTATTGGCGCTTCGCTGTCCGGCGGCAAAAGGTCGACATATGGCAAGCGATACCGCCGCGCAAGATTTTTCGCTTCGACGACCTCGGGCGGTTCGTTTGCCGCATATTCGGAAGCGCCCAGATCAACCGGTAGCACTTCCGCTTGAGACTCCAAATCTGTATTTGCCATAAAATTAGATCGTTTTTCTATCTTCGGCCTGCTGCTGGTCCCGCCGAAATCGTTTCGATAATCGGAAGATATATCGCCAAAAGAATTATGAGAACAATTATTGCCATCACAATTAGGATCACCGGCTCTAGCAACGTAGTAAACTGCTCCAATTTAACCTCTGCCTCAGCGTCATAAAACGCGGCCACTTCGTCCAGCATTTCCCGAAGGCTGCCGGACCTTTCGCCGATGCCGATCATATCCAGAGCAAGTTCCGGTATCCAATCCGCCTTGCGGATGGAGTCGGTAAATCCGCGGCCCTCGCGAATCATCGGCAGCACTGCCTGGCTTCGTCGCCGCAATTCTGAATTGCTTAAAGCCTGCGAAGCTATTTCCCACGAATCGGGCACAGTAATGCCACCAGAAATAAGAGTCGACAAAGAGCGCGAAAGCTGGGCTGTAGCCATCTGCCGAATTAAGTGGCCAGCGATCGGCACACGCAATAATAGCCGATCGATCGCCAATTTACCGGAATCGGTCCGAATCCAAATAAACGTCGCAAGACCCGTGAAGAGAAGTACCGGGAACAGCCAAAAGAAATTTGCGGTTACCGCGCTCGAGATCCAAAGCACGGCAACCGTGACCGTGGGCAGCGTCCGGTTCGCACTTAAGCTCCGAAACAAATCGGACATTCTGGGGACAATGTAAAGCGTTAAAAACGCAACCATCAAGACAGCGACCGACATAAGAAACGCCGGATAAGCCATCGCTCCCCGTATCTTGCGACTAACGCCGACGCTCCGCCGTAAATATTCCACGAAACGCCGCAAGACTTCATCCAGCGCGCCGCTTTTTTCGCCGGCGAGAATCGATGCCGTGTAAATTTTTGGGAAAATCTTTTGCGCCTCAAAGGCTTCAGAGAGCGATACCCCGTTGCGAATTTTCTCCTCGACGTCTACTAAAACCGACCGAAGACGCGCCGATGCAGACCTTGTTTTGAGTAGTCCGATCGCTTGCAAAACCGGAATTCCAGCTTTTAGCAAAGCCGCCAACTGTTGGTTAAAGAGTAGAAAATCCGCCTGCTTGACCTTGCTTTTTCCTGGGCGAAAACTGATTCCAGCAATCATTCCGCCGCCAGCCGACTTAATATCGAAAACACGGAATCCGTCGCTCTCTAGCCGCGCTCGAGCCGCAGATTCCGCATCCGCCTCGACGACACGCGTAACGATATCTCCCGATGGCGTACCTAAACGACAAATAAATTCTGCCATTTAATCAAATCAATCCTGAAATGAAGGCTAAAAACCCCGGATCCGCTTGAATCCGAACGCCGCAGGCGTCCGAACCGGATTATAGCACGCGTGATTGCTAATTTTGTTGCACCGACGCAATTTTTGCGAACATTTCAATAGCCTTTCTGCCGTGCAATGCAACCATTGAAATCTTCAACCCGTCAAATTGATCTTACGGAAATTTGGATAAATGAATTAAAATTACCAAACCGGGCGGTTAAGCTTTTATGTTTTCAAGAAATCGGGCCGCGCTCCTCACCGTTCTGACTCACTCCGTTTTGCTGGCGATTGCCGCGAGTTACGCCTTTGCACAGCGCCCTCAACCAACACCGACGCCTGACGAGGGTCGCAATATCACAATCAATACAGACCTAGTCACACTGACCTTGACAGTTACTGACAATTACGGGCGTTATGTCTCCGGCCTAACAAAAAAGGCTTTTCGCATATTCGATGAGGGCGAAGAACAGGAAATTACATTTTTCAGTGACTCGGATGCTCCAGCGTCGGTGGGCATCCTTTTTGACATTTCTGGATCGATGAGTGGCGAGAAAATCGCGAAAGCGCGCGCCGCGCTTACAAAATTCATCGAAAATAGCCATCCGAACGACGAATATTTCCTAATCGCATTCAATAAACGTGCACAATTGCTACTTGATCGGACGCGCGACGCTGAGGCAGTATTACAAAAACTGACGCTTGTGCAGCCGCGTGAAAGCACAGCACTTTACGATGCCGTCTATCTCGGGCTCGAGCGCGTTTCGCGAGGGGCTCATCAGAAAAAGGCGCTGCTCATCATAAGCGACGGTCAAGACAATTCGTCTCGCTACAATTTCCGCGAAGTCAAGCGGCTGATGAAGGAATCCGACATCGTTACTTACGCCGTCGGAATCTTAGACCGCGGGGACGTTTCCTCCGGCCTCGGACTACTTGGACAGGCCTTTTTGGACGAACTAACCTCCGTTACTGGCGGCCGATCGTTTTATCCAAATTCGAACGCCGAAATGGACGAAATATTTGAACGAATCGCACTCGAGCTTCGCCATCAATACTCCATTGGATATACGCCTCCAAACTTCAAACCGGACGGCAGTTGGCGAAAGGTAAGAGTTAAGGTCAACCCGCCGCGAGGTTTGCCGCGTCTAACCGTCCGAAGCCGTGAGGGCTATTATGCTACTCCGTTCTCGGAAATCAGATAAACTCAGATATCTGGACGATTCGATGCAAAAATTTATTCAAATGTGTCAAGCTACTACGATTGCCGCAGTAGCATTAGTCTTTTTCATTCTCTCAGCAGGCGCTGAGGCGCAGATTCCGAATTCCTCGCCGACACCGTCTCCAACGCCAAAGCCCGAAGACGAAGAGATTCGGATCGAAACCGAATTAGTTAATATCAACGTACGCGTCGTTGACCGAAATAACCGGCCAATTAGCAACCTTCAAAAATCTGATTTCAAAGTATTTGAAGACGGTATCGAGCAAAAAATCGAGTTTTTTTCCAAAGGCGAGGTGCCGACAAAATACACACTTTTAGTCGATAATTCCGGATCGTTGCGCCAATTGATCGATCAGGTAATCGAGGCTTCAAAGATTATGGTAGCGTCAAACCGGCCAGGCGACGAAACGTCGATAATACGCTTTATTAGTTCGGACAAAATTGAAATACTCGAAGATTTTACACAAAACAAAACTGATCTTAATGAAGCTCTCGACAATATGTATATTGAAGGTGGGCAAACCGCGATTATAGATGCGGTTTACCTAGCAGTCGAACGATTAAATCAAGCTCAACCAAAGGGCAAAGACGCCGATCGGACCCGACAGGCAATCGTGCTGATCACCGATGGGGAAGATCGCGCAAGTTATTACAAAGAATCGCAGCTGCTCGAACTTCTCAAAGAATCGGACGTCCAGATTTATGTCATCGGTTTTGTGAATCTATTAAGCGCGGAAAAAGGTTTTATTTCGAAAAGTCCGCAGGGTAAGGCAAAGGCTTTCCTCGAGCGACTTGCAACTCAAACCGGCGGAAAGGCCTATTTCCCGGCAGGTGGTGGCGACCTGAACAACATTGCCCGCGACATTTCCGGCGAGCTGAGGACGCAATACTCGATCGGATATATTCCTACAAACGACCGTCAGGATGGGACATTCCGCAATATAAAAGTTGTTGTGCCCGATGGCCCAAAAGGCGAAAAGAGAATAGCGATTACTAAACTTGGCCGGATTGCAGAACAACCGGGCTCGCGGCTTAAGAAATAAAGATCCTTATCGCTCCGGAACGCTTCCCGCGATCTTTTTACGCGTTGTTTTGCCGTCACGCAAGACCGGGATGCCTTGGTCAACTTCGCCGTGAGGACGCGGAATCACATGTACAGCGGTAACAATGCCAATTCGGCGTGCCGCGGCCGCGCCGGCATCGACCGCGGCCTTTACCGCCCCTACTTCGCCCCGGATAATCGCTGTTACTAAACCCGCGTCAACTTTTTCATATCCGATAAGTTGCACGTTCGCAGCTTTGACCATTGCATCGGCCGCTTCGATCATCGCTACAAGCCCCTGACATTCGATCATTCCTAAGGCTTCCATATAACCCTCAATTACTTTCATTCGGATACTAGTTTTTTTGACCTTGCGGCCGCTGATGAGGCGGCGGTCGCGTATCGCCGCAACTAACAGGCTAGCCAAAGGCAAGAACGGCGATAATCGCATAAACAAGAGCAGCAGTGGCGATATACATGATTTCTACCTGACGATCATCGCAATTATCACAAAAACTGCGACGACCAACGAAACGACGACCGCTAAGAAAATAAAACGCTTGCCCGTTCCCATCTCCGGCTCCCAAAAAACCTCTGTCTTTACGGCACCTCTTTGGCGGCGATCAACCTGTGAGCGAGTGGCTGGCTTGTCGGCTGCGTCCGCAGCCTTGCCATTTTACACCGCACGTGCTGCCGGCTCAGATCCCGAAACACGGTTCAAGGCGCCGCCGCAGTTATAACAATAAAGTGCGCCGGCCCTGGCCGCAGCGCCACAAGATGGACAAACCAAATTTTCAATTGCGGTGGACTGCATCGTAAAAATAATCTGTCGGGCCGGCGTCTCCGAATGATTTCGCTGGAGCACTACACGAAACGTGTGCTATCTGGCCCGATTCCGCGTCTAAACCCGCGCAAAAACATCCTTCTCCTCGCCAAGGTCGCGGGCCGCAGGTGTAATAATCGTTTTCGAGTGGACATAGATTTTTTGACGCTTTTCGATTGCTGTCCGGACGTCCGATTCACTTACAAAATCGACTGGCTGCGGCGCTGCGTTCTCAGCTCCTGCCGGCCTTAGTTCGTGAATGATCGTCTTTACCGGAGATCTACCTGAAGACTCAACCTGCGACTGCGATTTTTCCACCTGTTTTTCGGGTTCCTCGAGTTTCCTCGAAAGGTATTGATCTACGAGCGCGGCAATTTTGTCGCGCGAAACCGTCCGGCGAGCCTTTGCTCCTAGATTTGATCCAAGATTTTTCTCCGCCAAGGCCGGTGAATCCATATTTACCGGCCGCGTTTCAAAGGCGACTCGCTTGATATCAAGAAGATGGACTGGCGAAACATTATCTGATGTCACGTTACCGCCCCAGGAGCCGCAGCCGAGCGTCATCGAGGGTGGCAGACCGGTCGATAGTCCAATCGCGCCGTGGGTCGTCGGCGAATTGATGACAATCCTTGAGGCCGGCATCTTCATTCCGAATTCGATAGCCTTTTTTCGATCGCGCGTGTGCATTCCGGCCGTGTGCCCCATTCCGCCAAAGTGCAAGATTTCATCACAGCGTGCTGCGGCCTGTTGCAAATCATCGACTACATAAAATGCGAGCGTTGGTGAAAGCTTCTCAATTGACCACGGATAATCGCGGCCCACACCGCCACAGTCGGCCAAAAGGCAACGCGTGCCGTCTGGAACCGAAATACCCGCAAGGTCGGCTATGAAACGCGCTGATTTACCAACAATTTTTGGATTTAGAGTACGCTCAGGGGTCAGCAGCACCTTGGCTACGGCCTCTGCCTCGCGTTCATTTAGAAAATGTCCGCCTCGTTTTCGAAATTCGTTTCTAATTTCGGCTTCGATCGCGGCGTCAACCACTACGGACTGTTCAGATGCACAGATCGTCCCGTTATCAAAGCATGTTCCTGTCAATATGTCGGCAACCGCCTTTTTGATGTTAGCGCTCTGCTCGATATAAACTGGCACATTGCCCGGGCCAACGCCAAAAGCAGGCTTGCCGGAAGAATAAGCCGCTCGAACCAGGCCGATGCCACCGGTTGCAAGTATTACGGCCGTCAGGCGATGCTTCATCAAGGCTTCGGTTGCCGTAATTGACGTCTTTTCAAGACATCGAATCGCCCCGGGGGGAAGCCCAGCAGAAATACCCGCCTCCCGCATCAATCGTGCAGTTTCAACGATGCAACGTACGGCGGCCGGATGTGGCGAGAGCACAATCGAATTTCGCGATTTGATTGCGATTATTATTTTGAAAATCGCTGTCGAAGTCGGATTTGTCGAAGGTATAATACCGGCAACTACTCCGCGGGGCGAGGCGATTTCGACAATGTCATTCGTTTCGGATATAACGCCGACTGTTTTCATCGGCCGGAAATGATTCCAAACATCTTCTGCGGCAAAGCGGTTTTTTTCTCTTTTATCCTCGGGCCTACCGAAACCTGTTTCCTCAAAAGCCAACTGGCCAAGCCGTGCAGATTCTCTTAGGGCTGCAGCCGCCATTCGATCGCAAATGGTGTCGACCTTTTCTTGAGAAAACTCTGCCAAAAGCAGATAGGCCCGGTGCGAAGCCTCAGCCGCCTCGATCGCTTCGGCTTCGGCTGCGGATTCGATTTCGATTGCTTTACTCGACATCGCAGAGAAATCGGCGCACGTTTAATTTCGATCGTCCCGCGCCGCAAGAAATTATCGTGTTTTAGTCCGGTTTGACTGGATCTCGCCTGCTGTGCCGGTGCCTTCGCCGGAGGCCAATTGCCGTTCGCCCCCGCTGCCGAGAGCCCTTTCGTCCGGGCTCTTGCCTATCGCACCGCCTTTCGGCAAAACTCTTTCAACTTCCTGATGCGGCCGCGGTATCACGTGGACACTTATAAGCTCGCCGACACGGCGTGCGGCCGCGGCTCCGGCATCTGTCGCAGCTTTAACGGCGCCGACGTCACCACGGACAAATATGGTAACGTAACCGGCACCGATATACTCCTTTCCTACAAGCTGAACATTCGCCGCTTTCACCATTGCATCAGCGGCTTCAACCGCACCGACAAAACCCTTAGTCTCGACCATTCCGAGAGCTTCCAAACTCATTGTGAATTCCTCGCTATTCAGTTTGCAAAGTAGAGCAAACAATTGGTACGAACGAACAATTAACGTATCACGTAAAACCGTCGATAATCAAGCCAAAACGCGTTCAAGCCCGCGTCCGCGAAACGTTGACAATCAATCGACGGCAAGGCTATATTGATCTATTAAGGCATTGTTTTCTAAATACTTGACGCCAGTTAGCATCGGCCGGCAACCGGAATGACACAATCGCTCGGACAAAAATTGCGAGCTGCTCGCGAAGCGAAAGGTTTAACTATCAGCGAAGTAGCCGAACAGACGCGGATATCCCCAATGTATATCGAATCCATCGAGCGCGACGATTACAAACCTCTTCCGGGCGGCATCTTCAACAAGGGTTTTGTTCGTTCGTTTGCCCGCTGCGTCGGTTTTGATGAGCACGAAGCGCTTGCCGACTACAAACAGATCGAGGCCCAGTTTCGGCCCGAAGGGGAAGAATTGCTCGGAAAATATACCCCGGAGGTTTTGACCGATGATCGCGCCGCGCAATCTTCCCTTCCAACTATTTTATTCGCCGGCTTGATTATCGCCCTTTTTTCCGGTGGCATCCTGCTTCTTATCAACTATATCCAGCGTGGCAATGAGCTGCCGTCTGCACCGGGCCCCCAAACGGCCGCAAACGACAGCAATAGCCAGCTGCTTCCAACAACTACGCGGCCCGACATTCCGACCATGCAAACTGCAAAAATCGAATTTCGTTCCGAAACGGAGCCAATTTCGCTGAGCGCTACGGCAGACGGAAAGACCAGCATCGATGTAATCCCGCCAGGCGGCACGAAGTCATTTGAGCCACGCGAGAGCCTTCGTCTCAGCTATTCGAAATCACTGACAAGTTCGGCCCGACTTTTTCTAAACGGCAAACCAATAGAACTGCCCGCCGCTCCGTCAAATCCGATGCGTACGGCTATCGAGATTCAAATCGATTCGCGCAATATCGGCAAGATTTGGGAACGTGGAAAATATGAATTTGAGCCCGTAGCCTCGACAACGCCGACTGCAACGGCGAAACCCGCTCCGACCGCTTCTTCTCCGTCGCCGGAAACATCGCCTGCCGCATCACCATCGCCGCGCCAGACTCCGAAGCCCACCGCAACGCCACAAAAAACTGCCTCTCCAAGTCCGCCGGCGGCAAACGTAAATCGCTCTCTGACGGGAAAACCAGACGTTAAGCCGTCGCCAAATTAGGAATCTATGCCCGAATCGATTAAAATCTCCCTTGACCCTGAAGAAATTTGAAATTGACTTACGTCACAAGCCTGCACAAAAGTTGCGGGCTTTTTCGTAAATTTATAAGGTTTCCAAAATGATTCATGACGAACTCAAAGAAGGGCTTACTTTCGACGACGTGCTCTTGGTGCCAGCGTATTCCGAGGTTCTCCCGCCCGAGGTTGACACATCGACCCATTTTTCGCGCAATATCCTGCTCAATATTCCGCTCTGCTCATCGGCAATGGATACCGTAACCGAAGCTGCTCTTGCAATTGCACTTGCTCAGCAAGGCGGCATTGGCGTTGTCCACAAAAACTTTACGATCGAGGAACAGGCTGAAGAGGTCGATAAAGTAAAACGCAGCGAATCAGGGATGATCGTCGACCCAGTAACGATACACCCAGAAGCAAAAGTTGCCGACGCTCTGGCGATTATGGAACGCTACCGAATTAGCGGCGTTCCAGTTGTCGACCGCGGCGGTATTCTCGTCGGGATTATTACGAACCGCGATCTCCGGTTTGAGACGCGGTTTGAAATTCCTGTTTCGGAGGTTATGACGCCGCAACCGCTGGTCACAGTTCCCGTCGGCACTACGCTCGACGAAGCCAAGATAGAACTGCAAAAGCACCGCATCGAGAAACTTCTCGTCGTGGATAACGACGGGCATCTCAAAGGCCTGATTACCGTAAAAGACATCCAAAAAGCGATTCGATTTCCGAACGCGGCGAAGGACGAACTCGGACGTCTTCGTTGCGCCGCTGCGATTGGCGCCACCGGCGATTTCCTCGAACGCGCCGAGGCGTTGGTAGCTGCACGAGTTGACGCAATCGTCATCGACACCGCCCACGGCCACAGTTCGCGCGTGATCGAAGCAGTAAAGGCCGTTAAACGCCGCTTTCCTGATATTGATCTCATCGCCGGCAACGTAGCTACGGCCGAAGGTACAAAAGCGCTCATTTCCGCCGGTGTTGACGCCGTTAAAATCGGGATCGGTCCGGGTTCAATTTGTACGACCCGCGTCGTTACCGGCGCAGGCGTGCCGCAAATTACGGCGATTACGGAATCAGTCAAAGCCGCTGCAGGCTCCGGCGTGCCGATAATTTCAGACGGTGGGATAAAATTTTCCGGAGATGTAGCTAAAGCCATAGCCGCCGGTGCAGATTGCGTTATGATCGGCTCGCTCTTTGCCGGAACGGACGAGGCGCCCGGCGAGGTAATACTTTTTCAGGGCCGCAATTTCAAATCATATCGCGGAATGGGTTCTATCGGTGCAATGAAACGCGGATCGAGCGACCGTTACGCACAGGAAAACTCTTCAGTCGCGAAATTCGTCCCCGAAGGCATCGAGGGCCGAGTTGCCTACAAGGGGACGGTTGCCGAAATGGTAACGCAGCTCGTCGGTGGCCTTTGCGCCGGTATGGGTTATGTCGGTTGCCGAAATATCAAGGAGCTGCAGACAAACGCGAAATTTGTCCGTATAACTTCGGCCGGGCTCCGCGAGTCCCACGTCCACGACGTGATCATCACGAAAGAAGCGCCGAATTACCGGCTCGAAAGTTAGGGCTGCCCATCAAGAACGGCGGAGATTTCTTCCCAATCCGCGTAAAGCCGACCGATCTCGCTTTCGAGCTGTGCATACGCAGCAGTTAGTTCATCAAACGCGGCCCGATCGGACGCAATTGCCGGCTCACTCAGTTCGGCCGCAATGCGAGCTAGTTCGTCTTCCGACTGGCTAATACGGTTTTCTATTTCCAACGTACGCCGCTCGAGCATTTCTCGTCGATTTTTGCTCAATGATTTTGTACTTCTATTTACAGGACTTTCCTGCTGCGTTTTTCTTTGTCTCAGCGCGGGGTCGACGACGTCGGCGCGAGCGCTCGCACGGCCCAACATATTGGCCTGCTGCTGCTGAAATTCCGAGTAATTTCCTGCATAGAATTCAATTCTCTCGCCTGCATTTTCTTTGTCGCCAAACGCCAAGATATGATCTGCTACGGAATTTAGAAAATAGCGGTCGTGGCTGACGATTATTAACGTGCCGTCGTATTCGGACAGCGCCGATTCGAGAGACTCGCGGGCCGGAATATCGAGGTGATTCGTCGGCTCATCGAGGACAAGGACGTTTTTGCGCGAATAAATCAACTTCGCGAGCGAGAGCCTACCCTTCTCGCCGCCCGATAGATCGCTTACCCGTTTGAAAACGTCATCACCAACGAACAAAAAACCGGCAAGAAATGACCGCAGCTCCCCGCTTTCCGCTAAAGGTGCCATTCGCCGTAATTCGGAAATAACGTCGTTTGTCGGCAAAAGGTCTTCCAACTGCTGGCAATAGTAACCGATATCAACTTTTGTGCCCCAGTGAACCTCGCCCGAAAGCGGTTTGATTTCGCCCAGGATTGTCCGTAAGAAGGTTGTTTTCCCGGTTCCGTTTCCGCCGATTATCCCGAGGGCATTGCCGCGGTGAAGCGTGAAACTGATCCCGCGGGCCAGTATTTTTCCCGGATACCCAATGGCAAGATCTTCGACTGTCAGAACGTTATTGCCACTTCGAACAACCTGCTTTAGGTTAAATCGGCCGCCGTGCGTTTCGTCTGCAACAGCTTCGACCCTTTGCATCCGAGCAAGCATATTTCTCCGCGATTTCGCCTGCTTTGTTTTTTGGCCCTCTATATTTCGGCGAATGAATTCTTCGGTTTTTGCAATTAAAGCTTGTTGGCCTTCGAATTCGCGACGCTTCAGTTCGCGTCTAAGCTGTCTCTCAACGATAAAATCCGAATAATTCCCGCTATAACGTGCGGCTTTTCCCGCGTCAATTTCTATGATACTGTTAGCCGTCCGGTCAAGAAAATATCGGTCGTGGCTGATAACCACGTAAGTTCCGTTGAATTCCGAAAGGAACCGCTCCAGCCATTCAACTGCCGCTACATCAAGATGATTTGTCGGCTCGTCCAACAATAGAAGGTCCGCGCCGGTGAGCAAAAGCCGAGCCATTGCCAGACGATTTTTTTGACCACCAGAAAGCTGGCCCGCAGTGATGTTCCAGGTCTCGCGAGAAAGCCCGAGGCCGATAAGTACCGATTCGGCGCGAGCGGCATAGGCGAAGCCATCGCATTGCTCGAATCTCGTCTGAACCTCAGCGTATCGATCAAGGACTTCCGCCGAATGCTCACTTTCCATTAACTCTTCGAGTCGCCGCATTTCCAGTTCGAGATCATGGACGTACTGAAATGCCGAAAGAGCAGATGTATGGACGGTTTCGCTTGGATCAATAGGAATATGTTGCTCTAGAAGGCCAATCCGGAGATTGCGTGCAGCTACAACCTCGCCGCTATCCGGTGCTTCCGTGCCGCAGATGATCCGAAAAAGAGATGTTTTTCCGGCCCCGTTTCGCCCAACGAGCGCGACTTTATCCCCTTCGTTTATTTGAAAGGAGACGCCCGAGAGGACACGATGGCCTCCGTACGACTTCGTAACCTCGTTCAAACGCAAAAGCATCCTGGAAAAACTCAGCCGGTAGCTTCTGCTGATAATCTCGAAGCGAAGTCCGATAGTTTTCAGCAAACGCGACCGGCTTTTTCATTGCTGGCCTAGAGAGCTATTTTTTCATCCTGGGCGTTTCTGCCGGTCTTTTGTTTGCCGCCGCAGAATCCGTATTGGCCGTTTTCTTATTTGCCGCGGATGCCTGAGTAGAGTTAGCCGCAGCATTTGAATTAATCGGCATGTTTGCATTCCCATTTGCAGAGTTGTTCACGTTTGTTGCAGGCGACTCTGTTGCTGCTGGACGGGCGCCAGAAAGCTCGTTCGGGTTTTCAACCACGCGACGGGCAAGGTTGTTTTCAATCCGAGCTTCGTTCATCGCAATTGCCTGATAGGAAGCTTGAAGTAGCTGTTTTCGGGCGTTTATCAGATAGTCCGTGATCTCCTGTCGGACACCGGGCGATTCAAGTGTCCGATCTTCATCCTTTTCCTGTTTTCGCTGAAGTTTTATTATCAAATATCGCCCTTCAAAAGGTATAACCTTCGGGAAGATCTGCCCGGTTTGCATTTTATTCATTACAAAATCGGCAAATTCTTTCGAGAAAACCTGCTTCATTTCTTCTTCAGTAAAATACCGCCAATCGCCATGCTTATAGCGGGTTTCCGGATCTTCACTTGACTCAAACGCTACGGTTTCAAAAGTCTCGCCCCGCAACAAGCGTTCACCTATTTCGCGGACTTTCGCCTGGGCCTCAATCTCGTTTTTCGTTGTGTCACCATCGCCTAGATCGCGTGGGTCAATGACGATTGCGCCAAGCTGGGCTCCACGGCGGTTTTTAAATGCGTCTTTGTTGGCATTGTAGAACTGCTCGATTTCGCTGTCCTTCGGAGGCTCAATTTTGCCTGTAATCTTGTCGATTAGCTTCTGAATCGCGAGTCTCTTTTTAATTGCCATCCGAGCGGAAGCCTCGGTCTCGCCGATTTCTTTCATCTTCGCATCGAACGCTTCCGCCGAGAGCCTACTCTCAGTCCTTGCTTTGTTAAATTCCGCATTTACTTCATCATCGGTCGGGACCGTGCCTTCTTTTTCCGCCTTTTGGAACATCACCTCCTGCTCGATCAGACCCTGTAATGCCTGAAGACGCGCGGCCGCAAGTTCAAGCGGCGAAAGCTTCGATTCTTCGCCGTTCGTTTGCTGCTTGATAGCCCGCTCCACTTCTTCCAACTTGATGGCCTTGCCGTTTACCGTCGCAGCGGTTTCATTCGGATCGCTACCGGATCCGGTGGCAGCTCCACTACACGCAGCTGCGATGATGGCAACCGAAGAAAATAGAAGAAAAAGAAAGATTTTTGTAAAATTCTGCACTTTGGAATTTGCTCCTGTCGATTTAGGGTTTACACTCATTGCTTGACTCAACCATCAGATGTTTGTTATAAAATTTGTTTTTGAGTTTTTCCGACTCATATTTTTCACCTGCTAGGGAGGTAATCATAACTATGGCAAAACGATGCGATATCTGCGGCAAAGGACCGCAATTTGGAAATAATGTGTCACACGCTAACAACAAAACTCGGCGTCGATTTGACCCCAATCTTCAGCAAGTCCGCGTCGTCCTCCCGACGGGTGCGACGGGCCGGATTAAGGTTTGTACGCGCTGCATCAAGTCCGGGAAAATTGTGAAAGCCGCCTAAGTTTTCAATAAATCTTTTTATCGATATGCCGGGTTACATTAGACTGCCCGGCATTTATCTATGCTCACCTTTTTCAAATAACGGCAATACACTCGATTTCCACACGGGCATCTCGCGGTAGCCTTGCTGCTTGGACTGTCGCCCGTGCGGGCTTGTTAGAATCAAAATATCGCCCGTAGACTTCGTTCATTGTGCCAAAATCGTTCATATCCGCGAGGAAAACGGTTGTTTTAACAACTTTGTCAAGTGACGTGCCCGCCGCTTCCAGGACGGCTGAAAGATTCTTGAGAACCTGTTCGGTTTGCTCCGCGACGCCGCCCGCCGCAAATTCGCCTGTTGCCGGATCTATCGGGATCTGCCCAGAGCAAAATACAATGCCGTTGACTTTAATTGCCTGCGAGTACGGACCAATGGCTCCAGGCGCTTTATCGGTCGAAACAATTTCTTTCATACTCCAATGAAAGCTTTGTTCAGATGAAATTACAATCTAATCAAGCAAAAGGCGAATGATACCAAATTTCAGCTTTCAAATAAAGCGGAGGGAGAAGAATGCGGCTTTCCATTTTGCTTACTGCTGATTATTGAGGCGTTCGACTGCCATGACGCCGGGAATTTTTTCAATTGACACTATCACCCGGTCAAGGTGCCGCTTATCGTAAACTTCAACAGTTACCTCGACAAATCCGCGATCATCGCGCGACACCTTTGCTCTGGCATCGCGAATTCCTGTTTTAATTTCAGCGATCGCATTTGTGATGGCGGCGAGCATTCCAGTTCGGTTCTCCGTTGTAACTAGGATTGTCACGGACTGTATCTCGGCTTTCTCGCTCTTTGCCCAATCGACCTCGACAATCCGTTCCTTGTTTACCATTAACTGCCGGACGTTCTTACATCGCCTATTGTGCACAACGATACCTTTACCAAGCGAAATGTAGCCGATTATCTCTTCTCCGCGTAGAGGGTTACAGCATCGCGCCCGCGTCGTTAAAAGATTATCAATGCCTTTTACAACGATCGCATCGTCGCCAAGCCCGATAAATTTCCGGACAGCCTTTATCCCGCTCTCGAGCCGAGTCTCGTTTCGCTTTTCTGGATCGAGTTCAGCGAATTTTTCCGCTCCGAGAAACTTGGACAAAACGCTCCGCGGCAGCGTCTTCCCGTATCCGATGGATGCAAGAAGGTCTTCTGCACGGCCGAGACCGTATTCGTTTGCAATGCGCTTTAACTCGGCTTCGTTTCCAAGCAGTTTTTTATGTGGGACACGAAACCTGTCCAATTCCTTTTCCAGAAGTTTTCGCCCAAGCTCGATAGAATCGGTCCTTTGCTGTTGCGCTATCCAATGCCGGATCCGGCTACGGGCTTTTGCAGTAACGATGTAATTAAGCCAGTCACGCGATGGCCTAGAATTTGGCGTTGTCATTATTTCCACGACGTCGCCATTTTGGATCTCCGTTCGAAGTGGGACAATTCGCCCGTTGATCTTCGCGCCGGTGCAGCTATCGCCAACTTCGGAATGTATAGCGTAAGCAAAATCTATCGGGGTTGCGCCGCGCGGAAGCTGGATTACTTTCCCCATCGGCGTAAACGCATATACATCTTTGGGATAGAGGTCCAACTTGAGCGATTCTAAAAACTCTTCGGAATCCTCGTTGCTTTCACTTGTTTCAACCAATGGCAGCAAAAGGCGCTCAACCGTTTTGCGGAGTTCGTCAAGCGTCTGGTCCTCGTCGCTTTCGCCGAGTTTGCGTTCTTTATATTTCCAATGAGCCGCGACACCCTCTTCGGCGATTCGATGCATCTCTTCGGTACGAATCTGGACTTCGAATGATTGTCCGCTGTCTCCGATTACCGAAGTATGCAGCGATTGGTATAGGTTGTCTCGAGGGATCGCGATCCAGTCCTTAAAACGCTCCGGAACCGGCGTCCAAATGTCGTGGACGACGCTAAGCGTAAGATAGCAGTATTTACGGTCATTCGGCGTAATTATCCGCGTTGCAATAAGATCGTAAACTTGGTCTATCGTAATCTTTTGGCGTTTCAACTTGAGCCAAAGCGAATACAATCGCTTTACGCGGCCTTCGATTGCAACGAAGGGGACTTCGTTTTCCGCTAATTTGGCAATTATCGTTTTTTTTATTCTCTCGAGGGTGGCTTCAAGTTCCGGGCGGCGGATATCGACTTCGCGGGCGAGTTTCTTGTATTCTTCGGGATAAAGATTTTGAAACGCGAGGTCTTCGAGTTCGCTCCGCATCTTACCCATCCCGAGGCGATGAGCAATCGGAGCGTATATATCCAGAGTCTCCTGTGCAATTCTTTGCCGCTTTTCCGGCTTCAGGAATTGCATTGTCCGCATATTGTGTAGCCGGTCAGCCAGCTTGATGAGTACAACGCGGACGTCGGTAATCATCGCGAGGACCATTTTTCTCACGTTTTCCGCTTGCTGCCGCTCTTTTGAAAGCGATGAGATATACGCAATTTTTGTAAGTCCGTCAACGAGTTGTGTAATCTCATCTCCAAAATAGGTGCGAATTGTCTCTAGGTCGACAAGAGTGTCTTCGACGACATCATGCAGCAGGCCAGTCGAGACGCTAACCTCATCGAGACGCATATCCGCCAAAATATCGGCAACTTCCAGCGGATGAACGAGATATGGCTCTCCAGAGGCGCGTTTTTGTCCGCGGTGATGCAATGCCGAGAATAGGTACGCCCGGCGAATTAGGTCAATGTTTGCCCCCGGCCGGTTTGCTTCAACCTTATCAATGATTTCCTCTATTCGGATCATCTGTATCCTAAGATCAATCTTACCTTGGGTTTGATCAATTTGGAATAGATTGTGTCACGAACTATGGAGGTATGTAGAAAAAAATGCCCGCGGCTGTGAAGCCAGCGAGCATTTTCCGGAAATCGGTCTATTACGTCTCCTTATTTCTTAGTGTTTGCGTTGGCGTTATTTGCAGCTGCGGCCGCTTCCTGTCTGGCCTTTAATTCGAGCTCAATGTTGCGGTTTACCTCACCAAGGTCGGCATAATGCTGACGGTACTGGTCAGAGTCCGCTTTGCGACGATCGCGGTCGCCGGCCCGGCCTTCCATTTCGGCAAGCCTCATCGCCTGAGCCGAAAGGCTCGCTTTGTATGAATTCGCCGATTCGAATATCTTGACTAACTCGAGGAATTGACGCAACTGTTCAACCGTCATCGACTTTAGATTGACGGATTTTGCGTTCTTTACGTTGTCCGGCTCCAGTGCGATAGCTTGGTCAATAAATTCTAGACCCTTTGACACGCACGATTTGAGCCGCTCGTAGTCGGATGCGTTGGCCGGTTTGACGAACTCGAATACGTCCTTGCCGTCCCGTTTGACCTTCTTTTTAACCGCGTCCGTTTCCGTTATCTCCGAGGCACAGGAATTTTGCTTCGAGGCTAAAGTAGTAAGAGCCTCCGCCCTGTATTCAGGCCTGATCGAGGGATTTTTTGCCCGATCTGCGACCCATTTTTCCCAGTCTTCGGTTCGCTGTAGGTTCTCATAGAGGTTAGCTACGGCTTTGTACGAGCTTTGATCGTTCGGATCTATCGTCAGAGCTTTTTTGTAGGCGTCAATTGCCTCCTCTGCCTTTGACTTGTCCTGACGGTTACCGATGAATTCCGAATGCAAGGTTCTCGCTAAAAACACTTGAGCGGTGCGCCCCTCGAGCGTCGTACCGTTTGGATCCCGCGCGACAGCTTTCCGGAATAGTCTTTCGGCTTCGGCAAACTTCCGTTCCCGATAAGCGACCGAGCCATCAACTAGATCTTTTCTTGAAAGTATTCGATTGTAGTATGAACAATTAGCGGACAAGAGGACACCCGCTGCGAGTAAAAATAATACCCCTAAACGAGAAAATCTCATTTTTTTTCGACTCCATCGATGGCGCTGCCGGAGACAGCCAATCTGGATCCGGCACCGCCATCATTAAATTATTGGGTTAAATCATCGATCTGCAGCCCGATCGGGGAGGCTCCCGCCATTTTGGCGGCATCAATTACCTTGACAACATCACCGTAACGTATCGACGTCGGAGCCTTGATAAAGACCGTTTTCTCTATCTCGTTAGAATTTTCACGAATAACTCCGTTGATCTCCCGCTCCTTAAACTTCTCAGCCAATTTTGCGGTTAACGGTGATGGGTCGCTGACATCTCCCGCTGCATCGTTATTCATCGTGATGCTTTTAGTCGCTTTGTTGATTGCGATAACGATTGTCAACGGATTAGGCTTAACTTCCAAATTCTGTTGATTTTTCGGCTCGGCCGGCACCTTTGCTTCGAACCGGCTAGGTTTGACCGGCGTAATCACCATAAAGATGATTAGAA
Organism: Blastocatellia bacterium; assembly: GCA_040289905.1. Lineage (GTDB taxonomy): Bacteria > Acidobacteriota > Blastocatellia > Pyrinomonadales > Pyrinomonadaceae > OLB17. The sequence goes on from PSMA01000001.1 coordinate 80,846, forward strand.
GCACCAGCAAGACGTCGATAAGCGGTGTTACGTTGATATTCGGCGTGGCCTCGTCTGAGCGGCCGCCTGTTGACATTCCCATAACTTTTTCCTCCGTTTCAGGCCGCGCCGGCAGAAATTGCATTCGCCGGCGGAAACCTTAAGTTCTATTTCGAGGACTCTCCTCCGCCCTTTTTCTTGTCCGCAACCAGGCCTATCTTGTCAATGTCCTGTTTGCGGATAACGTCAATCGCTTTAACTACGGTACCATAGTCAACGTCAACGCCACTTTTGATGTATACAATCCGCTTGTCCGGCGGTTTGTCCTTCATCATATTTTTGATTTTTTCGCCTAACTCAGTAAGGGGATATGGATCCTTTCCGACAAAAAAATTATTGTTGTCGGGGATCGCAATTACAACGGATGTATCCTTTGTAATCTCCGGATCTTCGTCGGGCGAATTCAATTCCCGCGGATAATTAACCGTAACGCCCTGTTGGAGCAGCGGGGTAACGATCATAAAGATGATCAATAGTACCAGCATAACGTCCACCATCGGGGTTACGTTGATTTCTGAGTTGTATTCATCGGTCCCACCGACTTTTGCGCCCATGGATGTTTATCTCCTAAACAATTCTCGTTTTCCGATATAGCCGATTTCGACGACTAATTACCCGCGGAGGGCTTTTGTCCGCTGCTTGATAAAGTAGTCAATCAGCTCGGAGGCTGAATTTTCCATTTCGACGCCGAAACTTGTTACCTTGTTAGTAAAGTAATTGAAGAGCCACACTGCCGGAACTGCAACAGCGATACCGAAGGCGGTGGCAACCAGAGCTTCAGCAATAGCCGCTCCGACCGCACCGATACCGGCATTTTCCGCTTGCGCAAGTGCAACGAAAGCTCCGATGATGCCAACGACTGTACCAAAAAGTCCAACGAACGGCGCCGTCGAGCCGACGGTCGCCAAACCGGCAAGACCGCGCTTGAGTTCAGCAGTTTTAACCGCTATTGCGCGGTCGAGAGCCCGTTTAGAAGCTTCCATTTCATCTGCGGAAATTTCGGTATTGCCTTGATGAGCGCTGAATTCCTTCAAGCCGGACGAAACGACCATTGCGAGGTGCGAATCTTTGTGCTTGTCGCTAATACTGATTGCTTCGTCGATGTTGTTGTTCTTGAGGGCCTGCGCAACCCTCGGAGCGTATTGCCGCGATTGCTGTCGTGCCTTGTTGTAGGTGAGCCAACGCTCGATCCCGACGGCGATCATATAGACCGCTTCAACCAAGAGAATGAAGATAACGATCCAGCCGGGAATCGTCAAACTCTTCGCGATATCATAGATACCGAAAGAGATCTTCGGATTGTCGGCAAAGAACATCAACAAGCCCGGAGCGCTAAGTCCGAATAGGCTGGCAAAAAAAGTCATGGTTTTTCCTCCAAAGAAAATCGAAAATATTTAATATTGCAGTAAACGAATCTTTTTGTTCGAGCCGGCCCGGCTTGAGATTTTGACGCTGCGAGCCGGCTCGTTGTTCCATCGATTTCGGATTACGGAACGAAATTGTATGTTATCACGCCTGACACTTTTACTGGCTGGCCAGTGAGCAGTGTCGGACTGAATTTCGCCCGCTGTGCAGCCTCGACGGCAGCCTGGCGAAGCAATGGATGGCCACTGATTGCAGTTGCCGAAACAACGTTGCCATTTTCATCGATCAACACCTGAACCGTAACAGCGCCGGAGGCACGAACCGCCTTCGCGGCTGCCGGATAAGGCGGTTTTGGCAGGCTGATTGCCTTGCCGTTTAAAACGCCACCCGAAACCGGCTTCGTAATTTTTTTAACAGGTGGCGGAGGAGGCGGGGTTTCCCTACCCTCGTCATCATTATTTCCACCGCCGCCGAAATTTCCACTATCGCTTCCGGATCCCTTCGTGTTGACCGGCCCAGTGTAGTCAGGCGGAGGCGCATTTTGTGCGCTGTAATTGGTATCGCCTTTCACGGTATATTTGTTCGGGTCCCGCGGCGGAATCGTCAGCTTTTCGGTGCTAACCTTGTCCGGCACCTTCGGGGGCGTCTCCAAAATCGAAGCAATGATTTCTTTCCGAACGTCAACGTTTGGCGCCTTTTGCTGCTCTTGCGGCTTTTCCGGCTCTGGTTTCGGCTCATCGGGAATGACCGGCGGTGCGACGAGCGTTTCGAGCGCGAGCTCGTCCGTACCCATTCCGAAATCCTTTGCGAAAAGACTGTAAAGCCACGAGCTAACTAGGACGACCGATAGTACAACGAAGGTCGTAAGTAACAATCCGCTTCGCCTTCTATCCTCATCGGCATGACTCTTGGATTCTACTAATTGGTCTAACATCGTTAATCCTCCCTTTTTACCGGTGCCAAACGTGGGTCACGGGGCAGCAAAAACCTTAACCTAGACTTTAGATTCCCGACTTCAAACTTGTAGTTGTAGTAATTCTTCCGTACCTTTCGGGCAACGAAGCAACAACTATGTTTTCGAATTTTCCGTAAGAGATTTTGAGATGTCCATCAGGTGCGGTAATGGGTGACGATTGCCGGCTACACAAAGCAAGATCCGACAATTCCCGGAACCTCAAAGAGTTTTACGGAAAAACGCAGACAAAATAACTGTTTGTATGACCAGCAACGTTTCAAAGTCTAAATTTTCTCCTCCGGATTGTCAAGAAAACTTAGGATCATTAAACCCTAAAAAACGTATTTTTTTTACTTTTCTGCTCGCCGCAGACGGCGCAAAGTATTTTCGTGACCTTAACGGGTTACAGGCCTCCGCGTAACCGGTTTACGGGATGCCGATGCTAGTTTCGGCCCGCTCGGCTGGACTGTAACTTCCTTCATTCGTGATTCGCCAATCTTGCTTTGCCACCAAATTGCAATCGGGCTGGCAATTGTAATTGTGGAATACGTACCGGCGATCGACCCAACAAAAAGAGCCAGCGAAAAGCCCCGCAACACCTCGCCGCCAAATATTACCAGCGCTAAAACGGATAGAAAAACGAGACCATTCGTTACAATTGTCCGCGACATCGTTTGGTTGATCGAATCGTTCGTCAATTTATAGATCGACTTATCGCGGTGCAGCGTCATATTTTCGCGAATCCGATCAAATATTACAATCGAGTCATTGACTGAAAATCCGACGAGCGTTAGAAAAGCAGCCAAAACGGTCAAACTAATCTCCCATTGAAAAACCGAGAAAAATGCGAGGGCGACAAGCACATCGTGAAATACAGCGATCACCGCGCCGGCCGCATAGGTCCAATCGTAGCGAAATGCGATGAAAAGCAGGATGCCGCCCATCCCGAGCAGGGTTGCGATTACGGCCTGATTCCTGAGCTGCGCGCCCGCAACAGGCCCGACCGAATCCGTTCCTACGATCTTGTAGGCCGCACTTTGGTCGTCAGCAAGGCTTTTCTCGGGCGAGGCTTCACGGCCAAATTTATCGAGCGCAGCCTTCACGGCCTGTCGACCAAGATTGACCTGATCTACGTTTTCGCCGCCTTCGCCAGCCAAGAGCGGAACTTTAATCAGAACTTCGTCCTTTTTGTCGAGCGAATCTTGAATTATCGGTTGCTCGATTCCAGCCTGGTTTAAAGCTTCCCGTATTTCGTCTGCCGGAGGTTTTTCGCGAAACTTCACGGTAATAACGCTGCCGCCATGGAAATCCACGCCAAGGTTAAATGCGTCCGTTCCGCCCGGAGTTAGCTGCCTTCCGACGGCCGAAACCAATCCAGCAAGCAAAATCGTAATCGAGATAAAGATCAGCGGCCTACGAATGCCCATCCAATCTACGTTAAGGTTTGGTAATATTTGAAACATCGTTGTTGACAAAATCCTGCAACCGATCTCCAAAATCAAGGCCTGCGACCCAAGACGCGGCAACGCCTTAGATGCTGAGCGTTTGCAATTTCGGATTTCGGTAAAGCAGCCACATAAAAATCGTCCGCGAAACGAAGACCGCTGAGAAAAGGTTGATCAAAAGCCCCAAAACAAGCGTAACCGCAAACCCACGGATTGGGCCCGAACCGTAAAGATAGAGGATCGCTGCCGAGATTATCGTCGTCACGTGGGTGTCGATGATAGTTATAAATGCGCGGTCAAAACCGATCTCGACCGCCTGCGCAACTGTATGCCCGGCAAGCAGTTCCTCCCGCATTCGCTCAAAAATGAGCACATTCGAATCGACGGCCATCCCAATTCCCAAAATAAGTCCCGCTATTCCGGGCAGCGTCAAGGTCGAATCGAAAACTATCAGTGTCGCCATAGTCAGCAGCATATTTAGAATGAGCGCAATTACAGCATTTAGGCCCGAGCCTCGATAGTAAAAGAGCATAAAAGCGACAATGAAGATCAAACCTGCAAGCGATGCAGAAACACCAGCCCGAATCGAATCAGCACCGAGGCTCGGACCGACCGTCCGCTCCTCAAGATATTCGATTTTCGCAGGAAGAGCTCCCGAGCGAAGCGTAAGGGCCAGATCTTCGGCCGTAGCTTTCGTGAATTGGCCTGAGATTTCGCCCTGGTCATCGATTCTTGACTTGATATAAGCGATTGACTTGACCTCGTTGTTCAAAACGACGGCCATATAATTATTGATATTCTTGCTCGTCCATTCGCCAAACTTCTGAGCTCCAGCGGGCTTTAGGGAAAATGCGATCTGATAATCGCCTTCGTTGCCGGTTCGCGAAACCGCCTGGGCATCGCGCAGCTCCGTACCGTCAACGACCGGTGGCGTCTCGACTATCACGAATTCCCGTTTTGGCTGCTGCGAGGATTTCGATTGCGGATTTCGCTCCCGCTCGATATACGGAAGTATTTTCCGATTCGGCGGAATGATTCCGCCGAGAGCTTGCTTTGCAGCTTCTTCGGTTGGATAAGTCTGTACGGGAGCAGGACTCGGCGGACTTACAACCTTCATCAAGGCGAGCTGTGCATCGTCGCCGATCAGCTTCTTTACGCGTTCCGGATCGTCAACGCCCGGCATCTGAAGCAGAATCTGCCCGCTGGCTTCCGCTCCATGACGTTGGAGCGTCGGCTCTTTTACGCCAAACGCGTTGATTCGGCTTTCGATAATCTTTAGAGCCTGCTCAACCGCCTGATTCTTCATTGCGGTTTGAATATTCGATGGTAGCGACCACGTGATCGAATTCGAGGTAGTAGTTACATTCCAATTAAAGAAATCAACCTTTTTTTTGACCTCTTCGATTACTGCTTGCGGATCCGCACCTTCGCTAAGCTCTAAAGTTATCGTGTAGGTTGACCCCTCGGCCGTGACTTTACTGCCAACGACGGGTAGTTTTGCCTCCTGCGCGACATTTAGCGCGGCCAGGGCATTATTTTCAGTGATCGTTTTTAGATATTCGTCTGTCTTAACGCGCATCACAAGATGCGAGCCGCCTTTTAAATCAAGGCCGAGATTGATATTGTTGCCGAGATTTTCCTTGATACCTTCCCAGGTAAAGTCACGAGCCGTCGGCCGATGTCGCGGCCCGAAGACCAAATAAATACCAAGCAACGTTATCGCGATGATGATCGCCGTCCTAATCCACAACGTAGTACTTTTCATTACTTAAGTTTCGATGCTTGCCCTCGATGCTTTGCGAAAACCCGAGTCCGTCACGTTCGGATAATTCTATGCAACAGCCGGCCATTACTACCGCTGCTATTCTTTGGATCGTTTTCCGATTACGGCGCTTTTTCCGATTTCCAAAAATGATTTTTCGGCGCTCTGGATAATAAAACTCGTTTCTCTGATTTCCTTAATTTTTCCAATTATTCCACCGTTGGTAACAATTTCATCGTTGATCTTCAACTGCGCAATCATTTCCTGTAATTGCTGTCTTTGTCGCTTTTGAGGCAAGATAACGAGAAAATAAAAGATGCCGAAAATCAAAACGAACGGCATCAATGTCCAGAAAAGGTTGGCCCCACCGGCTTCCTGAAAAAAGATAATGAATTTTGTCATTGCTCAAAGCTCAAAGAAAAATTTAATCATATACAGGCCTATGTGGTTTTTCAAACCGGCGCGGCCTTGTTAGCAGCCTGCTTTGAAAGAAATTCAGCCCTGAAGGACGCAAAATTTCCGGCGACGATACTTCTTCTCGCGGCCCGCATCACTTCCATATAGAAATAAAGATTGTGAAAGGTTAGAAAAACTGCCGCCAAAATTTCACCCGCAAAATAAAGATGACGTAGGTACGCTCGCGAATACCGCCGACAGACAGGACAGCCGCAATTTTCATCTAGCGGCCTTTCGTCTTCGGCGTATTGAGCGTTTCTGATATTGATTTTGCCGGCCCAGGTAAAAGCGCCGCCCGTTCGCCCGTTTCGAGTCGGCATCACACAGTCGAACATATCGACGCCGCGATAAACTGCTTCTATGAGGTCTTCCGGCGTACCAACGCCCATCAGATAACGCGGTGCGTGCGACGGCATTACGGGAGCGAGCGATTCGATCACGGAGTACATAACCGACTTTTCCTCGCCGACACTTAGACCACCGATAGCGTAGCCATCAAAACCGATTTCAACCGTCTTTGCAAGGCTTTCCATTCTGAGCTGTAGATGCCCGGCTCCCTGGACAATGCCGAAAAGAGCCTGTTTTCCGGAAACATTGAAATCAGGGGCTTCGCGATAGCCGGTATCGACACCAGCGGCTTGCAATTCATCGAAACGGCGTCGGCTCCGTTCAGCCCATCGAAGCGTCAGCTGCAAACTTTCCCTTGCCCTCGCAAACTCGGCGTCGCCCGGCGGACATTCGTCAAACGCCATTACGATGTCCGAACCGAGCGCGGCCTGAATCTCCATCGAAATTTCAGGCGATAAATACTTACGGCTTCCATCGATATGCGACCGAAATTCGACGCCGCCTTCGGAGATTCGCCGCATTTGGGCCAGCGAGAAAACCTGAAAACCACCGGAATCTGTCAAAACCGAACGAGTCCAGGAGGCGAAGCGATGCAGTCCGTTAAGTTTTCGAATCCTTTCTGGACCTGGTCGAAGAAAAAGATGGTACGTATTCGCTAGGATGATCCGAGCGTCAAGTTCCGATTCGAGCCATTCAAATGGAATGCCTTTTACCGTCGCTTGAGTTCCAACCGGCATAAAAACAGGCGTTTCAATCGCGGACCGGCGGGTTCGGATTACTCCTGCGCGGGCCTGCCCGTCGATTGCCTCAATGTTAAACTCGATAGGTGGCTTCATTGTATATCGTAACGACCGATCAACGACCAGATTGCCGGGCCGCCGATTGCCGTCTCTGTAGCGATGATACCTTCTTCATTTACTAAAACTGCCGATGGAGCGCCGAACATTCCGATCCGCGTCGCTATTGAATAGTCATTTTCGAGCACAATTGGCGACTCGAGACTAAAATCCCTAACCGTTTCAGGTTTGCCGTCAGAGAAAATCACGATGCCAAAATTGTCGCGCTCGAGCGACTTCTCGAATCGGCGAAGCTGGTCTACCAGGATAAGGCAATGAGAGCACGTCGTACTTAGGAATAGTGCGAGCGTTTTTCGTCCGCGAAAAAAATCCGCGTTGATCACGCGTCCATCTACAGAGGTCAACACGAAGTCCGGGACTGCTTGGCCGATTTTCACCCTCCCGGGACGGTTACCGTTAGCGAAATAAAAATCGGGTCGGACTGCGTCCGGTTCCTTCAATCGGTCGATGAGGTCACGGATTGCGACATCTCCAACCGCCGGATGCGATGCAATTTTACCGGTTTGATTTACAAAAATGGCGGTCGGCGTCCACTTAGCGAAAAGCAGGTTTGCCAGTTCACGGTCTTTTTGAAGAATCATTTGGCCCGCAATCTCTTCTCCGAATCGCTCTCTGTTCAATTCTGCTCGGCCAGAGGAGACGAAAATGAAGCGAATCCTATCGTCCAGTAAGGCTTTCCGTTCTAAAAACTCAGGGACCAACGCCTTGCAAGGATCGCACTGCGGACTAACAAAAACGAAAAGCTTCGGGCGAAAGTCAGCCATTAAATGCTCAAATGTAACGATCCTGCCGCGTGCATCCGCGAGCGTGAAGTCGGGAAACTCCGCCCCGATTGGCAAGCAGTCCATTGGATTACCGCTTTCCTCGCGTTCGACCGCAGAGCCTTCGCCGGAAATGGATTCCAGAAACTCGATCCGTTTTGCCAATGAGGCAATTTTTTTGTTCGCAATTCTCAGATAAGCTGCCGCTACGACGAGCCCAACGGAAAGCAAGGCTATCGCTACGCCGTGAATGGTTGTAGCCGCATCGATTCCAAGCTCAGGCCCCTGAAACGCAGGGCCGGCGGCAATGAGCACTACCGCCGGGATCGCAAAAATTGCATTTCTTATAAGGCTGCGGCGCCCGGGCGGCTCGCTATGAATTTTGCCGAAGCAATGACAGTCGGCCGTGCTACCACGGCGAATTTGTCGAACAATGCCGGCGCTGAAACCCGCCAGGAGAAGCAGGGCTGCAAAGGCCGAAATCCAGGAGGTTGCGGTAAACAGAAGACCTAAGGCGATAACAATTTCCAGAGCCGGGATAATGAATGCCGCCGGGTTTGCCAAATCACCCAATCCAAATTCCCGCATTGCGGCACGCGTTCCCGAGCGGTCGAAAAATTTACCCGCCGCAGCGCTGGCAAACACGGCGAAAAGAGTCAATCGGAAAATCAGAAATATAATATCCATCGAAACCTATTTTCTCGCTTTCGATTTATGTCGTTCTTTGATACGAATCGGCGTCGCGAAAAAACCAAATTCGTCGCGAAGACGATTCTCAACATATCGAATGTACGAAAAATGAAGCCCCGGCTTTCCTCCCGATGTAAAAAGCACAAACGTGGGCGGTCCGACCGCTGCTTGAGTTATGTATCTTACCTGCAATCGCGAAAAACCGCCTTTCACGGGCGCCGGAGCGGTGCCACCGCGCGGCTGCGAAATACTCTCTTCGAAAAAGCAGTTTAATTGTGACGTAGCGATTCTCGTCCTCCGAGCCCGGAAGGCGCGAATCGCAAGTTCGAAAACGTTTTTTACCCGCTGTCCAGTCAGTGCAGAGATTGTAACCATCGGGGCCCAATCGAGAAATTTCATCTGTCGGCGAAGCTTACGTTCAAATTCGTAAACCGTGTTAGTTTCTTTTTCGGCGACCGCGTCCCATTTGTTGACCGCTAAAATTACCGAGCAACCCGAATCTACGGCATACCCAGCGATATTTGCGTCCAAAGCTGTAACTCCCTCGACGGCATCGATCACGACAACGGCGACATCTGCCCGTTCGAGCGATTTGCGGGCCATAATTACGGATAGCTTTTCCGCCATTTCCGATGTCTTTCCTTTTCGGCGGATGCCGGCCGTGTCAATTAATAGAAACCGGTTCGCGCTAAACTCAAATTCCGTATCCACCGCATCCCGTGTTGTGCCTGCGATCGGCGACACTATAACTCGCTCTTCGCCAAGGATTTTATTCACGAGGGATGACTTGCCGACATTCGGACGGCCGACCACCGCGAGCCGTATTTGCCGCGAGCCCGTCGCGACAGCTTCTTGCGGAAAAGACAAAGATCTTGTCACGACGTCAAGTAAATCGCCGACGGAAATTCCGTGCTCTGCCGAGATCGGAACTAAATCGAATCCAAATCGATAAAATTCTGCCGCTTCTTCGCCAGCTCGGTGAGATTCAGCCTTGTTTGCCGCAACTACAACTGGTTTAGCGAGATTACGCAGAAAGCCGGCAATTTCCTCGTCCAGCGGAGTAATTCCCGCCCGCGAATCTACAACCCAAATTACTGCCTCAGCCTTTTCTATTGCAAATGAAGCTTGCTTGAAGATATTTGCCGGAATTAGAGCATCGTCATCCGGAACAATTCCGCCCGTGTCAACGACCTCAAAGCTCTTCCCGTCCCACTCGGCGATTCCGTATATGCGGTCGCGGGTAATCCCGGGTTCATCGCCAACGATGGACTTCCTCGATCCTGTCAGGCGATTGAAAAGCGTGGATTTACCAACGTTCGGGCGGCCGATTATTGCTACCAATGGACGTTGCATTCGTCTATAGCTGCCAATATGAAATCTCGCACGACGCAGCCCGCTCAAGAGCCCAAGCAGCTGCCACGAGCAAAATCTATCGTTATAACCTTACACGATAACCTTAGACGCCGAAACCGGCGAATGACACCTCGGGATTTTTGCTGACCGAAGGAGCTTTCATCAGACAAGAAGTGGCCCGCCAAAATCCAAACAAGCAAAGTTTCGGATTTTAGGTCGTCCGCTTGATCTAATTCAGCTTTGCTATCTCATAGCCTACGTATAACTCGATTCGCCCCGGCAGAACCTCGGCGCGGATATTGCGAGCCGTCAAGCGCAATTGTGACTGCGGTTGTAGTGGCAAAAGAAATGACAATTTGTCAAGCGAGATTATTTTTATTGGATTCACTTTTCGGTCTATCGAACTCTGAACCAGCCTCGCGACTACGTTGCCGCCAACGCCACCCGAGCCTTCAAGATTAACATTTAGTACGCGTACTCTTGCAACCAGCCCCCGAGTCTCGGGCTCAAATTCCAAGGTCAATTCAGTGTCGGCCACTCCGCCAAATTGAACACAGCCAATAAAGGGCGGATTATACTGGCCCGTAAACGAAAGCGGAGCGAAGATCCGGCCATCACGAAAGCGAACGGCCGTTTTACCGCCGCCGCCTTCGCGACGAAGCGTTATGACCTCGCGACAGGTACTCACGAGTCGCTTGCGGCTAGGTAACGATTCCGAAGAGTAACTTGCCGAAAGAAATGATTGAATCTCGTTTTGCGGCCTCGTCCGGTCCGCGGCAGAAATCGAAAATTCCAGCAGGTCCGGCCCCGAAAGCGCAGCGTCGAGAACTGCATCGAAAAAATCCTCGCCTGCAGAAATTTTTATCTCTGGATGCCGCTGCGCGTGGGTATTCGGTACGAACAAAAATGACGCAAACACAGGTAAGGCCAGTAGACAGTAAATACAAAATTTCCGCATATCCTCGCCGCTCCAAAAGTCGAATTTCGACGCAATTTCAGCAACAGGCGTTGTTTATCCGCTGCTGAGCCAGCCGGATTTTTCGCTTTTTGCATCAGATACCGGCGCGCACAATATCATGAAGGCGGATCATCCCAACACATTCGCCGCCCGGTTCTACAACGGGTAGGACGGATATTTGCGACGGCCGATTTTCCATTAGCTGTAACGCATCATATGCCAGCATTTCCGGTGCCGCGCATACTGGATCACGGGTCATCATTTCGGCTGCCGTTAGAGATTCAAGGCGTTTAGACGGTGTTTTCTCAATCGTCCGCCGGAGATCGCCATCGGTAATAATTCCCACTAAACGACCGCGAGCCAGAACATTTACGGCTCCCAACGTCCCATCCGAAATAGCCTTAACCACGTCCAGCCAGTTCGCCGACGGCGAAACCGACGGACTTCGATGCATCAAGTCCGAAACGCGAACCGTCAAACGCTTTCCAAGCCGGCCGGCAGGATGATTGGCAGCGAAATCCTCTGCAGTCAAGCCTTTTATCCGCATAACCGTCATTGCCAGAGCGTCACCAATCGCGAGCGCCACGGTCGTCGAAGCAGTTGGCGCAAGGTTTAGCGGACAAGCCTCGCGGTCGACGCCGGCGTCGAGAACGATCTGAGCTTCGCTAGCTAGCGTCGAGTTCAAATTGCCGACAATCGCAATTATTGTCGCGCCGCGACGCTTCAAAGTCGGGAGCATCGCGAGCAGCTCCTCGGTTTCGCCGGAATTGCTGATCGCAATAACGACATCGCTCTCGGTTATTACCCCGAGGCTGCCGTGCATCGCGTCTGATGGATGTAAAAATACGGCCACCGTACCGGTCGAGGTCATCGTTTGAGCAATTTTTTGCGCGATGACGCCAGATTTACCGACTCCGCATACGATGACTTTCCCATTACAAGTAATGATCGAACGGACCGCATTTTCGATGCTTTCGCCGTCAAGACGATCTGCGGCTGCTTGAATAGCATAAGCCTCGGTTCGAAGCAATTGGCGAGCAAACTCAATTGCCGCATATTGGCCGGCAGCGGCTGACTTTGACTCCATAGACAACTGTTTGGCCTTCGTTGTATTTGTTCTGCCCGGCGCCAAGGAAAATTCCGCCGGTAGCCTCGCGAACCTGCAACTGAACCTTAACGATATTAACACACCACACTAACACCTCGAACATCGAAGTGATCCGCTAAATCAAAATCGACGGAATTTATCTCCTAGAGCGAAACTCTTTTTCCCTTTTTGATTTCCGTTTCCCATTGCCCGCTGATGGGTTTTCTTATAATCCGATGAATCGCCGAAACAACTTTTTGGGTGGATAAAAGGCCCCACAAGTGCGGGTGCGGTCGCGAAATCCATCTTCAAAACTAGCCGGTGCTCTTTATTGACTTTCCTGCTATACTGGAACCGGTATATTGCAACCTCAGCCGGCGTTTTTTCGTAAGGTGTTGCGGAATTTGCCTGCGAAGTTAATTTTTGGGAGCAAAAATTCAAAATAATGGGTCTTTGGGCAAGAATAAAGAGAATTTTCCGGGCTGGAACTGGCGCCGCTTTGGACAAAGTAGAAAATCCGGAACTTGTACTGCAGCAAACGATTCGCGACATGCGCGACCGCGTGCCGGAATTGAACAACTCGGTCGCGCAGGTTATGGCGACCGAACGCCTTTTGGCAAAAAACAAAGAAAATCTCGAGAGACAGATTATAGACCTTGATTCAAAAATTAAGGCTGCGGTAAAAATGGGCCGAGACGACATTGCGACCGCGTATATTGGCCAGTTGCAGCAGGCACAGATCGACCTTGAACGTACTTCTGCACAGCTCGAGCACGCAGCGCTCGCCTCGAAACAAGCGCTGAAGGCTCGCGACAACTACGTGCTGAATATGAAAAAACGCACCGCCGAGGCGATGCAACTCATCTCAGCCGCAAAACAAGCGAAGCTTCAGGAACAACTCGCCCAAACAATGGAAACGTTCAATATCGGCGACGATGCTTCGACTTTCAACGAAATGCGGGAGAAAATCGATCGGCGAGTCGCAGCGGCGGAGGCCAAATTGCAGCTCGGCTCATCCTCTGTTGACGCTCAAATGGCTGATATCGAGCGCGAAGCAATGGATATTCAGCTAAAAGACAAATTGCTGGAATATAAAAAACAAATGGGATTGCTCGAAGCAGGCAAAGGACCGCCAGAAAAGCACATCGCTGCGGCTAGCGAAACGCCCAAGGATGAAAATCTGTTAGATCAGGTCTTAGTCCAGGAATCTGTCGAATCCGAATCGAAGAATTAGGCACTATTACCGCAAACGGCCGGAAAGGTTTCATCATCGAACGATCTATGGCAAACCTCGAGCGCATCGAGCGTGATTTAAAGAAATTTCAGACGAGCTATTTGCGCGAAGCACTCAAAGAACCGATTAACTTTTGGGGGCTCGCTGGCTTTGCCGTTGCGGCTGCCTATACCTTTAGCTTCATCCCGTTATTGCTCGCAATAATCGCCGAATGCCTTTATTTGTTGGTCGTGCCCAACCTTCCGGCTTACAGAACACTCGTCCAGAAACGAGAACGTGAACGGTTAGCTGAGGAGGCAAAAGCCGCGCGTGAGCGATTGATAAAAACTTTCACGCCGCGCGAACGCGAAGCAGTTGAATACCTGCGCTGGCTGAAGGCAAAAATTCAGGATAACTACAAGAAATTTACCAGCTCTTCGGTTCTACCATCGAATTTGCGAACGCTCGATCAGCGTTGGGAAGATTTCGTCGATTTGCTCGATGTCTATCGCCGGCGGAAACAGCATCTCAAGTCAATTAACAGGCAAGCGGTGCATAACCAGCTAGCGCAGGCGTACAGGGCCGCAGAAAACGCAACCGATGAAAAAACTCGGCGTATTCAGCAGACAAACGTTGAGATACTTAAACGCCGGATCGCTTCATTTGATGAAATTGAGCGGAGCGTCAAACTAGTCGAGGGCCAGCTTCAATCAATCGAAAATTTCTTTAGCTACCTAAACGATGAAATCGTAACAATGTCAACGCCAGAAAAATTTTCGCTCCTTGACTTCGAACAACTTTCTGATTCAATTGCAATGACCAAACAGATGCTCGATGCGACGGCAGACGAAGTTGGCCAGCTTGACGCGTATAACCGCGAAATGGGCAACTACGAACTTCTGCCCGAAGCCAACCGCTGAATCCTTATTATCTTTTTTCAACTTCAACTCTTCACTACTTCCGCTACCTGGACTCCGACCCGGTCCTTGGTTTCACAAAATCCAAATCCGTCGGCTTCATCGTTACTTGACCAATTTAATCAATCCGGGTATCTGTTATACGATTACGATGTTTGTTCCTTGAGCTAATTTGTCGCAGATCGAATCAATTTCCTAGATCGCCTCACTCAAGAGCGAGTCTCGGCGCTCATCTTGCACCAAATTGGCGTGGTCCATTTCGCGATCAACTTCGTTTCTTGATACTCGGCATTGGGCGAATTTTCCCGGCTGAAAACAAGCGTAAATTGAGCCGGTCCTACCCAAAAAGGTTCAGAGATGGTTGGCGAAACGCTTGCTGGTAATAACTTTCTGGAGGTAGAAGGCTATGAACGAATTGCTCGCAAGGCTCCGAGACTTTGACGCTTTGCGCGATCTGCCCAAATACGAAAATCCGGATTTAGTACTCAAAAAGTCGCTCTCCAAGCAGCCGCCGGAGCTTGCGCCGAACGGCTGTTTGCAAAAATTTCCGCCCTCAATTTGTGATGCCCTCGGCAAACTAGGTATCGAAAAGCTCTATGCTCATCAAGCAAACGCAATCGACGAGATTTTAGCGGGCAAAGACGTAGTACTCGAAGCGCCGACGGCAAGCGGCAAGACCCTTTGCTTCACCGTCCCTTTGGCCTTGGAGCTCCAGAAAGACCCCGACGCGCACGCCCTTCTAGTCCATCCGATGAAAGCCTTATCGAACGACCAACGTCGCCAGTTCGAAGAGTTCGCCGCAAACGTGGAGGGAACGACAGGCCGACAACTAGAATCTTGGATCTTCGACGCCGATCTCGATCGAGAGCACCGCAAGCTCCTCAAAGCACACCCTCCGGCAGTCCTTTTCACGAACCCTGAAATGCTTCATCAAAGCTTCCTCGGATGGCAAGATCAGTGGCGCAAGTTTCTGTCCGGTCTTAGATTCGTCGTCCTCGACGAGATCCACGAATACCGTGGGTATTTCGGCACGAACGTCGCCCTACTCCTTCGGCGATTCTTCGCGAGACTCGCCCAGCTCGGCGTGCGCCCGCAGGTCGTCCTCGCAACCGCGACTTGCGGGAACGCCGAAGAGCACGCTTATCGCCTGACGGGCAGACGGTGCACGCTCGTACGGGCAGAAACCGCGATGCGCCCCGAGCGGCACTTCGCTTTTATCAATCCCGGCATTCCTGACTTTAACTTCCATGACATTTATCAACTGCGGATAGCGCGTGCGGCCCTTGCCTGCGCGTCAATGGATCTCGGCACGCTGATCTTCTGTCCTTCGCGCAAATTCGCTGAAGAGGCCGCGATCCGGGCCAAGAGGGACGCCGGCAGTCAAGGGATCGACCCTGAGGCGATCGCTCCCTATCGTAGCGGGTACGAGCCGAGCCAGCGGCGCGAGATCGAGGAGGGACTTCGAAACGGTCGTTATAAGGCCGTCTTCTCGACGAACGCGTTGGAGATCGGAGTGGACATTGGGCGGCTCGACGTGTGCATCCTGGCTGGATTTCCCGACAGCCTGCTTTCGGCCTGGCAACGCATCGGCCGCGCCGGACGAAGTTGGGACAAAGAGGCTTATGTTTTGTTTTACGCTTTCAACAATCCCTTTGATCGCTTCTTCGCGACTAACATTGATGCGTTCCTCGACAAGCCGCTGGACGAGATCCTCATCGGCGTGGACAACGAGGAACTGATGGAGAGGCACCTGAAGTACCTGGTCCACGAGTGTGGCGGCGACTTCAGCCCCGAGCTTGCGGATCACTTGGGCGGCCCCTTCTTCGACTTTGCCCTCAAGAAGATGGACGGCAAGAAGCCCGTCAGGAGCCGCGGGCCAAACTACCAGCAACTCAATATCCGCGGCGGCTCGGGCACAACCTATCGACTTGTCTATAAGGGCAAGGAGATCGGGGATATCTCCGATGTGCACCTGTTCCGGGAAGGGTACGTCGGGGCTATCTACAACCACTTCGGAAAGCCGTATCGGGTAACGGCCCACGGGGCAGGTGAAGTTCAACTTGACGACACTGAGCTGCACCTCCGCAGCGAGGGGATCTTCTGGACCGTCACCCAAGACGCCGAGCTCCTCTCCGGCTCTCGCTATGCCGAGAACCTGGCCGCCTGCTACGGCAAGCTCACAGTCTTCGAGAACTTCGGGGGATTCAAGCTGATCGATACCCGCTCGGGCGAAGTGATCGACGAAGAGCGAAGCGAGTTTGGCCGCCGTTCGAATGTCAGAGGGTTCTGGTTAGAGCTAGCGGACACCTCCGTGCTTGGCAGCAGTGCGGATGTACGGGACCTGTTCGGGTTGGAGCAACTTCTCCGCATTGGAGCACCCTTCGTCGTCCCGTGCGACAGGCACGACCTTGGCACGCTGACGACTCTCAAGCATCCGCCCACGGTGTTCCTGTACGAGACCGTGCCGGGCGGCATCGGTGTGGCAGAAAAGGCTCTCGAGCTGTGGCCGAAGGTAATCGAGACGGGAATCGGAATTGCTGAAAGATGCGCCTGCAGAAACGGCTGTCCGGGTTGTTTGGTACCATCTCGCTTGCCGAGGGGCTTTGAAGAACCCAAGAAGAAGTCCGCGATCACGTTAGCACGGCGTTTCCTCGAAATCGCCTCAACCACCACGCGCGAACGATTTGATCCGAATTCCCATGCGTGGGTGAGGATCTGAAGAAAGCGGTATCACCCGCAAATCTATCAGTGAGCAATAGGGGCTGTCTCAATAATTGGCTATTCAAATTGTCAGCACGGACGAGGTTGTGCGTTGCCGACACTCGTTCGGATTGTGATAGCCGCGCGGGCTCAAATGCGAAGTCAAACGAAAAGCTACTTTTATCTCTTTCGCCGGTTTAGCATTCATGCCTAGCAGGAAAAACGAATTCAACAGGGCCCCGGAATGAGGGTCGGAGTCGGATTACGATCAGCTCTCCCGTTTTTGAAATGCCGGGCGGCGCGTATAGCAGGCAAAAACTGACAATACCGGTCAGCAAGAATGCGATCGCGATGATTCCGAGCACGCGTGCAACAGCGCCCGAAGTTCACTCGAAATAATAAAGCAACCCGACCGCAATCGCCAGTCTGATCCGGATTGACCGATTGACCGCTCCCATATTGAGCTTCATCGTGATAACTTCCCAGAAATATTTAAGCGCGTCCGCGAAGCATACCGTTCCAGTATAAAAGCGGGAGCAGATAGCGTTTGACTAAAAACATTGAGTAACGCTCTTTTCGCTGGTCAAACGGAAATGTCTCCATCGGCTGCAGGTCGTAGCCAAACTCGGCCATTATCAGCGAATCGTAACCCGTCACCAGCGGACACGACGTGTAACCATTGTACTTCGCCTCGAGCGGCTCGCCACGTCGGAAGCTGAGCAAGTTCGCGACAACCACCGGAACCTGTTTTCGAATAGCCGCTCCTGTCTTCGATGTCGGAAGGCTGCTGGCGTCGCCGAGAGCGAAAACGTTTTCGTATTTCGTATGCCGAAGCGTTTCTTTATCTACTTCGACCCAGCCAGCTTCGTTTGCGAGCGGGCTTTGTTTAATAAAGTCCGGTGCAGACATCGGCGGTGTGACATGCAGCAGGTCGTAGCGCTCGATCGACTCTTCATTCGTATCGAGGTTGACAAAGACAGCTTCTTTCGATGCTGGACGTATTTCGACTAGATTGGTTTTGAATTTGGTAATAATTCCTGTTTCCTCGCAGTGTTTGGCAAGCGCCGGTGCGTAGTAAGGAGACCCAAAAATCGTCGGAGTAGCGCTGATAAATTTGACGTTGATTTCCTCCCGTCGGCCTTCCGATCTGAAATAATCTTCCGCGAGATAACAAATCTTTTGCGGAGCACCGCCACATTTGATCGGAGTATTAGGCTGGGTAAAAATGGCATTGCCCCTCGTTGTAGCTTTGATAAATTCCCAAGTCTTATCCACGTACTTGTACGAATAGTTTGAACAGACGCCGTCCTTGCCGATGGATTCCGGCAGACCTTTTATCTTTTCCCAATCTATTTGAATGCCCGGGCAGACAACGAGATAGTTATAGCCAATTTGCTTGCCGGAAGCTGTCAATACTGAATTCGAATCCGGCGAAAACTCCGTCACCCGTTCCTTTATCCAAACAGCACCTTTCGGAATATAGTCCGATTCAAATCGGCGCGTGTCCTCTTTGGGCAGGATTCCGCCGCCGACTAATGTCCACAACGGTTGGTAATAGTGAACATCTGACGGCTCGATGATCGCGACCTCAATCCCTCTTTTGCAGAGCCTCGCAGCGACGCTTATACCGGCAGTGCCTCCACCCACAAGGACGACTTCATACTTTTCACTCATTTTAGGCCTCCACTTTTGGATATTGTAAAAAGTGAGTTATCACCGGCCCGCTAAGCGGCGGATTTTAGCTCTTTTCCCGGATTAAAAATACATTTGCAATAAATGAATTCCTGAGGCGTTCCCCACGGCGTTACGTGCGTTTCGAGGTGGTGCTCAAGCAATTGGAATTTGTCGCCAAAAACATCGTTGAGAGCTCTGGCACCATAACGGCAAACGTTTCGGCCGCTGCATTTTTCAGGACCGCTCGGACCAAACGTGCCGATTACCACCGTTCCACCCGGACGCAGTGCTCGCTTGACATTTTTGATATATGCCATACGCTCGCGGGGTTTGGTTAGAAAGTGAAAAACCGCTCGATCGTGCCAGACGTCGAAGCGGTCTTCAAGAAGTTTCGTCGTTAAAATATCTGCCTCGACGAATTTCACAAGGGAGCTCTTTGCGCCGAGTCGTTTTCGTACAGCCGCAAGAGCTGATTTCGAAACATCGAGCAACGTGATATCGCTGAACCCTTCGGCGATTAGATCATCTACCAGTCTTGAAGTCCCACCGCCAACATCGATAATCGAGCAATCTCGATTACCAGCACAGGCGGAAAGAATCATAGAAAGAGAGGTCTCCAAACGTTCGGTGTGCCAGCTGAGCTCCGATTCCGACTTCGAGGTATAAATTGTTTCCCAATGCTGACGCAAATCATAGATCATTTTCTTGCACCTCCGAACGGGATCTTTCTTCGACTCTTTGTGTCCTCTCGCGACGTTGCCCGACGTCACACGCTCCGCGAAGTCAAGTGCTGAAACCCAGTCTCGGAAGAACAATCAATTGCAGAAGCAGCCAGACTCCGACAGCTAAAAGAATTATTAGAACGCCGTCCATAGTTTTCCTCGCACTAAACAAATAACGTTTCTCTGAGGATCATATAAATCCCCATTACTAGCACAAACCAGCCAAAAGCCTTTTTTAATTTGGCGCCGTGGACAAATTTCACCAAATAAGATCCAATGAAAATGCCAATCACCGAGGAGGCTGTAAAAAGAAGCAGAAATGGCCAATCGATGGTTGTGCCGATGTGGACATCTCCAGTAAATCCGAGCAGCGATTTCATTGCAATTATAAGCAGCGATGTGCCAACAGCCATTTTCATATCAAGCCCGGCGAGCAAAACAAGAGCAGGGATTATTAGAAATCCCCCGCCGGCACCGACAAGCCCCGTGAGCATACCGACGCCGAGCCCCTCGAGCAAAATCAATCCAATGTGGTGCGAGGCCACCTCTTCTCCCGTCTGGTGGATCTCCGGCCGGACACCAGTGCCTCGAATCATCGAAATCGACGTGGCTATCATTAAGCCCGCGAAAAGTACAAGCAGCGCGGCTCCCTTGGTTACTGTGAAGCCAGCAATACCGAAGCTCTGCGGTATCGACGGCATAATCCAGGACCGAGTAGTGTAAACCGCTAATATGGATGGCACGCCGAACATAATAGCAGTTCTGAAATCCACTAGCTTGCGAAACGAATTCTGAATTGCACCGACGAGCGCCGTAGATCCTACAACGAAAAGCGAGTATGCCGTGGCTAAAACCGGCTCAACGTGACCAAGATAAACCAGCACCGGAACCGTTAAAATACTGCCGCCCGCGCCAATCAGCCCAAGCGATATTCCGATTAGGGCTGCAAAAAGATATGCAAGGATTTCCATTTGAAATTATATTTATAATTTGAAGACACTTTTGTGGTCGAGGGCTTTGAATCGAATCGACCGCGGTTATTCGAACTCCAGGTCACGCGGCTGAACACGAACTCGCAGCCCCTTCCGAGGGAAGGCCATTTTCTAACCATTTTTTCGTGCCGTCCGCAACATTGACAATCTTCGTGAAACCCGCATTTTCGAGAATGCTAGTAGCTATCGTTGACCGATATCCGCCCTCGCAAATTACGTAGGTTGGCTTTTCCGGATCGAGACGGCCAAACTCACGCGGAAGTCGATCTAGCGGTATATTTACGGTACCGGCTGCGTGTCCATTGGCAAACTCGGCCGGACGGCGAACGTCAACAAACTGAACATCGCCATTGATTTCCTTCGCAGCCTCGTCAGACGCCACCTGCCTAATCTTATTGACTGGACCTTTGAAGTCCTTGAAAAGGATGTAGCCTTTCGTCGTTTCGATCCCGACGCGAGCAAGCCGCATAAATGCTTCATCGACCTGCCCCTGTGTTTCCGCGACGATTGCAATCGGCGTCCCTGCAGCGATCATCGTCCCTGCCCAGGATGCAAACTGGCCGCCAAGGCCAAGGTTGATCGAATTCGGAATATGCCCCGAACCGAATTTATCCGCCGTCCGAACGTCTATCACTACGCCGTCAAAATGCTGTATCGCCTCGCTGTTAAGAGGTTCGGGCTTTGGCAGCTCGTCGAGCTCTGCGGCACCCTTCAGGTTCTGCGAAGCGCTTAACGTAAAATACGCGGGTACCTCCGGCTGATCAGCGGTGACCACCCGAATAAATTCCTCCTTGGTCATTGGCTTGAGAGCATAATTTGTCCGCTTCTGCTCGCCAAGAGTTGACCATTTCTCCTTTGACAAAGATTTACCGCATAAAGACCCTGCGCCGTGCGCTGGATAAACCTCAGTCTCGTCCGGAAGCAGTAGAATCTTGTTATGCAACGAATCATAAAGCATCGACGCCATCTCTTCGGCCGTAAAGCCCTTGGAACCTACCAGATCTGGGCGGCCGACATCACCGATGAAAAGTGTGTCGCCGGTGAACATTTTTAGTGGAGCTAGTGGATCCTCGAGATCTTTGGCAATAATCGTAATTCCCTCCGGCGTATGGCCGGGCGTTTCCAAAAAGCGAAGTTCGATATTTCCAACTTTAAGCTTGTCGCCGTCTTTGACTTTCAGCACCGGAAACTGCGTATTAGCCTTTTCTCCGAAAATAATTTGAGCGCCGGTTTTCTTCGCGAGCTCCAAATGTCCACTCACAAAATCAGCATGCGAATGCGTTTCGATCACGTATTTGATCCGATGTCGATTCGCATTCGCTTCATCCAGGTATTGCTGGACATCACGCTGCGGGTCTACGACTGCAGCCTCATCACCTGAACCGACGTAGTAGGAAGCATGAGACAAACAACCGAGATAGTATTGCTTAAAAATCATACCGACCTCCTATTCCATGGCATCTTTGCGAGTAAAAGTCCCATTCCGCACCAATCGACGATTGCCGAAAATGCAAGTCCGAAACCAATGAATGCAGGTATCGCAGTAAAGTACCGATGGACAAACAGGCTCAATATTACTCCGACAAAAACCAGCAAACCCGCTGTAAACCGAACCTGCCGCTCAATGGACCAGGGCGGATTGTCGTCTGCATCGTATGCGAGACCCGCCTTTTTCCAAGCTTCAAAGCCGCCTTTAAGGTTGATGACGTTTTGAAACCCAAGCTCGCGTAGCTTTGCCTGCGCCTTAGCCCCTCGTACGCCAGATCGGCACATTACGTAAATTGGCTTGTTGTGATCCAACTCCATGTGACGTTTTTCGATTTCGCCAAGCGGAATTAATTTTGCGCCTGGCACGCGACCGCCTGCGAACTCAGCTGGCTCCCTAACGTCGATAAGATGGATGTCGCCATTCATTAGCTCTTCTTTAAGCCCCAAAACTGTGCATTCGTTCATGGATTCTTTCTCCCCGCTTCTCCCGAAATTTCATCGTTAATTAATTGAAAAGATCTCCGCCTGTTGGCGAAAACGCTCGCCTAGCGAATCGCAAACGACTTCGCAGAGCTGAAATATGCTCTCATCCCGAATCGAATAGTAAACTAGATTTCCTCGCTGCTCCCTACGAAGAATCCCGGCTTCCTGCAAGATTCGCAAATGCTTGCTCGCATTTGGCTGCGTAATCGCGAGCCGGTTCGTTAGTTCTCCAACTGTCATCTCTCCTTCGCGGAGCAAATGCAAAATTCTTAGACGTAGCGGTTCGGACAAGAGCCGGAAACGATCCGCAATAGCTTCAATAGCTTCATTTGAGAGCTGGTGTTTCATAATAGGATTACTATATGCTTACTTTGTTATATAGTCAAGTAAAAAATTGACGCCGTAGCCAAGGTGGTTGCGGCGTCCGATCAATTAGAATTACTTAGACGTATTTTCCTAAGAGTTGCTCTAGAGCCGACTGCGATACCGCACCTACAATCCGCTCTTGCTCCTGACCGCCTTTGAAAACAATCAACGTCGGAATGCCGCGGATACCGTATCGCTGAGGGACATCCTGGTTATTGTCGACGTTTACTTTATAGACCGCCGCCTTTCCATTAAATTTCTCGGCAACGGCTTCGACCCACGGAGCAATCGTCCGACACGGGCCGCACCATTCTGCCCAAAAATCGACCAAAACAGGCTTATCTGACTTCAATACTTCGTTTTCAAAATTTCCGTCCGTTGTTTCCTTTGCAAATGCTCCCATTTTTCTCCTGCTATGTTGAAAATAATTTCTATCGCTACAAGCCGTGAGCAATAAAAAGTTAGAGTATTCGGTCGGCCACCCAAATACAACGCTAACTGTAACTAATTATGTTACAAATGTCAATTGCCCTTTCGCAAATCGAGTCAGTCAAAATCCGCTTCAAGGACGATGCGGTACCGCGGTTTACCGTTTTCCAAATGGTCGAACGCTTGATTGATCGCCGACATCGGGAATTTTTCAATTACCGGCTCAATTGAATGCCGCTCGCAAAATTCCAACATTTTCGCAACAACGGCCGGACTTCCCGTTGCCGAACCAGTCGCGGCTTTCTGATTGACTATCAAATCAAATGCACCAACAGGAATTGGCTCAAGTACGGCACCCACGAAGTGTAGTTTACCTTTTGGACCTAGCGCTGCAAAATACGCCTTCCAATCCAGCGGGACATTTGCGGTTACAAGGATCATATCGAATTTCCCTGCAAGGGCGGCTATCGACTCAGAATCGCGCGAATTTACGATCTCGTCCACCCCAAGTGATCTGAGCTCATCGGCTTTCGACAAATCGGAAGTAAAAGCAGTTACCTCACAACCCCATTTATCGGCAAACTGCAATGCGAGATGTCCGAGTCCGCCGATGCCTACAACGCCGACACGGTCCGTCGGCTTTATGTCTAACTGCACGAAAGGATTAAAAACTGTAATTCCGCCACAGAAAAGCGGCCCTGACTTTTCAACGCTGAGGCCTCCTGGTAACTTGACGGCCCAGGCCCAATGAACGCGAATGCTCTGGGCAAAACCACCGTATCGGCCAACGATAACACCCTGAATGCTCGGGCAATTTATCTGATAACCGGAGAGGCATTGCTCACATTGCATACAGGATTCAGCGTTCCAGCCAACGCCGACTCGGTCGCCGACGCTGACGCCTTTCGCCATCGGCCCTGCTGCGGTTACGACGCCAATCGCTTCGTGCCCTCCGACGAATGGATAAACACTCATTCCCCACTCATTGTCTCGCATTGAAAGATCCGAATGACAGATTCCACAATACTCAACCTTTATCTCGACCTCTTCAGGACCGAGTTCACCGGCGTCGTACTCAAAAGGCACGAAACTTCCTTTTGGCTCCAGAGCGGCATATGCCCGTACTTTATTTGTCATAATCTTTTACTGGTCAGACTCCCGATTTGTTTATTCGCTCATCCGAGAATGCTGTTTTTAGACCGACTTCCCGCCAGGCAGCACGGTCTGCGCGGACATTTTCGAGCTTTTCTTCGATCTGCGCAATCGCCCTTTTCGCCTAGCGGTAGCCGCAAAGGTGAAAAATTAGATTCAACCGAGCGAAGGATGGCTTCAGCGGCCTTGCGTGAGTCGTCTTCTTGACGTCCGCTAATCTTTTTGAAATGTTCGGCTAAAATTGCAGTGCCAGGATATTGCCAAGTCATCGGGTTCGCCGGAAGGCGCAATGACCGCCCAGCAAAATCCTTCCGAAACGGCCCTGGTTCGACAATCGTCACGCGAATGTCGAGGCTGGCAACCTCTTCGGCGAGAGCTTCGGAGAGTGCTTCAATGGCAAATTTTGTGGCTCCATCGTACCCGGCAGAGCCGCGAGCAACAAAGCCCGCAACTGAAGAAACGTTAACGATGTGTCCGCTCTGCTGAAGTCGCATTTGCGGGAGGACCGCACGCATCATATGGGCCGCTCCAAATAAATTGGTCTCAAACTGCTACCTAATTTCATCGTCTGAAGGCTCTTCGATCGCGCCGATTAGCCCGTCCCCTGCATCGTTGACGAGAACGTCAATCCGCCCAAATTCTGCGATCGTAGTGCTTACAGCGGACTTCACGTCTACTGGGTAATTTACGTCAAGCCGGACTCTGTGCGCGACGAGTTCGGAAATCGCGCGATCAGATCGCCGACGGCTTCGAGCTTCTAAGCCGTTGCTTCGACTCGATATCCATTTTCCAGAGCCACCTCCGCAATCGATCTTTCAAGTCCGGTAGAAGCATCTGTGATTAACCATACTTTTTCTTTGTCCATACGCCTTGACTCCAATACCACCAGGCTCGTTGCCGCCGTAAAACGCTCAGCCGACCGCGATCACTATCTTTCCGAAATGCTGGGCCGATTCCATATAGCGAAGCGCTTCGGCGACACGATCGAACGGAAATACGGTATCAATCACCGGACGGGTTCGGTGAAACGCGAACGCCCGGTTCATATCCTCCAGCATTCGGCGTGAACCAACGAAAATCCCTTGTAGCCGGACCGCTTTCATAAAAACTCCTATTGGACTTAATCCTTCGCCGCCGGAAAGTGCCCCGATCAGGGCAATATGGCCGCCAACCGCGACTGCTCGGGACGAACGTGAAAGCGTGCCCGCCCCACCGACTTCAATCACGTGATCGACGCCGCGTTTCGCAGTAAGTTGTAATACTGCGTCATCCCAATTTTCGGTTTCGCGATAGTTGATTATTTCGTCCGCACCTAATTCCCGAAGTCTTTCAGCCTTGTGGTTGTTGCCTGTCGTCGAAATCACTCGCGCGCCGAACATTTTAGCGATTTGAAGTGCAAAAATGGAGACGCCGCCGGTCCCAAGCGTCAAAACCGTTTCGCCGGCCCGAAGGCGCCCCGATTCGACCAGTCCGTTCCACGCGGTCAACGCTGCGCATGGTAAAGTCGCCGCTTCTTCGAACGATAAATGTTCCGGCGCTTCGACTATGGATTCCTCAGAGAAGGCTGCGTATTCTCGAAGCACGCCGTTCCAGTCGGAACCGGCTCCAAGCGCGGTCCGACGCCATTGATCGGTCAATCGCCCGTCAAACCACCTTTGGACGAATATCGGCAGAACTCGATCTCCGACCTTCCATCGCGTAACACCGGGCCCAACTTCAACGATTTCCCCGGATGCATCGGAAAATGGAATCGCCGGCCGCTTCATACGCGGATTGTAAGTACCAGATACAACCATCAGGTCGCGGTAATTGACAGAAATCGCTTTAATTTTGACGACTACTTCGCCGTATCCGGCCTTTGGTGTCGGAATTTCAGTGAGACGAAGGTTTTCAATACCAAAATCCTGAACTTCGTAAGCCTTCATAAATTCAAAAGCAAAGAGAAATCCCGCGTTTTCGGCCTTGCTCGTGAGCGTAAAGACAGGAGGATCCTACTACAAGCCGCTGCCGACAACGCGGGAAGGCGGAAAGACGCCGACGTCTTCCAACACTAACTTTAGCACGACCCTTCGGCGTTTCAAACTGCTGACAATGGATTAGCATAAGTCAACGTTGGGGCCGAATAATGCTGTCTAAATAATTGAAACTGCGTAATTTAAGATCTATGCACATTATTGAATTAAGCGGCTTAAAAGTACGCTTAATTTCAGAAAAAGCGGATAAAAATTCAACAATTTGCCGACCCCGGCGAGTAGCACCTCGCCTGCGCCACAGGCTTGTTTCGCACAATTTACTGCAAACATTAGGTTTACACTCCTTTCCAACAATTTGTAACTGTATGTGATACAATTTACAACAAAAAAACTCTAGCTGACGCCTTTTCTGACCATTTCGAATACGTCCTCGAGGGAATACTTAGCAAGCGTATTGTCAATCCCTTTGTCGATCGCCTTTTGTAAATGGCAAAGAACCGCCTCGATATTTTTACCTACCGGGCAATCCTTGTTTGGCTCGCGATTGTGCAAGGCGAAAATCCGTCCGCAATTCACCGCCCGATAAACATCCGAAAGGCGTATCTCAGACGGCGGTTTTGCCAGTCGCGTCCCGCCGTTGGCTCCCGTTTGTGTTGACACCAGATTTGCCTGACGCAACTGGCTGAGCAGCCGGCGGATGACAACCGGATTTGTGTTCACACTGGCCGCAATCTTCTCGGATTTGATATTCTCATCGTCGGCCTGTGCCAGAACAGTAAGAATGTGGACGGCCATCGAAAATTGAGTGTTTGAGGCCATTTTGTAACTACAATAGTTACATTTTCGACTATTGTCAAAGAGAAAACCGGACGATGCTGTCCGGTTTCGGTATGAATCGTTGGAGGAAAGGATTTATTTTGCTGGAATCTTTATCTCACGCCCAGCGCCGAGAACCGAATTTGGCAGAAGCCCATTGAACTTTGCGACTTCGACCGGATCGGCATTGTATCTCGCAGCAAGTTTCGTCACCGTGTCACCAGCGATTGCCGTTACAATCCTGACGGCGGATGTCGATGAATTCGGATTCGCCTTTGAAGGCCGCGAATACGACGTCGCGGCCACGCGATTGCCAACGTTTATTGGGACGATCACTTTGCCACGCGGCTCTTTCATTCCCGGATTTGCAGCCATTAGTTCGGCAACGCTAACGCCCGTTCTGTTCGCAATACTCTGCCACGTTTCACCTTGGACCGAATTGGCGAGGCTTGCATTGTTGATCTTTGAACCCGGTAATCGTTTGAAGACCGCAACGACTCCATTGGCCTTACCGGCGGGAACGTTGATTATATAGGGCTCGGGCGGCGTCACGTTGCTGCGCAGGTGTGGGTTCAGATATCGGATATACTGCACTGTCGTATCGGCCGCCTGTGCAACGATCGAAAGATTTGTTGACGCCGGAACCCGAATTCGATCATAACGAAGCGGCGGAGCCGGCCGAATATGTCCGAATCCGTATTGCTGCGGGCTGTTGGCGATCAATATCGTCGCCAGGATATTCGGTACATAATTCCGCGTTTCCTGAGGCAAATATGGATATGCTGCCCAAAAATTTGCAACGCCGGCACGTTTGATCGCTCGGTCCACGTTCCCCTCGCCGCAATTGTATGCCGCCATTGCAAGTTCCCAGCTTCCGTAACGATTGTACAAAAACTTCAGGTACCGTGCCGAAGCCCGCGTTGCCTCATCGAAGCTATTTCGTTCATCAACGTGCGCCGTCCGCCGAAGTCCAAAACGCGAACCGGTTCCGGGAATAAATTGCCATAGGCCTGAGGCTGCGGCCCAAGACATCGCTGTTGGCTTCCAAGCGCTTTCGACCTGTCCAAGCCAAGCCACGTTTTCGGGAATGCCTTCCTCACGGAATATTCGCCGTGCCATCGCCATAAACATTCCGGATCGGTACAACCCGACTTCCATAGTCGAGCGACCACGGCCGCGGTAATAGTTTATGAATTGCTGAATCATCGGATGTACCTGAAAGGTAAATCCCAACGAACGATTTGCAACGGCGTATTGAATGTATTGATATTGTTTTTGCGCGATCGGATCGTCAAGCTGCATTTCCTCGGGCGTAAGCTCGAGTTTCGACAATTCGTCCAGAGGCGAAGGTTCGTAGCCTTGCCAGTTGAAGCCAACGGCCTGCTCCGCCGACAATGGGCTTGAAGTAACTGCTGAAAGCGCGGTTACATTGAGCGCCGGCTTTTCCTTTGTCCGGGCCCGAAGTAACGAAGAAACCGAATTCGCGAGCTCAAAATCTGCAGTAGACCAATTCCAGCCGCAGGTTGCTGCCAAGTCATCAAAGCGCGGCGTTTGTGTCTCACTCGGGTATTCAAGCCGATAAACGGTTTCGATTAGCTGGCTGTAGCAGCGTTGCAAACGTTCGTCGCGTTGAATGTTTATGGATGAAACGAGGAATGCTTCGACCGATTTGTTGAACTTTTCACCGGATTCCTGTCGACGGTTTTCTTTTAGCGAGGACAATCCGTCGCGGAAATACCGGCCCGCATCTTCAAGGACGCGATTCACGCGCGCCTGCACTCCGGCAACCTCATCAGTTTGGGCTTCTACCGGGACAAACGTGGAGCAAACCACCAAGCAAAGGAATAATGCACTGCAAATCGATAATTTCATTGATAGCTCACCGCAAAAGGCCAAATTTCCGCCCCTCTGCAGGGACCCGATCGCGAGCATCACTTGGAGCAACGCCGAACAAATTCAACAGCCGAAATCGCCGCCTTGCCGCTTGCATCGCGGTTCCGACTAAAGAAAACCAATCCCAAGGCTAACACAGACCACATTTTTAGGTCAACGATCCATCTGCCTCCCGCTATCGGCTCGAGGCCGAAGCCGCCGCTGTTGTCCGCCGCTGTCTCTGAGCCGGGCGAAGCGCAGCATCGAATACTTCGCTTACGTGCTCGACAAAGATAAAGTTCAAATTCTGTAGCATTTCAACTGGCAGATCCTCCGCATCGCGGCGGTTACGTGCGGGTAAAATTACAGATTTGATCTTCGCACGTCGTGCAGCAAGCAATTTTTCCTTTACGCCGCCGATTGGCAAAACGTTCCCCCGAAGCGTAATTTCCCCCGTCATTGCAATCTCCTTTCTGACCGGACGGCCGGATAGGACAGAGACAAGCGCCGTAGCCATCGTTATACCGGCACTTGGACCATCCTTCGGGATTGCCCCTTCCGGCAAATGGATATGAATATCGTAATTGGCCAATGCTTCTTCATCTATACCGAGCTCGACAGCACGGGCTTTTGCATAAGAGAAAGCCGCCTGAGCTGATTCCTGCATTACCTCGCCGAGTTGCCCGGTAAGTAACAGTTTTCCAGAGCCGCGAGTTTTTATCGCCTCGATAAAGAGAATGTCACCACCGACGGCTGTCCAGGCCAACCCAGTGACTACGCCAATTTGATCTTTTTTTAACGCACCTTCGATGAAAATTTTAGGAGCCCGTAAAAATTCACGTAGATTCTCCCGTGTAACGCGAACCGGCTTAAACTTATCCTCGGATTCGGCCTTTCTTCGGGCAACTTTGCGACAGATTTTCCCGATTTCACGTTCTAATTGCCGGAGCCCCGCTTCTTCGGTATATTCGCTTATAATTGTCGCAAGTGCTCTATTGTCAATTTTTACATCGCCCGGCTCGAGACCCGTTTCAGCTATTTGCTTAGGGATCAGATGCCGGCGGCCGATTTCCAGCTTTTCCTCTTCCGTATAACCTGAAAGCTGGATTATTTCCATACGGTCTCGAAGCGCTGGCTGAATTGTATCGAGAACATTTGCCGTCGTCATAAACATGACGTTTGATAAATCAAATGTAATGCCAAGGTAGTTGTCTCGGAAGGCAAAATTTTGCTCTGGATCTAGCACTTCGAGTAATGCGGAACTTGGATCGCCGCGAAAATCGGCACCGACCTTGTCGATTTCGTCGAGCATAATCAAAGGATTGTTTGTTCCGGCTTGCTGAATTGCCTGAATGATCCGCCCAGGCATCGCGCCGACGTAGGTCCGTCTATGGCCTCGAATTTCCGCTTCGTCGTGAAGCCCGCCTAAAGAAAGCCGGACGAATTTTCTGTTCAAAGCTCGAGCGACTGAACGTCCAAGCGACGTTTTTCCGACCCCCGGCGGCCCGACCAAGCACAGGATCGAGCCTTTTGGCTTGACCGTTAACTTTCTAACCGCCAAAGTTTCGATAATCCTTTCCTTTACCCTTTCGAGCCCGAAATGGTCCTCATCGAGAATTTTCTGCGCCTTTTTTAGGTTGAGATTGTCCTCCGATGACGTCGACCACGGAAGATCGGTCATAATATCGAGCCAGTTGCGGAGGGTTGCCGTTTCGGCCGTATCCGGATGCATCCGCTCGAGCTTCTTAAGCTGCCTGAGAGCCTCCACCTCGGCCGCCTCCGGCATTCCCACTTTCAAAATTTTTTCGCGGTATTGTTCTATTTCTTCAAAAAGCTCGTTTCCTTCGCCGAGTTCAGCCTGTATCGCCTTAAGCTGCTGACGCAAGAAAAACTCCCTTTGCGAGCGATCGATATCGGCTCTCGCTTGAGAATTTATCTCCTGCTGGACCGTAAGAACTTCTATTTCCTTGTTCAAAAGTTCATTTACGCGTCGAAGCCTCGGAATCGGATCGAAAATATCCAAAACGCTCTGCGCGTCTTCCACCTTGAGATCTAAATTTGAGGCGGAAAGATCGGCAAGCCGCCCGGCATCGTCGAGATTTGCAACTATCGCAAGCACTTCGGGCGAAATGTTTTTACCCAGCGCGGCGGCACGCTCCATAAGGCCGCGAACGTTTCGAATCAGTGCCTCAACTTCGAGGGAATTTTCCGGCGCAAGCGGCTCAGAAACCGGCGTTATCCGTGCCCGAATATGATCGCCGCCACTATTTACCTCTTCTATTCGACAGCGCGAAAGCCCTTGGATAAGTATCCGAATCCGCCCATCAGGCAATTTGAGCATCCGCATAATTATCGCAACTGTCCCGACTTCGAATAGCTCTTCCTTTTTGGGGTCTTCTTTGTTCAGGTCCCTTTGCGAAACAAGAACGATCATCCGATTTTCTTTTAATGCCTCTTCGACCGCCTTGATTGATTTATCGCGCGAAACAAAAAGCGGGACAATCATAAAAGGATAAATGACAATGTCCCGCAGCGGCAGCAGAGGCAGCTCCGCCGGAATTTGCATCATTGGCTCGACCGAATCGGCCTCAGCCAAGCTGACGGAGAAATCTTCGATATCAGCCATAAACCCTTATTCTAGGTTTTTTACCGGCGAACGGCAATGTCCCGTACGGTCAGCCAGATTAAGGACCGCTTCGGGAGAGTTATTTTTTGTTTTTTCTTTTACTTGCAGGTGTAGCCGGGCCAGTGCGTGATTTGACGAGGGCTTTGAGTTCGTTCATAAAGGCGCTGACGTCTTCGAATTGGAGATAAACCGAAGCAAAGCGAACATACGCAACCTTGTCGAGCGTTTTGAGCCGTCTCATTATGATCCGCCCGATTTCGCTGGTCGGCAATTCACGGTCGGCCGATTCTTGCACTTCTTTTTCGGCTTCGTCAACAATCCGCTCGAGTTGAGATGTCGAAATAGGCCGCTTTTCGCAGGCACGAAGAAGGCCCGAAAGTATCTTTCCCCTGTCGAAAGGCTCGCGCCTGCCGTCCTTTTTGACGACCATATAGGGAATCTCATCGATCCGCTCATACGAAGTAAACCGGCGGCCACACTCGAGGCATTCGCGGCGGCGGCGGATAGCATTTCCATCGCGGGCCTCGCGCGAATCGACGACCTTATCCTTCGAATGTCCGCAAAACGGGCAACGCATCTTTTTTTCCTCACTTAGTTCAACGGGCTAATGTTGCTCATCGCCGTCAAATGACCGCCTCAGGTCTTGCGGGACCGCGATTCCGCCTTCGGCGTCATTTTCCACTTTCTGAAACTGATTGTCCATTAAGATCCGGTGATTCGCTTTCGATTTCCTCGACGACATGCTCGCTAGACAGTAGGCTCCGAAACCGCTCGACGCTGATATCTCCATGCACGAAATAGTAAATCCCAAATATCAAAGCCGGTGCAAAATAGACAAGGTGCATCGCGATCGAAACCGCGGCTGCGTCTTCGAGCCTAATCTCAGGCTTAAGAAAAAGTAAGCTGGCAGCGGTTGCCGTATGAAATGCACCAGCCGCACCGCCCGGAGTCGGAACCACAGAACTAACAGCCGCAAATCCCATGATAAACAACGAATCGCCGAACGATATTGGAAGTTCAAACGCAAGTAAAACGAGCCAAGTGGGCACTGCAATCGCTGCCCAGAGCAGGAGAGTCCAAAACGAGACCATGAACAGCTCGCGCGGATCTTTCATAATCGCCAAAGCGCCGGCGAGTTTTTCCATTATGCTTAGAATTACGCGCCGCAGCCGACGCGGAAACCATTGGCTCGCTGTAAGGCGCAAAAGAAAACGAACAACGGCCGAATGCTTCCGCTGATAGATCGCAAGACCGATAAAAGCCGCAATCACCCCGCCGAGCATTGCAAATCCCACAACCTCAATATATTCAAATTCCCTCTCGCGACCTATTGGTGGTTCAAACCAGATCAAGTTGAGAGCAAAAAACCAGACCAGTGCCGCGAGATCAAAAATGCGTTCGAGGCCCAATGTAACTAGGGCAGCCGACGGACGAATTCGCCGATCCCGCATCGGGAGCCACATCGGGCGGACGATCTCGCCAGCCCTGCCGACGAGGAAAATCGCTGCGAAACCCACGGTAGTCGTCGCGAACAGCTCGCGGAGACTAGAAGAAGTGATTGGAGCAAGCAACACCTGCCAACGGACCGCGCGAAGCAAATATCCGATGCAAATAATAAATACCGACAGAATTATGTAGAGTGAATTTGCCCGCGAAAGACTCTCGCGGACCAATTGCCAATCCAGGTTGCGGCCGAAAAACCAGAGCAGAAAAACCGCAAACAAAAATAGAAGAACGAACTTAAAATGCTTTTGCAATTTTCCTAAGATTCCTTACTAAAACTTAAAGAATTCGGCACTGCATTTGAGAGCTAATCCGGCCATCGGCGGACAGGCACCGCAAATATTTGAAGATACTTTATTTTCTCCGATTTCGCTATTCGGAACCCCCGATCAATTCCTCAACGTAATTAGGGGGAACATTTCCGTCGGCAATGTCGTAAACTGGTTTTGACAAAGCAGCCGTCTTGCTTTGTTGCCGTGAAACCGGGTGTTTAGGCCAAACTTAGTTTAATTGGAGCTGGGCGGCTTGGAAGCGTTAAAGGCGACGACTGGAAAAACTGATGGACAAGAGCTTGTCCGCCGTGCAAGGCTTGGCGACGGTCTGGCTTGGGAAGAGATTGTGACGCTTTTCTCGCGGCGAGTTTTCAACCTTGCTTACAGGTTCACAAGTAACGTTGAGGCCGCCGAGGATTTGACGCAGGAAGTTTTTATCCGTATTTACCGAACGCTGGATCAATACGACCCAAGCCAGGGCGACTTGGCAAACTGGCTAATGCGACTGGCAAGAAACTTGATAATCGACGATTACCGACATAGGCAGCGAAATCCTCAAAATTCGTCGGCTGAAGCGGTGGAAGAGCATCAGTTTCACCTCCGGGCATTCGGCACGTCGGTGCAAAAAGACCTTGAACGCCGCGAACTTGCTGCCCAGATTCAGGAGGGAATAGAAAAACTTCCGCCCGATTTGAAAACATGCGTTATTCTTCGGGATATCGAAGAGCTTAGCTATCAGGAAATCGTGGACTTACTGCGAATCCCTGAGGGTACCGTAAAATCGCGAATTAATCGCGGTCGGATCGAGCTGGCGAAAATCCTTCGCCGGATGCGGGTAGTAACGTTTTAGTTGAAATGGTAAAGAAGGCTCAGGCGCCGCGACGGGCACTGCGTGATTTGCAGGCCAAGATTGGCTAAACAGTTCAAGGGGTGGAGTTTTATGACTACGGCAAAGGGAAAGATCATTGATTGCTCGGTCTTTGAGGACGCGCTCTCGGACTACCTGGAGCGGATACTCGATACTCCGACGCAGTCAGCAATGGCGGCGCATTCTCTCGAATGCCCGCTCTGCCATTCACTTTTGAACGATGTAAAATCTACGCTCCGTATTTGCCGAGAAATGAATCAGGCGCCGGTTTACCTTTCAGGTTTGGAAGCTAAGATTTTGAGCCGGACATCGCCGGCCACTACGATCCAATGTGCGCAGTTCGAGGAGCATTTAACGGATTATTTGGATGGTTTTCTTCCCGCTCC
This sequence comes from Blastocatellia bacterium, assembly GCA_040289905.1. Taxonomy (GTDB): domain Bacteria; phylum Acidobacteriota; class Blastocatellia; order Pyrinomonadales; family Pyrinomonadaceae; genus OLB17. The sequence continues at coordinate 115,374 of PSMA01000001.1, forward strand.
AGTTTTTCACAGATGGGAACGCCACGCTGCGCTTTGCGACGAATGTTCCGATTTGCCCGGGCTCGTTGTACGATCCCTTGCGGCCTTGGTCAATTACAAAACTGAGGAATTACCGGTTCCGGACGGTCTACACTCCAGGATTTTAGCTAGCACAATCGGAACGCTCGATGCAGCAGAGATCAGGCCCGCCTTCGCTGCAAGACTCGCCGCCTGGATACGCAGACTTCGATTCCCATTGGCAGTTCCGCAGCTTGCACCGGTTGCTTTGATGACGATCATCGCATTTCTGGTCTTTAGCCAGGCAGTTTCTGCGGACGGTTCTTTGATGGAGATTTATACGAGGAGTTTCCGATTAGCGGAGGAGTCTTACAGGCAAGGCGCCGAAGTTTTTGGCGAGGCTACAGGTCGTAGCAACACTAAATCGCCGACCGTTCCGGAAGACAAACAGTAATGAACTGTGCATTTCACATACAAAATCCGGCTGTAGTCCAATGTAACGGCTGCGGCAAACCGCTTTGCCCTGCCTGTGACCACCGCATTAAAGGATTCCCATATTGTCAAGATTGCATCGTTACCGGTATTGACTTGCTCCGGCAACATAGGCGGGCCAATTATGAATCGTTCGTACAAAAGCGCACGTCGCCATTTGTCGCGATGCTGCTCTCCTTAATCTGCCCGGGCCTCGGAGCGGCTTATAATGGCCAGACCGTCAAGGCGCTCGTATATTTCTCGGTTTTTATCGGCCTGTTTCAAATGGCGGTTTTAACTGGCGGTACTGCTCTTTTTGTGCTTGCGTTCTTGGGAATGTGGCTTTTCTCTGCTCTCGACGCCTGGCGAAGTGCGCAGATGATCCGCGCCGGCGTGACGCCGGATGTAGCAGAGGATATACTCGTTAAAAGGTTCTCGGGCAATCCAAAACTCTGGGGCGTCGTGCTTCTCGTTTTGGGCGTGGCATTTTTGCTCCAGAACATTTTCAACCTGCGCGGCTTAATGCGTGGACTTTTGCCTGCAATGCTGATTGGCCTCGGGATCTATATTCTCCGAGACTATATTTTCAGGCCAAAATCCAGCGAGGATCATTGGGCCGATTTCGACAGTGCAAGGCCAACGCCATTTTTTTCGACGCGCGATAAGCGAAGCCGCGAAAGCCGAACCGCTCGCAGTTCGGGATACCAAGGGCGCTTTGGACGTTAACTCGCACGAACTTGGGGGATAACTCAGCAATACGGGGAAAAAGTTTTATGTCATTGCTTTACACCGCAGGAAAATGGGGTAGCATACTGGTACTAATTGCGCTTTTGATTACCTTTCTCAAGCAATTGATCGCGCTGATTGGCCTCATAACAGGTGCGATCAAAGTATTGATCGTTTTGGCCTTTGTGGGGCTGATTCTCTTCGTCGGTTTTTTAGTCTTCAAGAGCTTGAACGATAACAAAACGCGAAAGGCAAGCTGACCGACGGCAACCATCGTTGGCGTACAATCGGACAGTCGGCTTGCAAAATGTTATTTCACTTAACTTGCCATTCGTTTCACTTTTCGATAATCTTGGGGCTTGGTGTTTTTGAAATGGCCCTAACCGCGGGCCACAAGCCCACGCATTGCGGTTAAATGTTTTCCAAGTTCGGGTCCGGTTTCGCGTTAGTCGCTCGCGGCTATCCTTAGCGTGATTCCGTGTGCGGGGACGATGGAATCCTCGTACGAAATCATACTCGAAGGAGCTTTACAGCATAATGACGAAGAACGGTAAACCGTTTGTTTTTTTGTTGAGACATTCTTCCGCAAATCGAATTTACATTCGGCGTGTTTCCATTAGGCGTGGCCTGGTTCAGAACGGACTCCTAGCAGGTACATTCCTTTTGCTTTCAACATTACTCGGCGGCGGTATTTACGGCATCGTGGCGGCCATGCACCTGCCAGAAAACGCGGGGCGAGTCGAATTGCCAGCTAGGACAGCCGGGCAATTCGGCTCAGAAGCCTCGAATTTGCATCCGGCCGCGCCGAGCTTGGATTCGGGCGGTCCCTATGAAACCGCGCAATATGTCCCGATGACGGCGGAGGAGGAACAGCTCCAGGAATCGATTCTCCGCTCGCTGGCGGCGGATTTCCTGCCAAACATCTGGGCAAAGACCGGCAAAATCAACAACGAATTTGGGTTCCGCCGTAATCCGTTTGGCGGTCGCTCTTACGAATTCCACGCCGGCATGGACATCGGTGGTGACCGCGGCGAGCCGGTAATTGCACCCGGCGCCGGCCGCATCATCGAAGCCGGATGGAAAGGCGGCTACGGCAATATGATTGAAATCGATCACGGAAAAGGCGTAACGACACGCTACGGACACCTTTCCAAAATTGAGGTCGAAATTGGCGATAACGTAACTCGTGGACAAATTATTGGTCGAGTCGGCTCGACTGGACGCTCGACCGGCCCGCACTTGCATTATGAATTGCGAATCAACGATCGCCCGATTAACCCAAGAGTCCTTTTGCCACCTGAGCCAAAATTTATCGAAACAAATGAGGGAAATTAGAGAAAATCGAGCTTAGTCGAGGCTCGATTTTTTATCTCAAATTGCCGCATTGGCGATATCCCCAGCGGCCGGCTATAATCGCTAATGGTTTAAACCGCTGAATATCTACAATCTCGGACGCTTTTAGTTATGAAATCCCTGAAAATTTCCTTGACCTCTGTCATTCTTATTATCGGTATTTTCATCTCCGGCCCTGCGGCAACAATTGCCCGCTTCGACGAGGGAATGTTTATGCCGGACAAGATTGCTTCGCTCCCGCTCAAGCAGCGCGGGCTAAAGATTGCTACATCTGACATTTACCGCCCCGGAGGTGGCGGTCTTTCCGACGCTGTAATTCGGCTCAGCATCGGTTGCACTGCGGAATTTGTTTCTCCGGACGGCCTGATTCTAACCAATCACCATTGCGGGTTCGATGCGTTGGTATCCGCTTCGACGCCGTCGAACGACCTTGTCGAAAATGGCTTCCGCGCCGAAGATCGCTCCCGTGAGATTCCAGCTAAAGGCTATTCGATCTTCATCACCGAACGCGAAGAGGACGTTACCGAGAAAATCCTAACTGGAACCCAAAATCTTGCTGGGGACGCTTTTGCCGCCACTATCAAGCGGAATATCGACAATTTGATAAAAGAAGAGCAGGCAAACGCTCCAAAAGGCTCAACAATAAGAATTCAAGGTTTAAATAACGGCTACTATTACTACCTCCTTCAAACACGGCAGATAAGTGATATTCGAGTTGTTTATGCTCCCCCGCGAAGTATCGGAATTTTTGGCGGAGATCCTGATAATTTTGAATGGCCGCGGCATACTGGAGATTTTACGTTCCTTCGTGCTTACGTTGGGCCAGATGGTTCGGCAGCACCCTATTCGCCCACAAACGTCCCTTACAAACCGCGTAAGTATTTGACGATAAACATTGGCGGTCTAAAGGAAAATGACTTCGTTTTTGTTCTCGGGTATCCGGGAAATACAACTAGGTACCGCGAATCGCAATCTATCAAATACGCTCGTGACGACAACTTCCCTTTTCTTGCGGCCTGGCTGCGTGCACGCAGTGATGCACTAAAGCAAATAGGCGCGGACGAGGAGGAAAAACGGATCAAGTTCCAGTCCGACATAGCTAGCTTTGACAATGCATTCAAGGTCTACGACGGAGGAGCCCTGCGGCTTAGAAAGGCAAAGGTATTCGAAAAGCGACAGGAGGACGAGGTTCGGCTTGCAGCCTGGATAAATGCCGACCCGGGCCGGAAACATCGTTACGGCAACCTTCTATCAGAAATTGCGGCACTCTACGACGCAACCTCTAAAACATCAAAACTGGATATTCTTGTCCGTCGGATGCCGGACGCGACGATGCCCGTTTTTCGCGCGATTTATCAAGCTGTTGCCGATGGAAAGATGCTCGACGATGCCGCCCGTCAGTCGAAGCTCGAGGAACTCAAGACCGAACTTGCCACCCGTGAGCCAGTTTACGAGTACGAAATGATCAGGTTTTTCCTCCGTGAGTTTGACAAACTCCCGGCAGGTCAAAAATTCGACGGCACCGAAAATCTTTTTGGCAAACTAAAGGGCAAAGCCCGCCGCGACGCCGAAGACGACTTTGCACGAACGATTGCGATGGGCAAATACTGGAACGCGGATACGATCGCGGCTCTTTATGGGCCGCAAACGCAAGAGTTTCGTCCCGAGCGCGACAACGTTCGCGCATTTGCCTCCGCTTTGAAATCTGCAAAAGAGGCAGCAAATGCAAGGGCAGCAGAGTTTGCCACGAAAATCGACCGACTGCGGCTCGAATACCTAAAAGCAATGGCCGAAATGCGCGGTCTTACGCCTTACCCGGACGCGAATTCTACTCTTCGCTTTTCGTTCGGAAACGTTAAAGGCTATAGTCCACGCGAAGCAGAATACCGTTCGCCTTTCACTACCTTGAAAGGAATGCTCGAAAAGGATACAGGGATCGAGCCTTTCGATATGCCGCACAAATTGAAGGAGTTACTCGCCGCCCGAGACTTTGGTAAATATGGCGCGGGCGATACGGTTACTGTAAATTTCCTTGCAACGGCAGATATTATTGGCGGCAATAGCGGCAGCCCGGTTCTCAACGGCAATGGCGAGCAGGTCGGCCTTGTTTTTGACGGAAATTATGAGGGTCTTGGCAATGATTTCTATTACGACCCTGACAAAAATCGGACGATCGCGGTCGATATCCGTTTCGTCCTTTTCGTTACTGAAAAATTCGGAAATGCCGGCTGGATTGTCAATGAAATGAAAATCACCGGCCGGCCAAAATCCGCTGCCGCCGCTCAATAGGCGAGCCTAATCGAATTCATCTGCTTCAGAATAACGCGTTGCCGTCGGATAACGCGTTTTCTGTTTTTCGCCGGATTGAAAACATTTAGCGGGCTCGGAATCATAGCAGCAAGAAAGGCTGCTTCCTCGCGTGTCAAGTCAGAAGCCGATTTTTTGAAATATGTCCTTGAAGCGGCCTCGGCTCCATAAATGCCGTCGCCCCATTCGATCACATTTAGGTAAATCTCCAGAATCCTCTTTTTTGAGAGCGTACGCTCGAGAAAATAAGTATAAACCGCTTCACGAGCCTTTCTCAGAAAGCTTCGCTCCTCGGACAAATAGAGGTTTTTCACAAGCTGCTGTGAGATGGTCGAAGCCCCGCGTTTGAAACTCGGCAAAGGCGGAATCCAATCGTTCGGGTCATAATCTCCTTCTGCCTTGGCCTCCCGTTCACCTTCTTTGACCGCTTCATCCCAGGCTTTCTCGATGGCATCCCAGTCGAATCCATTATGCTCAAAAAATCTCGTATCCTCACCTGCAATAACCGCTCTCGCGAGATTTGGCGAGATCTGCTGGATTGGGACCCAAATCATAAATTTCTTCGGTTCGCGGCCTTCGGCGCGCGCCTGTGCAAGGCGATATTCAATCAGCGAGGAAGTCGTCGGGTTTTCCGTTCGCAATCGCGAAATATGCGGAAACGTCGCAATTTCGTAAATCAGCCAAACACCTACGGCACCGAAAAACATCATTCCCAGGAGTTTTGTCCAATACAACATAACCAAGTTTCCATCCGCTGGCAGGCTGCGACGGTTTTCTAATCTTACGATAAAAGCTAAGTAATCCTTAAACGGTCGCGAGCGCGAGTAAAGTCGCCATTTTCCCTGTTTGATTCCGAGATTTCTTGAACTATTGCACCAATTGCGCCTATTCTGTCGTTGCCTTGTACGATTTCTTAAAGGGTCTTTTTTATGCCAGATGCTCAAAATGTAATCGCTGTAATCCTCGGCGGCGGCGCGGGCTCTCGACTATTTCCGCTTACGCGCGATCGGTCAAAACCGGCAGTTCCGCTCGGCGGTAAGTACCGTTTGATTGACGTGCCGGTCTCGAACTGTATCAATTCCGGCATTTCGCAGATTTTTGTACTAACGCAATACAATTCCGCATCGCTTAACCGGCATATTTCGCAGACGTATCGATTTTCCAGCTTTTCCACCGGTTTTGTCGAAATACTTGCCGCCGAGCAGCGCCGCGATTCGCCCGGCTGGTTCCAGGGAACGGCGGATGCTGTCCGTCAAATCCTGCCGCATTTGCGAGATTGGCGGCTGGAACGGCTTTTGATTCTGTCGGGCGATCATCTATACCGGATGGACTACCGAAAATTCATCGCCCGCCACGACGAAACCGGTGCAGATGTAACGGTTTCCGTGATTCCGGCGCGACGTGACGAAGCCGAAGGTTTCGGCATCTTAAAAACCGACTCTACGGGCCGCATTGTCGAATTCCGCGAAAAACCGCGTGGCGAAGATCTTGAATCTATGCGGACCGATACCACTGCATTCGGCCTCTCGTTAGAGGAAGCCGAAAGCCGTTCGTTTTTGGCTTCAATGGGTATCTATGTTTTCGATTATCGGAAACTCGTCGAACTGCTCTCGCTCGATCCGGCCGCGGTTGACTTCGGCGCCGAAATTATTCCAACTGCAATCCGAAGCCGCAATGTTCAGGCATATATTTTCAAAGACTATTGGGAAGATATCGGAACGATCAAGGCATTCTATGAAGCAAACCTCGATCTCGCCTCGCCGCTTCCGAAATTCAACTTTTTTAATGCAGAGGCTCCGATTTATTCGCGCAGCCGTTACTTGCCGCCGTCAAAGGTGCACGATTGCGACATCGACAATACAATGATAAGCGAGGGCTGTATTCTCAATGGCGTATTCGCTCGCAATTCAATCATCGGCTTACGGAGCCGCCTCGATCCAGGCGTCCGCGTCGAAAACTCGATTTTGATGGGTTCGGATTACTACGAAACTATCGATGAACTCCGACAAAATGTCGAATCGGGCAAGATAAGTATAGGAATTGGCCGAAACTCGATAATCCGTCGTGCAATAATCGACAAAAATGTGCGTATCGGCCGCGACGTACAGTTGCTCAACGAAAATAGACTCGATAATTTCGATGGTCCCGGAGGCTCTTACTACATTCGTGATGGGATAATTATCATCCCAAAAAATGGCGTTATCGCGGACGGAACAGTGATTTAAGATTTTTTGCGCGGCGTTCCAACAGCGTAGCTGTCGCGGTATTTTAGCGCGACGCCCGGCCGCTCGGTTCGGACCTTGATTTTTCTGATCCGACCGGGCCGATCGTCCGTTTTCGGATAGTAACTGATGCTGTAATATTCGCGGAGTTCGGACGCAATTCTGGCGAAAGCGTTCGAGAGATTGGCAAGCGAATCCGCCACAAAAACGCGGCCACCGGTTTTCTCCGCAAGCGCTATGAGATATTGCTCGCCGCGGTTGTATTCCTCGCGTGTAGTACCCTTGTCGTCGGGCCGGCCAATTCCGGAAACCGGTATCGGAAATCCGATTCCTTTTTGCGGCAATGTCGGCGGCGTCGAACCCGGCGGCGGACCTCCCGTAGGCGGCAGCCCGATGGTCGGCATCTGCTGCGGCGCGTTTTTTATACGCTGGACGTCCTCGAATGTGTCGTAGCGAATCGGGTAGATAAGCGTATCGGTTTCGGCAACGTCGCGAAGATTGTCGAGCTCCGTCTTCCGCTTGCTGGTTGTATCAACGCCGTCCGTAAAGAGGACGAGAGCCTTTCGTCCCTCGACCGGACGCAAAATCTGGTTTACGGCAGTGTCAACCGCTTCATATAAGCTCGTTCCTGTGTCAATTTTAGTCGAGCGGATCGCCCGCCTAATCGCGTCCCGATCTAAGGTCACGCCCGACAGAACCTGCACATCATCGTCAAACGCGATGACCGCAACGCGGTCAGATGGACGAAGTTGGTCAATAAATTGCAACGCTGCCTGTTGGATTTCGGCAGCCTTGAATTTTGCCGAATAACTCATATCGAGGACCAGGGCTACCGTAAAAGGCTGCGATTCGTTTGAAAAAAGCGTTATCTCTTGCTCGGTCCCGTCTTCTAACACCTTGAAATCGCTTTTTTGCAAACCGGAAATAAATCGCCCATTTTTGTCCATCGCTCTCACCGGAACCGTAACCAAACGGGTTTCCACTACGATTTCCGGCCCATCAACTGGTCCGGCATCTGAAGACGCAACATTTCCGGCCTCTGGTGTCGGCGTCGGTTTCGGCAATTGCGGACGCTTGTTCGCCTTTTCGGTGCTAGAGTTTGGGAGTTTGGAGCCGGATTGGGCAGAGATATCAGTCGCTCCCGCAAAAAACGCCACGAATACAAAGGCAGTAAACAAGAGCTTTGAAATTTTAACCTCAGTTGCAAACATCTGACCTATCCTACGATGCCGTGCACGAGATGAAAAGATGCATTCTGCAAATATCCTACCGAATTCGCTTCACGATTCGGCCCCAACGCGGTTCTTGCGCCAGATCAAACCATGACTCTTGCATCAGCCGAGAGCGGTTAGCTGAAATAGCGTTATCAATCCTCTATTTTCCGGCGAACGTGGAACTACTTGAGCCGTAGACGTAGCTGGATTTTGCCTTGACGACCAAACCGGCCCGCAGAACTCGGACGCGGATTTGCCGTCGCTCGCCGGGTTTTCCGGGATTATCGGGATAGTAGCCGATCGAGTACTGACGCCGGAGCTCCTCGGCTATACCGGAAAATGCGGCGTTTAGGTCCCGCGTTGTATCGGCTTCAAAATTTCGTCCGCCACTTTTTTGTGCAATCTCCTCCAGATATCTTTTACCGAGAGCATATTCTTGCGGGCTTGAACCGGCAGGGCCAGTTCCGCCGCCGATGGTTGGCATTTGTCCGCCTACGATTATACCGATGATGGCGCCGAGAACGCCGCCGGCCTGCCGCGGTGGTAATCCGACGCTACCGCCGCCGCGAGCCCAAGCATCGCGCTGCGTATTGAAACGAATCGGGTAAATAAGCGCGTCGGATTCTTCGGAATCCTCGACAGTGCTTTGGTAGCTTGCTCGACGCGATGTTGTATCAACTCCGTCAGTAAAAATTACGATCGCCTTGCGGCCCGCGATAGTTCGCAACACGCGGTTGAGCGAATAATCGACTGCTTCGTAAAGGCTAGTCCCGTCGCCGAAGCGCGCTTGCCGTATCGCCTGACGGAGCCGGACTCTATTATTTGTCGGTTCGGTCAGCGTATGAACTCGCTCGTCAAAGGCAATTACCATTACTCGGTCATTTGGCCTCAACTGATTTACGAAATCGATCGCGGCGTCCTGTATTTCGTCAATGCGAAACTGCGTCGAAGGGCTGACGTCAATCAGTAAAACAACCGTAAAAGGCTGTTCAACTGTTTGGAAATACTCGACTTTTTGCTGAATGCCGTTTTCGAGGATTTGAAAATCGTTTTTCTGCAAATCGGAAACGAATCGACCGTTTCGGTCAAGTACGGAAACTGGAATAGTTACTAAATTGGTTTCAACGCGGATCTCTTCGTCGCTGCCGATTGCAGCCGGCGGCGGCGTCGGAGAAGGCACTGGCTGCGATTTACCGCCTAGAACGGGAGCGGAACTCCGCGGCGGCGCCTGCGGAGAAGAGGTCCCGCCATTGATAATCGGTGGTTTTGGCGTTGCAGCTACGCGCGGGCGCGTCGTTCGATCCTCCTGGGAAAACGAGCTGACCACCGAAACAAGAATCATCAAACCGAACCAAACCGACTTTTTCATCTCTGAAGGCTACTCCCTTGCAGTCCGGCGACTGTCTAGATTTCTTGGGGAAAGCGTGGCTTTGATTAGAAACGACGCTGCGCCGTTGCACGAATTATCCCGTCAACGAATTGCTCTTTATGCTTAGGCTACAGCGGCGGCTAGGGAGTTAAACCGGCGTCGGACCTCGTTTATATTTGCAAATGGTAGCGGGCGATTGTGCGTTCGGTTTGTCAATAGGACAAAAATTCGGCGAGATTCGGGCTCGATCCAAAGGCACGTGCCGGTAAAACCATTGTGGCCAAATGAACTGGGACTCAAATCGGGGCCGGCGGTCGAACCTTCGCTTAAGGCCAACTGAAAACCAAAGGAGCGTGCCTCCGCCATTGCGGGCGTAAAGTTTGTGGTAAAAAGGCTACAGGTCGCAGGCTGGAGTATCTGGCTCGTTTCTGGAAGAAACTGCAAAGCGATCCTAAATACAGAGTCAGCGTCCGCAAACAATCCGGCATGGCCGGCCGCTCCACCGAGGAAATATGCATTTGCATCGTGGACTTCGCCCCAAATCAGATAATCGCGAAAAACGCCATTGCGAATTGCAAGTTCTGGAAATTCCTGTCGGCAGGTTTCGGCTTCGTAGCGGTTGCCGATTTCGCTAGCGGCGATTCGCGGCCGAAGCTCAGCCCGCGGACGAAACATCGCATTTTTCAAACCCAGCGGCAAGAAAATTAATCGTTCGGCTGCAACGTCGATCGGCATCGCAAATGCTTCTTCCAGAATTTTGCCGAGCAGAATGAAGTTTAGGTCGCTGTAAACAACAGTTTTAATGTGCCAAGGGCGAAGTTTCAATATTTCGGCAATCGCCTGTTCTGGCGTTTCGGCTAGCAAATAAAGCGGTAGCCATGCCGGCAAGCCGGAGCTGTGGGTTGCGAGCTGGCGAATCGTGACATTCGCCACAGCAGAAACTGCGGCTCCTAAGAATTCACCGACAGTCTGCTGTGCTGAAATTAGATGGCGTTCGATCGCAATCGAAGTCAGCAAAGCGGTAACCAGCGGCTTTGTAAGGCTTGCAACGTCGTAAATAGTGTTGACGCTTGCTTTGATCGGCTCTGGGATGACGCAAGCATTGCCCAAAGCGCCGCGTAAAATCTCGCCATCGGGTCGGCCCGCGATGAATGCCGCCGACGGAAAATCGCCCGCGGCGATCCTCTCGCCAAGCAATTGCGTTATCGCTCGTTCAGAAGTCATTCGTTTTTTTTATTTAGACATTTAGCATTGCTCGGTGAGCCGCGATCTTTTCGAGAACGCTAATCGCAAGCCCGAGAGCGCGTCGGCCATCTTCCGGGGTTATCGGCGGGGTGACATCGCGACGGACAGCGTCGAGAAATGCTTCTATTTCAACGCGCAGCGGCTCCCGATCCTGGATTTTCAGGCGGTTTATCGAAATCCCGAGAAGCGGATTATCAGCGCCCGGAGCAAGTGTTGTGACGGATGCAAATTTTGTCGCGTAATCTAGTACGACATATGCATTCGTTTGAAAAAACCGCGTTTTTCGAATTTTCTCCGTCCCGACGCGCGAAGCCGTAATATTCGCCACTGCTCCGTTGGAAAATTCGATTCTCGCATTGGCTGCATCGACCTTATCCGAAATTACGGGAATCCCAACCGCATTGATCGCTGTGACACTTGCCTGCGGGCCAACAAGCCATTGAACCGCATCCAGATCGTGAATCATAACATCGAGGACGACGTCAACGTCCAGCGACCGATTGGGAAACGGCGAGACGCGATGAATCTCGAAATAAAGCGGTTTCGTAACGTACGGCCGAAGGGCAATCATCGCGGGATTGAAGCGCTCAAGATGGCCGATCATCAATTTCGCTCCCGTTCTCGAGGCGGTCGCAATCATCCGATCTGCTTCCGCGAGCGAAACCGCCATCGGCTTTTCGACCAAGACGCTGACGCCGGCTTCTAAGAATTGCGTCGCCAAGCGGCAATGTGTTGCGGTCGGCGACGCAATCGAGACGGCGTCGACGTGGCCGATCAGGTCGTCCGGATTAGAGAATGCCCGGCAGCCGAATTCTCCCGCTACTGCGATCGCTGTCGCCTCGTCGATATCGCAGACGCCAATCATTGCAACATTTCCTGCGGCGGCAAGTTCGGCATAATTCCGCGCGTGATGGCGGCCGAGGCTTCCAACTCCTATTGCAGCGACACGCAGCTTTTCCTTTCGCGACATAGTTTGAATCCCGCCATCTTTTCGGCAATACTTAACATTTTCAGCCATTGAAACCGAAATGACAATCGAACGGGAGCAAAGCGCCAAGTCTTCGAATTATAATCTGCCTAGTCGGCAGTTTTGGCGTTTGGCGGCAGCCGTTTTAATTGTCGGCTTTTATTTTTTCGGGTTGAATATTCCACTTGTTGGGCCTGACGAGCCGCGTTATGCTGAAGTCGCCCGCGAAATGTATCAACGCGGCGATTGGATAACGCCGACGCTTGGCGGATTTCATTGGTTCGAAAAACCTGCGTTGCTTTATTGGCTGCAAATCGCTTCTTTCCATTTTATAGGCGTTAACGAATTTGCTGCCCGGCTCGGGTCCGCCATCTTTGGCCTCGGGACGATTGCGACGGTCTTTTTTTTATGCAGCGCCGAGGAGGATGCGTCCGAGGCTTGCGACGGCTTGTCCTTTTCGGAGATTGCCGCCCTGATGGCCGCAACCTCACTCGGAATCATTGTCTTCTCGCGCGGGGCAAGTTTTGACATCATCCTCACGTTTCCGATCACGGCTGCCATGGCCTGCTTTTATCGGTTTTACCAGTCTGATTCCGCGAAATGGCTTTGTGGTTTTTACGTCTTTGTCGGAATTGCGACTTTGGCAAAAGGATTGGTTGGAATTTTGTTTCCCTTTGCAATCGTCTTTGCATTTTATCTGGTTGAAAGACATCGCCCGCGCCGCAAAGAGCTTTTCAGCCTGATTTGGGGCACGGCATTGATGAGTGCCGTTGCGGCCTCCTGGTATCTGCCGATGTATCTGCGAAACGGATGGGAGTTCGTGGACGAATTTTTTATTCAGCACCATTTTCGGCGGTACACGACAAACCAGTTTTTCCATCCGCAGCCATTTTATTTCTTTTTCTGGGTTCTGCCGCTTATGACCGTGCCCTGGCTGCCTTTTTTCTTCGCGCAAATCTGCAATCGTGTCCGGCGGATCGTCGATTCGCAGACGACCCGACCGCAGAAAGCAGGCGCATTGGAACGCCTTGCGTTCGTCTGGGTGGCAATCCCGCTTTTGTTTTTTTCGTTTTCGGGATCGAAACTTCCCGGCTACATTTTGCCGTCGGTCCCACCGGCAATCGTGCTATCCGCATTTGCGGCGAGGCGTTTCATTTGTCAAAGAAAATTCGGGAGCAGATTGATACTGATAATTTCGGCGGCGACTTTAGCCGTCTCGGCAGTATTGATTTTGACATTGGTGCCCCGTTTTGCAGATGACGATTCGGTAAAGCGGCTGATTCGCCAAGCGGATGCGGCCGGCTTTTCCGAAACCAAGCTTGTCGGACTTCACGGAATTTCCCACAACGCAGAATTCTACGCTGCCGGTAGGCTAATCCGAAACGTTGACGGCAAACAGAAAAAACTTTATGGACTTACGGAACTCGCCGCCGAAGCAGATGCTGCCGGCGGCCGGATACTCGTTCTTGTTCCGAATGAGTACGCCAGGCAGGTACTGGATTCGCCGATGCTGCGTTCAAGTAAGATAGCGGAAAATGCCGAATTAACCTTGATTGCCGTCACGCATCCGTAATGCCTGCTGCGCGGCGGAGCCTGTCCAACAAGGCTCGTCCGATTCCTTCTGGTGCAACCGATTCGCAATAAATTGTTCGGATACCGCGGCGGTCGCATTCCCGAAAAAATTCAAAAAGCCTCGCTGCATAATCGTCTGCCGATTTGCACTGAGCCCGAAGTCGAAAATTCTGGCTTGGAATGCCGCATCCTATGTATCCGGCATTCTCTGCATCCGGAACGATTTCGCCTTTGACGACGATTTTTACCGCCGCGCGAGGGGCGTAGTGCCGATATTTCATTCCCGGGCTTCGTGCGATCTCAAGCTTCGCAGGATCTGCAAATTCCGCATCCGGCAAGATTTTACGCACCATTTCGATCGAGATCGCCCCAGGACGTAAGATTACTGCCCGCTCTGCGCTGCAATCTATGACAGTCGATTCGAGCCCGATTTCTGCGTCATTGCCTCGAAGCATACAGTCGATTCGCCCGTTCAAATCCTCGAAAACCGCACGAAATGACGTCGGGCTCGGGCAACCGGAGAGATTTGCCGACGGCGCAACAACCGGCGTGCCGCAAGCAGCCAAAAACTTACGTGCGACAAAATCCGAAGGCATTCGAATTCCGATCGTATCGAGCCCCGCGGAGGCTACAGCCGGAACCGTTGCCTGCTTTCGCAGGACAACCGTGAGCGGCCCGGGGAAAAAGGCATCGATCAGCCTTGCGGCCGCATCAGTGAACTCTTCAGCCAGCAGCTCTATCTGATCCTTGTCTGAAATATGTGCAATCAGTGGATTGTCTGCCGGGCGTCCCTTCGCAGCAAACACTTTTGCAACCGCCCGCTCATTGAAAATATCCGCGCCAAGTCCGTAAACCGTCTCGGTCGGAAATGCGACGAGACCGCCGAGCCGTATAAACTCGGCAGCCTCCATTGGATCGGTTGTAATTTTCGTTTTCACCTATTTTATTTAGACATCACTCGAGCTTCATTTGCAAAGCTCCCCGCCCCGGGCGAAACTCTTTCGGAGCTACCGATCGTAAGACCCGATAAGGTAAAATTTTCGGTGTGACGTTAGAGGAGAAACTCAAATCGCTGCCCACCTCGGCCGGCATTTACCTGCACAAAAACGCTGCGGGAAAAATAATCTACGTCGGCAAGGCAAAGAATCTTCGAAACCGCATCCGCTCTTATTTCAGAAACCCTACCGGACTCGATTATAAAACGCGGCAATTGGTCCGCCATATCGCAGATTTTGAATTTATAGTCGTTGACAATGAAGTCGAGGCGCTCGTCCTTGAATCCAACTTAATCAAGAAACACAAGCCTCGATTCAACGTAATGTTAAAAGACGACAAGCAGTATCCGCACCTGAAGATGACCAACGAGCCATTTCCGCGCGTTGTCATTACGCGGCGGGTTGTCCGCGATGGATCACTTTACTTTGGGCCGATGCTGCCGGCTTCATTGGCGAGAAAAACACTCGATCTAATAAACCGCACGTTTCAGCTTCGAACTTGTGATATTGAAATCGACGGACGGCAAACGCGGCCCTGCCTTGAATACCATCTCAAACGATGCCTCGGGCCCTGCGTCAAAGGCCTTTGCACTGAAGACGAATATCGCGAGGCGGCCCGTGACGTACGCACACTTCTTGAGGGCAAAAATCGCGAACTTGCTGCCGATCTAGAAAAGCGAATGTGGAAATTCGCGGAGGAAGGAAAGTTTGAACTCGCAGCAAAATATCGCGATCTCCGGGCGACCGTGATAGCACTCGGCGAGCAGCAAAAAATGGCCTATTCGGCCGAACGCGACGTCGATATCTTTGGCTTCTACCGCGAAGGGCCGCGGCTTGCACTGCAATTATTTACGATGCGCGAGGGCAGAATAGTCGGCCGCCGCGAATTTTTTTGGGAAGACCTACCGGAGGACGACGAATTCGATGCCGGCCAATTTCTTCGCGACGTCTTGATCCAATACTACACGACGGATTACGTTCCACTTGAAATACATATCCCGAACGATTTTCCCGATCGTAAGACGCTCGAGATATTGCTGACAGATCGCCGCGGCAGGCGAGTGCGAATCGAAAATCCAAAAATCGGTGAAAAGCGTCACCTTGTGGCCTTGGTTGAGACAAATGCACGAGTTGCCTTCGAACAGAGGTTTCGCGTCCTCAAGCCAGATTCGAAAAAGGTGCTCGAGGAGCTTCAAGAGATTCTGGAACTGCCCCATTTTCCGGATCGGATCGAATCCTTCGATATTTCCAATATCTCGGGCAGCGAAAACGTCGCGGGCATTGTAGTTTTTGATAATGGGAAGCCGGCCCGATCACTTTATCGCAGGTTTATCATCAAATCGGTAAATGGTCAGGATGATTTTGCCTCAATGCGGGAGGCTATCTTCCGCCGCTATCGCCGAATATTGGATGAAGGCGGTCAGCTGCCACGTTTGATATTCATCGATGGCGGCAAGGGCCAGCTTTCCGCCGCTGCCGATGCGATGCGTGAACTTGACCTCGAGCAGATACCGCTCGCAGGGCTTGTAAAACCGCGCGATAGGCACAATGAAATTTCGCACATTCTGATTCGCGGACGCGAAGCCAATCCAATTCCATTCGATAAACACTCGAACGCTTTTCGCCTGATACTTCAGGTTCGTGAAGAAACCCACAGAACTGCTGTCGAATTTCACAGAAAACGACGGGAAAAAAGGGACTTTACGTCGGAGCTGACCGCGATTGCTGGGATCGGAGAAAAGCGCCGAATAAAGCTTTTGCGCCATTTTGGCTCGATCGAGCGGATCGCAAAGGCAAGCCGCGAAGAAATAGCATCCGTAATCGGGAAAGTTCCCGCTGACGCCGTTTTTACACATTTCGAACGCTTACGTGCCGCGGCCGAAGTCGTATCGGCCGACCCGGCGATAGCCGACCAAAGCTGATGCGGATTGACAGGAGCTTTTTAAATGCCTAACGTTTAGCCCTTCAAATTGACTTGAGTACTACGATCAGTGGCTTTGGGAAATGCTCTCTTCAATTGTGAGGTTGCTGATATGCTCGCACGCATTGCTGCCGCCACTGTCGTCGGTGGGATTGTCTTCTTCGTCGCCGGATTCGTTATTTATGGCTTAGTCCTCGATCCTATGCTGATGCTGACTAATATGAACGAATTTGCCGGACTCATTAGGGAAACTCCCGCCTGAATTCGCTAATCGTCGGTAACCTGGTAACTGCATTGTTACATGCTTGGATCTTCGATTCGCTTGCGGGAATCCGCAATTTTATCACCCCCGCGAAGGTTGGAGCAGTAATAATGGCCCTCTTTTCGTTGTCTATACAGGTTATGTTTTCCGCCGTCTGGAATCTATACAAGAATCTGATTCCCATTGGAGCAGATGTTGTTGGGTCGTTGATCCTCGGCGCCATCGGTGGTGGAGCCATTGCTGCGGTTCTCGGCGCAATGCAGAAAAACCAGGAGTCCTAAACTAGCTTTCTCTAATGTTACGGATTAAAACCTCCGGATTTGAGCTCGTTTGGTTCCAATAATGCGATTGCCTTTTCGAGGCTTGGCGGCGTACCGAGTAGCACAAGCGTGTCGCCTTTATCGAGTCGGAAATCGGCTCCAGGGCTGATCTCTGTCTTTGCGTCGCGAACGGCTGCGATCACCGTCGCACCGGTTTTTCCACGAACATCGAGATCGCCGAGATTACGCCCGATCGCCGGCGAATCTTCATCAAGCCTGATTGTTTCGGTGGCCGCGACGTCGAGCGCAACGTTGATTTCCGGAAGACGCTCCGGCGGAGCACCCGTCTTTCGGAGCAATTCGTAACCTTGGCGGCGAATGCGTTCAATTTGGCTCTCTATCACGTTTCTCGCGACTCCGTATCGCTGCAAGACTCTTGAAAAAATTTCGATACTCGTCTCGAACTCTTCGGGAATCACCTCATTTGCACCGAGGGCGTAAAGTTCCGTGATTTCCGCTACATAGCGAGTTCTGACAATGATATGGACGTTTTCATTCAAAACCCGGGCTTGCCGGACAGTTCTCCGCGCCGCATCTGGGTCCGACATTGCAAGAACAAGCGCCCATGCATTCTTTATCCCGGCGTGAAGCAAAACTTCGCGGCGCGTTGCATCGCCGTAATTGATCTTTTCTCCGTTTGCTTTTGCCCTGCGGACGACTTCAGCATTCAATTCTAGAACCAGATACGGAATGCCGACAGCTCTAAGCACACGGGCAAGGTTTCGCCCGTTGAGCCCGTAACCGACGATTATCACGTGTTGCTGCAATCCGCCGCTCGACGTTAGGTGAATTTCATCTTCTTCGGCATTGCCGATTTCGGCTCGGCTGCCATCGCGTACTAAAGATTGCACGAAATAACCAAATTTCGGAGCGAATCGGATGAGAAACGGCGCGGCCGTCATCGAGACGATTGCTGACGCAAGGAAGATCTGGTAATCCGAATCGCCTAAAAGTCCTTCCTTCCGCCCAGAGCGCGCCAGGACGAAGGAGAACTCACCGATTTGCGCAAGTCCAAGCGCAGCCATAGCCGATATGCGTTGCGGATATCCCAGCAAACGAATTACTAACCAGATTATGAATGCCTTTCCGACAATGATGAGAATAACGAAACTAGCAACTACGGCTATGTTCTGCCAGAGGGCGGAAAGTGACAACAGCAGTCCAATCGAGACGAAGAAAAGGCTATTGAAAACATCTCGGAAAGGCAGGACCTCTGTCATTGCTTGGTGACAATAATCTGTTTCGGAGAGTACTATTCCCGCAATAAAACCACCGAGGGCAAACGACAAACCGAAATGCGAGGTCGTCCAAGACATCCCGACGACAAATAGTGCGACCGAAAGGATAAACAGCTCCGGCGAACGGAAAACCGCCATTTTATCGAGAAAGCGCGGCAGCAGAATCAACGCCCCTAAAACGATCCCACCAAGCGCAGCCAGCGAAATGCCCAACGAACCGAGAGCCTGCAGAATGCCGCCTGAAGTTTGCCCACCAAGCAGCGGAACTGCAAGCAGCATAAAAACAACAAGGATATCCTGAAAAAGTAAAATTGCTATGCCCGCTCGGCCGTGCGGCGCGTCGACCTCGTTTCGGTCAACGTAACTCTTAAGAACAATTGCCGTGCTCGACATCGCAACCAGAAACCCGAAAAAAACCGATTGGCCTGCCGGCCGGCCCACCGCAGTTGCAAGTACTGCAACTGCAACCGTTGTAAAAAGAACCTGAAACGTCCCGCCAAGAAAAACGAGCCGCTTCATTTCGCGCAGCCGAGCAAGCGAAAATTCAAGCCCGATGGTAAAAAGCAAGAGAGTTACGCCAATCTCGGCCAGAACCTCGATTCCTTCTAATTCTCGGATAAGGCCAAGACCGTAAGGCCCGATCGCCATGCCGCTCATCATAAACCCTACCAGCAACGGAACTTTCAAACGAAGGCATAAATAGGCTACTGGCACCGAAACCAGCAAAATTATCAGCAGATCCTGGAAGAGTTGCGGCGTATGCACAACAAGCAGACTCAAAGTATAGCAAAGCCGGCGCATCGGGACGAATTTGCTGCTGGAATGTATTCAGTGAAGATTCAGAAATGCTAAATGTTCCGATTTCAATCGTGCACGGTGGGCTCGTCCGCGTGCGGGACAAAACACTTGCGGCATCGTGCTTCATATTTATCGCCCGAGCCGACCTCGACGCGAGCCTCGGACTGAACGGTCCGCTGTGAATAATTCGCAGTGCTACCGCATTTTACGCAGATTGCGTGCGTTTTCGTAATGAATTCAGCAATTGATAGCAATTGTGGCATTGGCTCGAATGGTTTCCCCGTGTAGTCCTGATCGAGACCTGCGATGATTACGCGTTTGCCATCGCAGGCAAGCCGGTTCGCCACTTCGACAATTCCCATATCGAAAAACTGACCTTCGTCAATCCCAATCACTTCTGTATCCGGCAAAACAGCGGCGAGCAATTCAGCAGAATTTCCGACCGGCAGCGAATGGTGTTTTTGCCCCGAGTGCGAAGCAATTTGCTCTTCAGCGTAACGAACGTCTATTTTTGGCTTGAAAACCTGCACCTTTTGCCGTGCGATTCTCGCACGGTTCAGCCGTCTGATGAGTTCCTCGGATTTGCCGGAGAACATCGAGCCAACGATCACTTCGATCCATCCGGCGCCCAAGGCGCGGTGGCGTCGCCGCTCTTGTGTGTTATCGAATACAAATTCATCGATCATACGCGGATCATCTTCGCCGGTGAGTTACACCCAGCAAATTGACGATTATAGTCGACCGATGGCCGAAAACAGAAAGCCGAAAGCCTAATTAAGTAGAACGGCTTAAGCCAAACGTGATTTACAATCCTCGGCTCCCCGGAGTATCCTGCAGGTTGTGGAATTAAAACGATGCCCAAAATGCAGCCGGCCTTATCTTTCGAGCCAAGAGTTTTGTCCGCATTGTCCGCCGCCGCCGACTTGGAATCAGGAAAGCTGGGTAAATCTGGGTTGCCTTTTAGCCACGATCCTTCCGTTGTTCGCCCTGATATTCTTCTGGTTGTTGATCCTTTCTGGATTTTTATTTCGTGCCGGCTTTTAATGTGCAATCAGGCTCTGGCCATTCATGCATTCCGGCTCCTCGATGCCGATAATTTCAAAAATCGTCGGTCCAAGATCGTGGAGATTTCCCTCCCGGCGCCGTCCAAGCCGACCTCGATAATCGTCAGCAATTATTGCCGGGACGGGACTTGTCAATCCCGCGCGGCGAGTAAATTCATTTGCCCCGCTTTTAACTTCATCGAAGCTTGAATGGCTCGCCGTCAGCAGCATTATCCCGTTTTCGCGTCGCAGATGCCGTTCGGCCGCCAAAAATTCTAGCCCATTACTCGGCAGCGGAAAATCTTTCCGGGACTCAATAAGCATTCGAAGCCGGGCGTTCCATCCAGCGTTCGGGAAACCGCAAGTCTGAAAACCCAAACTTTCGGTATAGCCCGTGAGCATCGCGCGTCGCCAGAGGCCGACGGCGAAGACCCTGTAATTCGGGATGCGAAATCATTGCCTCAATCAACATTTTGCTCAGGCCGCGTCCTTGAAATCGCTCGTTTACAAATACGTCGCCAATGTAAGCAAACGTAGCCCCATCCGATACGACGCGACTAAAAGCACCATCTCAACCCTTAAAAAAATAGCAAAACACACGGAATTGTCGATTGCCTTCCTTGTCTATTCCAAGGTTCTGCCGGCAGCCCAATAAGATTCCACCGTCAGAAATCCGTGAATTTCTGCAACATCGAGCCGCGATTTTTTTGTCGTAAGGCAAAGCTCCCGCAGATTCACTTCATAGTTTTGCGGCGAGTTAGTTGATAAAACGCATTGATCCGAGGGTACCGTGCCGACGTGCCGAGATCTTCCTCAATCCGCAGGAGCTGATTATATTTTGCAATCCGGTCAGAACGGCAAAGGCTTCCGGTCTTTATCTGGCCGGCGTTGACCGCCACCGCCAAATCTGAAATAAACGTATCTTCAGTCTCGCCGGAGCGATGCGAAATTACCGCGGTCATATTATTTGTCTTCGCAAGTTCAATTGCATCGAGCGTCTCGGTGAGAGTCCCGATCTGATTAACCTTTATCAAAATCGAATTCGCAGCCCCTTCATCGATGCCTTTTCGCAGAAATCTTACATTCGTAACGAATAGGTCGTCACCGACGAGCTGAACTCGGCTGCCAAGCTCTTTTGTCAACGTTTTCCAGCCGTCCCAATCGTTTTCTGCCATTCCGTCTTCGAGCGAAATAATCGGGTACCGCCTGCACCAGTCTGCCCAAAAAGCGACCATTTCATCCGGCCTCAGCTCGCGCTTATCCGATTTCCTGAAAACATATTTGCCGTTTGAGAAAAACTCGCTGGCGGCCGGGTCGAGAGCAAGCATAACGTCTTCGCCTGCGCTGTAGCCTGCCTTTCCTATCGCTTCTAAAATTGTTTCAACGGCCTCTTCGTTGGATTTCAGGTTTGGCGCAAACCCGCCTTCATCCCCGACGCTGGTCGAATAACCGCGAGACTTTAAAACTGTTTTCAAACGATGAAAGATCTCGGCTCCCGCTCGGAGTGCCTCGGCAAAAGAAGGCGCTCCGGTCGGGACTATCATAAACTCCTGAAAATCGACGTTATTATCAGCGTGAGCACCGCCGTTGAGGATGTTCATCATCGGCACCGGCAGCGTTTTTGCGTTTACACCGCCGATGTAGCGATAGAGCGGAATTTCGAGATAGCTGGCTGCCGCACGAGCAGTTGCAAGCGAGACTGCAAGAATCGCATTTGCACCTAAGTTTTGCTTGTTTTCCGTGCGATCGAGATCGATCAGTGTTTCGTCGATCAGCGTCTGATCGAGAGCGTCGAGTCCTTCGAGTTCGCGGCTGATCTTCTCATTTACGTTTTCAACCGCTTGCAAGACGCCTTTGCCGAGATACCGCCGATCATTTCCATCACGCAACTCGACGGCCTCATTTTCGCCCGTCGAAGCTCCACTTGGAACCGCTGCCCGGCCGGTTTCGCCCGATTCCAAAATCACTTCCGCCTCGATAGTCGGATTTCCTCGCGAATCAAGAATCTCCCTTGCCCAGACCTGTTCAATGTAGCTCATTAAATGTTCTCCAATTGTTTCGAATGTCGGAACGCAAAAATAAATCTAACGCGAACAACAGGAATCGACAAATTTGGCTGCTCGAATCCGAACTATTGAGCGATGGCAACTTGAGGCTGGTCTTTCGGAATATCCTTTTGCATCCGGACACGCTTAATCCTACGCTTTTCGGTCTTTTCGACGCGGAAAACGTGCCCGTTGAAAGTAACGGTTTCGCCTTCTCCAAGAATTTGACCGGCTTCGGCCATTAGGAAACCTGCAATTGTCGTGTAATTTTCCGAAAGCGGTATATGTAGCCCAAGACGTTTATTCAGGTCGCGGACAGCCAACGACCCATCGAGGAGATAGCTTCCGTCCGGTAACGCCAAAATCTGTTCGCTCACTTCTTCGTCGTGCTCGTCTGAAATATCGCCGACTATTTCCTCCAACAGGTCTTCGAGGGTAATGATCCCTTCAATTCCGCCATGTTCATCGACTACGAAGCCGAAATGGAACTTCTCTTGCTGCATTTGCCTTAAAACATCCTCGAGCCGAGCCGTATCGACAACATAGTTCGCCTTTTGCAGAATACGGTCAATACTGAAGTCCTTTGGACGTAAGACAGCGTCAAGGACATCTTTCACGTGAATTATTCCCGCGATATCGTCGAGCGAGCCGCGAAATACCGGCATTCGCGAAAATCCATGTTCGCGAAAGGCATTTGCGATCTGTTCCAGCGATGCCTCGTATGGCAACGCAATAACCTCGGTTCGCGGGATCATCGCTTCTTTGACCGTCGTTTCCGAGAACTCGAAGACCTGATCGATCAAACGCTGCTCTTCCTCATTGAGGTGGCCACTTGCCCGCGAAACGCTGATCAGCCTCCGGATTTCGTCTTCGGTATAGCTCGAACCGTGCTCGCTTGCGGGCTCAAGACCGAATAAGCGAACTGTCTTTGTCCCGGCCCAATCGAGTAATCGAATCGGATAATTAAAAACTCGATAGAAAACTTCGAGCGGTACCGCAACAAGAAATGCAATCCGTTCGCTGAGCTCCAATGCGACGGTCTTTGGCGCCAATTCTCCAAAGACAATATGTAAAAATGTAATCAAAGAAAATGCTATCGCGAACGATACGGTATGAAGCACCGGGGCAGAGGCAACGATTCCAAGGCCGGATTTTTCGGCCGCGATCTGAAGTAGCGGCTCTAATAGCCCCGCAACCGCTGGTTCGCCAATCCAGCCTAGCCCCAAAGAAGAGAGCGTGATTCCGAGTTGCGTCGCAGAAATATAGGCATTGAGATTTCCGAGCATCGCAAGCAGCCGCTTCGCAGATAGATTACCCTCAGCCGCAAGAGCCTCGATACGCGATTTTCGAACGGCAACAAGCGCAAATTCGCTTGCTACAAAAAAGCCATTTGCCAAAACGAGCAGAATAACTGCTACGATGCCTAAAAAGCCGGCGCTGAAAGTCGGGAATTCGACAAAAGCCGGCATTACCGGCACTTGGAGGGATTGGAATAAACTGGCAGGGTCGTCCATCTATGCGCGAATAAGTTGTTTACTAGCTAAAAACCTCCTCTGAACTTTCCGCTACGGAGAGCGATAGTTGCTCGCGAAGATTATAGCATAAGAATCCATCGCGGCTTAGCCATTCAGCTCTGTAGAACTCATTACAGCTGAGCCGCTTCCGCACTTATCGCATCTAGTATTTCCAAAATGGTCGGGCGGCAAGAACCACATCCGCTGCCAGCCCTACAATCGCGTATGACGTCCGAAAGCGTGGCATCCGGATTCGACCTTGCGTATGCGGCGATCGCCCCTTCGG
The DNA here is from genome assembly GCA_040289905.1 of Blastocatellia bacterium. Classification (GTDB taxonomy): domain Bacteria; phylum Acidobacteriota; class Blastocatellia; order Pyrinomonadales; family Pyrinomonadaceae; genus OLB17. The sequence goes on from PSMA01000001.1 coordinate 139,239, forward strand.
CAATACCGAAACACGAGCAGACGAGCAGCATTTCGGATTGAGATTCCCTTAATCGCTTTTCGCGAAGGGATGCGAATGCTTTCAAAAATGCCTCAGTTGCCGCCACACCACAATTAGCCCGCCCGATCGGAGGCCTGCCAATTGCCGAATCGATCGCGGCTGCAATTGCGACCGCCGGTTCACCACCAAAATCCGCCAATTTACTCCCTGCGATTGCTTTGCAGGCAGCTTCCGCGGCCGCAATCATAAACGGGCAACCGTTTGTCCGATAGTCACAGCCCGTGATTTGGCCGGATTTATCCACCTCCGCTTCAGCTACTACGATACATCCACACTCGAGATTCATCGCCGTGTTTTCGGGCGTCGCAGCAATACGCCGAGCAAATCGTAATCGCCTAATTGCCTCAAAGAATGTTTCGGGGTAACTTCGCATTTTTCATATGGTATGTTATTTCGCCGGCAGAACTAAGCCGTACGATAAGGCGAAAATCGTCCATTGCGGGATTATTCTCTTTCGATTTAGCTCCTAAGCCGGAACGGGTTAAAATATTATCGTGCGGGTGTTAGGAATGCTCATATTTTTATTACCCTTCATCGCTGCAAGCTGCACGTCGGCTCCGCCAGTAGCTGTCGGCAATCGGCCCATATCGATCAATGATCGGCCGGTAAAGGGCGTTCAACCGCAACCGCTTAAGCCGGTTGCGGAAATGAGTTGGACAACAATCGACGGCCAAGTGCAGAAAATCAAGGATTTCCGCGGAAAAATCTTGATCCTTGATTTTTGGGCCACATACTGTAAGCCCTGTATTGAGGAAATCCCACATCTAATGGAGTTGCAAAAGCGCTATCCAGGACGGATCGAGGTCATCGGGCTTCACGTCGGTGGCGAGGAAGACCGGCCTAGAGTTCCGGATTTTGTTCAGCGGTTGAATATCACATACCCGCTTGCCACGCCCGAGGACGCGCTGACGACGTACGTCTTCGGTGATGACACTCAAATACCGCAAACCGCAATTTTTGACCGCGACGGGCGAACGGTAAAAAAAATCGTCGGGTTTGACGATGCGATACGCGATGAGCTCGATCGTGCGATCGCAGATTTAATCGAAAAACGATGAAAAATAGTTGCGGCAAAAGTACAGACGAGACTGACACAGTTTTTCAGCACTCCGCCGGCGGGATCGTATTTCGTCACGCAGACATGCGGCCCGAGGTCGTGATAATTAAGACCGCAGAGGAAGGACGATGGCAAATTCCGAAGGGGCTAATCGACCCGGGCGAAAGCGTTCAGGACGCGGCAATCCGCGAAGTGCGCGAGGAAACCGGCCTCGAATGTGAAATCATCGCTCCGCTTGATACGATCGAATATTGGTTTTTCGGCTATTACGACGGCCCTCGAAAACGTTATCACAAACGCGTAGATTTTTTCTTGATGCGCGCGGTCGGCGGCGATACGAGCCGTCACGACGCCGAGGTAATCGAAGTTCGTTGGGTGAGCATTGGCGACGCTGAGAAAATGCTCTCGTTTGAAAATGAACGTCAGGTGCTCGCCAAAGCAGCGGAAAAATTTCAACACTGAAACAGGCTTAAATATGCGCGATATTCCGGTCGGCAATGGATCGCTACTGGTCAATTTCGATGAAAAATACCAGATCAGAGACGTTTATTTCCCACACGTCGGCCAGGAAAATCATACCGAAGGATTTCCCTGCCGATTCGGCGTCTGGGCGGACGGAGAATTTTCTTGGGTTGCCGATGGCGAATGGCAGAAAAGCCTGAAATATCTTCACGAAACGCTCGTTACGGATGTCCGGCTAGAGAACGCACGAATGGGGCTGAGGCTACAATGCAATGACACGGTTGCTAGCCACGAAAACATTTATCTTCGGCGTGTTACGGTCAGTAATCTCTTCGATCGGGAGCGGGAGATCCGCATGTTCCTTCATCAAGATTTTCGTATTTATGAGAATAATTTCGGCGATACCGCACTTTACGATCCGGAGACCAGATCGATCATCCATTACAAAAAACATCGATATTTCCTGATCAAAACTGACCCAGACTTTTCGTCTTTTGCAACGGGACGAAAGGCCTTTCAAGGCCGTGAAGGCACATGGAGGGACGCTGAAGATGGCAACCTGCAGGGCGCCGCAATTACCGAAGGATCCGTTGATTCAGCGATAGGAGTATTTTTATCGCCGGGTCCAAAGGCAACCGCGCAATTTTATTACTGGATCGCCGTTGGCACTTCGTACGAAGATGTCTTGCGGCTTGAAAAATTGATCACGACCCGTAGCCCGCAAAACTATTTTGACTATACCGCGAATTACTGGCGCGCCTGGGTTAACAAAAATGATTCGGAACTACAATCTTTAGAGCCCGCATTTCTTGACCTTTACAAGCGTTCGCTGCTTATTATCCGAACGCAGATCGATAATGACGGAGCAATTCTTGCCGCCAATGATCACGACGTCACCGAGCGCGCAACCGACCATTACAGCTATCTTTGGACCCGCGACGGAGCATTTGTAGCCAATTCGCTTGATATTGCGGGTTATTCGCATTTAACCCGCAAGTTTTTTGATTTTTGCGCCCAGATCGTGCACAAGGACGGCTATTTCCTTCAAAAGTACAACGCCGATGGGACGATTGCCTCTGGCTGGCATGCACTGTGGGATACGGCCGCGCGGCGCAAGCTACTTCCGATTCAGGAAGATGAGACTGCTCTCGTCATTTGGGCTCTTTGGGAACATTACAACCGCTATCGCGATATCGAATTTGCCCATCGGCTATATACAAAGATGACCGTCAAATGTGCAGATTTTCTCCTCGAATTCCGAGACCCCGTTTCGGGACTGCCACAGCCGAGCTGGAATTTGTGGGAAGATCGATTTGGAATACATACATTCACAGCTGCAACCGTCGTTGCTGGCCTGAGAGCCGCTGCGAATTTTGCCTCGTTATTTGCCGAGAAAAATCGAGCCAATGCTTATACCGAAGCGGCGGATTCGATGGTAGCCGCGATGCGGCGATTTCTCTTTATTCCGGAACTCGGCCGCTTTGCCCGCGCGTTGTACCTAAAAGACGATGGTTCCTTCGTTGCTGATCATACAATCGATTCATCGCTTTTTGGCGTCTATTTCTTTGGCTGCTTTCAGCCGCTAGATCCGATCGTGGTCGCCACGATGTCCGCAATCGAAAAGCACCTTGATGTCGCAGGTGGGGTTGCTCGATTTGAAGGCGACGGCTATATGCGCTCGGCACCGGACGCACCGCCGAATCCATGGTTCATATGCACACTGTGGCTTGCCGATTACAAAATCGAGGTAGCGGAAGATCTTTCAGGGCTAGCGGAAGCCGATAAGAAGATTCGCTGGGCTGTCGAGCACGCGTTTCCATCGGGCGTAATGTCTGAACAAATCGATGCGAAAACCGGCTTACCAGTTTCCGTCTCGCCGCTGACTTGGTCGCATTCAACATTTGTATCCGTAATCGCAAAATTGCAGGCTAAATTCGCGAAATTCAAGCTAAGGTGAACGTCACTTATTCGGCAAATAAATTAGGAGCTTCTCATCCGAAACTAAAATGCGAAGAGCAAAAATACTTGCAACACTTGGTCCAGCATCAAATACCGAAAATACCATCACCGCGATGATTTCAGCCGGTGTAAGCGCAGTCCGGATAAATATGTCTCACGGCACGCGCGAAGAGCACTCTGCCGTAATCGATGCCGCACGCTCGGCCGCGCAAAGACTCGGTGTACCGCTTTCGATTCTGGTGGATTTATCGGGCCCAAAGATCCGGATTCGGACACTCGAGGGCGGAAGGCCTGTAAATTTAAGTTCTGGCGATTTGATCACGATCACTACCCGCGACATTATCGGCAACGCCGAGGCGGTCTCGACAAATTTCTCGGAGTTGCCTGAATCAGTACAGCCCGGTTCGACGATTCTCCTCGACGACGGCGCACTTGAACTGCGGGTGGAAAAAATCTCCGGTACAGACGTTTTGTGCCGGGTCGTTATTGGCGGAGAATTGAAAGAGCGAAAAGGCATAAATTTGCCTAATACGACCCTTCCGATTCCCTCGATGACAGAAAAAGACCACGTCGATTTGGAATGGGCGATATCAAGAAATGTCGATTACATAGCGCTCTCGTTCGTCCGAACCGCAGAAGATTGCCGTGCTGTAAAGCAGCGAATAAAAGAGCTCAACCGCCGCGAAATGGGCCGCGCATTGCTCGTGGCAAAAATTGAAAAAGCTGAAGCAATACAGAACCTAGATGAAATCATCTCGGAAGCTGACGGCGTGATGGTCGCCCGAGGAGACCTCGGCGTCGAAACAAGCGTTGAACTCGTACCCGTTTATCAGAAGCGAATTATCAGTAAGGCAATGGCAAACGATAAGTTTGTCATAACAGCGACCCAAATGCTCCAATCAATGATCGATAATCCGAACCCGACACGAGCAGAAGCTTCGGACGTAGCAAACGCGGTTTGGGACGGCACCGATGCCGTTATGCTTTCCGCTGAAACGGCGACCGGCCACTATCCGATCGAGGCCGTGCGGACGATGGCGAGGATAATCGATGCGGCTGAGAGTATAAAGGCAACCGATCTGCGACGCCCGGTTAAACTGTCACAGCCGCCATCCGGCCGGACAAGCCAAGCTCTTTGCAAAGCGGCGACTTATGCCGCAAAAGAAGTTATGACAGAAAAGGTAGCCGTTTTTACTGAGTCCGGCCTGATGGCTCGTCGGCTTTCAAGCTTCAGGTCTGGATTGCAAACTTTTGCGCTGACAACCTCACAGGACGCCTACAATCAACTCGCGCTAATTTGGGGTGTCCAGCCGTTCGTACACGAAACCGCTTGGTCAACCCGCGAAATGCTGAAAATTGGCGAGAAGGTTTTGCTTTCGGCTCAGGTCGTAGAGAAAGGCGAGACTCTTGTTATGATGGCGGGCCGTTTGTCCGGACTCGGGTTGTCGAGCTCTGTAATTATCTGGACGATTGGGGAAGATATTCCGAAGAGATGAAATCATTGCGGCGGCTAGCAAATATTAAGAAATTCCAGCACCGAAAATGCGCCCGACACCGGCCGTTACAGCCATAGCGATCGCTCCCCAGAATAGTACCCGGAGCGCCCCCATCAACGTATTCGCACCGCCGACGTTTGCGGCTATTACCCCAAGAGAAACAAGAGATATTAGCGATCCAATCGCTACCGCTGGAATAAGATATTCGAATAGAACAAGGGCGGCGATAACCAGTGGCAGCGCCGCGCCGAGAGCGAAACTTACGGCTGAGAATATCGCGGCCTGAATAGGTCGTGCCTTTAGCTCTTCGGTAATACCGAGCTCGTCGCGTAAATGTGCTTCGAGGGCGTTATGTTTCGTCAGTTGCTCGGCGACCTGGCGTGCCAAGTCCGGCGTCAGACCGCGCTCGATGTAAATCCCGGCCAGTTCCATCAGCTCGCCTTCCTGGTCCGCAGCAAGCTCCGCTTTTTCGCGTTCCAAATCCGCTTTTTCAGTATCTGCTTGCGAGTGTACGGAAACATATTCTCCGGCTGCCATCGAAAAAGCACCGGCAAATAGGCCGGCCAGCCCGGAAATTAGCACCGCTTCGCGCGACGAACCGGCCGCCGCAACCCCAATTATCAGGCTCGAAGTCGATACAATTCCGTCGTTGGCTCCAAGAACAGCAGCCCGAAGCCAGCCGATTCGATGTGTTCTATGAAGTTCGCTGTGTCGGTAGAGAAGCTTTTGCTTCGACTTCATCCCTTTATTCGGATTCAAGAACGCGTGTTACTGTTTCGCGTTTAAGTTTACTGCCCTTGCGTTTCTCGTATTCCGACCGAGAAATTTGTGGGTCGCGCCAGGCGTCGAGATGGCCAACCTGATGCACGCACTGAATTGTGCAGGCTGGAGCACACCATTTTTCCGTAATATATTCGCGTTCCATATCTTCGCGCGTGTATTCGAGGAGAGGAATGCCCGGCGTTCCACGCTGCTGTGAACACCAGCTTACGATGCCGTTTTCATCGACATATAGGTACCGCGCTCCGGCACGGCATCGCCATTGATATTCTCCTCCGTCGACGAGGGCGTCTTGGAACCAGTTCCAACGGGCGTAGGAGCGAGCTCCCTTTGCCTTAATCTCCCGGTAGACTTCCTTTTCGCGTTCGGTCAGGCCTTTGTTGAGGCCCATTTCATCATGTATTACGCCTACTGTCGAGGAAAAGCCAAGTTCCCTGGCTCGGTTCGCAATTATTAAAGCCTCCTCCGGATTGGCAACACCGCCACCGACGACCGAATTGATATTTACCTTGAATTTCGCGTGGTCGCGGAGATTTAGGAGCTTTTGATCTAGTACTTTAAGACTCTTTTTCGAAACATCGTCCGGAGTAACGTTGTCGATCGAAATTTGAAGGTAGTCAAGCCCCGCTTCGTTTAATTTTTTTATTTTTTCGACTTGAAAGTAATAACCATTTGAAATGAGCCCCGCAATCATTCCGTGATGCCGTATCCGGGCGACGATCTCGTAGATATTCGGATGCATCATCGGCTCACCGCCCGAGATCGTAACAACCGATGTCCCGAATTCAGCCAGCTTGTCAATCCGCTGCAGCATTGTTTCAATCGGCACCGGATCGCTCGTCTTATCGTACTCATTACAGTAAGCGCAGGATAGGTTGCATCGGCGCATCGGTACGATGTGGACAAGCACCGGATGCTTCGTCGATACAAATGCGCGAATCGTATGGCGGACTCCGCGCGTAAATCTGCTAAGACTGCTTGCTTTTGACATTTTCCATTAAAATTCCTCGACCCAGCAGCCGATACTCCACCGCCAGAGCCTTAGAGTAGGTCAATAAATGACTATAATACGTTTCCTTTGGGCGATAGTTCAAACCGCGCTAAAACGCCCGGGTCTCGTGCCCGGGCGGAACGTTCCTAAATCTACAACTCGCACTACCCTTGCACGATTTTTGTACCTTTTGGCGGTTTAATCGCAAAAACCGAAGAATCGACTGGAACGTTTTTCTGGATGTCATAGAGGTAAACGGTCGTTGAATCGTTATTCTTTTCGACTATTTTTGCCTGCAGCGGCATTCCGTTGACATCTACCCAAAGATCCGCCGAATTATATGCGCCAGGAATTTTCGGCGTCAGGCGAAGATGCCAAGTCCGCGTCGATCCGCCAACGGTTTCTTCTCCTAAATAAACCACGTCATAATTTGCCTTAAGCTGCGCTCGATTCATACTCAAAAAAGCGAGCGCGCCGCCGGCACCAGCATTGCCCTTCGCATTGTCAATTCTGCCTACGATCGCCTGATTCAAACGCGGCCGGTAGAGAATATACTGGCCATTCCCAACGGCGAGCTGCTCGACGGCTGGCTTTTCCCAATCAACGCGAACACGAATTTTCTCTTTCGAAGGCGCCGGTAAATACTGCACAGAGCCTTCGTATAAGTCATCTTCGCCAATTTGGACGTTCGTTTTGACCATTTTTATTCGCGCCCGCAAAGATTGTAGCGATTTATTGTGCGCATCCATTCGGTTAAGAATTTCGCCAAGAAGGTTTTGCGCTCTTGCATCGGTCGCAGCAGCCATGAAAAATCCGACCGCTGTAGAAAACATTAAAAAAATCGCTCTAATCTTTTGTTTCATAAATCGCATCGTCTAGGCCGCTAGTCTGGCTGACTGCACTTTCAGCCTCAGCGGACATCAATTATGAAGATTTTTTCACCGCTACCAGTTGTCGTTTCCCGAAAATCGACAATAATCGCATTAGGATTTCCCGTTAATTCCCTTATGTCTCTCTCAATTTCGGACCGCCCACCAGGAAAATCTGATGATTTGAGAATAACGCGAGTTGCCGTGGATGTAGGGCGTTCGCGGCGATCAAACCACGATTTCGGTGTCAGAAAAATGAATGCCACAATCAACAGGCAGAAAACTACGTAAACCGACGTCTCGCGGCTATAGTCCCAAAAAATAATGCGCTTAAGGCGTTCCATCACGAATCGAAGAGTAGGTCTGATCTACCCGTAGAAGCGCTAACGGACTTCGAGGTGGTTTCTTCGCCCTCGACACGGCCATCACGCATCCTAATTATTCGAGAACACACCGAAGCAGCTTCTGGATTATGCGTAATCATTAAAATCGTCTGGCCGTATTTCTCATTCAATTCTCGAAACATTTGCAAAACGATCTCGGAATTTTCGCTATCTAGATTGCCGGTCGGCTCGTCTGCAAGCACAATCGCTGGCCGGTTAATGACAGCTCGCGCGAGAGCAACTCTTTGTTGTTCACCTCCGGAAAGTTCCAGCGGCTTATGATGCATCTTATCCTCAAGCTTCAGCAAACGTAAGATCTCTCGCCGATTAGCCGAGTTATTTCTTCCATTGCCGAGATGAATTCTTTCGGCCAGTTTAAGGTTTCCATCCGCGCTCAGCGTAGGGAAGAGATTAAACCTTTGAAATACAAAGCCGATTTTTCGCCTCCGTATTTCAGTTCTTGCGGCATCGCCAACCTTGGAAAGATCTTCGCCATCGATTATTATGGACCCCGAAGTCGGCGAAAGAAGGCCGCCAAGGAGATGCAATAACGTAGATTTACCACAGCCGGATGGACCCATAATCGCGACAAATTCACCCTCTTTGACCCTGAGCGAGACGCCACGAAGAGCCGGAACGTCAATCTTCCCTATTCTGTAGGATTTGGTAAGATTTTCAGTCTCTAGAATCGTTTTCATTCGAATCTGCGATTAGTGGATACGCGAAGCGGCAGCGTCGATCTTCTTTTCCCCGGGCCATTGCGCCGAAAGTTCGTTTAGTTTTTTATCAAGATCGACGACTTCTAGATTCCAGCCGTTTTCCAGTACAAAGGCAGAAGGCGGATAGGTCTTCCCGATTGTAACGGTTTGAGGCGATTGATATGTTAGCCGCATTGAATACTTCTCCTGAGGCCTCGTAACTATTATTTCCAGAGGTAAACGCTTGTATTCGCCCGTTGCGGTCAAATCCCCTTGGCGACCATAAACGATGTCGGATTCTATCTCCCCTTTTCGGTCGAATATCTGCTGGCGAGCGAGGCGAATTCCGCCGACACGGTCGAACCAAAACCGCCGGGATATTTTCAATTCACCGTCACCAGACCGCTCGTACTCGTCGAGCAAATAATAGCCGCGAAGTACCTTTCGAAGCGGCGATTTTGGCGGCTGTGATTCGTCCTCTTCGACCTGGTAAATGGTTGTCTGCGTGTAAAGATGCTCAGAATCGGTTGGGCGAACGAGCAGAGCATCGGTAAAATGTTGCGGACGCAAATTCGAAAATGCCGATACGTTTTTCTTCAGTTCGCCTGGAATTTCGCCCTTACCGCCCTCCAAATCTCGTTGAAGCTTAGTATAGTCGGCATTATTGCTTCCTATAAGAAATTTCCTCCATTTGCCGCTGCCGCCATCCTGCAAGATTGCCACCCGAAACTTTTCGCCATCAGAGGTCATCTGAGCGACATCGGTTTTAATGATCGGCACCTGCACTTTCAAATAAATATTTGCTGGCCGCTGAACGACGATTTCACCATCGGCGGAGCGGTAGACCTCCTTTGAGCCGAATTGCGCAAACGAATTATCCTCGAATTTGAGGTCCATTTTTGCCCGAACCGACGAAACAGCCGCAAAGCGGTTTACCTCAGCCATTAGTTCCTCGCGCGTCGCATTCTCGCTTTTGAGCAAGGTCGGCGCTGTACCTTCCTTCTTAATCACACTACATCCAGCGAGCATCGCGGCAGCAATAGCCAGGAGTAATGCGGTAGCGGTAAGCCTAATTCGTTCGTAATACATTCCCGCAATCTGATGACGCCGCTTTGCTGCGCTGTTGCACTTTAAAACGCGACATAGCCCCCAACGACTCGATACCTAGCATCAAACTAAAAATCATAACACGTATCGGAAAAGGCTCCTAGCCGGACGACATAAATCGGCCGCCGCCGGGATATCAAGGCCCGGAAGCGGCCACACAATCGTTTTCGACCTCTACTCTAGATCGAATAGACGCCGGGAACCCGTGTGATGTAATCCTGCATAGTGAATGCAAAAAGGATCGCCAGCCAAAAGAAGCTAGCGATGGCAGCTAACCAGATGAGTTTAGGGCTCCAGTAAACGTGCATAAAGAACAGCATCACGCACGCCATCTTAGTAAACGCTATGGCGAGAGCTACAAGCGTGTTCGCACCCGGAAATATCCAGTCCAAATCGATTGTCGCGACATAATAAGTAACCATCGTACCGACAACGAGCACTGCAAAGACTCCTAGGTAGCCTGGGATACCGATATGTGATTTTTCGCTATGATTATCAGACATTGCAATCAAAAGTCAGTCGCCTTCAATGTAAAAAATGTCGCCCGAGCAAATAAAGCAGGGGGAAAAGGAAAATCCAGACGATGTCCACAAAATGCCAGTAAAGCCCAGATATTTCGACCGGCGAGTAATATTCCGCGCTGAACGCATTTCTATACGCCATAAACAGCAGCCAAGCCATTATGCCGAGGCCGACTATCATATGCAGAGCGTGTAGGCCGGTCATAATGAAGTAAATAACAAAAAACATCCTTACTTTGTCGCGAAACTTCTCAGGATCGAGAGCTCCATTTGAATAGTAAGCTACACGCTCGGTCGGCGTCAGAAAATTGCCTGTTTCAGCTATTTTCGGAAGCTTAATATCCTTCTCTACATCGATCTGAAACTCACCGCGTGGATTTGGACGATGCTCGGACGTCGCACTGCCCGCCGTTTGTTCTGATGCGCTGGCAACTGTTTCAAAGGGCAGCAAGAACGCCGTCGACGAATGCTCCACAGTTGTTGACTTTTTGTTCCAACCCGTTACAGGCACAAGTCCGTGTTCGTATTTATCCCGGTACTCGATTACCTTGACGCCGAGAAAAACCATACCGAACAGCATCGTGAGGACGATCATCACAACCTGCAAATTCCGGTTGCCTTTTTGGGCGTAGTAAACAGTAAGAGCCATCGTCAAACTGCTTACAATCAGGACAAGCGTATTGAGTCCGCCCCAAAACGCATCCAAGTGGTTACTCCCCGCGGCAAAGGCCATCGGATAACGCGACCGATAAACGAGGTATGCAGCAAACAGGCCGCCGAAAAACATTATTTCTTGCGCCAGAAAGGCCCACATCCCGATTGAGACGCTTTCTTCCTGCTGCTTCATATCCTCGAACTGGTGCTGCAAGCCCGGGGTATGATAGTGAAACTCTTCGTGTGTTTCTACGTGTGACGACATAAAGTTTCGAAATCGTTAAACGGCTGCCGCCGACTGAGCGGCCCTTCGTGCCGATTCAAGGTCAAGTCCGCTGTCTTCACCAAATTCGTACGCTTCCCAGGTGACAACTGGCGGTTTTTCAAAGTTTTCAGTTGGCGGCGGCGAGCTTGTGCGCCATTCGAGTCCCGGCAACATCCAAGGATTATCGCCGGCCGCCTTACCGTAAATCAGCGAATGGGTAAGATAAATTACCGGCATTACTAGACCGACACCGAGCACTGACGCTCCTGCGGTAGAGAATATATTGAGCACCTGCAATTCTTCCGGATACGACGCGTATCGCCGCGGCATTCCCAGATAGCCGAGAATAAACTGTGGGAAAAAGGTAAGATTAAACCCAACAAAGACGAGCATTGCGGATACCTTTCCCCAAAATTCCGAATACATCTTTCCAGTCATTTTTGGCCACCAATAGTGCAACCCGCCGAGATATGCAATCACCTGCCCACCGACCATCACGTAGTGAAAGTGCGCGACAACAAAATACGTATCCGTCAGATGAACGGTTAACCCGATTGAACCAAGAAACAGTCCTGTCAGACCGCCGATGAGGAAAAGACCCAGAAAGCCAAGCCCGTAAAGCATTGGCGTATCATACGAAATAGAACCTTTGTAGAGCGTTGCCGTCCAGTTGAACATCTTGATCGCGGATGGAACTGCGACGACCATTGTCAAAAACGAAAAGACCATCCCTGCGTAGATAGATTGCCCGCTGACAAACATATGGTGCCCCCAAACGAGGAAACCGAAGACCGCAATTGCAATACTCGAAAAGGCAATAAATTCGTAGCCGAAAATCTTTTTCCGTGAAAAGTTTGAAATAAGCTCGCTGACGATACCCATACCCGGGAGAATCATAATGTAAACGGCCGGGTGGGAATAAAACCAAAATAGATGCTGGAATAAAATTGGGTCGCCGCCGATTGACGGATCGAAGATGCCGACGCGCGCAATTCGTTCGATCGCGACAAGCAGAACGGTAATTGCAATAACAGGCGTCCCGAGGATCATAACCAAGCTTGTTGCATATTGTGCCCAAACAAACAACGGCAGTCGGAACCAAGTCATTCCGGGCGCGCGCATCGTGTGAATGGTGACGATGAAGTTCAGCCCGGTCAAAATCGAGGAAAATCCATTGATGAAGATGCCGAGGCCAACTGCGACGACATATGTGTTTGAAAACGTCGTGCTGTATGGCGCGTAAAATGTCCAGCCAGTGTCAACTCCGCCCTGCAAAAGCCCATAAATGGCTATGATCGCGCCGAGCCAGTAAATGTAGAGGCTAAGGAGATTTATTCGCGGGAGTGCCAAATCCTTTGCCCCGATCATCAGCGGCAACAAGAAGTTTCCGAGCACGGCTGGTATCGCGGGTATGAGGAAGAAAAAGACCATCAAGATTCCGTGCTGAGTGAAAACCTTATTATACGTCGCCGATTGGAGCAAATCTGAGGCAGGCGTCAGTAGCTCAAGCCGAATCGTTGCAGCGTAGAGCCCGCCAGCTAAAAACATCAGCGACACCGATATCAAATACATTATCGCTATGCGCTTGTGATCTTTCGTCAAAAGCCAAGACTTTAGTGAATACCCATTGTTGAGGTAATTTGTTTTCGGTTGTCCCGCCGAGGATCCTATCGCATCAATGTTCTGCATAATTGCATGCCCCCTTATTTGTTGGTCTTAACTGCATTTGTCACTGTGCCGGTTTGTCCAGCCATCGGCATTGCCACCGAAGACGAGCTCTGACCCGAAGCGCTGCTAAGAGATTTGATGTAAGCGACCAGAGCCAATAACTGTTCTTCGGTTACTTGTCCCTGAAATGTCGGCATTATGGGCTGATATCCTTCGACGATTTGAGCGCTCGGGTTGAGAATCGAGTTCCTTATATATTCATCGTTGACTATTGTGGAGCCGCCGCCGACGAATTTGACTTCCTTTCCGTAAATGCCCGCTAGGCTAGGTCCACGTTGTTGCGGGCCGCCGGCGTGGCAAGAGGCACATCCGAGCTTGTTCTCAAATAAGTCCTTGCCCATTTCCACCGGCGTCTGTCCGGATACGTTTCCTGCGAGCCAATTATCGAAATCTCGTTGCTCCATTACGTAGACCCAGCCGCCCATTCCTGAATGATTCAATCCACAATATTCCGCGCAGTGGAGATGGTACTTGCCCGGTTTTGTAGCTTCGAACCACATATAAGTATAGCGACCCGGCACGACGTCCGCTTTTGTCCTAAATGCCGGTATGAAGAAACTGTGTATTACGTCTTCCGTTGTCATCGTTAATTTTATTCGGCGACCGACTGGCACGTGCAGTTCGTTGATTTCGCGCTGGCCGGTGCTGTGCTGAACTTTCCACATCCACTGTTTCCCGACGACGTAAACGTCCATACCGTCATCCGGAATCCGATACTGCTCATAATAGACAATCGCTCCGCCCAGGAAGATGGTCATCGAGATAATGAAAGGAATTATCGACCACGTCGTTTCAAGTGCAATCGATCCATGCATCTGCTCCGGTGTAGCGAACTTCTCCTTCGCCCGGTACTTGATAGCGAAGTAAAAAATTGCTGCAACGATTGGTATGGTAAACGCCACACTGATCAAAACCAGATAAAAATATAGAGCATCGACCTGCCACGAAAACGACGAGGCAGAATCCGGAAATAGTGGTACCCAAGAGCTGGTTTGCATATTCAATTATCAGGCCGGCCGATGCCGGAGACAAACATTATCGGTCATTCAACCGAGCCATTTTCTGGCCCCGCCTTTTATTGCGTCGCCATAAAACAAATCCCATCGATCCAAGACCAAGCAATGTTGCGATGGCGCCAAGCCGCATTGCCCGCAAAATCGCAAAACCGTACTTTCCGGTTGATGGGTCGTAGTGATAACAGTAAAGCAACAACTGATCTGCCGGAGTTCCAATCTTGTTTTGCGCAGCCTCCATCAGGCCGAATTTAAGATCCTTTGGCGAGTAGTCTATTCCGTAAAAGTAGTGCGATAGTCGCCCGTCTGGATTTACGATCATAATCGCGCTTGCATGCGCAAACTGGTTGGATTTTTCATCCCATTCATAGGTGAAACCTACAGCCTTTGTAAGAGCATCGATCGAATTTTGCGTGCCGGTTAGGAAATGCCAGCCGCCTTCGGTGCCAGGACGGCCATACCGTTCGATGTAGGCGGCTCGCTTATTCGCGGCTAGACCCGATTTTTCATTCTCGCGAGCGTCGAAGCTAACGGCGAGAATGTCAAAATCTTTTCCGGCGTCCAAATTTACGCCCTTCAACGCTCCGACGGTGCCGTTAAGGATTTGATTGCAAAGCATCGGGCATTCGTAATAAACCAACGCAAAAATTACAGGTCGCCCGCTTCTGAAAAAATCACCAAGCCGGACTTCCTGTCCCTCTTCATTCTTAAAAGTTGCTTCGAGCGGAAGCTGTTCGCCGAGTCGCTGCTCTATACCGACCTTTTTTAAAGCATTGGGGAGACCATTAGCCGAACCCTGCGATGGATCATAGTACTTGGGAGCATAAAGCGGCGAATTGTAATGCTCGCTTTTTTGCGCCACCGCTGGGACCTTGAAAAATATCAACAATGCCAGCACCCCAATAGACCAAAAACTGATAAGCTTTGTCAGCCGAGACATCCTTACTTACCTCCGTCGCATTGACATTTCGCGTCCCGAACTCGCTGATGAGTACCTTAACTGAGATTCAGTTAGTAGCCTTTCCGCTTCTGGCGAATTTCTTGCCGCTGGTTTCTCCTCTAGCAAAATCTTTTTAGCTTCCTCTATCGGTAAAACGGTAACGGCTCCCGATTTCGGATCTCGTGCACCGTTTTCGATAAGCGCCTTCCACTCTTTTTCCAGCACCCGATACTCGGACTGCGGCGCAGTCAATTCTAGATTCACGCGCCCGTTTGGGGTATCCACGCCAAATCCCGGTGCTCCTTGCAATCTCGGCTCGGGCGGCAGCCGTTCCCGATCGTTCATCGCCATTGGATTATCCGAGGACTTTGTCTCCTTTGCCCGCTCTTCCAGAACGCCGTGAAGAGCCCACATAAGCCAAAAAGTAATAACGATCAGGAGAAAAAGGCCGACGCCGAAAGCCACGACGCCGCGAACGCCGACGACATTTTCTTCATAGCCCTTTTCCAGGCTGGCTCTCGAGATGTCTTGTTTGTGCAACGTCATAATTTCACCTTTTTTTTCGCCAAACCTCGGAATCAATGGCCATGCCCGTGCTCGATCGCATTTTCGAGAAATGGGTCCATTACCGGCACGAGAGGCCGCTTCGCAAGTTGACCCAAAAAATACCAAAGCCAGATACCGCCAATTGCAACCGGGCCGACAAGATCCAGCCAGCTGAAGCTCTCTGAAAGCGGAAGGCTTGCTCCACCACTCGAAATCCTTGGATTAGGGCTGATTAGGAAAAACATATCGACCAGCCGCATAAAAAGGACAAACAGAGCTATCGATGCAAGCATCTGCGCATTACGCTTCCAATCCTGCCGAAGAAGAATTAGGAACGGGAACGCAAAATGAAAAAGTATTAAAATCATCCCTACGTAAAACCAGCCCGGCGTCATACGCACGAGATACCAACTTGTTTCCTCCGGAATATTTCCCGAATAAATAATAAGCAGCTGCGAGAAATTAAAGTAGGCCCACACCATTACAAGTGCTAGGATCAACTTGCCGATGTCATGGAAATGGCGCTTTCCGAGTACCCGATGCATTGGCGATTGTCCACTAAGGAAAGCAAGCATGATTACCGCGAAGCAAAACGTGCTCAACCCCCAGCCAGCAACGAAGAGTAAACCCCAGATTGTCGAAAACCAATGCGGATCGAGTGACATTACCCAATCAACGGCTGCAAAGGTTATTGCAAGCACGTAGATGACCATCGTCGGTCCTGAGAATGCGGTTGCTCGGCCGAGCCAACCCGCAGCGCTCTCGTAATCTGGAGCGTTGTCCTGCTTAGCTGACCAGTCATTGAGCAAGTAAGTCATTACGCCGAACAAAAGAAAGTAAATTACGCCGCGTACTATCCACCAGAGCGGCGTCATAAATGAGCCACGGTGGATAACCGTATAATCATCCGCCGGCAAATGCGTCCATTCGTAAATGTGCGTTACGCCTAGCGCCAAAGGAAGCCAGAAGATGAAGACAAGCGGCATCGTCCGCGATGCTGCCTCTACCACGCGTCGAATTACGACGCCCCAGGCGCCTCCAGTCAAATATTGCAACATTACGACGCCAATACTGCCGATCGCGATTCCGCCCCAGAAAATAAACCCGAGGAGCCATGAACGCAGCGCCTGTTCCAAATTGAAATAAGCTCCAGCCGACCAAGCCAAAAGTGCAACTCCGCCGATGCCAAGCGCAAGCGACCTAAATTTGTTAATTTCCGACGGAGCCGAGTAATTAACCGCCATCTATTTCGCACCTCCTTTGTTCTCCGCGGCCGGAGGCAGCACCGCTGACGAATGAGTCATCTGCATGGTTTTGGTTGGGTCCTGCGCAACTTGCAAGGCCCGAATATAGGCAACAATTGCCCATCGGTCAGCAGGCGAAATCTGAGCAGCGTAGCCGTTCATTCGTCCCCAACCGTTCGTAATCACGTCAAAGAAATGTCCGACCGGCGCACTCCGAAGCCGGTCATCGTGATAAGTCGGAGGCTTCGTAAATCCGCGTCGGACAATCATTCCATCTCCGTTTCCAATCGGGCCGTGACAGACGATGCAATAAATTTTGTAGCGATCTTGGCCGCGATCTATCAATTCTTTCGTCACCGGCAATGGAAACTCGGAAACGTCATTCGGAAAGCTTGCCACAAGCGTATTTCCCGATCCATCAGTAACGGTTTGTGCGGGTGCATTTGGATTCGGATTGTCGATTTTACCCGTATAAAAGGCCTTATCAGAGTGTAGTAATCCTCGCGGAACGGTGCCCTCTGGGATGTCACGCGAAGCTCTTTTATCCTTGAAGAAATCGCTTTCCTGATAAGCGCGATAGCTTGGTTGTACGTGCATATCAAGTCGGACTCCGCAGGCCGCGCCGAATAACGCAACGAGAACAATCGCCAAACAGACCCTCACTCCGGGCCAAATCATCGTAACCGAGATGCCAGAGCTGATAGTGTTATTCTTCGACATCGAACACCTCCTGCGGGCCCAGCCCTTCCAGAAAATGCCTGGTTGTTTGATAGTCATACTTCGGGTCCGTGGCCTCGATAAGCAAAAAGAATTTCTCCCGCGTCGCAAGCGCAAAACGCGGCACGTTAAAAACCGGATGGTATGGCCGCGGCAAGCCGTTTAGAAAAAGCATTCCAAATACGGCTGTGAATCCCGCAATCAGAATGGTCAATTCATATGCCGGCGGAATGAATGAAGGCCAACTGAGATAAGGCCTGCCGCCTACATTTAGCGGATAATCTATATAATGGACAAACACCTGAAGGGCGATCCCGAGCAGAAGGCCTGTCAACCCCCCGAAAAAGACGAGCACCGGCAAAATGCTGCGCTTGATTCCTAAAGCTTCGTCCATTTCGTGAATCGGGAAAGGAGAAAAAGCGTCCGTTTTAACGTAGCCGGCATCGCGGACCGACCGCGCCGCATCGACGAGCTCGCCTGCCGTATCAAATTCCGCCATTAATCCGTAAATATTTTTTTCCATTTCGCTATTTTTCAGCGCTCTATAAACTTGCAAAAATTACTTCAACTCAGAGCTTTTAGGCGGCTTCATTACATCAAGCCGGTTGAAAATCGCCTCCCAACTGCCTACCGCACCAAACGCGGCGAACATCGCGGTCCAAGGTTCGACGTATGGCACACGCATCCGAACCGTAGCAACAAGCAAAACGTGTATCGCCGTAACGGCAACGAAATAAATTACAAATAACAATGCAAGATTGCGGCTTGCCGGACGCAATTTTGCAAGAAAGAGGCCCAAAAAAGCCATTAGGAGCACCGGTATCTCGAAAAAAGCGACTGCCGTCACCAATGGACCGAAGACCTCACTGCTCGGATATGGCTTCCAGAACCCGAGCAATTTCCAGCCGAACAACTTCAACGTTTCTTCGGGGTATTGGCGGAAATTTGCGAAAGCTTCGCGACGCCATCTCGCCTCCCGTTCAGATGGCGAAAGACCGCTATAGCCGCCGTCGTTTTCCCATTCGGCAATGATCTGGGCAGGTAACGTCTTGCCTATCCAGTCGGAGTATTCGCCAATTTCCGCGGCTGTTGTCAATGACCCGTCGTAAAATCGGAGATTAGCAGGATGATTCCCGACCCAAAGTGCATATCCGCCGGCATCGTTTACAAGAATCACATCGCCGAAGCGTGCGTAATTGCGAATCGTCCATGGCAAGACTACCAACACGATCGCTGCCGCCATAGCGAGCGGCAATGCCAGATTCCGTTTTCTCCAAACTGCATTTCCAAAGATCAAAAACGCGATTAAAAACCCGATCCCGAAAGCTGACGGCCTGCAAAGCGCCGCCAGACCGAACGCGATTCCAGCAACTATTGCGTCGATAAAGCTTTCTCCATCGCGTGCAAAAACTCGGGCAATCCCAAAGTAGATACCCACCGACACAAGCATCGTGTGCAATGCTTCGGTCTGTATCGCGGCCACAAAATAGAGCATCAGCGGGTTAAATGCCGCAAGCATCCCGCCTGCGAAGCCGACGGCTCGCCTGCCGAAAAGCGTTTTTCCAGTCAGAAAAACCGCAAGAGCAGTCAGCATATGAAACGCCGCCTGCACAATTTTCACGGCCAGCACGCTTCCCGGCGAAATCGCCCAGACCGCAGCTAAAAGCATCGGATAAAGCGGAGCTCGGAAAAACGGAAGCGTTCCCTGAACCGGATAAGCCCCTTCCTGAAGAAGGCTTTTCGCCGCAGCAATGTAGTCTCCGCTATCCGAAAAATCGGTTCGATGTGGCCCGATAAGAATAATTGCGGAAATCGCCGCTACGATTGCAGCAGCTGCTACGGAAATTAAAGCGTCCCGGTCAGAAAATCTGTCTAGTCGCATTCTGCACCTGCGCCGCGGCTCGCCGCTTGCCCAAATTGCCAAAGATCAAATCTCTCGATCTCCCACGTCACAGCAAAATTGCCGTTAGCGGTTTGGTGGATCCGTCTTATCATAGGTGTACTCCACCTCGACGACGTTCTCCTCGAAATCCTGCTGATGCCCGTGCACGTTCGCCTCCGGAAGCAGCGTTCTGACTTCGAAAATCGAAATAATCGGTAAAAATCTTACAAACAAGAAGACGAGCGAGAAGAAGAACCCGATAGTCCCGATGAACATCGACCAGTCAAAGATCGTAGGAGAATACATTGCCCAGGACGACGGCAAAAAGTCACGGTTGAGACTCGTAACAATAATTACGAATCGTTCGAGCCACATTCCAATACTCACGATGATCGAGATCACAAAAAGCCAGAACGGGCTCTCTCTAAATCTTTTGAACCAAAGCAATTGAATTGAAAGACCGTTACATATGATCAATAGCCAATATGACCACCAGTAAGGCCCCTCGAAAATTCGGTTCACGATCATAAAGTATTCATACTGCGATGCGCTGTACCATCCAAAGAAGGCCTCCATTGCATATCCGTAAACGACGATCAATCCAGTCGCGAGCATCACCTTTCCCATATAAATTAGATGGGTATCGGTGATTAAGTCCTTCATGTTGTACCAAACCCGAAGCGGTATGCAGAGGATCAAAACCATTGCAAAACCAGCGAAAATTGCTCCGGCAACGAAATATGGCGGAAAGATCGTCGCGTGCCAACCTGGTATCTGCGAGACGGAGAAGTCAAACGAAACGATCGAGTGAACTGAGAGAACGAGCGGTGTCGAAAGCCCTGCAAGCAAAAGGTAGGCTATTTCGTAGCGATGCCAGTGCCGAGCGCTACCCCGCCAGCCCCACGAAAGAATACCGTAAACGAACTTGAAGAACTTATTTTTCGCCCGATCCCTAAGCGTCGCAAGATCGGGTATCAACCCGACATACCAAAACAGCAGCGAGATCGTTGCATATGTCGAAACCGCAAAAACGTCCCAAATCAGTGGCGAGCGAAACTGTGGCCATATACCCATTGTGTTGGGATATGGAAAAAGCCAATATGCAGCGAGCCAGGGACGACCTGTGTGAAGAAGCGGAAACATAGCGGCGCAGGCGACCGCAAACAGCGTCATCGCTTCCGCGAAGCGGTTGATCGAAGTGCGCCACTTCTGGTTAAGAAGCAGAAGAATTGCAGAAATCAGAGTTCCGGCGTGACCGATACCGATCCACCAAACGAAGTTTATAATGTCGAACGCCCAACCGACCGGCTGATTGTTCCCCCAAATACCGATACCGGTGAAAAGCAAGTGAACGACGGTCCCCAGTAATAGTTGAGCTACTAGAAACGAAATCGCAAACCCGATATACCAAAAAAACGGAGTTCGCTTTTTGAGCGTTACATCCGCGATTTTGTCCGTGACGGTCGCAAGCGTATGCCGGCCTTCGACCATCGGTGGGTAAATCCGCTTTTGAATTTGCTCAAGGTCCTGCATTAATGTGCTTCGCCTCCCGCTGCCTTTTGTTCCGTTGCCCCTGCGTTGCCGTGCGATTTCGGTATCGGTAACGGCTTGTAATCAGGCATTTCTTTATTCTGATTTTTCAGCGCGGCCAAGTACGTAGTTCTCGGCTGCGTATTCAATTCATTGAGCAATTTGTAGTTCCGGTGATCTTTCTTCGAAGCCGCGATCTTGCTCTTTGCGTCGTTCATATCCCCGAAAATAATTGCATTGGTCGGGCATACTGACTGACACGCTGTCAAGACCTCGCCATCTCTGATTTTTCGTCCATCCTTCTCTGCCTCGATGCGGGCCGCCGCGATTCGCTGCGTGCAGTAGGTGCATTTTTCCATTACGCCGCGGCTTCTAACCGTGACCTCCGGATTACGCATCAGTTTGTACTGTGGTGTATTCCAGTCCTGATAAAGAAGGAAATTGAAACGTCTTACTTTATACGGGCAGTTGTTGGAGCAATAACGGGTCCCGACGCACCGATTGTAGACCATATCGTTGAGCCCTTCCGGACTATGGACCGTTGCCGTAACCGGACAGACGACTTCGCATGGAGCTTGTTCGCATTGTTGGCACAAAACGGGTTGAAAGTGAGCTCCGCCCGGGGCATCGATGCTATTGCCGGTGTAATAAGTGTCAATCCGCAGCCAGTGCATTTCGCGGCTGCGTTCGACCTGCTCTTTACCGACAACTGGAATATTATTTTCCGATTGGCACGCGAGCACGCAAGCATTGCAGCCGACACAAGAATTAAGATCGATGGTCATTGCCCACTTGTTGTTAACGGCGTACTGCTGCTGATAATACTCAGACCCGTTTTGATAAATTGTCTTCGGGTATTCATCGGCCTGATGCCCGATCGATGGATTTTCGGCAAATACATCGGCATCGAAAACCCGTAAAATATCTCGCCCCTCCATATTGAAATGAATTTGCGTAGAGGCAACCGTCCCTTTCCCTCCGGTCTTTGCGATATCTCCGAATCCGAAATGCATCGCGTCCGAGCGCTGAACGTCAAAAGCGCTGTAACCTAGCCCGGTCCCAACGCGTCCGGCACGCGTGCGGCCATAGCCCATCGAGATTGTAATCACGTCGTCCGGCTGCCCGGGTGTGATCCAAACGGGAACCGGTTTCGAAATTTCGGACCCCATAAATCTCAAAGTTACGAGATCTGAGGTCATATTTTGCCCTTTCGTATTGATAAAAGCGGTGCCACGCTCGCCGCCCGAAATTTCTCGTGCGTCGTTCCCTCGGTTCAATCCGAGACGAGCCGCCGTTGCGGGACTTACCAGGGCGACGTTTTCCCAGGTCACCTTATTTAGCGGGTTAGGTAGTTCCTGAAGCCATCCGTTGTTGCAAAATCGGCCGTCGTAAATTGAAGGATCAGGAAGGATTCCAATTTCGATCGGTCCAGACGAGGGCGACGCGGTGGCCAAATTCGAGATAAAGGCTCCGTTTGCCGAGACCACCTTTGCCGGAAAAGCGGAATTAGGCACAACTCCGTCGTGCAAGGCCCTCCGCCAATTATCCTCAAATGTTGATTGTGACCCGCCATTAGCGGCCGCAATTCCCTGTTTTTGCCAATATTCGCGGACAATATCGTAATCGCGCTTGTCGCTGTTTTCCTTGAAAAACAGCTGCACTACCTCGTGGACGTTGTGGCTGTCGTATAGCGGATTGATAATCGGCTGGACAATCGATGCTGTTCCGTCAAATGCTCTTGCGTCGCTCCATGATTCTAGATAATGCTTGTCCGGCACGTTCCAGTGACATAAAACCGCTGTCTCGTCCCGATGTAAACCGAGATGGATACGCAATGGCACTTTCTCCATTCGCTCGCGGCTGAGCTTTAGATCGATTGGCGTATTGTAAACCGGATTTCCGCCGAGAACGACGAGCATTTTCACGCGTCCGGAGTCGATATCTTCGATCAGTTCGCGAAGTTGTTCGCGCTGCAACTTCTGATAAGGCGAAATGGTGTCGATATAAAAAACAGTTTTCCCAACTGAGTCCAGTGCGGCGTTTATCAAGTGCGCGATTGCGTGAACAGCAGCGGGCTGGTTATCGCCAACAATGACAATGCTGCGCCCTTTATGGGCAAGCAGATCTTTCGCCATTGCCGAAATCCAATTCGCATTTTCAGCGTAACTACTCTCGACGCCCGAGACGCCAACCGCCTTTGCAATCGCTTTCGCTATTTCCAGCATCTGGCTTGGCTTAACTGCAAGCCGATGATCAGCCTTCGCACCAAAAAGCGTAGTTGTCGTTTCCACGGCATAAAGCCGACTCATTTGCTTGGTTTCTTCATCAAACGTCCGCTTTTTGGCGATATCCGAGATGTAACGGACATTAAAACCTGAGAATGGGTCGGCATCGAGCGACAGAATTCGATCAGCGGCGTCGAATTTGCATACCGTGTTAACCGGCGTTCCGAATGCAAGGCGTGCGCCTTCGATAGCATTATCCCGATTGACAGGCTCGTATTGAATCCACTTTGCGTTTGGCAATTCGGCAAGCAGCCGCGCAAATTGGTCTTGAAGCGTTGGCGACGATACCGTCTCGGTTAGAAAACGGACTCCAGCGCCGCCATCTACGCGATTTTGCTCAACTGCCGACCGAATCGCTTTTACGAAGTCCTGCCAGCTTCTCGAAACGCCGCGAAAAGTTACTTCCTGCGATCGATCAGGATCGTAGATATCGAGAAGCGAAGCCTGTGCAAAGATGTCCGTCGCGCCAAGACTTCCCGGATGTAAGGGATTTCCCTCGATTTTTATTGGCCTACCGTCATAAGATTTCGCGAGCAATCCAGTTGCGATACCGCCAAGTGTCATCGAAGTCGCAACGAAAAGCGGCTGGCCCGGCAAAAGATCGGCCGGTTGCCGGACGTATGGAACTATCTTTGCGGGCGGCATAATGACGCAGCCGGAAAGACCGGCAAGGGCAAGCGATGCGCCCATTACCTTGATGAAATTTCGCCGGCTAAGAGCGTTGTTCCACTGATCCGCCTGCTCTGGGAATTCTGCTTTGACGAACTCCTCGAATTCCGGCGCGTCTAGGTATTCCTCTATGCTGCGCCAATAGTCCTTGCCGCTTTTTGCAAGAATCTTTTCTTTCAGGACCGCAAAACTTTTTTTACTTTCCGCACTTGGCATCGTAATTAAATGCTTCCTCTAAAAATTCCTATCGGTGGCAAACCGAGCAGCTAGTCATCATTTCTTTGCTTCGAATTTTATATTGAGCTTTCAATTCAATCCGTTTCTCGGGCGATAGATCCGAATCCTGCCAGCTCATATTGTAAATTTCGGACTTTGGCCTAATAAATTTCTCGGGCTCGCGATGACAGGCAAGACACCACTCCATCTGTAAGGTGTTTTCCTGGTAAACCGATGGCATATTGTCGATTTGCCCGTGGCAAGTCGAACAACCGACACCTTTGGCAATGTGAATACTGTGGTTGAAATAGACGAAGCCGGGCAAATTATGCACCCGCTCCCATTCAATCGGCTTATTATCTCGGTAGCTTGCTCGAACAGGTTCAAGATACGGGCTATCGGCCCAAATCTGACTATGACAGTTCATACAAGTTTGCGTCGGCGGCATTCCCGCGGATGCAGTTGTTTCGACCGTCGTATGACAGTAACGACAATCTATTCCGTCGTCACCAACGTGGTGCTTATGCGAAAACTGGACCGGCTGTTGCTTTTCGACATAGCGACCCGTGATGTATGAAGAACGGGCTACCTGCGTGTAAACATAAAATGCGGTACCCGCCAACACTGCCGCCGCGATCAGGCTGATCCGGGCAATATTGTTTGCACTTCGGTGGAAAAATTGTGCCATCCCGTGAACCTCTAATTTGCTAGCAAGACATTATTTGCGCCACACCGTGTGCAACGACCATTTCGACGTTGCACGCGGCAAGGTTCCCAAAATCGATTCAAATCTATTAAGAGCTGCCGTAAGTCAGTTACAAATTCTACTAAATGTTTTTGAATCCGCAAATTCCGCATCCACGACTAAAGTATGTACCAGCATCAGAACCGACGCAAAATCGGTAAAAATAAGTAAAACTTCTTGTCCAAATTAAAAAAACGAATCGAGGCAATCAGGGAATCAGCTACCCGAGGCAATTAGGGCAACTCCGATCGCTGCGGCATTATCATCGAGCTGTCCCGTGCGAATAGTCGTTGCCGAAAATGATGGCTCAAATGACAATTCGGCTGCACGGCCGATAATCGCTTCCAGAATGTGGTTGCCCGTCTGCATAACTTGCCCTCCCAGTACAATCATTTCAACATTTAGGAGGTTTATTACGGCAGCAACCGCAGTCCCGATGTAATTTCCCGTTCGATTCAACATTAAAACCGCAAGGTCATCGCCTTCGTTTGCCGCGCCGATGATTTCGTTTATCCCGATTTCTTGTTCTTGAAGCCGACTGAGCGATGAAGTACTGTCACGATTGAATCGTTCTCGCGTACGTCGAACTATGTTATCGACCGATGCAACATCTTCGAGCTTTAAACCATCCTCATTGATTGCAATGTACCCGAATTCACCCGCAAAACCGGCCGAGCCGCGCCAGATTTTGCCATCGAAGATAAATGCCCCGCCGACACCGATATCTATCGTCGCATAAAATAGGCTTGACGCGCCGCGACCTGCTCCAAGCCGATATTCGCCGTATGCAGCAGCATTGGCATCGTTTTCCAAAAAGACAACCAGATCCACTGAGCGAAACAGCGATTTGAAATCGATGTTCATATTTTCCGGCATTTGCTCGGAATGTGCGACACGTCCCGCCGTGTGATCGATAAGTCCTGGAAGGGCTACGCCAATCGATGCACCCCTACCAAACCGTTCGACTGCTTGTCGAGAGAAATCCGCAATTTCCCAACCGGCATCAGCCGTGTCCACGCGCTCGACTTCGAAACGATCCACTAGACGGCCACTTTCAACCGCTGCCGCGAGCAGCCGCCGAGGAGTAATCTCGATTCCGATTGCAAGGTTTCCGCCTGAACTGCCTGGTGCCATTTTCTGATCCTCCTTTAACGAAAGCCGATTTTAGTCGCCGCAGTCAACGCGTGTCAACGACGACCGCCTCTTCTGTGATCTTGCGGCCGCTCCGGCCCGTCAAACTACCTTTCCGGGGCTGCAAATGTCGAACACACCGGTTTTTCTCAGATTGACTCATCGGAGTATGAAAAGATAATCTTTCTAGGTTCGAAATTAGCTTCGAAAAATTTTCAGAGCAAAGCCCTGTATGGATCAGCTTTCACAGTTCATTGAGCAGTACGGCATATACGCTGTTTTTGCGCTCTGCACTGTCGAGGGCGACATTACGCTTCTGATATCGGGAGCAATGGCCCATAGCGGTTTTTTCGGAAAATACAGTTTCCTAAAGGTCTTTTTGGCTGGCACGCTAGGCGGAATGGTCGGCGATAGCGTTGCCTATGCAGTTGGACGAATGTTTCACGAAAACGCAAAGCATTACCGCTTCTACCAGATGGCCCAACCGCGAATAGAGCGGCTTATCGATAAATTCGGCGGATTTGCAATCGTTATTTCGAAGTATATTTACGGGATTCGAGCTGCAATGTGCGTCTTTTACGGCATCGGCAAGATGCCTTTTTTGCGTTTTATTGCCCTCGATGCGTTGAGCTGCGGTCTTTGGGTAACGCTTCTGGCTGGCACGGGATATTTTTTCAGCGGCGCAATAACGTCCATCATCGGCGATTTTCAACAAATCGGCATCGCTCTGTTTTTTGTAATCCTTTTTGCCGTGATCATACTTTATGCCGTTGAGCGCTTTTGGCTTTCCGAAAAGGTCGAAAAAGCAAATCCGGAGACAATTCACAGAATCGAGGAGAAACTTTTAGCGGTGGAAGAAGTTGCGCAGGAAAAACTTCACGATTTAACTGAAAAACTGCATTTGATCCGCGATCAGAAATCAAGCGAAAAAACGGACTCGACGATTCCTTCGGATTCAGTAGAAAATCCAAAAAAGGCGGCCAAAAAGCAATCGCTCTGATAAACTGAAACTGATTTTTAGCCGCGTACGGCCTTCTTTAGGGTATTTGTAAAATCAGTATAATGTCTGGCAAAATCATCGCGAATGTAGTTTCGATTGATCGAAATCCGTATTTCCAACCCCGGAGAATTAAAACTTAAGTGCTAATTGAATCCTCTGCTCCGACACGAGTTGATCTTGCAGGCGGAACAATCGATATACCGCCGCTTTTTTTGTTTCATGAAGGCGCCGCGACAGTGAACTTTGCCATCAACCGTACCGCGAATTGCCGAATCATTACCAGAAATGACGATCGAATCATCCTTTCGTCAATTGATCGTGGCATCTCAATTCAGACGAGCGTCGGCGAAATCGACTGTCTTAAAGCTGAGCCGCGGTTAGAGCTACTTGCGAAACTCGTTTATTTTTTTCGGCCTCGGGTCGGCTTTGAAATGATTACGGAATCGCGCGTCCCGGCCGGAGCCGGACTTGCTGGTTCATCGACATTGAACATTGCCTGCATCGGAGCCCTAAATGCACTGACCGGAGATAAACTGCGTGAACAGGATTTCATTCAAATCGCAGCCAACGTCGAATGTCAAGTTATTCGCGTCCCGACAGGCTTCCAGGACTATTATTCAGCTCAATACGGCCGCATTGCCTGTATTCATTTTGGCCCCGCCGGGATTTCCCGCGAAGAGCTCGAAATCGACCTTGCCACGCTGGAGAGCCGCATAGCTATTTGCTATACAGGAGAGCCGCGCAATTCAGGAATCAACAATTGGGAAATCACCAAACGCCACATTGACGGTGACACAGAAATTTTCGACGTTTTCGAGATGATTCGTGACACGTCGCTGGCGCTTCGTGCGGCTTTACTTGAAGCAAATTGGGACCGAGTCGGCGAGATACTCGCGGCCGCTCATCAGAATCAGAAAAAGCTCTCAACGAATATAACGACTCCCCGAATGGATGAAATTATCGAGCTCGCCTTGGCCAATGGCGCGATCGCTCCAAAAGTTTGTGGTGCGGGCGGCGGAGGATGCATTGCCTTTTACTGCGATCGCGGCCGACGAGTAGACCTTGAACGGACCTTACGCAATGTGGAAGGCGTTCGCATACTCGACTGGAAGCCTGCTCTGGAAGGCCTTTCCGTAAAACAAATAGAGTGATTCGACCTTTACAACGGCGCTATGATTTTGGTCAGGAGGAAAAATGAGGTTTTCTATTTTACTTTTAGCGCTAATAGCTTTTGAACATTTTACAGCAGTCGCTCAGACATCGGCCTCGAACGGAAAGGCTTTCTGGAGAGGAACGGTCGATGATCGCGTGCATTTGTATATCAGGCGGGATCGCATCGAGACTCGAACGATTTCCGGCCGGCCGTATCCTGACGCTGTATTCAGCTTCACGTCGCCACTACCGGAGCGTAGAGTCACCGTTTCGTTCGTTAAGCAAAAGGGACGCTCGAAAAAAATCGCTGTTATTCAGCAGCCCGATCCAAACAACGACTATACCGCGATAATCGAAATTTATGATGATGCCGGCGGAGCACGCGAATATCTGCTGGAAATTGTCTGGTGAAATCCGTCCGCCTCAGGCGTTCATCGTCTAGCGATTGCATTTGCCAGCGATCTAAAAATGCCGAGCCCGTCCGTAGATCCCAAGAGCTCCTCGCACGCCCGCTCCGGATGAGGCATCATTCCAAGGACATTACCATCGAGATTGCAGATTCCAGCGATATTTCCGCGGGCTCCGTTTGGATTTGATTCCGGCGTCGTTTCGCCGGCTTCATCGCAGTATCTGAAAATTATCTGACCGTTTTCTTCCAATTGATGGTATGTCGCATCGTCGCAAAAATAGTTTCCGTCAGCATGAGCAATCGGAATCGAAAGCGGCTTTTCGGGCTCGATTTCCGAAGTGTATGGCGTTTGACTATTTTCGACGCGGATATTGACGTATCGGCAGATAAAGTTCTGTCCCGAATTTCTGAGCAATGCACCCGGCAAAAGCCCACTTTCGCAAAGTATCTGAAATCCATTGCAGATACCAAATACAAATCCGCCATTGGCCGCAAACTCCTTTACAGCCTTCATTACTGGCGAAAACCTCGCTAGCGCACCAGGCCGAAGATAATCCCCGTAAGAAAATCCTCCAGGAATAATCACCGCATCAAATCCGTTCAAATTTGTCTCGCGATGCCAGATGAAGTCGACCGGCTGACCGACGTGTTTTGAAACGACGTGATATGCGTCGTGATCGCAATTTGAACCGGGAAATACAATTACTCCGAACTTCATAAAAAGCCTCTGGTTGCAATCACTCGACGATATCTACTCGATAATTCTCGATAACCGGATTCGCCAGAATTTCACTCCCGAGCTTTTCAGCTAATAGCCGAGCATCGTCCAGGGAAAGCCCACCCTTAAAAAAAACCTCGAAAAATTTGCCTTGCCGTATTTCGTCAATCGATTCGAAACCGAGCATTTCCGCCGAATGTTGGATCGCCTTGCCCTGCGGGTCCAATACGCCGGGTTTAAGAGTTACATAGATATTTGCTTTCATCAGTCCGCTCCGCGATAAAGAGAAAATTCTGACGCAAATCGTTGAGTTTGGCAACGTCTTGTGGTAACGTTTCGCAAGCATAGCCTCTCACGGCAGACGTTCTAGTTCAACTAAAACCTTGAAGGAGACTTAACGGGAAATTATGCAGAACATGGCTGGCGGCAAAACCGCACTTGGTCTCGACGCAAACGTAGGCGCACTCTTGTGTTATTTGCCGGTGTGCCCCGTGAACCTTATTTACAGCATTATTGTCATTGTTTCGGATAAACAAAATCGGTTCGTCCGATTTCACGCATTTCAGTCATTGCTTCTTACTGGGGTCTACCTAGTGATATTTTTCGCGATTATGATCATCGCCGCGCTTATCAGCGCAATCATCAGTGGAACGCTCGGGTCTTTGTTTAGTCTTTTGAATTTCCTCGTCATGATCGGATTTATTGCGGCGATGGTTTTCGGGTGCATTAAGGGCTATCAAGGCCAGATGTTTAAGTTTCCTATCATCGGCGATATGGCCGATAAATGGGTGTGAGCGTGTCGGAAAGTTACTCGGGCGTAATTGAGCAAAACTCCAATACCATAGCCCGCTCAATCGAGCGGGCTGTTGAGTTTTTCAATCACCGCATTTATCGCTCACCGGGAAAAACGCGAGCGAAAATTTTATCAACGTTTCGCAAATAATGCCTGTAATCGAAGACTGTTTCGATTTCGTTTGGACTCAGCCAAGCAGAGATGTCCGGGTCTGCGAAAACCATTGACTTATAGTCCCCACCTTCATCCCATACCTTCATTGCATTGCGCTGCGTCCAAACATAAGCATCTTCGCGGGAAACACCTTTTTGTGTCAGGGCGAGCATCAACTGGCCGCTGAAAACGAGTCCACTCGTCAGTTCAAGGTTCTTCAACATATTCTCGGGATAGACAACCAAGGTATCCAAGAGCGAAGCTGTTTTAGAAAGCAGGTAATCCGTCGCCGAGGTAGAATCCGGAAGTACTATGCGCTCGGCGGACGAATGCGAGATATCGCGTTCATGCCAAAGCGCCATATTTTCGAATCCGACGATCGCGTTCGCCCGAACCGTTCTCGCGATGCCGCAAATTCGCTCCGAAAGTATAGGATTACGTTTATGCGGCATTGCCGATGAACCTTTCTGGCCCGCTTTGAATGCCTCCTGAGCTTCGCGAACTTCGGTCCGCTGCCAATGCCGCACCTGCAACGCGATTTTTTCTAACGTGCCAGCGATCAGGGCAAGCACCGATAGGTACTCCGCATAACCGTCTCGCTGAATCACTTGCGTCGAAACCTCCGCCGCTTTCAATCCGAGCTTTCTGCAGACTCTCTCTTCCACATCTGGATTCAGATGGGCGAACGCACCGACGGCACCGCTGATTTTCCCTACTGCAACCCTTTCCCTTGCCGCCTCTAGCCGGCGGTAATTGCGGTGCATTTCCGAATACCAGAGAGCCCAAACCAGGCCAAACGACGTCGGCTCGGCATGGACACCATGTGTACGGCCAATCTGCGGCGTATGCCTAAACTCAAACGCACGCTTCTTCAAGATTTCGAGCAGACTATTGATCTTCCGGAGTAAAATATCGCAGGCGTCGCGAAGTATTAGTGCATTTGCCGTATCGACAACGTCACTTGAGGTTAGACCAAAGTGGACAAAGCGCGACGCCGGGCCGATGTTTTCTGCAAGATTGGTTGTAAATGCGATCACGTCGTGGTCGGTCGTCTTCTCAATTTCGGCAATTCGTTCAACGGAAAACGCGGCCTTTTGCTTGATTTCCTCGAGTGCATCGGGCGGAATTGTACCGTCCTCGGCGTGCACTTCGCAGACAGCGATTTCTACATCTAGCCATTTTTTGAACTTATTCTCGGCTGACCATAGTTTGGCCATTTCCGGTAGTGTGTATCGATCAATCATTGTGACATTCAGATTTAAGTATGAAGTCTGTAATCGATTTTAAGCCGTTCGTTAGATTATTCCCTTCGCGATCAAGAGTTCCGCATTAAGAACAGCCGAGCCGGCAGCGCCGCGAACCGTATTATGACTAAGTGCGACGAAACGATAATCAAAAACATTATCTGGAAAAATGCGGCCGACAGTAATTGTCATTCCGTAGCCGCGGTCGCGATCCAGTCTCGGCTGCGGCCGTGCAGGCTCGTCCAAAACCTCGATAAAGTTCTTCGGCGAGGAATAAAGCTCAAGTGTCCCCAACTGTCGCATTGCTTCGATTACATCTTCTAGAGTTGCGGTAGACTTGAGCTTGACGCGAACGGATGCGGTGTGCCCTTCGAGCACATTGACGCGAAAACACTGGGCCGAAACCGCAAGATCCGCCTTTTGGACAGCTCCATTTTCAAATGTGCCGAGGATTTTCTGGGCCTCGGTTTCGACTTTCGGCTCCTCTCCGGGAATGTACGGGAGCACGTTGTCAGTTATGTCCATAGCCGAAACACCCGGGTATCCGGCCCCGGAGATTGCCTGCAATGTTGTAACTATCGCAGATTCAACTCCAAAGCTACGGTGAAGTGCTGCCAGCGGAGGTGCGAAACTTACAACTGCACAGTTTGGATTTGTAACGATAAAACCATCCCCGAAACCGCGATTTTTTCGTTGCGTTTCGATCAATCCGATATGGTCGGCATTGATTTCTGGTATAAGGAGGGGGACATCCTCATCCATCCGGTAGCTCGAAGAATTGCTGATAACCGGATAACCGGCCCTCGCAAAAGCCTCCTCGGTCTCGCGTGCGACGGTTGACGGCAGACTAGAAAAGACCAAATCGCAATCGAGCGGTGGCTCGATTGGATTGACAGTTATTTGCCCGATCGGTTTCGGGACTTCTCCCGTCAGTTTCCAGGCGCAAGCCTCGGCAAAAGGTTTTCCCGCGGATCGGTCCGATGCCGCGAGCGCAGTGATTTCAAACTGCGGATGATTTTCCAGCAACTGAATAAACCTTTGGCCAACCGTTCCCGTCGCTCCGAGAATTCCAACACGATATTTTTTTGGCATAGACTAACTTTTCGAAACTTGTCCTTGACGACGATACGCTCAGAATACTAATTTGCAGACAGATTCGGCACGAACTGTCGCTAATAATTAGCCCAGCGCGTCTTTCATGCGGGCAACGCCTTCCCGCATTAAATCTTCCGTATTGCAAAATGAAATTCGCAAGAATCCTTCGGCCTCACTTCCAAAGGCTCGGCCGGGCACGGAGATCACTCGATTCTGTAAAAAGCGTTCGGCAATTTCCATATCGTCTCCCAGCGGGCGAATGTCGAGCATCGTGTAGAAGGCTCCTTCGGGCCTGGTGGAATTCAGCCCAAGCTCAGCTTTAAATAGCTCAACCAGAAAATTCCCTCGCGATTTATAAACTTCCCTAGCTGTAGCTTTTGCCTGCTCTGCTTCTGGTGTCCAGGCGAGAAGGGCAGTTTTTTGTGTAATCGTAGAAGCGCAGACAGTAAGAAAACCGTGCAAGACGTGGATCGGCTTGATGACTTCACTACATTTGCTTGCCGCCCACCCGAGTCGCCATCCGGTCATACTAAGCGATTTTGACAGCCCGCTGATAATAATTGTCCGTTCATAAAGTTCCGATGCAGAACGCGGACGCTCCCCGAAATAGAGTTCGGAGTAAATCTCGTCCGAAATTAAATAAATTCCCGTATCCTCGAGAATTTCCGAGATCGCCTGCAAGTCCTCGGGCGTGAGCACTCGTCCCGTAGGATTCGATGGCGAAATTATCACAGCCGCTTTTGTTCGCGGCGATATCGCTCGCCGAAATTCTTCAGCATCAAACTTAAACTCACGATCACGCGGCAACCGATAATAAACCGGATTTCCTTGAGCCAGCCGAACGCAAGCGTCGTACGCAGGAAACGAAGGATTTGGTACCGCCACTTCATCGCCTTTGTCGACAATCGCGAGTAATGCAGCCGTCATTGCCTCCTGTGAGCCACAGGTCACGACCACGTCGGAGATATCCAGCCCGAGATGTGGATAAGAGGCAGCAATTCGTTCCCTCAAGGATGCAAGTCCCGGATGTGACGTATATCCATTTTGCTCTTCGATTGCAACCCGAGCGGCCTCGCGCCGGAGGAAATCTGGAGTCGGTAGATCGGGTTCGCCGAGTCCGAAATTGATACTTCCCGGGAGCGCACGCTCAAAGAACTGCCTGATCAGCGTCGGTTGCAGCCCTTGCAAGCGTTCAGGCAATGTGTATTCCCGCAATTCAAAGCCGTCCTTCCGAGTTCCAGTCGTCATACAAATTTCTGCGGGTAGCTAAGCGACCGATTTTTCCTCGTTAGAAGTCTCACCTTTACCGAGATCCTCGGCCACTTCTTGCCGAACTTCGCCGACTTCGAGATTAAATTCACCTTCTCCGGCTAGATTCGGATCTGCGGAAAGGATGCCTCCAATCAGTTCGGCCTCGCCGATAAGTTTTTGCCCAATGCCGGCGAGCTTTTCTTTGAGATTTTCCGGACCTGCCGCGTTGGTTTCGTCGTCTTCCATATTCTTGATGCAAAAATGTGATTTTAACAGGTATCGGCGGCCGCACCAATCCTCGCTTTGATCACAAACTTTATCTGAGGTAATCCTCCAAATTCGTAGCCGAATCAGTCTTTTGGTCACGATATTTGACTATAATCGGACAATAAACTGAAAGGCCGTGTTCTTTCCCAAACCTATTTGAAACTGCTCGCGCGCCCTGAACCACAACCGCCCCGGGCGGAATCTCCAATGGCTTTTCGCCATCTGCGCGTAAGATTCTATCATTCGGAAGATCAAAAACCGGTGTCGATCGCGTAAGTATAACCCCACTTGCGATGACTGCACGCTGCCGAACAATCGTTCCTTCATATATGCCCGTATTTCCGCCGATCAAACAATCGTCTTCAATCACTACAGGCATCGCATTGACGGGTTCAAGGACTCCACCGATTTGTGCGGCGGCTGACAGATGCACGCGCTTGCCGATTTGCGCACAAGACCCAACTAGAGCGTGGCTATCGACCATTGTGCCTTCATCAACATAAGCTCCGACGTTAATATACGCAGGCGGCATAACTACAACCGAACGCGCGACATAGCTGCCGTCCCGAATTGCCGAACCGCCAACTACGATCCGGACGCCGTCTTCTAGCGTCATCGGCCGAAGCGGAAACGTTTCTTTGTCGAAAAATTTCAGAGTCTCGGTAGATTTTGAAATTTCGACTATCGCACCAATCCGGAATCCCAGTAAAATCCCGCGCTTTACCCACGAATTCGCGCGCCACCTGCCGTCAGCTCCCTTTTCAGCAGCGCGTATTTCGCCGCGTCGAAGTGCGGATTTAAACTCCTCGAAAACCTCACGGTCTTCCGCCGTAAATTCGGATTTCGTAAAAACTTCTTCGATTCTTTCTTGCAAACCCATTCTTTCAATACGGCAAAGCCTGTGATCAACAACTGATATTTGCCGCTCAATGTTAAATTCAAATTTTCTGCAAGATTGAGCGCAGCGCTTTGCGAGTCGGCTCCGATACGGGGACAAGCGGCAGACGCAGAATCTCTTCCAGCAACCCCAGTTCTTTCATCACAAACTTACATGGAGCAGGCGAGGTTTCCAGAAAATTCGCTTCCATTAGCGGCAAAAGACGGTAATGCAGCTTTCGTGCCGAGGTCCAAGCTCCGTCCAGTGCCCGCTCTACCATACGTGAAGTTTCCGAAGGAAACTCGTTCGAAACCACAGAAACCAAGCCGTCGGCACCAATGCTAATCAACGGCAAAGTAGTTGCATCATCGCCGGAGAATACCTTGAAATTACGAGGCCGCCCGGCGATTATTTCCATAATCTGTGCAAAACTTCCCGAAGCTTCCTTTACGGCAACGATATTGTCGAAGCTTTCTGCAAGCCGCAGGATCGTCGCCGCAGAAATATTTGAACAAGTCCTTGACGGAACATTGTAGAGCATGATCGGAAAGCCTTTCACCGAGCGGGCGATCTCCGCGAAGTGCGCGTAAAGTCCTTCCTGAGTTGGTTTATTGTAGTACGGAGCCACAATTAATGCCGCGTCGGCTCCGAGTTCGCGTACGCGGCGAGTAAAATCGATAGTTGCGGCAGTGTTGTTACTGCCCGTGCCTGCGATTACCCGTGCTCCGCGTTTGTGCGCAACGGCTACAGTTAGCCGGATGATGGAGAGTCTCTCATCGGTCGTCATCGTAGCGCTTTCTCCGGTTGTGCCGCACGGGACCAAAAGTTTAATGCCGCCCTTTATCTGCCGCTCGACAAGTTTCTCAAAACATTCGCTATCGATCGAGCCATCCTTCATAAATGGAGTTACTAGCGCCGTCGCCGTCCCTCGCATCCAGTCACTCTTCATAGTCATATTCCGTCAAATCACACTCCGGCGAAGATGGATTTAAGTATATTCGGTCGCACTTAATTAGCAAAAAGGGGAAAAATTGCTCGGGATGCCTTGTCGGTCGATGACAACTATTTGGAGACTCGCACTGCTGCTTGCCGGATGCGGAGCGAAAGCGCCATCGCTTAGAGATGAATCGACGTCCGAACAAATACTCAACGCGGATTCATTCTCGTATCCTATTTCATCGAGTGAATACGTAACGCAGGCAAAAGACACAAACGATAACTGGTACAATGCTCAAGATTTTGGTGAAAACGATCACCATGGCGAAGATTGGAACGAAAATTCCGGCGACAAGACAGATTGCGGAAAGGGCGATCTACAATGTCGCAAATGGCGTCGTTAACTATGCTGCCGACGCCGAACCCAGCTGGGGAAATTTGCTCATCGTCACACACACGCTGCCAAACGGAACCCGCGTCCAATCGCTTTACGGCCATTTGTCGGAAATCCTGAAAGCTAGCGGCGAGGTCAAGCGCCGCGGGCAAATTGGCAAAATAGGCAACGCAAACGGCAAGTATCTACGCCATCTTCATTTCTAAATATGCGGGCAGTATTGTCCGTCGTGGAACTCCCGTTTTTATCGGCGACAACCCGAATCGCTACGGCTTGGTCGATCCGTCGGATTTTATCGACTCTGTACTGACTCCGACGAGCAGGGAGTTTAGGCCGCCAGAACCTCGTCGAGCAAATCGGAAAATTCGTAAAAACCTACCTTTCCATTAATCCATTTCGCTGCCAAGATGGCACCGAGAGCGAAACCGTCGCGTGAACGGGCCGAATGTTCGAGGAGGATTTGCTCCGCGCGACTATCGAAACCGACGCGATGAGTTCCGGGAATATGGCCGGCGCGCGTTGAAGCTATCGGCACGCCCATATTCGCCGGGCCGCGAGGAGCTCTCTCAAGACTCTTCGCAATCGCTTTTTCGACGATTTCCTGCAACTTCAGGGCAGTTCCGCTCGGAGCATCCTTTTTTCTTGAATGATGCTGCTCTTGGATAAAAACCTCAACTTCCGGAAACCTGGCAAGCAGTTCCGCTGCGTACCCCACTATCCGAAAAAACAAATTAACACCGATCGAAAAATTTGCAC
Source organism: Blastocatellia bacterium (assembly GCA_040289905.1). Lineage (GTDB taxonomy): Bacteria > Acidobacteriota > Blastocatellia > Pyrinomonadales > Pyrinomonadaceae > OLB17. The sequence goes on from PSMA01000001.1 coordinate 176,232, forward strand.
CGAATACCATCGCTCCCATCCGCTCACGAACAAAGCGTTCGATTGCGTCGCGATCGGCGTGCCAGCCGGTCGTTCCTTCAACCAGAGGGACGCCAGCTGCGACACACGCTTCGACATTCCGGCGAACGGCTTGAGCGACGCTAAAATCGATCGCTACATCCGCGCCGCTTAATCGCGCTGCAACCTCCGCTGCGGACTCGCCCACGCAATCGCTTGTGCAAATTGACGTAATTTCGTGGCCTTGCTCGATAGCAAGCGATTCGATCAATCGCCCCATTGCGCCATAACCAATCAATGCAATTTTCATAATCTAGCTCGGACCTTAAAAAAATTCCGCAAAATTAATCCTCAAAACCCGCGATACCTACCGGTGAGCTTTCCAGCAACCGCTTTGCCAACTGAAAATAGAGATTTACTGCAACTTCGAGGTCTCGCTTGTAAACGAATTCGTCCTTTGTATGCGCCTTTAGAATCGAGCCCGGCCCAATCAGCAGCGGACGCCCCCAATTCGTCAAGTACGGAATATCGGTAGTAAATCGCACAACTTTCTGCTCGAATCCATCAATGGCAGTAAGTTTAACCGGCTCGCTGCAGGATAAAACTTCAATTTCTCCACGGCCGCGCACGAGCCGCACAAGAGCTTCTTCGACCAAATGCCGAGGCGTCGCGAGACGAATCGCCAGGCCCGCTTCAGCTTGCGGAGAAATAACGTTAAGAGCGACGCCGCCAGCGATTGTTCCTATGTTCACCGTTGTCTCACCAAAAAAAGGGTCGCTCGGAAATTTTATACCCCGCAGATCACTGAGGATCTCGAGAAGTTTTTCGATTGCCGAATCGCCCTCTTCCGGGTACGCAGAATGAGCAGATCGACCGGTAGTTTTAATCTTTAAGCGAAACGTGCCTTTGGAGCCGATCGCAAGGACATTATCGGTTGGCTCGCCGTTTATCAAATACTCGCAATTAGCAGCCAAAGGATGAAGATTCGCAGCCTTAGCTCCCTCGGACGTTCGCTCTTCCTCGATTGTAAATAAAAGCCCTAAATCCTCGATCCCCTCGTGCCGCAGTCTTTCAGCCGCCATTATTTGAGCCGCAATAATGCCCTTTGCGTCGCACGCGCCGCGGCCGTATATTTTCTCCATGTCTTCCGATGGTGGAATGAATGGCGGGACCGTGTCCATATGAGTAGAAAACCAGATCCTCGGGTTTTCGCTAAGCGTCGCGAGGACGTTTCCACGTTCAGCGATGACAGGCTGGATCTCCGTTTTCCAGCCCAGCGACTCAAGGTAGGATTTCAGAAATTTTCCCGCCTCCGCTTCGTCGCCGGAAATCGATGGAATCGCCATCAGTGATTTCGTAAGTTCAAAGAGATTCATCGCGTTTATAATGTTTCCGAAAGTCAGAAGAACTCTCTGTGAAGTTTCGCAATAACACGCGGCGCGTCACTTTCCTGAACGACAAACGTCAGGTTTACGGCCGATGCTCCGTGGGAAACAAGTGCTATGTTTACGTCCGAAACTGTCGAGAATATCTTTGCTGCAAGCCCCGTCGAGGCGCGGAGCCCCTCCCCCACAACGCAAATTACCGCGTAACCCGTTTCGACTTCGACGTCGCCGAGCCGCCGCAAATCCTCAACTACACGATCGATCGCGTCCGTATTATCGAGCGTCAAGGCAACGGAAACCTCAGATGTCGAAATAACGTCGATCACCGTTCGGTGGCGATCGAATACCTGAAAAACAGCGCTCATAAATCCGTAAGCGCCGAGCATCCGAGCAGATGTAATGCGAAGTATCGTGATATTTTTCTTGTGAGCTATCGATTTAATCTTATTTGGAGCTTCGCCCGATTCTGCGACGATCATCGTGCCGGCTTCCTCGGGAAAGAAAGTGTTGCAAACCCGAATCGGGATACTGCTGTCGACGGCCGGTTTAATTGTCTTCGGATGCAAGACTTTAGCCCCAAAGTATGCCAATTCTGCAGCCTCTTCATAGGACAAAACTGGAATCGTTCGCGCTTGCGAGCAAATGCGCGGATCGCACGTCATAACGCCGGTGACGTCCGTCCAGATTTGCAATTCAGATGCCCCGATCGCCGCCGCAATCAACGCCGCAGAATAATCGGAGCCGCCGCGACCAAGCGTCGTAGTCTCGCCCGCACGGTTGGAGGCGATAAATCCGCCCGTCACCGGTATTTCACCATTTTCAATAGCGGGTAGAATTTCCGACCGGGCCAAGGCTCGAGTTTCATCCCAAATCGGCTGAGCCGAACCAAATTCATCGTCGGTAACTATGATTCGGCGAGCATCCATATGGCGCGCCGCTAACCCACTTGCACGCAAAACTTCGGATAAAATCCGCGACGAAAGTTGCTCGCCGTATGAAACGACGGCATCACGGAGCATTGAAAGCGGAAGCGACCTTCGCGCCGCCCGCATCAGAAGATCCGCAAGTTCTAATCTGGCAAAATCGAGTTCCCTGGCAAATAGGTCAGGCGCGCCTGGAAGAGCAAACGGAATAAAATGTCGCTTGACCTCAAGGTGGCGTTGGAAGTGTGGCTCTAACGAGGCGACTGCTCCATCAGGATCGCCATTTTTTGCAAGGTCGAATGCAGCGAGCAGCGCATCCGTAACCTTTGTCATCGCCGATACGACAATCACCGGCTGACGGTTTTTTTGCTCAGAAACTATTCGGAGCACGCGGTTAAAGGCGGCAATATCGCCGACCGAAGTACCGCCAAATTTCATCACAATTGGTGCCAAACCAGAAGTCACAAAAAAAGGTTAATAAAGCAGAAGTTCAGCGGTTTCTTATGGTATTGTCAAGTTTGGCTAATAGAAGCAGGTAAAACCAAGCATAATACGCCTGCTGCCGAAATTTTCGCTTCAGCCGCAGAGTACAGCGCCGCCGTTTATATTCAAGACTTCACCTGTGATGTGCCGTGCCCACGGCGAAAGGAGGAAACATATTGCGAGAGCGACGTCATCGGTCGATGCCATTCGTTTCAGCGGAATCGATTCGATTACTTGCCGCCGATAATCTTCGTCCTTGAAAACTGGCCGAACCATTGCCGTCTCGATCCAACCCGGCGCGACACAATTAACACGTATTTTCGGGCAAAGTTCGCTCGCAAGCGCTTTCGTTAGCGCGATTTGGCCGCCTTTGGATGCTGCATAGTTCGAGTAGTTAGCCTCGCCGCGCTGTCCGGCGGTTGAGGAAACCAAAACAATCGAACCGGAGTCGGCTCGTTTCATTATCGGTACACAGGCTTTTGCCATTGCCCAAGCCGATTTAAGGTTCGTGTTCAAAACCCGATTCCAGGTCTCCTCAGACATCTCTTCTACCGGCGCGCCTTCCCAGATTCCGGCATTGAGCACTAGAAGGTCGATTCCGCCAAAAGTTTCGACCGCAAGATCGGCAATCGCCTTCGCGTTGACATATTCGGCACAATCGCCCTGAACCGCGATTGCCTCCGCACCCTTTTCGCGGCAAAGCTGAACAGTTTCATCGGCCGCGGTCGCATTTGTTAGATAATTTACGACAACCTTTGCACCGCTTTCCGCCAAACGAAGCGCTGTTGACCGTCCGACGCCGCGCGAAGCGCCAGTGACGATAGCAGTTTTGTCTTCGAAAAGGTTTCGCGGAAGATCGATATTAACCTTGTCATCACTCATATCGGAATATTTAGCCACGAAACCTTTCGAATACAAAACGCTATTGAGCCGGCTGCAATTGCACATTTTCCGCGCGGATGAAAGCGAGACGCTCATTGTGATAATCTTTCAGAAAACCCGATATGGTTTCCGAAAACTTGCTCGAAAATCAACCGATTGCCTGGACACCAACTGCTGAGGTTATGGAGCAGGCTCAGCTCACGCGCTTTATGAAACAGATCAGCGCTGCAACCTGGGACGAGCTCCACGAGTTTTCGATCCGCGACGTCGAGAAGTTTACCGAGGAAGTTCTCAAATTTCTCGATATAAAATTCGACCCGCCGTACGACAAACTACTCGATACATCGAATGGCAAGGAATTCCCAACCTGGTTTTTACGTGCCGCGGACAAAGATAATCGCGTTGCAACAGCAGGACTCAACATCACTACGATGTGTCTTGACCGTTGGATACCGGCCCGCAAAAATCCTTACTCGGCTCCGGAAAACTATCCGGATTTCGCATGCAGAGGTTCGAACGATTTGTCCGATCAGTCGGCGGTAATTTGGGAAGGTGAAGATGGACGGACCGAAACGCTGTCGTATGAATTGCTGTTCCAACTCGTCGAGAAGTGTTCGGCTGGACTTAGAGCGAATGGAATTAAACAGGGCGATGCAGTCGGGATCCATCTCCCGATGATACCAGCTACTATTGTTTCGCTGCTCGGGATCAATCGCGTTGGCGCTATTGCAGTGCCGGTTTTCTCTGGTTACGGCGAATCGGCTATTGCCGCACGCTTAAATGCCGTCGGAGCAAAGGCGTTGATCACTTGCGAAGGTTTCCCTCGGCGAGGACGTTATGTTGAGGCCCTATCGATCGCGAAAGCCGCAGCCGAGAAGGTTGAATCCATCGAGAAGGTGTTCGTAGTCGAACGCGACCAGCCGCGCAACTTTGAAACCCCGAGATTTTCAAATTTCTGGAACGAGTTAATGAATATCGGACAAGGCGGGGCCGCACCTCACCCGACCTCCGCTGAAGACCCGCTTATAATCCTTTACACTTCGGGAACTACCGGAAGGCCGAAAGGAATTGCACATACGCACGCGAGCTTTCCGATCAAAGCCGCTCAGGATATGGCTTTCGGAACCGATGTCGGGCGCGGAACGCGAATCTTTTGGTATACCGACATCGGCTGGATGATGGGCCCATGGCTAATTTACGGTGCCCTGATAAACGGTGCGACCGTCTGCATCTACGACGGAGCTCCTGATTATCCGACGAAGGACCGAATTTGGGAGTTTTGTGCAAAACACAAAGTCGAAGTTCTCGGTATTTCGCCGACATTGGTCCGCTCACTGGCCGCTGCTGAAAAACGCGGCAGCAAACGGGCGGCGGAAACTAGAATACAAAATAACGAAACTTCATCGGCAAATCGGAGTCTCGTTCGCGGAGCCGGCGATTTGAGCAAGCGTCCCTGCGATCGGGCCGAAAGTGAACAATCCGACGCTAGGTTCGACGTTTCTCCGCGCGAGCTCCACGACCTATCGTCCCTTCGTATTTTAGCCTCGACCGGTGAGCCATGGAATCCGGCACCTTGGTGGTGGCTTTTTGAAAAAGTTGGAGACGGTAAACTACCGATTATCAATTACAGCGGGGGAACCGAGATCGCCGGTGGAATCCTGATGGGAAATCCGCTGCTGCCGATTAAGCCTTGCTCGTTTCCCGCTCCCTGTCTAGGAATCGATGCAGACATCCTTGACGAAGATGGAAAACCAGTCGAACGCGGTAAAGTTGGCGAATTAGTAATCAAACAGCCATGGATCGGAATGGCACGTGGTTTCTGGCAGGAGAAAGAGCGCTACTTGGAGACCTACTGGCGACGGTTTCCGGGGATCTGGGTCCACGGAGATTTCGCAATGCGCGACAAAGACGGCCATTGGTTTATTTTGGGTCGCTCAGACGATACCCTAAAAGTCGCCGGAAAAAGGGTCGGGCCCGCAGAAGTTGAGAGCGTGCTTGTTTCGCATCCCCTAGTAGTTGAAGCTGCAGTGATCGGCGTACCGGATGAAGTTAAAGGAACCGCAATGGTAGCTTTCGCAGTTTTGAAGATTTCGGACGCTCAACGGACCTCGGACAGTTTACCCCGCGATCATTTGGTACTGGAGCTCAAAGACTTGATTGCCGAGAAAATGGGTAAACCGCTGGCCCCATCAAAAATTCATTTTGTCTCGGCCTTGCCGAAAACCAGAAATGCGAAAGTGATGCGTCGGGTAATACGTGCCGCCTATTTGGGCGAAGATCCGGGCGACCTATCGGCTTTGGAAAATCCGGTAGCGGTGGAGCAGATACGGACAGCAGGATCGGTCAAAGAATGATCACCATTCACACGATTGGACATGGCCGTCATTCATTTGGATATTTTTTGCAATTGCTCCGATTATACGAAATTCATTTCGTTTGTGACGTCCGCAGCGTCGCCCGGTCGCGGTGGCCACATTTCAATGGATTGGTTTTGCGCGAATTATTGAGAGAACACGGACTCGGTTACGAACACCTGCCCGAATGCGGCGGCCGGCGAAAGCCTAAGCCCGAAGATTTCGATGCCGGTCTAGATCGAATAATCGAAATTGCCTCTGAATTGCCAACCGTGTTGATGTGTTCCGAATCGCAACCGCTTACCTCGCATAAGCTGGCACGTGCAAATTGTCATCGCGTCGGACTTTTGGCAATCCCATTGCGACGCCGCGGAGTCGATCGCATAATTCACATTTTGCCGGACGGACGGTCACTTGAATTTGACGAAGCAACCGTACCCTCACTTTGGTAAACCTCTAAAATTCACAATTTGAAAATGGGCGACCGGTCGCGCCGTGGCGGTTTTCCAGCAAAGACCACTCTCGGTTTGCAGATTTGCTTACAAAGCTTGCCCGATCGCCCAGCTTACCGCGAGCGGCACAAGTTCTTCCGCAAATCGCGAGCTGCAAGGCCGACTTCCCAAATCCAGAGCAGCTTTTCCTTGAACGTGAATGTTACGCTGCTTCGGCAATAGATGTTCGAACTCGCTCCCTTACGGGTTTGTAAGCGTTAGGCACTGTGATTTTCCGAAGTCACCGGTCACTGAATTTGACTTGTTCGAAACCGACTTGCGAATCTTGAACGTTCTCGTATAACTTTCTGTTAATGAAAATACTGGACGTCGGCTGTGGTGCAAATAAGTACGACGGGGCCATCGGCCTCGACAGCAATCCAAATACATCCGCAGACCTTATCCACGATCTCGGCCAATTTCCCTATCCATTTCCGGATGATGAATTCGATCTGATCGTTGCGCGCCACGTAGTCGAGCATTTGCCGGACATAATGTCATTTGTCACCGAGCTTTACAGAATCGCGAAGCCGGGCGGTCGATTACACTTTGTCACGCCGCACTATACCAATCCGGACTGGCCGAATGACCCGACGCATCGGAATCATATAAATTCCTACACTTTCAACACCTTCGTTTCAGGCCGACGAGTCTTCGATTTTTACTCGTCCGTCGAGCTACACCCAGTTCGGGTTTACGTTTCTCTTTTGTCGCTTTGGCGCGTGCTCGGAATCGAATTTTTGGTGAATCTTGACAACAGGTTTCGATCGCTTCGATTTATTCGGAAATTCTGGGAGCATTATCTTTCGACCATAATCCGCGGCAAAGAGCTATCATTTGATTTCGAGGTCATTAAGTCGGGCAAACCTATTGGGGTTCAGATCTCATCTATTAAGGAGCCCGCGTGTCGCGAGACCGATCAAAGAGGATTGCAACGATGACGAGAATTTTTTTGGCGATTTCAGTTTTGTTTTTTTTGTTGGCGTCGAGTATTGTGCACACTTCGGCTCAAATTAATCCGCGACGACCTCCCGCAGCGCATCAGCCGATGGCGGCCGTAAATGATCTCATCAAAAAACTGCCGGCTTCAGACGCTGTGATAGGCATCGATTTAGAGCGGCTGCAGAAAAGCGCGATCCCAGCTGCCGTCAATGGCGATCCGGCACTACACAATTTCGCGAATAATTTAACTCGCGACCTTAAAGAAAATTACGGAATTGATTTTACGCAGTTCGATTCTCTGGCTGTCGGAATCGCCATCAAAAAGATTAATGACAACGAATATGACTTCGATCCGGTCGCAATTGCTCGCGGGTCAGCTAACATTGGGGCTTTGATTGCGTTTGCGCTAGGCCGGAGCGACGTGAGCGTGACGACCGAAACCGTCCAGGGCAAAACGATCTACCTACTTCGGCAAACCCATGAGCAAGAACGACCCGACAGTTCCGCCAGCCAGTCGACCAAGCCGAGAAAAAAGAGTTCATTCGCGGGACTACAACGCGAGTTTGCTCTCTCGGCACTTGACAGTGAAACGCTATTAATTGGGTCTCCGGTTCGTGTGCGGCTTGCCTTGACAGAGCCTGGTGCGGTAGATCCGCAATTACTGTCTTATCTGAACAAAGCGTCTGGGACAGCCGCAAGATTTGCAGCGAAAGTACCGCGCGGAATAGCTGGATTGCTACCGACCGAAAGCGATGATCTCGGCCGAAACATCGAATCGATTCGCTTTATCTATGGCGGCGTAACCGATACGCCGAGCGGATTGCAAATTCTAATTAATGGTGTTACAGCTTCGGATGCCGATGCGCTTTCTCTCAAAGAAACACTCGAAGGTGTTCAGATGCTCGGCAAAGCATTGCTCGGCGGCTCGAAAGCCGCAGACAAAGCCTTCTACGCAAAGCTCCTCGGCAAGGTAGCCTTTTCGTCGGCGCGCAATGAGGTTATTTTCAGGCTCGAGCTAGCAAATTCAGATCTCAGCACGCTTTTAGCGATCCTCGTCAAATAACTTGTTGCTCTCGGTCTCGGACTTCGGTCAATCAACGACGTTTGCCATCGTCAAATCGGTGTGCTCTCATTATTCGCTCTATTTCACGGTTAAAATTGCCTGCTTCGTCGAAAAGTGGCAAAAGTTCAAATTCCGGAGAAAGAAATGCGGCACGCAGTTCAACCGGTCTCGAGCCGCCTCGATCAATTATCCGTACGCTCGTACCGCGAACCTCTGCAATCCAGCGTGCAAACTCGTCTGCGCGGCCAATCGTCGCGGACAAAAGAAGTAGGCGGATACGGGGAGGCGTAAGGATAATCGCCTCTTCCCAGACGTGGCCGCGGTCCTCATCGGCTAAATAATGTGCTTCGTCAAGAATTACGAAATCCGTCGGTACCTGCTCGCCAATTCGGAGTGCGTCAAAAAGTTGATTGCGATAAATCTCGGTCGTGCCTACAATCAACGGCGCTGACGTATTTTCTTTTCGATCGCCAGTTAGAATACCAACCTGGCGATCACCAAATTCGTCGCAGAATTCAACGTACTTTGAATTCGTAAGTGCTTTTAGCGGAGTTGTGTACCAGGCTCGCTTGCCGGCGGCCAAAAGACGCCTAATTTCTTCACGAGCGATCCAGGTCTTACCGCTTCCGGTCGGCGCCGTGACCAGAACATCCTCATCTTCGATCGCTTCTAAGGCTTCGATTTGAAAGCGATCGGGTTTGAATAGTGCTGGCGGAGGAACACCAATCCCGGCCAGTACTTTCTTTGCTGCGAGGTCGAGCGGAGACAAATCATTCCGAGAATTTTCGCCACCGGCCGGGCGCTCCCTATTTTGCTTAGCGGATCGCCGTCGCCCGATAAACTCGTCGTCCGGACCGCTTTTCTTATGTTTTCTTGGGGACCTGCGATTGCTTCTCCGCATTTGATGAACGAAGTTAAACCTTTAACCTGCTCAAGTCAAACTCTTTCTTTAGTATCCGAAAACTGTTAGAATTGAAAACTTGCAGCGCAACGATTTTTCTGGTTTCGGCGTCTAAACGTTCGCGTGCTCGGGTAGTTTTATACAAGGTAAAGCCGGCGTTTATGTTTGAGCAGATCGATCTCGGTACCTATTTGGCTGCGGAACCGCTCCGTGAAGGGGATTTGTTTTACAATGTTGAGGTTCGTGGCTGGGAGCCTTCCAAAAGGCTTTTTGCGATTTTGGGCCTTTCGGTACTTTTTAACTTGCTTTTTATTTCTGTAATCGGTCAAACCAATGTCCTGACCGCACGCGGATGCGACAGCCCTTTTGTCGGACGCGTCTGCCAAGTGCTAGATATGGCCTACATTGGCAGCGTCCTGTTTGGCACAGACCGTGAATACATTGACGCCGAATACCGCAAATTGGACCTAAAAGACGCTGAAGTAATTTGGATAGACCAAACGGGTGTCGAGTCGCTCTTTAAATACCCGGACGGTTATTTTCAGATTGCCAATCCAAGCAGCGCGAACGTAAACGTCGTCAACAATATCACCGACAATCAGAATCCAGCTTATATTGCGCCCGGAATCCCATCGAATCCACTTATAGCCGGAAAGAGCCTGATCGACACTCCGCCAGTTGTGCCGAAAAGGCGCAAAACTCCGGTCAACGGGAAATTGCCCGATTCGCCCTTCTCTCTGCCGAGCAATGATTCAGCAGCGGCCAATACACTGTCGTCGCCTAAATCGGATCAGGCAAACGTTAAGCCGGACGCAAACACGTCGGCAAATGCAAACACTGATCGTCCGGCGGCCGATCCAACCGCACCAATCGACGCGGTCGAGATCAACAAGCGTCCGATCATCGATTTCGGCAATATGGTCAATGAAATGCTCTCCCGCAAGGAAGTCGACCTTCAGGCCGAGTTCATTGGAAACGCAAAAGGAAAATTGACCAAAGAAGGCCGAATAGACCCGAAAACTCTCAAGATTCAAATCCAAAGTGTAGACCCGGAAATGCAGCGAATTGTGCAGGAGGGCATTCTTGCTATCGATGCAGCAGGCTATTTGCAATACCTAAATTTGCTTAGCGGCCGTGACTTTGACCTTGTTTTACAGCAAGATACCGAATCGATTTCAGCTGTCATCCAGAGCGAAATGGAAAGCGAGCGAAGGGCAGACGCTACCCGTCGTTCATTTGACCTTGCACTTGCGGCGGCAAAAGCGTCCAAAGCCAGATCAAAGGCAGATCAGAACGACAAAGACGATCTGGTATTGTTAGAAAGTGCGAAAGTAGAAAGTAACGGAAAAAAGGTTATACTGAAGTTTGTTGTGCCGAAAAGTATCGTCCACCCGATGATACAGCGAAAGCTTGCGGAGCAGGCCGCGGAAATGAAAAAACCTAGTGGCAGTTCCCATACGGTGAAAGACGACGGCACATCGGCAAAAAGATTTTGATGCAAAGAAAAAGTCACAACTCGCTAATACTACTCGCCACACTCGGTGTGTACCTCGGACTTTTGCTCGTCGGCGGAGCGGCGGCGCAGATTTTCGCTCATTCGGCCACTACTCGTTTTTTTGAGATTGCGGAGGAGCAGGAGACAAAAGACGATCTCGATAACAACCCAACTGGTCTTACTATTCAGCATCGAAAAGCAAGCAGGTTCGAAACAACTGGTCTAATTGCAGTTCGCGCGTATCTCGCCTTTTTTGCTGCGAATTGTTACTGTCCGAAATCGTCTCCGTTCATCGCTTCCGATTGTGCGTTAGAACCGACGTCGGTTTCGAACCTCGCCACAATGCGCCCCGAGTTCACCGCCTCGGACATCAGAAACCGGAGCACAATTTCACCGGTTCACCTCGCACGTGCCTCGATCTAAAACCTAAAGTTGATCGCTTTTGCAGACGTTCGACCGCCACGGACATTAACCAGATTGCCAAGTGATCCGAAGAGGAAAGTTGTTGATCGATTCAATAACGAACATGACAATGCTGGGCTAACAAGCTTGTCTCGGCGGTAGCAACACAATCACTTAGGAAAGCGCAGCCGCAATTTACGGCCACAAAAATAGAAACTTTATGCCAGTAAACAGTTTTGCAGACAAAATAGTAAAAAAACTCTTTGGTTCTAGCAGCGATATCTTCTTAAAGCAGGCAAAGCCGATCGTCGCTCAAATAAATGAATGGGAGCCGAAAATTCAAAAGCTCAGCGACGACGAGCTGAAAGCACAAACTCCGAAGTTCAAAGAAATAATCGACCGTCATTTAGAAGGCATTTCCGACAAAACCGAGCGACGACGCGCCGAGCAGGAAATACTTCACGAATTGCTCCCGGAAGCATTTGCCACTGTTCGCGAAGCCTCGCGTCGGGTTACCGGAATGCGACATTTCGACGTTCAAATGATCGGCGGCATCGCTCTGCATCAGGGGCGAATCGCCGAAATGCGAACCGGTGAAGGTAAAACCTTGGTAGCTACGCTCCCTTCGTATCTTAATGCATTGCTCGGCCGCGGCGTCCACGTCGTCACCGTTAATGACTATCTCGCCTCGCGTGATGCAGAGTGGATGGGCAAGATCCATACGTTCCTCGGACTAACGGTTGGCTGCATTCAGAACGATATGGACGACGTTCAACGCAAAGCCGCTTACGCTTGCGATATCACGTACGGAACAAATAACGAATTCGGTTTCGATTATCTCCGCGATAATATGAAATTCGACGTCGATTCGCTTGTCCAACGTGAACACTATTACGCTATCGTTGACGAAGTCGATTCGATTCTAATTGACGAAGCTCGGACGCCGCTGATCATCTCCGGAGCTACGGACGATGCAACCGATAAATATTACCTTGCCAACGACGTCATTCCACGACTCGAAAAAGGCTTCAAGGACGAAGAAACCAAAATCACCACCGGCGATTATTTAGTCGACGAAAAGAACCATTCTGCCGTATTGACCGAACAGGGCGTTGCAAAAGCCGAAAAGCTACTCGGCGTATCGAATCTCTACGACCCAGCGAATATGGAATTGCTTCATTGCGTCGAGCAAGCTCTAAAGGCGCATACGCTTTACAAACGGGATCATCATTACGTCGTCCAGGATGGCGAAGTTATCATCGTCGATGATTTCACCGGACGTTTGATGTACGGTCGCCGATGGTCTGACGGATTGCACCAGGCGGTCGAAGCAAAAGAAGGCGTAAAAATTGAACGTGAAAATCAAACCTTAGCTACAATTACTCTGCAAAATTACTTCCGGATGTACGAAAAACTCGCGGGTATGACCGGAACCGCAGAAACCGAAGCCGAGGAATTCGCAACAACGTACAACATCGATGTCGTGGTGATACCGACGCATCGCCCGATGATTCGGAAAGATCACCCAGACGTAATCTATCGGACGCTGCCGGAAAAATGGGACGCCGTTGTGGACGAAATCAAGCAACTCCACGAAAAAGGCCAGCCAGTGCTCGTCGGCACGGTTTCCGTTGAAAACTCGGAATTGCTCTCCGAGCGTCTGAAAAAACTCGGGATCCCTCACAACGTTCTGAACGCGAAATACCACGCGCGTGAAGCGGAAATCATTGCTCAGGCCGGCCGCAAAGGAGCCGTCACGATCGCCACCAATATGGCCGGACGCGGCACCGATATTTTGCTCGGAGGTAATCCAGAATTTCTTGCGCGCGAATATTTGAAGCGACAGGAAATAAATCCCGACGAGGCGACGCCCGAACAGTACGAAGATGCTCTCAGGAAAGCGAAAGCAGTAGTTGAAAAAGAGCACGAGGAGGTAACGGCGCTCGACGGATTGCACATACTTGGCACAGAGCGACATGAATCCAGACGCATTGATAATCAGCTCCGCGGACGCGCCGGGCGACAGGGCGACCCGGGCTCATCGAGGTTTATTTTGTCTCTCGAGGACGACCTAATGCGTATTTTCGCCGGAGATAAGGTTCGCTCGATGATGCAGTGGCTCGGAATGGAAAAGGGCGTCGCCATAGAGTCGCGAACGGTTTCAAAGCAAATCGAGCGAGCGCAGAAGGCCGTCGAAGCACGTAACTTCGAAACTCGCAAGCACGTCCTTAAATACGACGATGTAATGAACAAGCAGCGTGAAACAATCTACGGATTGCGACGTCAGTTAATGTTCGAGGAGAATCATCGCGAATACCTGCTCGGCGAGAACGGCGTCGCACGCGATTTGTTACACGATCTGACGGCTAGTTTTCTGAATCGCGAAGTGTCGCCCGATAAATGGGACGTAGACACCTACGCTGCCGAAATAGAAAGCATTTATGCGGTCGACCCTTCACGCGATTGCGGCGTAGATTTTAATCGAATGAGCCCGGACGAAATCGAGGAGGCAATCTGGAAAAAAGCAATCGCGAATTACGAAGAAAAGGAGCGGCTCGCCGGTGCCGAATCATTGCGCGCATATGAGCGGTACATAATGCTCAATATAATCGATTCGCAATGGAAGGATCATCTGCTTTCCATCGACCAAGTGAAACAGGGCATCGGGCTCGTCGGATACGGGCAAAAAGATCCACTCGTCGAATACAAAAAGCAGTCCTTTGAGATGTTTCAGGATATGTTGGACAGAATCGATACAAATACGTGCAAAGCTCTATTTCATCTTCAAATCGTCACTCGCGACGAACAGGAAGAAGTCGAACGGCTTGAACGGCTCGCGGCTCAGCGAACGCGTCGACAGGCCGCCGGAATGGCATTTACCGGAGCGATGGCCACCGCCGAGGCCGCGGGAGCCGAGTCTGCCCGACACACACCATACGTCCGCGATACTCCGAAGATGAAGCCCAACGATCCCTGCTACTGCGGATCGGGAAAGAAGTTTAAGAAATGCCACGGAGCTGGCGCATAGCTTCGTAAATGAATGGCCGGCTACACATTCTCGGCCGGCCTTTTTTCTTTTTGTGGCTTTGCAATTATTAATTCTTAATACCGATCCGAAAGGTTAATCCGATACTGACCGTAAATGGATAGCCCGGAGTCGCATGGATTCGGGAGACGATGTCGCATGTCGAACACGTTCTCGATTCGAAGAAATTCTGTGTCTCGAAATACCTTTTGTTCAAAAGATTGTCGATGGCAAAGTTAATATCGACCCAACGTTTAAGGCGTTTGGATAATGCAAGGTCAACCACATCGTTTCCACTTGCACGGATATCAGGATCTTCAGAGTCGAGACGGTAGTTCGATATATGCCGCCAATTGAGCGAGGCGTTAAACCCGCGGAGGTCAGCAAGAACAAATCCAGCGTTGGCGACTGTATGCGGCGCTCTGTCAACGACAACACGTCGGCCGTCTACAGTAAATTGGCCAGGAAAAAAGGCACGAATAACTTGCGTTAGTCCGCCATTGAAACTTAAACCACGTGCCAGCTTGATCGTCGTGCGAGCTTCCAGGCCGTAGGAGCGTGACGCTCCGGCTAATTCTATACTCCCATCGTCCGGAATGTAGACTTGTTCCCTCGAACGATCAATAAAGAATCCGCTGAAGACGAAAGCGGATCGGTCTGCGTTGTATGAAGTTCCAACTTGATAAAAATCTGTTGTCGATATTTTGGGAGCGTTGGGATTGCGAACTACGCCGCGAGCGTCCTGTGACGAAATGCCGCGGCCGTAATTAACGTAAAGGGAGACTGGGACCTTGCCGAATGGCGACCATGCGATTGCAAGTTTCGGCTGGACTTTACCGTTTGAATCTCTTCCTACGAGATCCTCTCGCGTCTCGCCAAGCTCGAAGCCGCTCACATCGAACGTGAAAACATCAAAACGTAGCCCTGCATCGACGCGGACATTTCCTCCGAAGAAATTAAACGTGTTTTGAAAGTATCCCGCATAATTATTTACTTTCGCATGTGCGGAAGTGTATAAAACATTAGCGTTGCCTAGGTTGCCAGGCAAAAACTTTCGGATCGGATTGCGTCCGATGCTTGGATAAAGGCCGACGTTAATTTGGTTGAAGTGAAGATTCGCTCCTGCCGTAACCAAAGAAGCCGTACCAAAGAATTTGTATGGCTTAAGGAACTGGACATTACCGCCTTGCTGAAGTCGAGAATCGTGTTGCTGAATCTCGTCGCCATAGATTGGATCCGAGAGAAAAAATGTAAAGTTGGAAAAAAGATCGAACAGCGAACGCGCTAGAAAAGTGTTGATCTTGAAATTTGCTCCGCTAGCAAATTCTTTTCGATAGTACGCCGCGACTCTTCCGTTCCGGACCCTTCCGCCATTTTCTGGGTCGATGAAACCGAATCGGTCGAGTTCCCCTCGTGCGACCAGGTCAAGAGGAATCTGTCCTGATGATGTAAACAAATTCCTTCCGCCGTTCAGCTTGATGCCAAAAGCTTGGTCTTTCGACAACTTGTATGTGAAATTCGCGGTAACGTTGTCGCGCCGGTACCGAAGAGGATTTTTGAAGGGCCCGTCTGTATAGCTTGGCTCGTATGCAATGAACGAGTCAGCATTTTTCCATTTCGGTGAGTATGCGAAGAAGCCCCTAATGGTGTTGAACGATCCGCCCTGAATGCGAGCGGTAAAAACCTGAGGTAGAGATTCTTTCTGCCGAATACTGACAACCCCAAGCCCAGAGAAGTCACCATACGCGGCTGAAAATGGTCCATTGATAATCGTTACGCCGTCGACAAGCTCAGGCGAGAGCGACTTTAACGCTCCGAGATAACCCTGCCCGTGCGCCTGCGTACCCTCATTTTGCGGTATATCGTCAACAAGGATCTTTAGCCCGCCTCCGACACCACCGTGATCGTTATTGAATCCAAATCGACGCACTTCAATCGACTTTCCCCCACCTTCGTGCTGGCCAGCGCTGATTCCTGCGTTGATCGATTGTATGAGCTGGTCGTCTCGACCAAAAAGAGTATTGTCGTAAACGGACTGATTGCGGTACTCGATGTCCGGAGTTAGCGTGTCGGCTACTATAGTGACGGTTTCAACGATGGGTGGGACGACGTACGTGATCTTGATCTGAAGGCCACTAACTTTCTCCGATGGCGAGAAATCTCTGACGACCGTTGCAAGATTTTTCCCCGTAAAAACAACATGCAAATCGCCATCCGGCACAGTTATCGAAAACTTTCCTTCGGAATCTGTTGTGGCATTGAAAATTCCATTCTCTGTCTTTACAGCAATCGTCACACCTGGAACCGTTTCGTACTTCGGTGTCACGACGGTCCCGGAAAATACACGACCAGTTTGCGCGGCTGCGACAATTGCGAACAACGATACGATCCCAACGACAAATACGCAACGGCCCCCCGACGTTCGCAACATCTCCTTGCTACCCTTTTGATCAAACTAAGTGCCATCAGGCTATCATAAGGAGTTTCTTATGTCTAGCACGTTTTCCAGCTTCTGCCGCAAAACCAGTGTAAGTGATTTCATTGCGAGTTGATCGGGTTCGAGTTCACGGAAAATTGTGCTGGTGGCTAGGGTTTCCTAGTGTTGATATAGCGCCCACGTCAGGCGGGCGCGGCAGGAAAGAATCATCGAATGCATTACAACTTTGCATTCACGAGTCAGACTTGATTGGTCGCAGCGAGCAGCACGCTGCAAACTACTAGTCGATATTTGGGCTTCGATCGGCCAACCCGCCGCGATTGAGCACATGCGTGTAAATCATCGTCGTCTTCACATCGGTGTGTCCGAGCAGTTCCTGCACGGTGCGAATGTCGTAGCCTGTTTCGAGCAAATGCGTCGCAAAGCTGTGGCGCAGGATGTGACAACTGCCGTGTTTGTTGACGCGCGCTTGTCGCATTGCCTGCTTGACGGCTTTTTGCAAGATGGAATCATCGAGATGATGTCGGCGCTCGATGCCGCTGCGTGGATCACGCGAACGTTTCGGAGCGGGGAAGATGTATTGCCATTTCCATTCGGTTGCTGCGTGCGGATATTTGCGCGCCAACGCAAACGGCAATTGGACGAGGCCGCAGCCTTCTGCCAAATCCACTTGATGCACTTGCTTGACCTGCACGAGATGTTCCCCTAATGGCGCTTTCACCGGCTGCGGCAACATCGTGATGCGGTCTTTGCCCCCCTTGCCTTCGCGCACCGTGATGATGTTGCCGTCGAAGTCCACGTCCTTCACCCGCAATCGCAGGCATTCCGTCAGGCGCAATCCCGCGCCATACAGCAAACTTGCCATCAACCATTTCTCGCCGCTCAGATGCGCGAGAATTGCTTGAACCTCCTCGCGGGTGAAGACGACGGGCAAACGCGGTTGTTTCTTGGCGACGGGTAATGACCCGATGAAGGGCAGTTCAATGTCCAAGACCTGTTTGTAGAGAAACAACAGCGCATGCAAAGCTTGATTTTGCGTGCTGGGCGCGACATTGCGTGCAACGACGAGATGCGTGAGATAGGCGCGGATTCCCTCCACGCCCATGTCTTTGGGCTGGCGCCTGTCGTGAAAGAGAATGAAGCGTTTGATCCAATCGCAGTAGGTTTATTCAGTGCGATAGCTCATGCCGCTCAAACGGATGATGGCGCGTACCTGATCCATGAGCTTTGGCTTTGACGGTTTGGGGCTGGACGTCATAAAAGCTTCTCCGGTTTTTTCTCGATATCTGGTTTATGAACTCTTATATTCGTCTTCTGAGCGGCATTATACTCCCCACCGCCCAACAGTAAAGCCACTCTGGTTAATGCGTATAGTTCTTTCTCGGCAAAGAGCCTATGCTACGCAAGATGAAGCCCGGTCAGCCCGGCACAAAACAATTCTTGGAACAGTATGGTGAGCAATTAGTGTGCGTACGGTATCGGTATGACGCACAGCTGCGTAAGCGCATCAAAACCATTGAACTGGTTGTGGCCGAAACAGAGTGGTGGCCGCCCGCAGAGCGATTTGCGAAAGACGAAATCGTGTGGTTGCGCATCGGGTTTGTCGAGCGCCCCGTACAACAACGCCTGCGTGCGGCGGGTGGCAAATGGGACAGTCAACGCTGTGTCTGGAATATTCGCTATGATGCGGCGGTAAAGCTCGGATATGCAACCAACGTCAAGCGACGTGAAGTTTTTCTATAGACCAATCTCGGTTTGCGTTATAATTCATGTTGGACGGTTTATCTTGTTTCGGCAGAGTTTAGTATTTGAAGGAATAAATTATGAAATATCTTTTTTTGTTAATTTGTGTTTTTACTTTCGCCTTGCCGATTTACGCGCAAAAGGAAAATCTCTCCAAAGATGAAAAACGTGTGCAGAAGGAAATCAAGAAAAAGGAGCGCGAGCAGATTGAAAAAATGCTCAAAACTTACACGGTTTGCCCGACAAGCGAAACTGAATTCGTAGTTCTCGGCGTGCGTCGAGTAGATAAAAATACTAATCACACTTTGGCGCGAGAAACTGCTGACGGCGTTAAAGGAATTTCGCGCACCGACAGTTATGATGTCTTGGTTACTTTCAAAGACAAAACGCGTTTCGCCAATTTGCGTCCCGACAGGTCAGACCCGAAGCAGTATGAAACGGACAAAAAAGTCGCGCTTGAGAATCTTCAGTATTACAACAACACAGGAAAGTTTATGAGTTCCTCGAAGCCGGAGGAAAAAACTTTTAACGGTTTCTCGACATATTCGATTTACCGTTCGGAGTTAATCGGCAATCAACTGGGAACGTCCTTGATATTTGACGATACCAATAAAATGATAACAACAATTTACTTTATCAACGCGCCAAAGAACTCTAACGGAAACATTTACAAAACGATTGAAGAATGGTCAACACTTCGAGAAAGGTTTTTAGATTCCTACACAAGTTGTGTGGCGAAAAACTTAGGTGAAACCGAAAGTGTCCCAAAATAACGAACCGTCCAACAATTCAATGGACGTGAGGCGAAACAGCTACTTTCATAAGAACGTCGCTCGTTAAATTCATAAT
>PSMA01000048.1:0-11924 GCA_040289905.1 Blastocatellia bacterium
GCGTCGGCCATCTGCCAGAGCTGGGCTTCGTAGCCGATGTTGGCGGCTGTGGCGATTTTGCCTCTGGGTGATTCTTGAGTCTTACGGGGCATCAGCAAGTTTGATATCGAATGAAAGGGCTGCAGGGATTCGGCTCGGTCGTGCCGCTTGCAGTTGCGATAAATATACCGGTTTACCGCTTAATCGGCAAGAATCGGTGACGCCCGGCGAGAAACCTTGTTCTCCGAAGACGAGTTCCGAACCGCGAGGTTTGTTTTTTCGCAAGGAAACGCTGACCGGCTTTCCAGCGTTCGATCTCGAGTTAGAGTTTCGTAGCGATTTATTTGCTCAGGCTTTTCCGGACCGACTCTTGCTATTCCGCCCAGCTTAGGCTCTGCCAACCGGCGCTTGCTCTTTGCGGACCCGCAACGTTGCCAGCAATGCGAAAGCAACGCAGGATTTGGTAATCTAACGATTGCCTACGCGCCGTTTTTGGTCGCTTTAGTTTCAGGTCAGCGCGAAGAGCCGAGCGATTCAAGTGTTTTTGTATTTATGAGTTCGACGGAGCAACCAATTACCGAATTGATCGAAGCCGGGCGCGAATTTTATCGTCGCGGCTGGGTAATCGGGACGAGCGGCAATTTCTCGATTTTACTTGCCCGAAAGCCGCTCCGGATTTCCGTTACTGCGAGCGGGATTGAAAAAGGGAATCTCGACGAAACAAACTTTCTTGAGCTCGATGATGACGCCGAGATATTGCAGGGTTTCGGGAGACCTTCGGGCGAGACTCTGCTGCACCTAGCGATTTATCGCTTTATGCCAAGGGCTCGGGTAATTTTGCATACGAATTCGGTTTGGGGATTGATAGTTGCTGACCATTTTTATCAGCAAGGAGCAATCGAAATCCATGGCTACGAGGTGCTCAAAGGTCTTCACGGCGTCAGCACTCACGAACACCTCGAACGCGTTCCGGTCGTAAATATCTCCCAGGATTATGTTGCGCTCGCGCACGTAATCGAAAACGTAATCCGTGAGAATCCAGCGATTCATGGAATATTTTTGCGGCGACACGGATTTTATACCTGGGGCGAGACCGTTGCCGAAGCTCGGCGAAGCGCCGAAACTCTTGAATTTCTTTTTGAGGTTATAGGTCGTACATTACAGTTTGGCCGCTGACAAATAAGGGTCTTATTCGAAATAAAGGTGATAGTGATTTGCGCAGCCGGGGTTGAATTTCGCTTTGCAGGTTGGGCACTGAGCACCGCAGCCGAAATATTCGTTTACGCTCATCTTGTGTCCGCAGACGCCGCATAAAACTGCCTCTGGCTCATCGCGTAAGGCCACGGGCACCGGAATAGCTCGGTGATCCGCTACTTCTAAATGGCACTGATAGCATGGATACCACCGGCGGCAGCAAAAAAACCGCAGAGCAATCACGTCCACCGGGCTATTCCAATGCGCGCACCGCGTCTGTGCGTCAACGCTGACGCCAAAGACTTCTTCACCATGGATCAACCGCATCGCTTTTTTCTTCATTAAGTCCTAAAATTGTTCCGAGGATTTCATAAAAACGATATGAGCGACATCAATCTTGAAACTGCAACTCTGGCCGGCGGCTGTTTTTGGTGTATAGAGGCTGTCTTTAATGATCTTGACGGTGTAGAAGACGTCACTTCGGGCTACACCGGCGGGCACAAGGCAAGCCCGACTTATCAGGAGGTTTGCACGGGGCAAACCGGGCATGCCGAAGCCGTCCAGATCCGGTTCAATCCTGAGATAATTTCGTATGCCGATCTACTACGCATCTTTTTTACGGTTCACGACCCGACAACGCTAAACCGTCAAGGCGCCGACGTCGGTACTCAATACCGCTCCGCGATTTTCTACCATAACAACGAGCAGGAAAAGATCGCAAACGAAGTCCGCGACGAAATCGCAGCTGCCGGATTGTACGAGCACCCGATAGTAACGGAAATTACTCCAGCCGACAAGTTTTGGCGGGCCGAAGACTATCATCAGGAATATTTTGCAAATAATCCGAATCAACCGTATTGCGCGGCTGTGGTTGCACCAAAAGTGGCAAAGTTTCGGCAGAAATTTGCCTCGCGATTAAAAAGCGCCCGGGGGCGAGCCGCCAATTAAAGTTTGCCGAAAAGCATCAGCACTCCAATGAAAATAAATGCAGCGGCAACAATCCTCTGCAGCCATTCAGTTGGAACATACTGGCTCAATATTCCGCCAACGAGTACGCCGAGTAGCGAAACAATAACGAGCGCTAGGCTCGCTCCAAGGAAGACGGCTACCTTGGAATCGGTTTTCGCTGTCATCGTTATTACGGCTAGTTGTGTCTTGTCACCTAATTCGGCGAGAAAAAGCGTGAGAAATGCCGTCCCGAAAATTTTCCAGTCCATAAAATTGATCTTAAATCAATGCACTGAAAGTTGAAAATCAAAGAGACGCGTCTTAGTTTCGAAGCCAACAGAAACTAGGCCGACAGAAACTAGCGATTTTTTTTCGATCAAGCTCAAAGGCCTTCGGCCTACGAAAGGCTTAGACTCGTTTGCAGCACTGTTAAAGAAGTAGAGATTCTGGTCGCCTTCCTGGCTTCGTCCGAAATTCTATCGTCGATGAAAGGTTTCTGGATGTATTTTCCAATTTCCGCTGATGAGAGCCGGACGATGTCGATGCGGCCGATTTTCTCCCGGCTCCGGAGCAAAATACGGATCAATGCGGCATTGCCCTGCGCAATCCGGCCGATTAGATGATCATATTCACGAGCAAAAATTCTTCCCCCGCCGGTAAAAAGGATTTCAGCCGCGTAACTGCTGAGCTCAAGAAAAACGATGCCGGAAAACTGCAGATCGCCCGAGATACCTGATAAGCGATAGCAAATCGACGAATGCAGTGCTCAAATTCTTATGAATGGGCTCGCGTTTCATAGTTTCGAATCGCACACCGAAAGACTTCAAACCAGCAGCTTATAACGCTGAGACAACGCCTGCTAGCCATCCCACTGTTGCTCGGCTTTTGGGTTTCTATGGAAAAATACCGAATTCGATGCGCTTTCCATTGCAAATTGAATAAATTTCGTTCAAAATTCGCAAGTTAACAATTTCCTGCCGGAACGGCTGGCGAAATCTCCCCGGCAAACACGTGCCAAACTCCGCTTTATGGATATTTTGAGTAAATCACTCTTTCGAAAGAAGTCTATCGCGCAAATTCAGGCCGATGCGGCCGCTGGGCTCTCGGATGGCCACCTGGACGGTCACGTCGGGCTTAGACGAAGTCTCGGTACGTTTGACCTAACGATGCTCGGAATCGCGGCGATCGTCGGCGCCGGCATCTTCGCAATGATCGGAAACGCCGCTAATCGCGGCGGCCCGGCGGTGATTTTACTGTTCGTTTTCGCCGCAATTGCCTGCGGATTCGCTGCGCTTTGTTATGCGGAATTTGCGTCCAAAGTGCCGATCGCGGGCTCAGCTTATACTTATGCTTATGCAAGCTTCGGTGAATTGCCGGCCTGGATAATCGGCTGGGATCTTCTGGTCGAATATGCCATCGGAAATATCGCGGTTGCAATCTCGTGGAGCGATTACTTTACCGGATTGCTGGCAACGAACGGAATCAATATTCCTCTAAATTTCACAATGGATTTTCGCACCGCTCATCTAGGTTATGACGCGGTCCAAGCGGCAATCAACAACGGAACCACATTAGAGGCACTTCAGGCCGGCTGCGACGCCGCCAAAGCCGCGATAACTTGCGGACAAATCGAAGCCTATATGGCCTGGGCCAATGCACCGCACTTGCTTGGTATTCCTATCGTTGCTGATTTGCCTGCGCTTGCAATCGTACTTTTCATCACCGCTTTGGTTTATGTCGGAATCCGTGAATCAAAAATGGCCTCGAACATAATGGTTGCGATCAAGCTCGCTATTATTCTGCTTGTCATAATCGTCGGCGCATTTTACGTTGATACAAAAAACTGGAGCCCGTTTATGCCGAATGGCTTCAGCGGAGTAATGAGCGGCGTTGCAGCGGTATTTTTTGCCTATATCGGATTTGACGCATTGTCAACGACAGCGGAGGAAACAAAGGACCCGTATAAGATGTTGCCAAGGGGAATGATTTATTCCCTGCTGATATGCACGGTGCTTTATGTTGCTCTCGCTCTTGTTTTGACCGGAATGGTTTCGTACACGAAGCTAGCCGTCGGCGATCCGCTCGCTTTTGTCTTTGGCCCGGAGGGCGTAAATATCCCATGGATCTCCGGCATTGTTGCCGTAAGCGCAATTGTTGCAATCGCGACCGTCTTGCTCGTTTTCCAGCTTGGCCAGCCGCGTCTATGGATGGCAATGAGCCGCGACGGCCTCCTTCCGAAAATCTTTTCCTCGATTCATCCGCGGTTTCGGACGCCCTGGTTCTCAACGCTTTTGACTGGTGTAATGGTTGCCGTCCCTGCTTTGTTTATGAATTTATCCGAAGTAACCGATTTATCCGTAATCGGGACGTTGTTCGCATTTACGATCGTCTGCGCGGGAGTCTTAGTCAAAGACAAAGAATTTGCCGGGCAGAAACGCTTTGTGCCCTACATAAGCTCAAGGTACATCGGGCCGGCAATCTTCGTTGTCATCTTCGTCGCTCTTTTTTATTTCAACCGAGAGCAGATGGTGGCGTTTTTTACGGACTTTACTTCGACTGAGCAAGCGGCCTTTTACCATAAATTTCCCTATTTCGTATTTATGGCATTTTCCGCGCTGATGGCCGCACTCTGTTTCATCAAGCGGCTCTCGCTGATCCCTGTGCTTGGCGTAATGTGCTGCACTTATCTTATGACGGAATTGGGGATCACTAATTGGATACGCTTCGGTATTTGGCTGGTTGTTGGCCTCAGCTTGTACTTCCTTTATAGTTACAGACATAGCAACCTCCATCAGCGGAGCGAGCCGAGTGACTTAAACGCCGCAAGTTCTGGATAGTGAATTTTTACAATTCTTTACGTTCCGCACAAAACCATGAGTAAGCGCCGTGCGTCTAACACCGCGGAATAATTTATCTTGCGATCTAGGAAGGTATTGAAAATGAAAAAACTCGCATATCTTTTCGTTTTTGTCGCTCTTGCGGCTTTGTCTGTACAAGCCCAATATAAACCGGATTTTTCTGGAAAGTGGAATCTGGACGTAGCAAATTCCAAACTTGACCAGCGGATGCGGATCGAGTCGATGACCCTTACGGTTTCGCAAACCGACAAGGAACTCTCCGTGACGACTTCAACCAAGCGGCTGCCACCGAATGACACGATGGGAGGTGGCCGCGGGATCGGCGGAGACGGCACAACCGTTTACTCGCTCGACGGCAAGGAAACAAAAACCGAAATGGAAGGCCCGATGGGTAAAATGCCGGTTGCCATTAAAGCAAAACTCGGCGCCGACGGAATACTGAAAATCTCCTCTACTCGGACATTCAACGGGCCAATGGGCGAAATATCGATGACAACAAATGAAACGTGGAAGCTTTCCGCCGATGGCAAAATACTTACGATCGAACGGGAAACCTCATCTCCGCGTGGCCAGTTGACCACGACATTGGTGTTTACAAAAGGTTAATTCCTGTTTTAGGTAACAAAAGCCTCCGCAGCGGACCTCGCGAATCTGTCGAGGCTTTTTGTCATTTAATCTTCGAACTCAAGCTCGGAGATGATTTCCCGCATAATGACGCGGCCGCGCTCGACCTCGTCTGGCCGCAAAGAAACCGCTCCTACTACCGCGTGGCCGCCTCCGCCATAACGCTCGCATAATTCGGCAATATTGTGCCTCCGCGGCCGCGGCGCCCAAGGATTCGACCCAACGGAGATTTTGACCCGAAAGCTGCTTTGCGTAAGGCTGACGACATAAGTCGCCTCCGGATGATAATAGTAGGGAATGAATTTGTTGTAGCCCTCGATACCTGTTCCGATAAGGTCAAAACTGACGACACCGCGTTCGCTGCGGGAAAGAGATTTAATGATTTCAGCCGTCCGCCAATGCTCGGCAATGACTGGATCGAGTTTGGCCGCAATTTCCGGCAAGCCGATTATCTCGCCAAGGCTTTTTTTCATCAGAAGCCGAATAATCTTTTCGCAAAAAAGCGGATCTTTCTCGCCTTCGATAAGCTGCATTAACTTTAAGGCAGGCGAGCGCAGCTCGACGCATTGTGCCGGCGATTCGTAAAGAGCGCCGTCGATGATGTGAGCCCATTCAGTTAGCTCAGCCAAAAATTTATCTTCGAAGCCAAATTGCTCTTTGCCAACGCGAGCTATGAATTCCGCGCAGGACTTACTCTCAACATCTAGAAACTTGCGTCCGCTTTTGTCCGCGCGATAGTGCGCTTCGTCCTCCGGTGAAAGAAACGCTGATTGATGATGGTCAAACCACCACGTCAAACGCTCATCCGAACAGTATTTAAAATCGACAATTGCGTTTTCGTCGCCGTCCAGCAGGTTTCGGTCGAATTCGTTGCCGGCACGGTGCATCGCCGGCGAATACGCGATTTCTGCATCTGGATGAATTTTTGCAAGGTAGAACTTTGAAAATATTGCGGCAGACGATACGCCGTCAAAGCAGTTTCCGTGGTAAATTATCCTCAATCTCATATGATATCGCCGGCTCGCCGCGTTGATAAACGAATATAGGTCCAATCCCAACATGCGGCAAAACATTTCAGCTTAGACGCCGGCCACAACATAGTCAAGAATGTAAAATGATTCTAAGAAAAGCCCAAACCATCGATATTGCAACGATTGCCGAATTTAATCAGGCGATGGCGCTCGAAACCGAGGGGAAAAACCTTTCAGCCGAGCGGCTGCTTTCCGGCGTGACGGCTGTTTTCGATGACCCGAACAAAGGATTTTACATCGTTGCTGAGTTCGATGCGACGCTTGCGGGTTGCCTTTTGGTAACCCGCGAATGGAGCGATTGGCGAAATAGTTGGTTTTGGTGGATTCAGAGCGTTTACGTTCGCCCTGAATACCGTGGACGCGGCCTGTACTCCAAAATGTATCAATTCGTCAAAACGCTGGCCGCAGCCGAGGCGAACGTTTGCGGCTTTCGGCTTTACGTCGAAAGGGAAAACCGGCGGGCACGGTGCGTTTACGAAAAGCTAGGAATGCAGGAGTCGAATTACGTTATGTACGAAGAAGAAATTTCAAAATAAAAGTGGCCAATGCCGCGTTTTTACTCGCAAGCCTCGGCCACATTTCTTCCTGAAAATCGTCGTAAGAAAGCGTAAGGGAAGGAAAGTGAGATTGGAATTAAAGTTCACCCATTATGCTTTCACCCATAAGAAAGAAGCGTTTCCCACGACGATTTTCAAGGAGCCTTTTAGAACTTTCAGGAGATTGGGAAAAAGGTCAAGACCTAGTCTTCGTGCCCACGCTCGAAGATTTCCCCCAAGCGGCCTCGGCCTTTTCCCCAAACTTGTTATCGTCTCCCGCGACTCCGGACACAAAAATGTGACCGGCTCGATCAGTTGTCCTTCCGCTTGAGAATATTCTCGCACCTTCCAAACATTGAGTGTAACGGCAAGATGCGTGCCAAGATTCAAAAAAACTGCTCTCACATTTTTTGCAATATTTGCCAATCTGGCCTCATTTGTGCGAAACGATTCAATGCGCATCGAATCAATACAGGCGGGGACAATGATGTTCGAAATCAGTCCACATCAGACGCCCATTCGGCTAAAATCTTGATATGGCAGATTTTTCGAAAACTTTGATTTCAGAGGCAGAGTTTCATCGTATTTGCAGTGGAATTCGCGAAGACCGACAGATCATCATCCGGCACAATCCGTTTGGCAGTGACGATGAAATACTGCTCTGGATGCTGCTTGGTTGCCTTTCGTCATACTTGAGCCTTTCCGAGCTCGAGACACCGTGTTTTCCGACCAGGCCGGATGCAGCCACCTACCGCGAGGCGATAAATTCAATCGTTTCAGGGCGAATGGCCGAAGCCTTCGACGTTGACCGTTATATTGATATCATGTTGGATAAATGATCGTAGAAACTCTCGTCCAAACGCCGTTTTACCAAAATACTCGAATCGTTGCTTGTGAAGATACCGGTGAGGCAATTTGTATCGACCCAGGCGAGGAATCGCCGGAAACCGCCGATTTTATCGGTTCGAATGATTTAGTCCTGCGTGCCATTTGCCTTACGCACGGACATTTGGACCACATCGGCGGCACGGCATATCTCAAAAAGCTGTTTCCGGAAGCTGAAATACTAATCCACGAGGCAGATCTCCCGCTTTACCGAATGTTGCCGCAGCAGCCACTTATGATTGGATTTGCTCCGCACCAGTTGAAGGCTCTTCACCTCGATTACGACGATCCGCCGGCAATTTCGCGCTTCGTAAACGATAAGGACATCTTACCGGTCGGCAATCTCCGCCTGAGAGTTTCTCATTGCCCGGGACATACCCCGGGACATATCGTTTTGACGGAGGAGCACAGACGAGTAGTATTCACAGGCGATTGCCTATTCAACGGCACAATCGGCAGAACGGATCTGCCGGGCGGAAGTTTTCCGCAACTTATTTCTTCGATTCGCGACAAAATCCTCTCGCTCGAAGACGACTTTGTCGTCAAATGTGGACACGGTCCGGACACAACCGTCGGCTACGAAAGAAAGCACAATCCTTTCCTTAACCCCAAGGCGTCCGCATCCTGATCCATCACTGCCCTTCACGACTGCTGCCCAACAAAACGGGTAGGGTCTAATAAAGCGACACAAGAAAGTCAGTTTATCGTGGAGGGATTGGGGAGAGATACGACGAAGAGTTCACGAGAGGGGTGATCAAGAGATTCCTAGCGGGGGAGACGATGACGGCGTTGGTGCGGGAGACGGGAGTGAACAAGCAGACGCTTTACCTGTAGAAGCAGGATTTGGTTCAGACGCAGGACGGCGAGTTAGATAAGGACAAAATCGAGATGAGAAACAAGATTCGGGAGCTGCGGATGGAGGTAGAGATCTAAAAAACGCGGCATTGATCTGCGGGCGAGGGCGATAAAAGCCCGGGCGAAGCGTTCTATTACATCAATTGCTATTACAACCGAGTCAGGCACCACTCGACGCTCGGGACCTCGATCCCGACATTCGAAGAATGCCCGTCGCTGCAAAACACCGACTGTGAAAATATCGAAAAGCCCAAAAGCGGGCTTTCCCACCGCGCCCACAGCCCACTATTACTAACCAAATTTCAAAGAAGAAAAACGGGACCTTTTTGTCTAAGAACACTTGACTTCCGCGATGGGCAAAGAAGCACAACGGAAGAAGAAACGTTGTGTCGTTCATCGCGAATATCTGTTACGGTTGGGAAGACGCGTTAACTGAGCGGTCTTGCCGTCGCCATATACGTTTAAGCGATAGCTGTGCTCAGGGTGAATGTAAGCAGGTCGAAATCGAGAAATCGGGAGGTGAAGTCTAGACGGCCAAGCTCCTATCCAACACCCTCCTATCGCTTTAGGCGTCTATAGCTTTAGGTTGAATGAATCTTCATATCCGACGCTATTCATAATAAAGTCGCTGTAGCTCAAAAGTAAATTCGATTGTTGCCCAACACTCCACGGGGCGGCCATCCAATTTTGCTGGTGTAAATCTAAGTGTTGATGTCACAAGTATAGCTCGTTCGGTTAGCCCATAAGGCAATCCGCTTATGACTTTAACTCTTTTGACATTGCCGTCGATTCCAACCAAGACTCTCAAGCGTACTTTGCCGGACACATTATTTTTTATGGCCTCCTCCGTATAGCGAGGTGCACTACCTTTTACATTCCTTGGACTTGGCAATGATTTTGGCACTTGGTCAACCGGTGCTATTTTTTCGGGAATGTCGGATTTATCAAGTTCGATGCCTGTACCGCCTGCCATCTGCAATACTTTTGCTATTTTGGAATTGCCCTTGCCCTCCGCATAGGATAGAGCGGTTGCTCCTTTCTTATTCTTCGCATTGACATTCGCACCTTTCGACAGCAACAATTGGACTATTTTAACTTTGCGTCCTAACGCCGCTAGCATTAACGGTGTGTTTCCGCGATAATCGGCGGCATTAACGTCTGCCGAACCTTCCAATAAAGCTTCGACACTTGCCACATCCTGGGAAGCAATCGCATACATAAGTGCGGTCCAGCCAAAGTTGTCTTTAACTTCTAGATTCGCTTTTTTTAATAGGAGTGTTTTTATTGATTTATGATCACCGTCGAAAGCAGCCGCCATTAATTCGGTCAATCCGGTTTCATCTTTAGAATCAACGCTTGAACTTTGCGATTGAGCGTTTATCGGTTGCGCCAACAGCAACAGTATTATGTAAATGAAAGTTAGCGAAACATTTTTTCTATCCAATTTCATTTTCTTCCAAAGGGAGGGCCGGCGAACCGCTGGTTTGCTGCCACCGGAAGCCAGATTCAGATCCTTAAAGGTCTTAATGACAGCTCCAAAAAAAACTTCGCCCTTTCGCACCTGTGTTAGTTCAACTCTCGAACGAATTCTAACAAAAAACACTTTTACTACTTAAACATACGATACTGGCTTTTTTCGGATGGCTGAAGCTCAACGTCCTAGATGAGGCCGTGGATATTGCAATCGCGCTAACGAATAGAGCTCGAATCGAACTGGTTTTCGTTCTAGGCCGTTTCCGATACCTTATCCGCTTTCGCGCCGGCGGAAGCGAGCACCGGCGTCAAGCTCAAGTTCAGAAAGCACGGCCCCCCGCAGCCCGACGCCCGCTGGAATTGTTCCGCCGAAAGCCGTGTAGTCACTTTGACCTGGCCCCTGAAAATCGCCTCAAGAAGAAAGCAAGAATGAAATAGCCGCTATTGCCGATCTTTATTAAGATCAAGCGAGATCATATCCTCATCTTCTGAGGCTCCGATATATTTGGCTTCAAGGGTCTCTAGAACCCAGAACAAAATTTCCATCCCAAGTGTAACCAACGCAGGAATCCATGAAAATTGGTCAAAAGGTGTCAGCAAAATCAAAGGGAATCCTACTTCCTGCCAGATGAGCGAAGCAGCAAACGTAACCACTAACCAAAAAATCTGATGTCTAAGCAGACCCCAGAAAATGACGGAAATGCTTACCAAAAAAATAGATACAATTAGGTCGATGCTCGAAAGCCTTGAGATAATTGCTTCGAGGCTGTGATCTCGCAAAAGGGCACCAACCGAGATACAAGTTGTGACAAACAGGACGACAGCGCTGAAGGCGGCCACCTGTCTGGCCCAAGTGATTTTTTTTGATTCTTTCACTGAGTCGCCTCCATACGTTGGCAACCTACAATAACCCGCTTCTTCTACGGCAGAGCTCATCTTTATCCGTCATGCACGCATCCTCAATGGCTTGCCCCGCTTTGGCTAGAGACCGGACTGCCAAAAGAGAAGTGGCTACTGCTACGTAGGGCCCTGCCTTTCTAATCACCTGTCCAACAGCGCCTTTAAACGCTGCCCACAAACCTGCGGATTCGCCCGCGGCATGAAGGGTCCGTACGCCGACGCCCACCGTTGTGCCGAATAGCACTGCGCTGTAAAAGTTGTCATCGAAATAGGCTCGCCCTTGCTCATAACATTTCCGCCTCTCTTCTTTCATGCATTTATCGTATTCTTTCTTCTTTTTGTCGTTTGGTGGCGGATCGCCCGGTGAAGTCGGCGTTGGGCCCGTCGGCGTGGTATTTGCGCCTCCGCCGCCGCCGCCGTCATCCCTCCAGACTTCGACTTCCAGTTGAAATATGTCGATTCCGAGATCCCGTTCTCTCGGCAAACTTCTGCCACCATCCGCCGAGGTCTCATCCGCTTTCAATATCCCTAAAACCTGCCTCTCACTTAACCTACTTCGCTGCATCCTCGGCCTCCTCGTAAACCTTACCAGCGACCGAAATCTCCTCTTTTCCCTCGTACCATTCTATGGAATGCTTACA
>PSMA01000049.1:0-2664 GCA_040289905.1 Blastocatellia bacterium
AAGCGCGCGTCTCGGTATCAACGGGGACTCACGGTCGTTTACTCTCACGAAAGACTTAGCCGGAGTTGATTTTCTCGCAAGCCCGTAAAAGGGGACGATAAATCTGGAATCCAGCAAAGGTCGCCCTTTTTGGCGGCCTTTTCTCATTGGCAAATCGCAAAACGCTGGAAGCAGACTTGATAAAACTTAAAATTTGAAAAAGAAAGAGGAGTTGAACAATCGAGACGATTGACAAGGAATACCACTGAGCCCGTCCTACGGTCGAACACTTCGACGCGTGGCTTTCTGACGAGTTAACAGGCCGCGTCAATTACTCGATTTTTTTATCGCAGTAGAAACGCTTAAAAATCAAGCTCGGGCGGCAGTTTTTCGCCTTTAGCTTCTGTGCTTCACATTTCTTGCGAATTTTTTCGAAAGCCTTTCGGCAGAGCTGCATTGCGTCTGATTCAAAACACGTTGGAAGCGGCCGGCTGCCTGCAACGTACTGTGAATCTGATGGGAAATCCATCGCACGAATACCGAAACGCTTCGCCACAAACAAACAGCCCCGACCCGAGTTGCGGTCAAAAATTTTTTCGCTGCTAGATTTACGTTGGCGGAGCTCCGCCGCTTATTCGTGATGATTATCTGCAATCAGCAAAAACACATTTTTCATTACCGGAAACTACAGTTAAACATACTGGTTACTATAGTTTCGCTAAATTTCGATCGCGTTTTTCGGAAATTTCAGGCGATTTGCAGTTTTCGCCCTCACGTTTTGCTTTTTCTTGATCCCGCTCCCGTTTACGAAAAGGAAGAGTGTCAGATGCCCGCACAAATTAGATTATTAGGATGCACGCTGCCTTCGTTTTGCTCGTTTCTGCTTCTTTTGTCAACGGCTACTGTATTCAGCCAGGAGCATCGTAACCGGGCCTTCGAGTCACCATTTGCTAGACAAGATCTATTCTTAAAAACCGGCGAACTTGGCCCAACAAAATTGGACCTGGATTCGGTTGCGTCAATTTCTGGCCGAATTTCAGACCCATATAGCCGCGGAATACGCGGAGCCGTTATACTCATTTTTGATATGCACGACAATCCGCCACAAATTGCCAGAAGCAATACGTTCGGATTTTACCGGTTTGACCGACTTACGACGGGCGAAGATTACATTATCACGGTCCTCCATAGTAAATACTTTTTTCTGAACAATTCCCGGTCGTTTACCCTAAGCGGAACTATTACGGATATGAACTTTCAGGCAGACGAGTTCTAGCTTGCTTTGGATTCAAGCATTGTCGCAAGCAGGCAGGTCATTCCACCCGTTTTTTACTCTATGCGGCGCCTTTGAGCCTCAAGTCGGCCAGCGGCGTCCCAACGGCTTTTTGGTTCTGGTGAAGGTTGTCCGGCAACGTTGCGGCCGCGTAAATGGGAAACGGCCGCAACTATAATCGCCAGATCGCTCTCAACCTGATCTACGGACGCGGCCGAGCGGCGTGCCATAAATCCTTCGATAAATCCTGTATCCAGGTCGCCAGAAACGAAGATCTCATCGTCCATTACCTGGCGAAAAAATGGCAACGTTGTCTTAATGCCATCTATTTCGTATTCCGTCAGAGCTCGACGCATTCGCTCTATTGCCTCCGCTCGATTTCGACCGAGAACGGCAAACTTTGAAATCATCGGATCGTAATGAATTGAAACCTCCGATCCCGTATACACGCCACCGTCATCGCGAACACCCGGCCCCTGCGGAATACGAAGCCGCGAAATTTTTCCCGGCGACGGCATAAAGCCATTCTCCGGATCCTCCGCATAAATTCGGCATTCGATTGCATGTCCGCGAATCACGACATCTTCGGCCGTAAACGAGAGCGGCAGCCCGGCTGCAACCCGGATTTGCTCGCGGACAAGGTCAATACCCGTCACCAGCTCGGTCACCGGATGTTCAACCTGTAACCGCGTGTTCATTTCCAAAAAATAAAACGAATGGTCAAATCCGGAAACAAGAAATTCGACCGTCCCAGCTCCGACGTAATTGACCGCACGAGCGATTTCGACAGCACATCGTCCCATCTCAGCTCGCAATTTCTCCGAATTTATCGGCGAGGGCGCTTCTTCGATCACCTTTTGATGCCGCCGCTGAATCGAGCATTCGCGTTCGCCTAGGTGCACGTGATTGCCGAATTTGTCCGAAAAAACCTGTATCTCGATATGCCGCGGTTTTTGTATCGCCTTCTCCAAATAAATGGCGTCATCTCCAAATGCAGCCATAGCTTCTGTCCGCGCGGTCTCATAAGCGGATTTCAATTCTCCGGGGTCGTTTACGAGCCGCATTCCTTTTCCGCCGCCGCCGGCTGATGCCTTTAGCATTACTGGGTAGCCAAATTCCTCCGCGGCCGACTCTGCATCGGCGAAATCGCGAGCAGGCTCTACCGTGCCAGGAACGACCGGTACTCCAGCTGCAACCGCAATTTTTCGAGCAGAGATCTTACCGCCCATCGCTTTCATTGCCGCGACCGGCGGGCCAATGAAGACAAGTCGGGCTGCCTCTACCGCGGCAACAAATTCGGCGTTTTCGGAAAGGAATCCGTAGCCCGGGTGAATCGCCTCCGCTCCAGAGCGAATCGCAGCATCGATGATTGCTTCGATTTTCAGGTAACTTTCGCTCGATGCCGGCGGCCC
>PSMA01000049.1:2687-11884 GCA_040289905.1 Blastocatellia bacterium
GCTTCATCAGCCATCCGCACGTGGAGAGCGTTTCGGTCGGCGTCCGAATACACGGCCACAGTCGCAATGTTCATTTCGCGGCAAGCACGAATTACTCGACAGGCAATTTCGCCACGGTTGGCAATAAGGATTTTTCGGAACATAAGTGGAGAAACGCATTTTGCCTACTGCAGATAACGCACATTCGGAACGAATCATTCTAGCATGGAATTCCCCTGATTCTTCGGGTCGTAACGAACGCCTATTTTTGCACCAGGCGCGTATTTTAATGGATTGCGCCGCTGCTCTTCGGTCAGCAGTTCTGAGGACTCAAAGTCGACGCCATTGAGCGTATATACGTAAAACGCTATTTCCTGACCGCTCTCGTTTACGAGGGTATCGATAATCCGCCCGTCGGTAATCCGACCATTTGCAAGCAGATGCCGCCGACGCAATGTTTCGGCATCTTCAGTTTGTTTTCTCCGTAGAAAATCAAAGAAACCCATAATCAATCGAGTATCAGCGGTTCTTTACCATATCGGGCACGCAGGCGGTTGATGGCTGCCAAGACTGCTGGCCGCTGAATAATCCTTGCTTCGAGCGGGCGTTTTCCGGGAATATCGAGCATAATTAACCCGAGCAGGATTGTCAGGATGCCCTGACCCGGCACGCCGGGCAGCGACAAAATTATTCCGATTATAATCAAAACTACGCCCAGAAGATTCTTCAGAATAACCGCGCCCCAGCGTACCAACCACGGGCTGTCCGGCAGAAAATCCCGCTCATAATGAGAGCTGAAATAATTAGCCGGTATTTTCACCATTACGATTGCAATCGACGCAAAGCTGATCGCAAGGGAAAGCAGAAATAGGCCGATACCTATAAGGACG
This sequence comes from Blastocatellia bacterium, assembly GCA_040289905.1. Lineage (GTDB taxonomy): Bacteria > Acidobacteriota > Blastocatellia > Pyrinomonadales > Pyrinomonadaceae > OLB17. The sequence continues at coordinate 3,557 of PSMA01000049.1, forward strand.
CTGGTCCAGGTCAAACCGGAGAGAATTGTCGTGATCTTTCCAATCATTCTGCCCGCTCCTCTAACCGGCGAAATTCACGCCAAATAAAATACATCCGGTGCACCAGCGTCCAGACAGACCCGACCGCCAACACCCACAAAACCTGCGGCATTCGGTTAAACCAGAAATTGTCTGAATTCCAATCCCATGTCGACAATGCTCCGATTATAAGAAGCACTATTCGTTCAGGGCGTTGTAGAAATCCGACGTTTGCCTTTACGCCAAGCCCCTCCGAGCGAGCCGTTGTATAACTTACCAAAACAGACGCGATCATTCCGGTTCCGGCGAGGACAACGTTCAGAATCGAATGCTGCGGCGTGTTCCCGGCGTAAAAAACCATTATGCCGAGAAATGCGACCATATCAGATAATCGGTCAAGCGATGAATCGAGAAAACTACCGAATCTGGTAACTCGGCCGGTCAGACGTGCGACGTTTCCATCGAGCATATCGAATATATTCGCCACTATCATCACTACACCTGCCCAGAAAAAATCGCCCTTTCCGAAGAGCACGCCACAGCCGATGTTGATTGTGACGCCAACACTCGTCAGAACATTCGGATGCACTCCAGCTGAGGCAAGGCCGCCTACCATAGCGTCGATTATTCGTCTCGAATACCGGCCGATGCTTGCTCCGAGCATATCTGGTTCTATTAATCCTGCGGATCTTCGTGAATCGTAGTCAGTCGGCTGATCTCAAAACTTCGCCAGCCGGTAGGGGTTTTGACGCGGATCTCATCGCCTTCTTCTTTTCCTAGCAACGCCTGACCGATCGGCGAAACCGTCGAGATCAAACCCTTTTCCGGGTCGCTTTCTTCGGAAGTAACCAGTCGATAGGTTACCTTCTCCTCTTTTTCCAAATCAAAAAGCACTACCGTCGAACCGTAAGCGACCTTATCGGTCGGAATCTTGCTCAGGTCGATAGATTCGAGCTCGCCGAGGCGCTGCCGAAGCTGCATAATCCTTGCCCGCACAAAAGCCTGCCGCTCGAGCGCGGCTTTATATTCGGCATTTTCGCGAAGATCGCCAAATTCGCGAGCCTTTTGTATCTCTTTCGGGAGCTTGAAGTGCAGCTCGTCTTCAAGCACACTGAGCTCTTCGTTTAGTTTTTTTCGAATTTCTTCCATAAGAATCGTTATAAATCGGATTCATTTTGCGCCGCAAATGAAATACCGATGTCGCGTGCACTCCGTACCAACTGTCCGTCAACCGGTACCGTTTTAATGTTGGCACAAGCCTCGGAAAGCGGAACCGTCACAATCGTGCCCGCCTGAAGAGCTACCATTTTGCCGGTTTCTCCGCTCGCCAGAGCCCGCACCGCACACGCACCAAAATTGGTTGCAAGCATGCGGTCAAAGGCATTTGGGCTACCGCCGCGCTGAAGATGGCCGAGCACAACTGAGCGTGATTCCTTTCCGGTTAGTTCCGAAACTCGCCTGGTTATGTAGTCGCCAATGCCGCCAAGTCGGAGATTTTTCTGATCCTGATAAATTTCGCTCTTCCCAATCTCTTTGGCGCCTTCTGCAACAACAATGTTTGTAAACCGTGAGCCTTGCTTTTCGCGTTCAAGAACCTTTTCAACAACCGAGTCAAACGAAAACGGAATTTCTGGAATCAGGATGAGATCGGCGCTACCAGCAAGGCCCGCATGAAGAGCGATCCATCCTGTATGCCGGCCCATTACTTCGAGGATCATAACGCGGTCGTGGGACGCCGCCGTTGTATGAAGCCGATCAAGAGCCTCGGTAGCGATGTCAATAGCGGTCATAAATCCGAAGGTCAATTCCGTAGCTGCCAAATCGTTATCGATCGTTTTCGGAACGCCGATAATCGGAAATCCGCGTTTATGGAATTGCTCGGCAATAGCGAGCGTGCCTTCGCCACCAACTACGATTAACGCCTCGATGCCCAAAATATCGAGATTTGCAAGAGCTTCGCCGATCGGCATTTCGGGAAAGACCAGTTTGCCGTCGATCATTTTTACGAAACTTCCGCGATTCCGCGTTCCGAGAATTGTTCCGCCGCGCGGAAGGATTCCGCTCACGCTTTTAGGTGTCAAAACGGTAGTATGTGTCTCACCGAGGATGCCTTCGAAACTATCTTCGATTCCGATGCACTTCATACCGAAGCGGCCCGTCGCCGTTCGAACGACCGCCCGAATTACTGCATTTAGCCCCGGTGCGTCTCCGCCGCCGGTTAGAATGCCAATCTGCTTATACATATAAAAATCGAAACAGATATTTTAAGTTAATCAAAGCCAAAGGTGAAAAATCCCCGACAAAAATAAACGAACCCAAGATTTGGGTTCGATAAATGATAAATGCCGAGCCGCAGCTGGCGGGTTATTTCAACAGCGACGCGAAATTCTTTTCCAGCAATTTACGGGCATCGGGTAAAACCTCGATCGCTTTCAGAAACTGCGGATCAGATTCCAGCAGAACACGAGCCCCGGATTCAGCTGAATTATTCGCCGTAGCAATTTCGTATCGCAAGCGAAGCCGAGCGAATTCGGATTCACGATCTATATCAGCAGCAGTTAAGCCATTTTTCTTGTCTTCCGTCGCAACAGATTTGAATGCATCAAAAAGCCGGTCATTGATGGCGAAAGCTCCGGGTTTTAAATCCGTTGATTGACTCTGCCTGTCGATCCTATACGACTCAAAACCCGCTATTTTGCCAGCGACGAGCAGGCGGACGAAGAAGAACGCTGCTTCCGCAATTCGCGAGCGCTTTGAATTAATCTGTTGCGGAAGCACTTTTACGTCCGGCTCGATTCCGCGTCCGCCATACAACAGGCGGCCATCAGGAAGCGTTACCGGACTCCCTGCCGGTTTTGGATGCGGTTCGGATACTGTAGAATCCTCCTCATCCGAATGTTGGACGTAGTAATCATAAATCGAACCATTCGAATAATCTCGCTGCAACGAACGGCCGAACGGCGTATAATAACGAGCCGTAGTTAGCGTCAGTCCAGTACCGTATGGCAAGTAAAATATCCGCTGGACCAACCCTTTTCCGAAACTGTCGGTTCCGACGATCAGCCCTCGGCCGTAATCCTGGACGGCTCCGGCAACAATTTCCGATGCGGATGCTGAGCCGCCGTTGATTAGAACCGTTAACGGCACGTCGTCTCTTTCACCGCCTATCGTCTTCAATTCCCGCGGTTTTGTATAGGCCGATCGACCTTTAACGGTGACGACTGTCTTATTCGGCGGCAGATACCGGCTACAAACCGCAATAGCCTGCTCGAGGATTCCGCCGGGATTGCCGCGAAGGTCGAGAATCAATGAAGTCAGACCCTGGTTTTTCAGCTCCCGCATTGCATCGGCAAGTTCTTCGGCCGTTGTCTCTTGAAATCCGCCCGTAAGTCCGACGTAACCAACGCCGTTTGGAAGCATAAAATAGTTTCGGATCGACGGAAGCGGAACGCCGCCGCGGATTATGGAAAATTCCAGCGGAGCGGGCGACGAAGCACGCTCGATTTTTATCCTCACGGTCGTGCCTTTTGGTCCGCGTACGTTTTTAGAAACCTCCGCGCTTGACCATTCGCGAGCATCTCGTCCATCAACCTCCAGAAAACGGTCACCGTAGCGAAGACCGGCCTTTTCAGCGGGAGTGTTCGGGACAACGGATTGGACGTAAACGCCATCGCGATGCTGTAGGATCGAAACGCCGATGCCATAAAACTCGCTGGCCTGCTCCTCTGCTAGCTTACGGAATTCATCGCGTGTAAAGAACGACGAATGTGGATCTAGCGTCCAGAGCATTCCCTGAACCGAAGTATCGGTTATCTTCTCGTAATCGATCGGCGAAACGTAGTTTTTTTCAACAACTTCAATCGCTTCGCGGTAATCGGCAAGAATTCGGGCAGAGGTAATCGAAGTGTCCGCAAGGCCCGCTGTCGAAAACCGCCCAAAAAGGCCGCCAATGACAGCGCCGGCAACTACGACAATCAGAGTTATACCGAGAAAACCGTTCTTCATTGAGTGTTTCGACTCCGCTTCGCCGATTATACCACAGGGCGTTTTAGGCCGAGCGGTATCGGTGCTTGCATTTTGGGTTCTATGCCGTAAGATTTAATTTTTGCCCGATGATACCTGAAATTTCGATCATCATTCCTGCTTTCGACGAAGCCGAACGTATCGGAAACACGCTCCACAAAATCGCCGAGCACGTCCGTAAGGAACCCCGTGAGTTCGAGATAATCGTCGTCGACGATGGCTCGGAAGATGAAACTGCAAAAATCGCCGACGAAATACTCGCACGTGAAAACGTCTGCCGGTATCGAATTATGAGATATGAGCCAAATCGTGGAAAAGGATTTGCCGTCCGCACGGGACTTGAAGCGGCCCGCGGACGAATCGCCCTCTTCACCGATGCCGACCTGTCGACGCCGATTGGAGAAATGCAAAAACTTACGCAGCCGATTTTCGCTGGTGTATGTGACATCGCATTCGGCTCGCGCGCACTCGACCGCTCATTGATAGGCACCCATCAGCCGTGGCGGAGGGAACAGGGCGGAAAAGTTTTTAACCTCATCGTTCGGTTGCTCACTGGAATGCCGTTTTGGGATACGCAATGCGGTTTTAAGGCTTTCGAAATGCTGAAATTCCGCCCCCTGCTTCCGTTGATGCGAATTGACAGGTTCGGTTTCGACGTAGAATTTCTTTTTGTAGGACGCCTAAACGGGCTTCGACTTCAAGAGATTCCGGTCCGCTGGAACAATGACGAACGAAGCAAGGTCAACGTCGTCCGTGACAGCATTCGGATGTTCAATGAAGTCAGGGAAATTCGGCGAAACGCTCGCCTGGGGTTGTACTCCTCTCAGCCGCTGATGGCAGCAACGACTCCTCCGATGTAAAATCTTCCTTATGAACGCTAGACTTAACGTAAATATCGATCATATTGCGACGATTCGGCAGGCCCGCCGAACAATCCAGCCGAGCGTAATCGCCGCCGCAATGGAGTGCGAAGAGGCCGGAGCCGACGGCATTACTGTTCATCTGCGACAAGATCGGCGCCACATTCAGGATAAAGATGTTGAGCTGCTTCGGCAGGTGGTGACTACATACTTGAATGTCGAACTCGCAGCAACCGATGAAATGCTTTCGATCGCCGAGCGTCTTGGCCCGGACGCTGTTTCGCTCGTGCCGGAAAGTCCGGGCGAAATTACGACCGAAGGAGGCCTCGACGTAGCGGCCAATGTCGGGACGATACGAGATACAGTTGACGGCCTGAAATCCGCCGGTATTTTCGTAAGCATTTTCATCGATCCAGAAGAAAAACAGATTGTCGCGGCGTCCAATTGCGGCGCGCATCAGATTGAAATTTGCACGGCAGAATATGCCAAAGCAACGCTTGGTAGCAGTGCAGCGCATGGCGCTGGAAAACAACGTGCAGAAGCTGAGCTGAATCGGATCGCTCAGGCCGCCCGTTTCGCCGATTCTCTCGGATTGACAGTTGCAGCCGGCCACGGCTTGACAACCAAAAACGTCCGTCCGCTTGCCGCAATGCCCCAGATATCCGAATTCAACATCGGCCATCATATTATCTCGCGCGCCGTTTTTTTGGGTCTTCGGGATGCCGTCCGCGAAATGATTGCGGCAATTTCAGCGGCCCGTCCAAAATAGTTGGAAAAAAGCCGCCTCGGAAAGGAGACGGCTTCGATGAATTACACTTCTTAGCGCGACTACAGAGCTAGCAAAAAGGCCACTAGGTCCTGTTTCTCCTCCGGAGTAAGTTTAAGCTCCAAAACTAGGTTAAAGAACTCGACTGTATCTTCGAGCGTCATAAGCCGTCCGTCGTGCAAGTACGGCGGCGAATCCTTGATGCCGCGGAGCGGAAAAGTCTTTATCGGACCATCTGCCGAAGCGAAGCGGCCATTTATCATTTGGGGATTATAGAAGCGCTCGACCTGTAAATTGTGCATCAGGCCGTCGGTATAATACGGCGGCGTATGACAGGTTGCGCAATTTGCTTTTCCAAAGAAAAGCTCCTGACCGCGAAGCTCGGCGGCCGATGCCTTTTTTGGGTCAAGCTTGCCGTAAACGTTGAGTTTCGGCGCCGGGGGAAAATCGAGCAACTCCTGAAATTCAGCCATTGCGTGAACCTGGCTGCCGCGTTCAAGCGGGTTCATTCCCTTTTTTGCGGCCAACATAATGTCGCCATCAAAATAGGCCGCCCGCTGTTCGAATTCGGTAAAGTCTTCGATGCTCTTAAGTGCGCGCTGCGAACCAAATAGACGCTGAATGTTTACGCCGCGGAGGCTCGGTGTGTCAATCCGATGGCGAAATTCCTGTGGCCGGATGTCGCCGACCAGATGCGTGGCGGCAGTAGTATGACCGTTCGAATGGCAATCGAAACAGGCTACGCCGCGGCTCGGCTTTTCGCTTCGCCGGTCATCGGTTTGATTAAACTGCTGTTGTGGAAACGGCGTCAGCAGCAATCGGAGGCCTTCCAGTTGTTTCGGGTTCAGAATGTCCTTGAAAAGCTCGTAGTAATTTTCGAGCGTAACAACGTTTCCCTTCGAAACATCACCGAGGTCTGGCCGCGTAGTCAGATAAATCGGGGCTGGGAATTCCGGCAGAAAATAGTCCGGGATATCGAAATCAAGGTCGAAACGGGTTAAATCCCGCTGCTCCTGTCGGTTAATCTCGTCGATAACGAACTTCGGAAACAGCATTCCGCCTTCGGTATGGTTCGGATGCGGAAGCGGCATAAAACCTTTTGGAAATACGCCTTGCTTCCTTATTTCTTCAGGTGACATCTCTGCCAGTTTTTCCCACGTCATTCCGGTCGGCAATTTGACACGGACGCCTTCCTGAATCGGCTTTCCGCGTGACATCTTGGCATTTTTCGACGGCCGGTTGCTTAGATCGTATCGCTCATTTAGAAGCTCTGCCTGTCGTTTCATTATTGCTGCTTTTGCGGCCTTCATTTTTGCTACTGTCGTCGCAAAGTCGTCGCCAGTATCGGCCTTTACCGAACCCGCGCTGCCGCCAAGAGCCGAAAATCCAATGGTGACGGCGGCAATACCGCAAAACGCGACAATTATCAAAAGTTTCAACCGTAGGACGGTTCCGCGTTGTCGCAAACTCACGCCGTTTCTCATAAATCAGGTCCCCCTATAAGAATCTTTTGAGCCGGCCCGCCTTCGCCCGCAGTGTTGCCGCGAGCAAAGGCGGCCGAATGAATTACTTCCCCTTGTTCGTCTAAGCGTTGGGAATTCCTACCTTTCTTGAAATCCCCGTTGCAGCGATCGGCACGCGAAATGTGGAAATCAGGAAACTACGGACTTAGAATATTTCTAATTCAAGAAAACGTCAAGCCATTTTGGAGAGTTAATACAGGTTTGGTCCAGGCAGGCAAGGTATCGTAATATAACGCGAAGTGCCATGCCAGAAGAGGGGCGAAAGAGGCTCCGCTATCGGTAATTAATGACTTGCAGCTCCGTTTTTAGTTGCTGGCTGCTGCGGCAAAACAACGATCAAAACTGCAATCAGGGCCAACAGCACTCCGGAGGCCGCAAATCGACTGATTTCGAAACCACCGGACGCCGGCGGCGTGTCGATGAGATTCCCAACTACAGCACCGAACGGCCTAGTGATAATGAACGCTGCCCAGAAAATGGCAGTTCGCGAAATGTCGGTTATCCGATAGAGGACATATAACCCAATAAGCAAGACAGTAAAAATTAATGTTGATCCCAGGTACCCGAATCCGGCGCTGTCTGCAAACCAATCTCCGAGTGCAGTTCCCAGCGTCTGTGAAAATGTAATCGTCAGCCAGTAATAAACCTCAGAAGCAGAATTGGAGACGCTAGCAACGGAAATCGTACCCAGCCTATATCTCCAGACGGTTAGCGTCGTTGTAACTGCCGCCAAAAGCAGTAGCGAGCCACCCGCATAACCGAGACCGATATCGCGTGTCACAAGATCGGCTGTTGTCGTCCCAACCGTGGTCGAGGCAACAATGGCGAACCAATAAATCGCCGGCTGGAACCGCCGTCGCTCGATTTGCAAATAAACCGAGAAAATAAAGACTGTGGAAAGAATTGCCGTGCTGACCTCATAGCCGAGATTTAGCGACATCGAAAGAGCGTTCCCGCCGATTTCTCCGAGCGTAGTAGCGACAAGTTTGATAATCCAAAAACCAGCTGTTACGGCGGGCACCTTGCTCAACGTCCCAATGACGCTATTGTTCATAACTTCCCTCCAAAGATTTTTCTTTTTGCAGTGTCGAGCCGGCTAATGAGCAAACGTTTTGTCACTTGCTGAATGTTGCGGTAG
>PSMA01000015.1:0-8515 GCA_040289905.1 Blastocatellia bacterium
CGCGGCTTGTTGCCACGCAAGAAGCCTTTGAGTCGGATCAATTTGAAGACCTGCAATATCGAGTCGATATGGCGATGTTGCAATCCGCCAAAAGGAAAACGCGGCAATGATTATAAAACAAATTGAAATTAGGATCCCGATCGAAGATGAGACGCGGGATAAGTTCGGGTAACCTTTCATTCTCAATATCTGCCCAAGGTAGATGGCGAAAATGAGGATCAAACCGCCGAGGCCCGGCGTCAGCGTGAAAATCGCTGCAATCGAATGGAGCGCTAACGAAAAAATGAAGAAGCTGCAACGAATGCGATCAATCGAGTAAAGGCCGAAAAGTAAGGCGATGGTGATCGTAAAGTAGTTACAAAGCATCGCTGGGTAAACGAATGTACCTTGCACGCGAGGGTAGTTTCCCGGCGGCAGCGAGCCATAGTGATGGAGAAAGAGGCGACTCCAGAAACTTTCTGGAAAAACGTAAAAATTTACGACAGTGATCGCTCCGATTGCAGCGGAAACGGTAGACGCAATTATCCAAGTCTTTGCCGCTCTTTGCTCTTTTTGGGGCGAATCGATTAGGTTAATTGCAACAAATGCGATTGCAGCTAAGTAAAAAATTCCTGCCAGCTTCGGCAAGCTATCGGTCGGTTTTTCCGAAAACATCGTTGCCAGCGACATTGCGCCTAAGTACGCTGCAATCGGCCAGTAAAGGGAATCGAAGCGAAACCTTATTCTGTTCGTTGCTGCCGCGATTGCGACAATTAAGGCGAGGAGGGGGAAAACAAAATCCGCCGGTACAACTCGCACGCCTGAAAGATAAAAGTTTGGGCGCATCGTCGCAAGCGATACAAGAAAGACTAAAAACACGATTTCGCAAGCGCGCTTCACAATGTCTTCGTTACTTTCGCCAGTGAACGTGGGGCATCGGGATCTAGACCTTTTTCCACAGCCAAATAAGCGGCGAACAATTGAGCAGGAATAATAAAAGGAATCGGGGACAGGAATTCATCGAGTTGTTTAGGCATTGCAACCGTTCGCGACGCAAGGCTCGATATTTCCGGGTCATTTGTGATTGCGAGCGAATCCGCATTCAAATCGCGAAGCCGCTTGAGCAGGTCAAGATTGCTCTTTTTCGTCACGCCGGACGGAGCGAACATTATTACCGGGAAACGGCGCTCGACAATTGCGAGGGGTCCATGGAAGAAATCGGCTGAGGAAAAACGCTCGGCGACGACATAGCAGGTTTCCATTAGCTTTAGCGCCAGCTCGTAAGAATTGCCGTAATTAAAACCGCGCCCGACGACGACACAATTTTCCATAAATGTATAGCGGGCAACAAGCGAACGAATCTGATCGGAGAGTTCAAGTGATGTTGCAGCAAATTCCGGTATATGATTGAAGTTAATAGTTTTATCGCCAATGGCTTTTGCCAGCATATAGAAATGCAGCATCTGGCCCGTATAGGTTTTCGTGGCTGCAACTGATCGTTCGTGGCCGGCATATATGAGCAGCGTCTCGTCGGCAATTCGGGCCATTGTCGATCCCGATTCATTGGTAATAGCGAGAGTAAAAGCACCGGCTGATTTTGACATTTCAAGGACATGATTGATGTCGTCGCCCTCGCCCGATTGCGAGACGCCAATTACAAGCGAGCGATTTAGTCGTAATTTTGCATTGTATAGCGTATGCACTGAGGGCGCAGAAAGTGAAACCGGAATTCCAGTGGTTACTTCCAGCAAATAGCGACCAAAAAGTGCCGCATTGTCGGAGCTACCCCTTGCGACCAGAACAATTAAGTCGATATCTCGTTGCCGCAAAAAGTCACCTAGGCGGATAAGTTTTTCAGTCTCCGCGGCAATCGTACGCTCGAGGACCGCAGGTTGCTCCGCAATTTCCTGAAGCATTAGTGACATAGTCGTTAGTTAGAAATGAATAATAAAACTATTGAAAAATTAAGGTCAGATGGATTCTATCAAACCGAGTTGCAGCAAGCCGAATTGTAGTAGGCCGAATCTGAGAAATGCAAGGCGTCCAACCCCGAACCATACTTCCGCGAAAATAGATCAAACGTAGATTCTCGGCACACGTCGCGAAATCCCGCAGGTGATTTCGTAGGAAATTGTATTCGCCTGGCGGGCGATGTCCTCCGCACGTATCTCCAGCTCGCCATCACGTCCGATAATTATTACATCCGTACCGACGTCTACATTGCCGGCAGCGGTTACATCTATTGTTGTCCAATCCATTGAAATCCGCCCCACGATCGGGGCGGAAGTTCCATTGACGATCACGCTTCCGACATTGGAAAGCAGGCGGGGAAGCCCGTCGTGGTAACCGATTGGAAGCGTTGCAATTCGTCGTCGGCTTTCTGCTACGAAGGAGCGGCCATAACCGACTGTTTCGCCGCCTGAGATCGTATTTACCTGAGCGATTTGCGTCCGCAGGCTCAAGACCGGCCGAATGCCCTCTAGTTGAACGTTTTCTGGCAAAATATCGCGCGCAAGGCCGTATAGCAAGCCGCCGATTCGAACAATCGAGCGCCGCGATTCAGGATAAAGGACCGTCGCCGGCGAATTTGCCATATCGACGTATCTGGGCTCGATTCCAGATTTCTTAAATTCCGCCACGATTTCATCGAGCCTTGCATTCTGCAATCGAGTAAATTCCATTTGCTCGATTGCTTCGGCCGCAGCGAAATGGGAAAACACTGCCTCGGTTTCCAGATGTCGCAAAGCAGCGACTTGGCGAGCAATTTCCTCGGCCGCGTCAAACCGAAAGCCGACGCGTCCCATTCCAGTATCAAATTTTAGATGAACCCGAAGGTCTTGTCCGGCGTCGGCAGCTGCGTTGTCGAGCCGACGTGCCTGCTCGAGCGTGAAAACTGCAGGGGTCAATTCATTTTCTAAAAACGCTCTCTCTTCTCCTGGCCAACATCCGCCGAGAACGAGAATTCGCCCGATGATTCCCGATCGCCGCAATTCAAGAGCCTCGGCTACGGTTGCAACGGCAAACCAGTTCACTCCACGGCCCTGCAGTTCTCGAGAGCAGTGCGCAGCTCCGTGGCCATAGGCGTCTGCTTTGACCACTGCCATAACGGGCGTCCCGCAGGCGATGCGGCGAATCGTTTCCAAATTTTGCACAAGTGCAATCGTGTCGATTTCCGCACGGGTCGGACGATGCTGATATTCGTCGGGCATTTGCGATTGAAAATAAAGATTCGAAACTTAAGGTAAAGGTTCACGGGTAGCGACTGCAACGCCTAAAGTATTGTCTAAAGTGGAATGTTGCCGTGTTTTTTTGGCGGATTCGAGTCGCGCTTATGCCGCAAAAGTTCAAGTGATTTGATAAGTTTCGGCCTTGTAACTTTAGGTTCGATAACTTCATCGATAAAACCTCGCTCGGCGGCGACGTAGGGATTCGCTAGCTTCGAATTGAATTCGTCAATCAAACGCCGGCGCTCTGCTTCCGGGTCAGCGGCCGTCGCCAACTCCTTTTTGTAGAGCACTCCGACCGCCCCTTCTGCTCCCATGACGGCGATCTCGGCGGTAGGATACGCAAAATTAAGATCCGTTCGAATATGTTTTGACGCCATAACGCAATACGCCCCTCCATAGGCTTTTCGCGTGATAACGGTTATTTTGGGGACAGTTGCTTCAGCAAAGGCGTAGAGCAGTTTCGCTCCGTGGCGAATGATGCCCGAATGTTCCTGATTGACACCTGGGAGGAATCCGGGCACGTCCTCGAAGGTAATCAACGGGACATTGAAACAATCGCAAAATCGGACGAACCTTGCCGCCTTTACGGATGCGTCGATATCCAATACGCCGGCGAGAAAAGCAGGTTGATTCGCCACGATTCCTACCGAATAACCGCCTAAACGGGCAAAGCCTATGATGATATTTGGGGCGAAATGCTCTTGAATTTCAAAGAAATAGCCTTCGTCGACGACGCTGTGGATGATATTGCGTATATCGTAAGGTTGATTTGGCTCTTCAGGAACGATGCTGTTTAATACTTCATCGGTTCGATTAGTTGGGTCTTCAGTCGGTACGAACGGTGGATCGTCGAGGTTATTCGAAGGGATAAACGAAAACAGTTCGCGGGTTAGTCGCAAAGCATGTTCGTCGGATTCCGCGGCAAAGTGGGCAACTCCCGATTTCGAATTATGCGTCATTGCGCCGCCGAGTTCGTCCTTTGTAACCTCTTCGTGCGTAACGGTTTTTATTACGTCCGGGCCGGTTATGAACATATAGGACGTATCCTTGACCATTATGTTGAAGTCCGTAATCGCAGGTGAGTAAACCGCTCCACCTGCACAAGGGCCAAGGATGCAACTGATCTGCGGGATTACTCCGCTTGCCATCACATTTCGCAGAAAAATATCGGCGTAACCGCCGAGCGAGACAACGCCCTCTTGAATCCTCGCTCCGCCGGAATCGTTCAATCCAATTAACGGCGCGCCATTTTTCATTGCAAGGTCCATAACCTTGCAAATCTTTTGAGCATGAGTTTCTGAAAGCGATCCGCCGAAGACAGTGAAATCCTGGGCAAAAACGAATACTGAACGACCGTCGATTTTGCCGAAGCCTGTTACAACGCCATCGCCCGGAATCTTTTGGTCGCCCAAACCAAAATCTATTGAACGATGCACTACGAATTTATCCAGCTCTTCGAAAGTTCCTTCGTCAAGAAGGAAATCAATCCGTTCCCGCGCAGTCATTTTTCCGGCTTCTGTTTGCTTTCGGATTCGTTCGGAACCGCCACCGGCTTCTGCTCGCTTTTCAAGTTCGCGCAAGAAATCAAGCTTTGTTCCACGTTTTGTTTCAGGTTTCATCAGTTACTAAACTTAAGGCAGAAAACGGCTGTTTGCAAACCGGACTGGCGGCGCGGAACAACGAGAATGGATTTACGTTTGCTGCTGGAGTTGTCGAAAAATCGATTAGATAAAATAATTCATTATGCCTAAACGAGTAGCGATTTCCGCCCGCGACAATTCGAAGTTAAAGCTTGCTCGCCGCGTTCGCGACGGCCGCGAAGCGAAGAACCTTATTTTCATCGAAGGAATTCGGCTTTCGGAGGAGATCATCGAAGCGGGCGGTCAGATTCACCTAGCTTTTCTCGATCCAAAAGCGGCCGAAACAGGACGGCTAAGGCATCTTGCGGATCGGTTAGACTCTTTGCATATTCCAATTGTCGAAATTTCCGATTCGCTAATTTCGTCGATTTCGGATACGGCAAATCCGCAGGGTATCGTCGTTATTGCCGAAAGACCACACCATCCAATAGGAACGCTTACGGAAGCTGCTTTTGGAAACGCGTCGGCTCCGGCTATATATTTTTCGGCCGTGAACAATCCATTGAATCTTGGAGCGGCGATTCGATCAGTAGCTGCTGCCGGATCACCTGCAATTTTTACGTCGCCATCATCGGCGGATGCCTTTTCGGCAAAAGCGAACCGGGCAGCAATGGGTTCAAATTTCCGTGTGCGGGTAATTGAGAACGTGGCTCTTAGTGTGGCCTTGGAATCTGTTCGCGGTTGTGGGCTCTTGGCTGCGGCAGCCGTTGTGGGTGGAGAAAATAATTATGCCGAGATTGACTGGGCTTCGGTTGGGCTCGTTGTTTTCGGCTCAGAGGCCCACGGGCTCTCAGCCGAAGAGCTGAAAAATATATCGCTAAAATTTACCATCCCGATGGAGAATGGGGTAGAAAGCCTAAACCTTGCAGTCTCAGCAGGAATTGTAGCATTCGAAGCAAGGCGGCAGCGTGTCGTGCAGTAACATAAAACGGGCTAACGTTGGGTGGAATTCGCATTGCTGACGGCCACGTTGAGGTTACCAGCTTGACGCTGCGGCTCGAGCATTTTACGAAGGTTCGTGACTGCCTCCGGGCTGTCCGCAAGGGTCAATCCAATTGCGATATCGGTTTCAAGCGTTTTAGCATTTGTTTCAACTGCGCCGGGGAGCATCTGTTTTGCAAGCAAAAATTGTTTCTTCGCCTCTACGTATTTGCCGCTCAACAACAACGCGCGACCGAGCAGATAATGATCTTCGGCATTTTCCGGCGATGCGGCATTCGCGAAAAGATATCGATCGGGAGCCTTGTCAACCTCGCGGCGCGCCTCTTCAAATTCGGTTAACGGAATGTTTCCGGTTTTCATTTCGATTAGCCGCGGAACCTCCACAATCTGTTGCGGAGCGAGAAAGTGATAAGTCGCAGCTCCAGCCGCTGCACCGATTAGAACGAGGAAAAAAGCAAGGACAATCGAGCCGAATCCATTGCCGCGTCTCGTGGAAACAGGTTCAGTGTAAGAAAGCGGTGACGGCGATGGTTCTTTCTTCTCGGGCTGTGCAGACACCAAGACGCGCGAAGGGCCGAACTCCTCTATGGGCTCAATCGATAGCGGATCCGAAAACTCTTCGCGAAGATCGGAAAAATCTTCTGGTAAGTTGTCGGCGTGTTCGGGTACCTGTCCGGTGAGTTCGGCCGACGGTTCCGATTTGGCAGAAGCGATGATTTCCTCATCCGATCGGTCGGATTCAAGGGCGGAAATTGCCGCCTCGCGAGTTTCGTTTCCATTAGCTGACGAGACTATGTCACTTTGTCCTTCGCTGAGGTTAATACTACTTTCCGGAGCAAACATTTGCCCAAGCTCAGTAGAGATTCGTACTGCTATAGCAGTCAGATTATCTTCGGCCCCACGCCTATAGCAGATTTCCCGTAAGCGATTGCAGATTAGATCCGGATCGATTTCGTCGTGGAAGATCCGCGAAAGCTCTTCGTCGGTTATATGTCTAGTTATTCCGTCCGTGCAAAGTAGAAAGCTCGTGCCCGGCTCTACCATTATAGTCTTTAAATCGACTTTAACGGATTCTTCAGCACCGAGTGCCCGGCTGATCACGTTTCTGCGTGGATGCGAGAGAGCTTGTTCGGGCGTCATTCTGCCGGCTTGAACCTCTTCTTCGACGACGGAATGGTCAATGGTCTCTCGAAAAAGTGTTCCATCCGGGGCGATGCGGTAAACCCTTGAATCGCCTACGTGCCCTATAGTTGCAATATTGCCTGCGATATGGACCGCGGCGACGGTGCTCGCCATAGACGATAGCCGGGGGACATCGCGGGCGGCGGCAAAAATTGCCTGATTTGCGTAGCGGATGGCGACAGCCATCACTTCCTCGGCGTCGAAATTTTCGGGCATCGCGGAAAATACGTCGGAAATAGTTTCGATCGCCATCTGGGAAGCGAAATCGCCAGCCTGAGCGCCGCCGACTCCGTCAGCAACTATGAAAAGCCCGAGTTTCCGGTCTTCGAAAAAAGCGTCTTCGTTGACTGGCCGCTTCTCGCTTAATCCGCGATCGGAAATCGCCGCCGAGATGTAAAGGAAATTTCCAGGGTCCATTTTTTAGTTAGTTCGGTGCTCCGCAGTTTGCATTGAAGATTAACTTTTACAATTACATAGCGACAGCGTGTTAATGTAAACTGTTAGGTTCTGCCGCTATTCTATCTACCGCGTTTCGATGAGAAAACGCCATTAACAGGCCAAGCATTACGAAACTCGTGATCAATGAAAAACCGCCGTGGCTTACAAACGGCAATGTTATCCCGGTCATTGGCAAAGCGCGAGTTATACCGCCGATATTTACGAGCGCCTGAAAGCCGATAAAGGCGGAAAGACCGACAACAGAAAGTTTTGAAAACATATCGCGAGCGTCAATCGCAGTTCGGACGCCAGCACTTACGAGCACGGTCAGGGCAAAGATTATCAGCAAACCGCCAAAAAGTCCAAGTTCTTCGCCGATGGCCGCAAATATATAATCCGAGTCTGCAACGGGTATCAACTCCGGATAGCCAAGGCCTAGACCGCGGCCCGTCGTACCGCCCGAGGACAGGCCGAAGGTCGCCTGCGCTGGCTGAAAGGCGAGCACATCAAACCAGGCGTCAGTGTTAATTGTTTTCCGCAGCTCAGGGTTCGCACCCAGCATTTGGGGAATTTTCGGATCTTTTTCCACGAGTTTTTTGTAATATGCCTCGTAATCCTCTTTCCACCAAGACGTGTCCGGATCGGGCGGATTGAATCCATCAAGCCAAAGATGAAATCGTTGCTGAATTCGGTTCGGGAGAATTGTCTTTACAGGGGCCGCAAGCGTTGGAAGTAGCGGAATTCGCTCCTGCGTGGAAACTGGCAGTGCTCCGACTACTAGAACGCTTATAAATAGAACGACACTGCCCACCATAACGAAACGCTGCGCAAATCGGCGTACAGCGATCAGATAAAGCGTTGCATAGACGGCACTAAAAACCATCATCTGGCCAAAATCCTTCAAAACAAAAAACGGAATAAAAGGCAGGATCGCCATAAATACCAGCGGGACAACGTCACGTGCTCTCGGCAAGCCCCAATAGGTCCGTGCCAGATTTTTATATAAAACCGAAAGAATTGCTGCAAACCCGATCAGGAATGGAATTTTCGACGGTTCCCAAGGTGTCATATTTCCGATCGATTTGCCAGCCCGCGAAGTAACGGCGG
>PSMA01000015.1:8530-21190 GCA_040289905.1 Blastocatellia bacterium
CCGCCATAAGCGGAACTAGCGTTAGCAAAACAATTGCAAATCCATTTTCGCGTAAAAGATCCACAACCCAATCTTTGCGGGAAAAATAAAAAGCGATGACAAATCCTAGAATCGCCAAGAGAGGATTTATCGTCCGGCCGGATAAAAGCACGCTCGAAAGCGATTCTTCCGGCGGCCGTGGGGTCTCGGCGGAAAGGTCAACCGGAGATGGAGGTGTCGGCGGTAGTCCCACGAGCTTCTTCTTTTCCGCCGAATAGTTTTCCTGTATGTAGTGCAATTGCTCGGTAAGTATTTTTTCGCGACGTGCCTCAGCCTTGTCCTTTCGCGAGATGTATTCCGGGTCGCTGAAAAGCCTGTATTGGACGGTCAGTCCGATTGAAAAGAGTAACACGGCAACGGTGTATATAGTCCAACCGCCGGCGTAACCTGTGAATTTCTTCAATGCAACCGGCAGAAACGCCAGAATGACGAGAAGTATTAGATTTCGAAAGGCGGCAAATGGTGGCGTCTGATAACCGCGAATCAGACCGCCATAATAAATCGCGTAATGACCGATCGCAGCGAGGCCGACGATCAGCAAAAGTATAAAAAAATGTGATGAGATCCGATTTTTCAATGCTCTTGCGAGATTCAGTTACGTTTACCAGCGGTTTGCCGTTTTGGCTCGGACGCAACTTTTTGCGGTAAATACTTTTCGCCTAAAAGCCCAAGTTCGCGAGCTTTTAATATGATGTTTGCGGCGACGGGGGCCGCTGTTCGGGCGCCAAATCCGCCGCCTTCGACAACGACGGCAATCGCGATTTGTGGTTTCTCTAGCGGTGCGATTGCAATAAACCAGCTGTCGGTTCGCACGTACATCACTGGCTGTTCGACTTCGATTATTTTCCCACTTTCGTCGCGAGTACGCTGGCGCTGAGTTTTGAAACGGCCAGTTTTCTCGTCAAAGGCTGGTGCAAGTTTTTCTGCTGTTCCAGTTTTTCCGCCGGCTCTAATACCTGTACCGGCAAGCTTAGCTGAAATGACCGTGCCTGTTCCTCCGGGTTCTTCAGTAACGGTTGCCATTATTTGCCTTATCGCAGAAGCTTGCTGAGGCGTAAGGACTTGAGAAAACGCCTGCGGCGGCTGCGAAAGCTCAATGCGAGGTTTCATTAATTTACCCTCGAGATTTGCCGGAGCTGATGCAATCAGCGCCAATTGAAACGGTGTCATTTGGCCGGCAAAACCTTGTCCCATTCCCTCGAGTCCGAGATCAAAGAGCGAAATTGACCTGCCAGTAACGATTGTGGATTGCCTTGGCGCTAGTGCTGAGGCGGTTTGCGGAAGGGAAGTATTCCAAATTGATGAAAAAAAGCGGGGAACGAGTGCGTCCGCCGGCGTCTCGACCGGCAAGATTCCGAGTTGTGTTGCAGTTTCGGCAAGGCGTTCGCGACCAAGC
Source organism: Blastocatellia bacterium (assembly GCA_040289905.1). Lineage (GTDB taxonomy): Bacteria > Acidobacteriota > Blastocatellia > Pyrinomonadales > Pyrinomonadaceae > OLB17. The sequence goes on from PSMA01000015.1 coordinate 9,966, forward strand.
GCAATTGCAAGCTGAGCGAAATATTGATTGCTCGAAACCTGATAGGCGTATTGGATATTCTTTTCCTCGCATCCGCCATCGCAGGCACCTGTAACCGTTCCATCTGGCAGCAGCCTTTGCGTAGCGTCTACTATCGGCCGAGACGACCGCGACGGGCGAAAGCCATCCGCGTAACTAGGGAATACGGCGGATTGTTTCCCGGCCCGGAAAGCGGATATCAAAGTAAATGTCTTGAACGTTGAGCCCGGAACGTAAAATTCCCGCGTCGCACGGTTCAAAAGAGGCTTATTTACCTTATCCGCTTCTAGGTCAAGGTAACCAGCAAGATCCTGCGCATCCGATAGCTGGAATGACGGATTAGAATACATCGCCAGCAGATCGCCATTCTGTGGATTTAGAACGACAATAGCTCCACGCTTTCCTTCAAGTTGTTTAGCAACAAATGCTTGTAAACTCCTCTCGATAGTAAGCGTGACATCCGTAGTCGACGCTCCGGTGGGCGGCTTGAATTTTGTCAGGACATCCCACGCCTCCGGCATCGGATCAGCATTTTTTTGGAAAAGCGAGCGCTCGAGACCCGGAGTTCCGCGCTCGGTTCCCAAAAGATGCGCCATTTCGCGGTCAAGTAGATATGTACGGACAAGGCTTCCATCCCGTCCGAGTTTGTAAAAGGCGAGCGCGTTTTCCAGCTTACCGCTTCGATCTAAAAGCCAGCCGCGCAGCGTTGCACCTGATGTCCGCCGCATCCGGAGGTCTTTGTACGAGACTGCCTGGAACTGCTCATTATAATCGCCGGCAAAATATATCCAGTAAACTTGAAAGCCGAGCACCGTAAATGCAAGCAAAAAAAAGACAATTTGCCAGCTACGGATACTGCGGTTGGCGATAGTAGCTGCCAACCTACGCACGACTTCGCGGGGCAGGCCGATTTCAAAGCTAAATGTTGGCCCGTCAGAGCTATCGATGAAGGTCAAAGCGAGTAGGCCAAGAACTATACCGAAACCGACGATAAAGGTAAGCGACAGCGCAGCCGGAGTTCGCTCGAGAACCTGTGCCCCAAAAATGTTCTCGGGCCGCAGCCACGACCAGTCGATCGCTGCTAATAAAATCGAATACTTCATCTAGTGATCTTGATCCTGGCGGTCAGTCGAATGTTTTCTATCGATTTCAGCACTAAAGATATTTTCCAGTTTTTCCTCGTCAGCGCCAATTTTCGGATCTTCCTGGACGCTTGAATTGCTTGAATCCGAAATCTCGAATTTCACGGTTACGCGGCCAAAGGTAATGAGGTTATCCTTTCCTGCGTCGAGTGACTTACCGTAGGAGATACGATTTCCATTAAAGAATGTTCCGTTGGTCGAGCCTGTGTCAGCGACGCGAAGCCGTCCTTCGTCGTCGATAAATATCGATGAATGCACTTTGGAGACGCTTTCGTCATCTAGCACCAAATCGTTTGTCTTTGCGCGGCCGACCGAAAGCCTTTGGCCGGTGACAACATCGAGCGTTTTCGAAATTAGTCGCTCGCCAACCGAGAAACTGATGTCTAATTGATAGGTCTTATCCGGTTCCGCAGCCGAGCTTTCGATTTCGGGTGAAGTAGCCAGCCGTAGCTCCGCATCTTTTACCTTCGCGTCTAATGCTTCGAAACTAACCCGCAGAGCAACCCCAATTGTGAAATAATCGGGCCGAACGCGAAAACATATCGGCGCTCGGGTATAGTACTTCCGGTCATTAATGTGGTCAATTGCGGCAACAAGCAATTCATTTTGTAGCGCTAACAACGATGATTCAGAATCAGTCGAGAATTTATCCCACTGCATATTTAGCTGAATGTTATGCGGAACGACAAGTCTGCCTTCTCCATCACTTACTGCCTCTTTGTCAAGTAGCGCTTTAAGTTTTTCGGCCAGCTCGCTCGTTGCAAGGCTACTGGATGGTCGCCTGCCGCGGCCGGTTGCACGGTCAAAAATATCGCCAAGTTTTGTAAGGATGCCGCGGACAAGCCAGTCAAAACTGAGACTGCGGTTTTGCTGTGGCTCTATTTCGTTCCTAGAAGGCATCGGTGAAAATTCTAAATCAAATACAACGTCTTTAGAAAGGTCTTTCGGGCGTTAAGCAATAAACAACAATGAAAAAAATTGTGGAACAATTCGACAATTCAGTATCTATGTTTAGTGAGGGTTGGTATTTCAAAATGCCCCCACCTGACAGAAAATTGGTCAAAATGCAACATCACGGTCAAGGAAACTCGGGATTCTCGTTGATCGAACTTTTGGTCGTCCTAACCGTTGCTTCGGTTCTTATTGGTATTTCGCTTTTTTATTTCCAGGGGCATCGTAAGCTTTATCGGCCGGACGAAACTGCTTTGCTGATTGCGGACGCTCTTCAAGAGGCAAGGCAGCGTTCATTGACACAGAGGGAGACTATCCGAGTAGAAATCGATCGAACCGCAAAAGCTGTCCGCGTAATAGACGAAAATCAGCCGAATCTGGCAGACGATGACAAAATAATAAAACTTTTGACGCTTCCCGAGCCCGCGGTGGTAACCGTCGGACAGCCGCCGCTGAACATCACGCTAAACCCGCCTGAACCACTGCCTGTGCCAAATGCGGTCTTCTTGCCAAGCGTACATCCATTTAGCGTCGGCAACGATGTCTGCACGATTCGTTTTATGCGGGACGGAACGGTAACAAATGCCGGCTCAAATTCCATCGGCTCGGGGGCTGTAGTTACCGGCGTAACAATTCATATTTGGTCGCCGCAGGCTTCAAACCCTGCAAATGCAGATATTGCACGCGCGATAACGGTCATTGGATCTTCCGGTGTTGTTCGGGGTTGGGAGTGGGATTGGAGCCTGACGGCTACGAACAAGTGGAAAGACAGCCGCCGAGCGGGATCACTTGGAGGTCGATAAACGGCAGCGAAACGGAGGCGTTGTGAAGTCTTTACATTATAAGGAAACTGGTTTTTCTTATGTTGAGGTAATGATTGCGCTGGTCATTTTATTGGTCGGCGTCCTAGGTATGTTGTCCGCACTGACTGCGAATTTTCTCCGCGGTGTCGAAGCGGAAAAAAGAATTGCTGCGAAACAGATTGCTCTTTCGACGCTGGAATCGATAACGGCCGCAAAACAGATCAAGCGTCCGGGCGTTGTCGATAGTTGGGACTCACTGAGAAACGAGGTTACCGGTTTGCCACCCGGTTTTGTGAATGGAATCTTCGTAAATGGTTACCGCCCCATTCGTCAGGAACTAGGCTGGGACGGGGTCGCTGGGACAGCCGACGATGCGTGTCCCGGTCCGGGAGGCTGCTTCGTTCCCGGACGACCAGCAAATACTAGCCCAATTATCCAGGGTTTCGAGAGGGAGATTGTCATAACTGACGTTCCCGATCCTGATCGCCCACCGCCAAATCCCATATCCCGCCGCCAAGTCACCGTAAACATACGATTTTTCGTAAATCAGATGGTAAGGACCGAATCGGTTTCGACAATCATCACCAACTATTGAGGTGAACCGGGTAATGACCAGCTTAAAGAATGGAAAGATCTCCTCGGCCGATGCGAGAATACCTGCAAAAGGATTTGCGGGATTTACGCTCGTAGAACTTCTGGTCGCAATGACAATTTTTTTAATCGTCACTGCCGTTGTGTATGGAATGCTGCAAATCGGCAGAGTTGACAGAAATCGTGCAAGCCGGCGAGCGGACATAATGAAAAATGCCCGTATAGCAGTCCATATGATTGGTCGTGATGCCCTAAACGCTGGGCTTGGTTATCACAGAAAAGGGGCCCTTGCTCCGGATGACTTTGTCAGCTCGCATTTTGGACTGCCCGTAGACGCAGATACGGACCGTGACCTTGTCACATCGATAATCGCCGGCAATAATAGAAACCCGAATTCGCTCAATTCTGATCCGCTTGCTCGGACGGACGTCGTTACTTTCTGTTTCCGGGATATGGATTTTAACTCGGGAAACGTAATTAATCTGACCGGGGTTGGGCCTTCTCCTGGTAATCCTTCGATCCCGCGTCTTGTTGCTTCCGGTTCGGTCGGCGATCTTTCGCGAAACGATTTGTTGCTTGTCGAATCGGATAGCTCCCAGGTTGCGATTATGGTCACATCCGTTAGTGGCAACCAGTTTGAAGCCGCGCCAGGCGATCCGCTTGGCCTCAATCAACCGCTTGACGGAACGGGCAATAACGGTAGTGTCCTTCGCAAATGCCGTCCGCCCTCAGGTTCGCCGCCAGTGCCTGACGAAAATTGTACTCCTTACATCTCGACGACGGCGAAACGGTTTTTTATCGTCGGTTACTCCGTTCGTCCCGACGGCACGCTTGTCCGCACGACGTATGGCAACAACCGCGCAGGCGTTGCTCCAGCCGATCAAATACGCGAGCAGCCAATCGCCTACAACGTTGAAGATCTCCAAATAAAGTACGTACTTGCTGACGGCACTGTGACAGACGACCCCGCCGCAGGCCCTGACGGTATAGCCGGAACCGCCGACGACGTTATCGAACAATTTAATCAAATTCGTCAGATCACGGTGACGCTTCGGGTGCAGGCAATCGAACGCGATGAACAGCTTGGCAATCCCGATTCGATCGAGGTAACCGCAACCTTTAGTGCCCGGAATATGCAGTACGATGCTGGCTAACTTACCTAGATGACTTTCGTAAGCCGATGTGAAAGTGGAGGATCGTAAAATGACAACACCGGAATCAAATTTTGAGGTCCGATGCCAAAATGGCGAGAAGGGCTCGGCATTGGTGATTACGCTGCTTGTGATGGCCCTTTTGATTGCATTCGTCGCTCTGGCCATTTCGCGCACCACCAATGAAACAATTGCAGCGTCGAACGATACGGCCGAGACAAAGGCGTTCGAGGCTGCTAATGCATCGCTGGAAGTGATGACCCGCAATTTTAACAAGATTTTTGAAGTAAAACTCGTTCCCGATCCAGCAGACCTTGCAAACGTTGAGGCCGAAACGCCCCCGGGATTCACAGGTTATGATTTCGAGCAGCATATCAGGCAATCCGGCGCTACGCAGGTTAAGGTGATGACGGGCGAGAGATTTCAAGGTCTGTCTTCGCTCCGCGATGAATGGCAACTCGATACAACGGCAACAGATCGGTTGACCGGCGTCCAAGTCGCACTGCGGCGAAAGTTTTTCAACGACCGGATTCCAATTTTTCAATTCGGGATCTTCTACGATGACGACCTGGAATTCCATCCGGGACCGCGTTTTGATTTCGGCGGACGCGTCCACTCGAACGGATCGCTATTTCTAGCAGCGAGTAGCGGACTTTACTTTTCGTCAAAAGTAACTGCGGCGGGACACATTTTCACGGATGTTCAAAAAAATGGCATTCCCTATTCGAATTGGGGTGACAAAGTTTTTGTTCGAAACGCTTCCGGAACCTACGTTCAGTTACGTTACAATATGGGTAGCGTCTTACAGAGCCCGGTCAATGGTGCGCCCGTGACGTCGGATCCACTACCGACAGCCTACACCTCAGCTTCATGGCCGACGAACCAAGGTTTGTTTCAAGGTAATTTACTGGCAAATCAGCCGACGCTTGATTTACCGATAAAACTAAATAGCACTATTTCCGGTTCACCAATGGATTTAGTCGAGATCATAAAACGCGGAAAATCGGTCGGCGATCTATGGAATGACGGAACTGGAACGCCGACGTCTCCGAACATCGTGGCCGTTACCGCGGCGACGGCTGATGATCCGATCACGGCAAGCGAGAGATACTATAACAAAACCGGCATACGAATTTCCTTGGCGGACAGTAAGGCTAAATTGCCAGGTTGCGCTTCATCTACTGGAGATCCGGTGCCCACGCCTTGTGGGATCCGCCTGGATGGCGATGCGATCGGTCTAGGCCTGGACCCGCTTCCTGGGCAAGCCCGGGGATATCAGCCGGTTGCAATGAACGACCCGCCGCCTAATGCTTATCAGGCGACGCGGATAAACGGTGAACGTTTCTATGTCCCCGGCAGGCAGATTTGGATCAAAATCGAGACTGTCGATTACTCGCCTGCTACGCGGAGCTACGTGACGAAAGACATTACGGCTGACATTTTAAGCCTTGGAGTCACGTATCCACCAAACGGCTTCTCAATTGATGAAGCCGGCTACGGAAGCGCCGATACGCGTTCGATCGTGAAACTCCAACGTTTCGATATCCCGGGACCTGGGATAGTCAGTGCTAAACGGACCGACTGGGTAACGACAACACCAACCAACTTTGTTCTCGCCGGTACCGTAAATATTGGGCTGCTACGTCCGTGTAGCGACCCGGCGGCGACGGGCGTTAAGAGAGATAATAATGGCGCTTTTCCGAATGGATTGGGGAACGGCGACAACCGAGTGCACTGGAAACAGGCTACAATTTCTGGTTACACGCCGCCGGCGGGTTCTGTCGCTTGCGTCGTTCCGTTTCCAGTGAATATGTTCGATACGCGAGAGGGCCTCTTTAACGACACTCGGTCTGTATTTGACCCGCTTGCGACTTACGGAACGAAAGTGCCCTGGGCCGGAGTAATGAGCATGGTCGATATCGACATTGCAAACTTGAGAAAATTTCTCAGCGGCGAGTTCGATAGATTTATGCCTTCGGGGACGCTTTATGCATTCAACGCCGGGCATCCGCTGCGAGCACAGGATATCCCGTCAAAATCTGGCTGGGTTTTGTATGTTTCTGACCGACGGGGCGACGCAGATTTTGACGGTGAATATGATATGGAGGATATTTACGGTCCTACCGACGGGATACTGCAGCCCGGCGAAGATGTAAATCGAAATGGGCGTTTGGATTTCAACTTTTTGAGCGGCGAGGCTGTTCGCTATACGGGACAGGACGCGGCTGTGGACCCGGAAATAGCCGCGCTTTTTGAACATAAATACTATCGGCGAGGTGTAAGGTTAATCAATGGCACTAGGTTGCCGGGCGTTTATGACAGTAGCAATCCGATGCTGACAAAGGGTTTTACGGTGGCGTCCGAAAATGGTGTCTACGTACTCGGCAATTATAATGCGACCGGAATTGCATCTGTCGGCAGCCCGACGCCCTCGACTGACTATTTACCGCAGAATACGGCAGATCACATTCCGGCCTCGATTGTAGCAGATGCCGTAACGATCCTCTCAAATAACTGGAGCGATGCAGCTAGCTTCCGGTATCCCTTTTCTCGCTCCTTTCGACAAGGAACAGAAACCACAGTTCGCTTCGGTATGATAGCGGGCGATACTTTGACAAGCTTGAACGGCACGCCGAACCAGGGCGGCGGTGACATTAGGATGAATGGCGGCGTCCATAATTTCCCGAGGTTCCTAGAAGAATGGCGCGATCGGCTGAATTACACCGGGTCGCTGATAAACCTCTTCAATTCAAGAAATAACAACGGCGCGTTCAAGTGCTGCGTGAGTGTGTATAGTCCTCCTACGCGAAACTGGGTATTCGATGTCTCGTTTAGGGATATCAACCGTCTTCCGCCAGGAACACCGTTTTTCCAATCGATCCAGTTGACCGGTTTTGAACGGCGGAATTAGCTGCTCTAAACGTGCGAAACGAACCGCTGTCGGGCAACTCGCTTGGCAGCGGTTTTCCATTTTTTACGTTTCGGCTCGATCGCGAAAGCACGGCGGCAAATGGCGAACTTTGGTTTATAATGATCGTATATCGCAGTGGGCCGGAAAATGCGGTCATTCACCATCGATGCGCGAGCTTTCACTCAACAACTCCAGGATAGACGGCCGCTACGACGTCATCGAACGGCTCGGCCGCGGCAGCTATGCAGAAATTTTTCGCGCTCGGGATAGACTTGCCGCTCCGCAAACGCCCCACAGCATCGTGGTCATCAAGGCTCTCAATGTGTTTTTGCAGGACGATCCGGATGCGGACCTTGAACAAACCCTAGTCGAAAACTTTCAGAATGAGGCCGTCGCCCTTGATCGCGTACGACATCCGAACGTAATTAGCCGCCTCGGGCACGGTACTGCGCGCGATCTAGCCGGCGTGGTATTTCACTATCTTGTGCTCGAATATATGGAAGGCGGCGATTTACAGCGCCTGGCCCGCCAGCGGCGTTTTTCACTCAATGAGTCGCTTCTATATATAGAACAGGTTTGTGCTGGGCTTCGCTACGCGCATATGCAAGGGGTCATTCACCGCGACATCAAGCCGCAAAACCTACTGCTCGATAAAACCCAGCGGATAGTTAAGATCGCCGATTTCGGCGTCGCGCGCCTTAACCTGGGCGATGATCCAGTCACGCGCGTGGGCACAAATGCTTATGCGCCTCCGGAACACAGCCCGCTTGTCGCCGTAAACGGGACGGCCGGAATGCATCGGCGCCTTTCGCCCGCTTCGGACATTTACTCGCTCGCGAAATCGTTTTATACGATCGTCACGGGCGAATCACCAAAGTATTTTATGGGATCGCCGATAACGGAATTGCCGCTAGCTTTCCGAGAAGAGGAGTGGGCTAATGATCTGCGGAGGGTACTGAACCGCGCAACACAGGACGATCCGGAAAATCGCTACCAATCGATCGACGAATTTTGGTCGGATTTGGAATCTGTCAGGCGAATCGCTGCGGATTTTGAAACAAAGACGGCCGTGCGACCGGCTCTTCATTCGACCCCGCAGCCTATTATTTCGACCGGATATTCACCAATAGCTCCACAGCGAGCAAAATTCGAAACATCGCGGGACCTAAAATTGAAAACTCTATTTGCTCCGGTTAATCTGCCACTGAATGTTGGTCCACCGAACGTGAAATATCCGGCAATTCAAGCGAAGCAACGGCCAATTGCGTCCGATAATGATGAACGAGTGCAAGTTAAAAACGAACACACGGTCGTGGCCACACCGAAACTTGATCGAGGACAGCTCCGGCACCGCCTCATCCTTGCAATTTCGGGTCTGGTTGCCATAGTTCTTTTTGGTGCGGTTTTTTACAGCACCGCGGTTTATCTGCGGAGCATAAACCTCAATGGTATCGTGAAATCAGCAATCTTCGGGCCAACGGGAACGGCTAATACCGATATTAATCTGCGGCCTGAGCCAGGAGTAGACAATAGTCCAATCGGGCTGGTCACAAAAAACTCCCGGGTGCGAATTCTTCGGACGCAGAATAACTGGTATCAGGTCGAAATAATCGAGCAGGGAAGACAGACGCCGCAAAATACTTCCAGTCGCGGATGGCTGTACTCAAAATATGTAGATTTGGATTGAAGAAAAGGTGTGCAGCGAAAATTGGTAGGCAAGACAAGGTTGAAGGATTAATCGGGATGAGCGTTTTAGAAAAGGTTAGGCGTTGGATCGATGGAGATACGGCTGAAGCGGTGCTAGAGCAAGCGGCCCGCGACGCACAAGTCAAACCGCGAAGCGAGGCGGAAGCGTTTATCGTGAAAATTGCCCGAGAGGTGGAATCAGTAATGCAGAAAGAGTTGGTTCCTCTGCCTCAGGGTACGGCGATTATTCCAACTGAGTACTTGATTTTCCTTTCCGAGGAAGACGACCGAAAATGGCAAGGAATAAAACGGCGCGGCCTTGAGCAGGGACTCTATCACATATTGTCCGAGCGAGCTCGCGAGATCGCAGGTAGGAGAAAACTAGAAACCCGCACGTTCGTGCTAGAGCTCCGGATTGACGGTACCCTCGATCCCGGTGCGGTTCGTGTACAACACAGCTGGGAGGATTCGTCAAGCGATAAAACCGGTATCTTGCCGCGGCCGTCAATTCCGCGGACGATAGACCGCCAATCGGTGCGAAGCCAAAATCACGCGGGCGCCACGCAATCTATTGGCCCTGAACCAAAGCAAACCCTCCCCTCGCCGAACTTCGCGGGGAAGCAGAACTTAACTGAATTATCGGAAGCGCCGCAACGTGTAGAGCAAATCCATTCCGAGGATGACGAAATAGCGACTACCGTTCGTCCGCGAGCGGCCGAACTCTATCGGCTCGAAATCTGGCTCGGTGGCGTCCGGCAGTCGGTCGTTCCCATTTATTCCCGAGAAATCTCGATCGGACGCGGGTCAAAATCGCGACCGGTAGACATAGCACTTGTTGGCGATCCCGAGATAAGCCGGCGACACGCTACCTTAATCGTTGACGACACCGGGAAATTCTGGTTTGTGAGCGAGGGCAAGAATCCTGCATCGATCGGGACCATGAACCTGCCGTCGGGGCACCGAGTGCCGCTAGATCCTGGCACAGCGGTTTCCATTGGCAGGTTTATGATCCGAGTGCAGCCTCAAAGAAAAAAGGATTAAACAAATTCCTTAAAGGTAGTAGTAACAACTTTTAATGTAAATTCTCGGATTATTCGTCCTAAACGCTTCTAATTTGGCCGATTAGCAACACTTAGAGTTTTTCTCTCAGCTATTCTTTAAGATCCCATCGAATTCGCCGAAGACTGACCGCACAAATTCTATTGGATCTGTGTTCTTAAGTAACGCTGCCACCTCCAAAATGGCGGCGTAAACCTTTATTTCCAATTCTGGCGGATAGGAAAAACGCGTGGAGTTTATTCGAAATTCGTCAAAATCGACGATCTCGATTAAGCCGTCTGGCCAAACGATGAGGTCAACATCCAAATCAATGAAATCGACCAATGACGGTGAAATTTTGGGCGGGAGGCAAATATTGAAATACAGATTCCGAAACTTTCCGCAGGTGTCGAAGAAAGCAGACAAATTAAAGAATCGGTCGGCCCAGAAAGATTCGAGCGACAACGTTCCGGATGAGATTTTGCCTAGGCTCTTGTGGTTTATTGGTTTCTCAAAATACCCATAACACATTAACTGTGTCGGGTGAATAAAAATTTTTGAGCAACTCCATTCTTTACAAATCCTTAAGTCAAACTTCCTGGAAATTACTCTAACTTTGTGTTCAAGAGTCATTTAATCTTGCTCGCGAGCTCTTACGACAAGTACCGAGCAGGGAACATGGTGGACGACGGCATCGGAAACGGAACCGAGCAATAGGCGTTCCCACGTGCTGTAGCCGTGCGACCCGACGACGACTAGGTCTGCCTTAAACTCGCGCGCGGCTTCGACTATCCGGCTCTCTGGCGAGCCGAAAAGGACCTCGGTCAAGATGTTAAGTTCAATTCCATCATAATGGACCCGTATTGCGCTCGCAGCCTCCCCGAGAATCTGCTCTGCATTTTGACGGGCGGACTGTTCAATTTCGGCTGTATTC
>PSMA01000015.1:21238-56929 GCA_040289905.1 Blastocatellia bacterium
ACCCGCCATATCTACGACTGTGACAATCTTGATTTCATCCGCCGGCTCTAACCGAAATCGCATGAGCATTTCTATTGCGGCCGCACTCTGCTTTGCGCCGTCGGTTGCAATTAGAATTTTCATAAAAGTTCAGGCATGAACCTTAAAGTTGTTTAGTGAATTTAGCACTACTGACCCTTCCGTGTGAATTGTACACTTCAAATAGCCAAGTGGGAAAGGTTTTGTTTGCTGATCTTTAATCGAACTCTTCTTCTCCGAGAAGCTTCGCAAGCAATTGCCTTAGGATTAGTCCTTCGGTTTTTGTTAAGCCCATTAAGGTCTGCTCCTCGATCTCCGCCCACTTTTCCTCCAGCTTCGGCTCGAATTCGCGGCCGAGGTTTGTTAAAAAGATCCTCGTCGAGCGGGCGTCGTCCTCGGTCTTCCGTCGGGTTACTAGGCCAGCCGAGAGCATGCCGCCGATAATCTTATTAACAGTGGGTGGGGCCAAGTTGAGTTTTTCGGCTAGATCGACCTGTCGCTGGCCGTCTTTCTGCCATAGTTCGATCAAGACGGATGCCTGGCCAGAATGTAGGCCGATCCCGGCCACGGTTCGTTCCAGCAGGTTTCTATGAGCAATCGTTAGCCGCGAAAGGAGGTAGCTCACTGTTCTCCGTAATTCCATATGGGGAAATTTATCTTTAGGCGGCCTTGTTTAAATGCTGCCTGATTAATGTCGTTTAGCCGTCAAACTGTATTTGTTTAGCACGGTAAATGAAAGTCATTAGCCGGCTAATAAAGAAATGATAGCCTGGTTCGAATAAAACGCAAGCGAGCTAATCGAACTGCTATAATCTCTAACGATGACAAACCGGGAGACTTTACGGGCAGCGCGCGATGCTTTGCTGGATTTACACAAAGAGCTTGTCGATATTACACGACGAAATTATGAAGTCGAAAATGGGCCAATAAGCAATGCGGAGTTTTTGATGTTGTTGCTCAACGATTCGAACTTTAGGTGGCTGCGCCGCTTTTCCGGCCTCCTGATTGAAATCGATGAAATACTTTCACAAAAGGATGGAATCGCGCCAGCGACAATCGCGCGTTCGATGGAAAAGCTGAGGTTGATAGCTGACGTCGAAGCGGAAACCGGCGATTTTATCGAAAAATTCAAAGCTGCATTGGCGTCTTCAGCGTTCGCGGCCCGCTCGTTCACTGCGTTTAAGGCGAAGGTTAATTAGACGCGGCCCACAATGGCGCTTCAACGGGCTGAAATAAATTTAATTGAAAGAAGGGTTTTCACTCGCGGCCGCTTTTTTTCCAATCCGTAAGAAACGCTTCCAGGCCCTTATCCGTTAGCGGATGATTCACCAATTGCTTTATTACTTTGAATGGGATGGTTGCAACGTCGGCCCCAGCCAGCGCGCAATCAACTATGTGCATCGGGTGGCGTATTGAAGCAGCGAGAACCTCCGTTTCAAAGGCATAGTTATCGTAAATTTGAACTATGTCGGATATCAGTTGCATGCCGTCGGTTGCTATGTCGTCGAGGCGTCCGATAAAGGGCGAAATGTAAGTTGCACCCGCTTTTGCCGCGAGAATCGCCTGCGCGGGCGAAAAGCAGAGCGTTACATTTATTTTTATCCCCTCGGAGGATAAAATACGGGTGGCTTTTAGTCCATCGATTGTCAAGGGGCATTTGACCACAACATTCTTTGCAATCGCGGCAAGCTCGCGGCCTTGCTTTAGCATTCCTGCGGTGTCCAAAGCTGTAACTTCTGCGGAGACATCGCCCTTCACGATCGAGCAAATTTTTGCAATATGTTCTTTAAAGTCTACGTTTCCTTCCTTCGCGACTAAAGAGGGATTAGTTGTTACGCCGTCAATTATTCCAATTTCGGCAGCTTCGCGAATCTCCTCGAGATTAGCCGTGTCAATAAAAAATTTCATCGCGGTTTTTCCTTCCTGAAAAATAAGGCTATTACGATAGTAAACCAACCGCCCGGGCGTATCAAAGTGGCGGAGGGTTTTGGGGAGCAGGCTGAAGTTTGATTATTCAACGCGGTTCGCCAGCGTCCCGATCTTGCTAATTTCGACCGTGCAAACGTCGCCCGGATTCAGCTGTGATACCCCGGCGGGGGTTCCGGTCGCAATCAGATCCCCTGGTTCGAGAGTCATCTGCCGTGAGATGTATCGGATCAGAACGTCAACTGGAAATATCATTTGGCGCGTATTACCTGACTGCCTGACCTCGCCATTAACACGGCAAAGAATATTCAGATTTGAGGGCTCGATGTCGGTTACGACCTCCGGGCCGATTGGGCAAAATGTATCGAATGATTTTGCGCGGGCGAATTGTCCGTCGCGGCGCTGCAAATCGCGGGCAGTTATGTCGTTTAGGCACAGAAAGCCGTGGACGAACTGCAAGGGGTCGTCCGAGTCCGCAATATCTTTGCAGGCTCGGGAAATTATCAAGCCCAGTTCGGCTTCATGCTCGACTCGCTGAGATTGCCGCGGAATCCGGATTGCGTCGCCATGAAAACAAATCGCAGAAGGAGCTTTCAGAAAAAGTAGCGGTTCGGTCGGAATCTCGTTGCCGAGTTCGGCGGCGTGGTCAGCGTAATTTCTACCGACACAGACTATTTTTCCAGGTTTGAAATTGCGCGGCAAAAGGAATTTCATTTTTGACTGAGTGAGTTATAAGATCAGGATATACCCGCAATGCAGTGTCCGCAAGTAATCCGGTCGGTTGGCAGTCTCTTTCTCAGAGTGCTAAAAAAAAGTGTTGACAAACCGCAGGATTGGACAGATAATAGGGTCACTGAACGCGTTCTGTAGAAGGGAAGTATGTTGAAATGTTGTACTTCCGGCCTTTTAGTTGCCCGAAAGGGAAATCCGGCTCGGAAAGTAGCTTTTGGGGAGTTCGGCTAGAAGGAACGCTCGTGAGTGTCCAGTCGGCGCAAGGCTCTGGAAATCTCTGTGAGTAGTTTGATTAAAGGTGATTGGGCTTGCTGTCTTACCACAGCAGGCCTTTTCTCTATTTTAGATGCAGGATTTAACGTTAATTTGCGAATTAAATTTTAGGTTCGCAGCTTGTTTCGTCAAATGAACCTTTGCTCCCCGCATTAAGGTAATTTTTACTCGATGTTACAGGCGATTTTCTGACCCTAATAATTGGCTTATGCTGGCTACGGCAGTTTTTCGGTGACGACCTCGCTCGGGCGGCTGACGTTGCCGTATTTATCTACAGCTTTGACAAAATAGAAATAAGTCTTCCCAGCTTCGACATTTTCGTCTTTGTAAGTGTTTACAGAAATGGGCTTTACGGTCAATAGTTCCCATCGGTCTTTCGGCAATGTTTGATCCGTGGAGCGGTAGATAAGATACCCTACGACGTCGGTTTCTGGGTTAACAGGGAAAAATATTGAGATGGCGTTTGGCGACGCGGCAATTGTTAGAGACGTCGGTGGAGTTGGCGGAAATGTATCGATCGGTTTTACTTCAATAATCTTCGATTCGCTGCTTTCGACCGGCGAACCGTCGGCCGCAGACGAAACTGTTCTGACAAAATAAAAATATGTTTTGCCAAATTCAAAAAATTCGTCATTGTACTCAGATGATTTGATTGGGGTCGCAGTCAATAGCTTTGCAGGTATTGCTTTAGATTCCGACCTGTAAATATTGAAACCAAGAATATTAGCGGGTACGGTGCCATCTATATTTTTCTCTGGCGGTTCCCAAGTGATCCGAACCGCATTTTGCGAAACTTCTGCCCTCACCTGAGAGGGCGGCTCTGCAATTTTGCCCGACGGTTCGATAAGCACAAAATTGGAAAATGCGGCCTTTTGGCCTTGCGAATTAACAAGCCGGACCGCATAACGTAAACGAACGGGCTGGTCGGCGAAAGTGAGCCGGTCGAGGAACTGCAGAGTCTTGTCGGCAAAATCGTCATCCGTAATTTTGTAGGCTGCGATTAAAAGGCTTCTTGAGGCGAACTCCTCTTCGGACATCGCCAAGGGTGAATCAAGTGGTTCGGCGATCCTGTAAATATCAGCACGGGCGATGCGAAGCGTGCTCCCGGAACGAGCATTTCTAAGCGGCATTTTCCAAGAGAGAATTACGTCGTTGCCGCGTTGGAATCCATTTAGCTCAATTGTCTGCGCAACCTTTTCTTTTGGCGGAACCGGCGGGGTTCGCTTACCACAGCTAAAGTTAAGCAGTATTGTGGCCATTGTAAGCGCTAAAAAAAACTCGTTCGAGTTCTGCTTAACCGTCTTGCTTAAATCCATAAAACGACCCACGAGGCTTAAAGCTTTAAGTCGGGTTCTTATACCGATTTAAACTGCTTAAAGATTAAAGAATGTATTGCCTAAGATCGCGATTTTCTACGAGTCCCGCAAGTTTTTCGTTAACATAGCGAAAATCTATCACCTGATGCTTTTCCTTTAACTCGCTACCCGCAAAACTTATCTCTTCCAGAAGTTTCTCCAAAAGCGTATGCAGGCGGCGGGCCCCGATATTTTCCATCGCTGCGTTCATCTCAGCTGTGAGCTCCGCAATTCGATCGATCGCGTCGTCTGTAAATTCTAGGTGGATACCTTCCGTGGCCAGAAGGGCCTGATATTGCTTTACAAGAGAGTTTTGCGGCTGCGTGAGGATTCGCTTTAAATCCTCCGTCGTCAGTGACTCGAGCTCAACTCGGATGGGAAATCTGCCCTGCAATTCCGGAATCAGGTCCGATGGCTTCGAAACATGGAAAGCGCCGGCCGCAATAAAAAGGATATGTTCTGTATTTACCATTCCGTAGCGGGTGTTTACGTTTGTGCCTTCGACAATCGGAAGAAGGTCGCGCTGCACTCCCTCGCGGGAGACGTCCGGCCCTGTCGATGATTCGCGACCGGCAATCTTGTCGATCTCGTCAAGAAAGATGATGCCAGAGTTTTGCACCTTTTCGATTGCGGTGCGGGTGATCTGGTCGAGATCGATGAGCCTTTCCTGCTCATCACGTTCAAGATATGCACGTGCATCGGCTATCCGCATTTGACGCCGAACCGTTTTCGGCGGAAAAAGGTTACCGAACATATCTTTGAGGTTGACGCCCATTTCCTCCATTCCCTGACCGCCGATGAAATCTATCGTCGCTCCGCCGCGGTCTTGCGTCTCGATTTCGACCATTCGATCGTTAAGCTCGCCATTTCGGAGTTGGACTCGCAGTTTCTCCCTTGTCCGGGTGCCGGTTGCCGCTGAATCGCTACTTTCAACAGTTGCCGGTTCGCCGTAGACGAAAGGCGACGGCGGAAGCAAGATATCAAGAATACGCTCTTCCGCAGCTAGAGCGGCACGCTCGCGGACCTCTTCGTAGGCGGTGTGTTTGACCATATCGACGGCAACGTCCGTCAATTCGCGAATCATACTTTCGACGTCGCGGCCGACATAACCCACTTCGGTAAATTTTGAAGCTTCGATTTTTATAAAAGGCGAGTCGGCGATGCGCGCGAGACGGCGAGCGATTTCGGTCTTGCCGACGCCGGTCGAGCCGATCATAAGTATATTTTTCGGCAATACGTCTCGAGCCAGGTCATCGGGAAGCTTGCGTCGGCGGATGCGGTTTCGAACTGCAATTGCGACGGCTCGCTTTGCCGCAGATTGGCCGACGACGTATTTATCTAGCTCCTCGACGATCTGCCGCGGGGAAAGGGAATCCAGTTTAGGAGAAGTGGCAGCCGTTTCGCCGCCGAGGTAAATTGCCATAAGAAAAAAGCCTAAATTTCTTCGAGAACGATTTCGTCATTTGTATAAACACAGATCTCCGACGCAATTTTGAGCGATTCTGTTGCAATATCGCGGGCTGGTAGACTGGTTTGCCGCAGTAAGGCCCGGGCCGCAGCGATGGCGAACATGCTGCCGGATCCAACCGCAAGCAATCCATCGTCGGAGGCAATTACATCGCCTTTACCTGAAATCAGAAATGCATCGGATTTATCGGCAACAATGAGCATTGCCTCTAGATTCCGTAGGTATTTATCGGTTCGCCAATCCTTGCTTAACTCGATTGCTGCTCGCTCGAGCCGATGCTGATATTGCTCAAGTTTTGCCTCGAACCTGGTCAAAAGCGCAAAAGCGTCGGCAGTGGCACCCGCAAAGCCTGCTAAAATGCAGTCGTTTGCGATTCGCCGCACTTTTCTCGCCCGCGATTTGATAATCGAGTCGCCCAAGGTTACCTGGCCATCGCCCGCCATCGCAGCATTTTCACCGCGTCGGACAAAAATGACAGTTGTCGAACGGATTATCGAGGAGTCTTCAGATATTTGTCTCGTCATAAACTTCTCGCCGGTAAAGAATCGAATATCCGGTTCTTACTTGAAATGATAAGTGTTGGAAAGCAAATGCTCAAATTGACATACAATGCAGCAATCGCGGAACATAGAAGAAATGGCGGATTCGAAACAGAAGCGTCCGAAAATCCTGATTAGTATGCGGCTTGATGAGCCGACGCGAAAATTTTATCTAGCGCGCGATTACAGCGAAGCTGTTTATGGCGCAGGCGGTGCTCCTCTACATGTGGCCTTGATTCCCGAAATGGATTATGTCGAGGCTATTGCCGACGTTATGGACGGGCTGCTTTTGCCTGGAAGCTCTTCGGACGTCGATCCGATTAGATACGGCGAATCCGTGCGAAGTGATAAACTTGGTGCGGTTATCCGCGAAAAAGACGAAACCGACTTATTGCTCCTCAAGGCAGCTGAAAAACGCGGTGTTCCAGTGTTGGCAATTTGTTTCGGCTTGCAGATCCTCAACGTGTATCGCGGCGGAACCCTTTATCAGGACATCGGCTCGATGCTTCCCGGGGCTTTACAGCACCGGCAGTCGGGGCCGCGCGAAGCTCGAACCCATTCTGTGACGATTAAGCCTGACACAATTTTAGCCGAAACATTAGGTGTTGGAGCCGATACAATTTATGTTAATTCTCATCATCACCAGGCTATTAAATTGCTAGGGAACAATTTACAGATTTCTGCTATTGCGCCTGACGGAGTAATTGAAGCGGTGGAAGACCCAAACGAAGGTACCTTTGTCTTGGGAGTTCAATGGCATCCGGAAGTCGATTGGCAAAATGACGTTTACTCTCAAAATATCTTTAAGAGGTTTATCGAAGAAGCGAAAAAGAGCTAAGGTGAGAGTTTAAGTCTGATTGTAGCGATAAATTCAGCGTTTAGTTCGAAATAGCAGGATGGGTTGACAAGAAGCTTTAGCATACTAAGAACTTAACGTAACAGTTGAGGTGTGAGATTTAACGTAAATGTTGTCAATATTTATAAGAGATTAGTTAAAGTAAATTCGTCAAGGTCTAACTGGCGACGGTTCAGGTGGTTTCTAGGCACAGGCGCGCTTTCTTTGCGCCGTCAGAAGTAAAAAAATAAATCGATTTGGACGAAAAGGATGCAGAGTTTAACTCTAATTGAGATTGCGGGCTGGGTGTTTCCAGGAGCGAGTCATTTTTTGCTTGGGCGGAAAGCCAGAGGCCTGATTTTAGGCGGGGCGATCTGGCTAATGTTCATTATTGGAATTTTTAGCGGCGGGGCCTATTATCCCGGCTTCGATTTTCGTGATGGCTCGCTGCTTTATCTATTGAACTTTTTTGCCAAGCTTGGAAACGGGCTTGGTGCGGTCATCTCGTTTTTCGTTTCGGTCGAGCCGTCTCCGACCGCGGCCGCTCGGGCTACCTTCGAGTACGGCGGGCGGATGGTCGAAATCGGCGGACTTCTCAACTATCTTGTAATGTTGGATGCAGCGGACATTTTTTTAGGGAGGAAAAAATGATTCATTTCGCGTATCTCGTTGCGTTCGCTTTTTTTATTGCGGTGGTATTCGGCGCAATTTCGGATGGCGATGTAAAATCGAAACTGGCTAACGGGGTCAAGACTTTTCTGCAGTTCGTGATTATCAGCTTGGTTATTGCATGGGTGATTTACTTTATTCCGTGGTGATTTTTAGCAGTTTGTAATTTTCATAACTTAAATATTTGCCATCGCGATGTCTTTAAAAGAGTCCGACGCAATCGTCATCAAATCGTACAATCTGGCTGAGTCAGACAGAATAATTGTTTTCTTTACACGCTCATATGGTATTGTCCGCGGTGTTGCAAAAGGAGCTAGGCGGATGAAAAGCCGTTTCGGCAGTACACTCGAGCCCTTTTCCAAGGTACGGCTTGTTTTTTTTCAGAAGGAAGATAAGGAACTGGTCACGATTCGCGATGCCGAATTGATTGATTCACGATTCGCGGTTGCCAGCGATCCGGCCCGACTTGCTATATTTTCCCATTTCGGAGAGATGTTGACGGCATTTAGCGCTCCGCACGATGCGGACGAGACACTCTTTCGAATGCTTGACGCCTGTCTTTCCGCAGGCCAAGAGATGGGCGGCCTCTCGGCGCTCGAAGTTTATTTCGATTTTTGGCTTTTGCGGCTAAGCGGTTTTTTGCCGGATTGGAGCCGTTGTTCGAGGTGCGGCAAAAGTCGAACTGAAATCGGGACGGCTGCAATAGTTTTCGGCTTTGAATTTCGATGTGCTGATTGTGGTTTTTCTCCGGGCGCTGTTATCGAAAAGTTTGGGCCGGCGGATTTAAGAGTTTTGCACACTGTGGAGAGACTTTCTCCAGTTGATTTTATTCAGGCGACTCGTTCGGCTTGCGAATCATTACCGAAGGTTAGGAACCTAACAACGCGTCTGATAACGAATATTATCGGAGGCGGTCGCGATGGGATGGTAAAATCGATATCATCGAATATTTCACTCGACAACGCAGGTTGACAGTTAACAGATGCGGACCAGCCGGATTCTAAGTCGATATGTTTTGATAACGATCTTACCGTATTTGGTTTTCGGTTGGTTATTGCTCAGCGTCATTCTGTTCGTTCAACAGGCGGAACGCTTTGCAGATATTTTTTTCAGTGTCCATCTACCGGGAAGTGTAATTTGGCAACTGGCTGCTGCGTTGGTGCCAAATGTCGTTGCATTCACGGCGCCGATGTCGGCTCTTGTCGGGGTCGTTGTCGGTCTTTCGAAGATGCATGGCGACCGCGAAATCATTGCAATGCGGGCCGCTGGCATTGGAAATGAGCAATTTGTGCTGCCGGTATTGGGAATTGGAGCAGTGCTTTCGGTTTTAACTTTTGCGGTAAACCTTTACGGAGTGCCGTACGCTTCGCAAACGGTTCGAAAAATCGCTCTCCAGACGGCAGTTATGAAGCTCGAATCGCCGATCGAGCCGGGAGTTTTTAATACCGAGGTTGCAGGGTACACTATTTATGTAAAAGATGCAGACCTAAATGCGGGGACATGGAGACGTATTTTTCTAGTATCTGAGGATTCGGGCGGAGCTACGCGTCTGATAACAGCAGACGCGGGAAGGATAGATTCGAGCGGGCAGTTTTCAGAGCTAGTCCTCGAAAATGGTGTCTCGACTTTGATAGCTCCGAGCGGAAGCGGTGAAAAAGTCATTTCAGAAAAGATTGGCGAGATCCGCATTGCCATCAAGACGCGGCGGGACGAACTGATAGAGAAACTTAACAAGGCAGAATCTGCTTTAGATGAACTCGGTCTTGCTGAACTAGCTGAGGCGGCCAGCGTCCGCAGTGGTAGGGAAGCATCGGAAGCAGCGATTCTTTTGCAAAGACGGGTAACTCTTGGGCTAACTCCGATTGTTCTTTGTTTGTTCGGAGCCGGGTTAGTTTTGAGGTTTCGACGAGGCGGACGCGGATTTGGAGTCGTAATTTCACTTGCGGGTCTGATAACGTTTTACCTTATTGCGTTTTTGGGCGAGCAACTCGCCAGAACCGGAAAGATATCTCCGTTTTTCAGTGGCGTCCTGCCTCTGGGACTTAGCCTTGCGGCAACAATTTGGCTTTTTTATGGTGGCCGTACACGATTGGGGAACGCCGTAGTTTCGCTCGCGAGTTCCGCTATTCGGAGAACAAAGGCGCTGCTAGGACCGCTAGTCGAGCACAGTTACTTGGTCGATGTAACCTCCGGGCTTCGCGATTTTGACTTGGTAGCCAGCTTGATCCGTTACTTTGCACTGGCGTTTTTCTTTCTTGCCGCGATTTATCTTATTTTCACGGCGTTCGAACTTTGGCGATTTGCGGGAACTATTGACGGTGGGACGCTGCTGCTTCTCAGCTACCTTTTCTATTTGCTTCCTTTCATCTATCTTGCACTTTCTCCGCCCTCGGTAATGCTGGCCGTTTTGACGACGTACGTTTTGAAATCCCGGAATAACGAAATTGTTACCTGGATTGCTGCGGGTCAGAGTATTTATCGGCTTTTGGTTCCGTGTTTTGCATTTTCGATTTTGCTCGGAATCTCAAATTTTGCGGTCCAGGAATTTGTCGCTCCGACGGCAAATCAAAGGCAGGATATGCTTCGCGACCAAATTCGAAACGGCGGCCGCCCGGTTTCATCGAATGAGAGGTTTTGGGTTGCGGATGAGGCAAGGATAATTTCGTTCAAGGCAAACGGGTCTGATAACGATAAAGGAGCTGACTCTGTAGTAATTTACGAGTTCGCACAAAACGGCGCTCGGTTGCAAGCTGTGTACCGTTCAAATTCCGCGAAATGGAACGCCGGATATATTGAATTCCTATCTCCAGTGAAGGTTATGAAACTTACGAACGGTCGCGTTGAGAATTTCGTCCTAACGACCGGTAGCATTGCGATGTCATCGAATCCATTTAAGGAAAGTCTTAAAAAGCCGGGCTATCTTACACTAGCAGAGACCATCGGGCGGGCAAGGGTAAGCGAATCGGAAGCCGAGCAGCGCCTGTTCGAGCTAGCGGCTGCAAAAAAATGGGCAACGCTTGTCCTGCCGTTTGTCGTTGCGCTTTTTACTGCACCGTTTTCTCTAAGTCTTGGCCGGAAAGGAAAGGTAATTACCGTCGGTTATGCGGTCGCTCTATGGCTCGGTTTTATGTCTGCGACCTCGATTTTCGAGCAGCTTGGTCAGAGTGGCTTGTTGCCGCCGACCGTTGCGGTTGGCTCTCCATTGATGATTTTTGCTTTGATTGGAATATTTTTTCTATCCAGGGTCCGAACCTAAAAAGCTATTGATTTTTTTTGTTTTGTTATTATCAGGGCATATTTGTCGGTTTCCTTCGGAAACTTGAGTTTAGATCAAAACAAAAAATAATTGAAGTTAGGAGGTTTTGTCCGCAATGTCTCTTGCACGGTCCGTTCTTGCGCTAATCGTTTCTTTTGCGGTCCTCCTATTTTCTGGGGCTTTCCAAAATACAACTTCAAGCGGAGCCCGAGGCTTCGAATCGACGACCGCGACGGCTTCCGTAATCGTTTTGTGACAACGCAGCGAAATCAATTTTTACGATGGGAAACCGAAAACACGTCCGCCCGATAAAGCTGAGATCCAGACGGCATCCAAGCCTAACTCTCCATCTTATATGCCCGCATATCGGGCCGGAAAATTTCGCCGCTTCCGAAACCTTTTAATTGCCGCGCGCGTGCCCTTTGAACCGAACATACTGCTAGGCGATAACTGGCGTGATCACGTAAAAAATTATGGTGACTTTATTGCGGCGCGAGGAAACTTCATCGCTAACGCGACTGAGACAGGCGGGGCAATAATCGCGGATACCGTCGTTCTACCTTCTAAGGTGTGCTTTTCGTCAGATACCGTCATCGTCGCCAATCGTATACTTTTCGGAGGACCTGAATTGGAAATCAAAGCGCGAGGAAAGGGCATTGCTATTTTTCCAGTTGAATACATCGAGGGTGTCAGCAATTCGCTGTAAAGCGCCCAGCGGATTGCTGAAAAAATTAAAACGGGCCAGAAATCTGATAGTCTGCTGCTTGCTCAAGAAAAAACTCCGAAGAAAAAAATCCTTGTCAGTGTTGATGGATTTGGTGCTCAGGATCGAAAAAAAGCAGCCGAATCCAATATTGATTTGATTTCCTATTTTTTATCGGAAGGGTTTTGCGACGGAATCGAGGAATGTCCGCGAACTCAAGATGGCGGGCGAGATGGTGCCTCCGGCATAAACGGAATTTCGGGAAATCGTGGGAATGACTCTCCTGATCCCGTCGATGGAAGCTGCATTTTAGGCGGAAGCCCGAATGGACGAAACACCCCAAATGCGTCGGACGGTTCGCCGGGAGAAAATGGGCGCGATGCTCCAAACAATCTCGAATACGGCGCGATGGCCGGCGGCAATGCGGGAGAGATTTTTTGCAGTATCCCGGATGGTGATAGTCCCTCTGGTTATTTTTTTTCAGCGGTTGGTGGTAATGGCGGCCATGGTGGATACCTAGGCGCTGGCGGCAAAGGCGGTAATGGTGGACGGGCGGGAAATGGTGGACGGGCGGCAATGGTGGTAATGGCGGCCATGGTGGACGGGCGGGAAATGGTGCTCTAGGCGGCGCGGGCGGTTCGGTTTCAGTTTCCGCTCCGGCTAATGTGCCTTGTGCGGCTGTCCTTGTATCCATAACCGTCAGAGGGGGCCAAGGTGGAATGCTCGGCTTAGGCTGAGCTCCAGGACTTCCGGGACAGGGCGGCTCGGGTGCCCGAGGTGGAAATCCGGGACCGAACATAAACGAGGAAATCTTTGGCGAGTGGGGAATACCTGGGGTTGCGGGGCGTCCTGGAGAATGGGGCTCAGCAGGTCCCGAGGGAACGGGCGCGCCGGCTGGTCCAGATGGAATAAGGCTTTGTTCCCAACGTCCCGGTAGCGGCGGTGATCAACCGCCTCCGTGTGTTTCGGCTCGCGAAGATTTGAGCACTGGATTTTGCGAATGCACAAATTACTGGTGGGTCGAATACCGGTCAGACGACGGCGGAGAGACTTGGTATATCTACGATATGTGGTACGCCGGCTGCTGGTAAAATCGGCGACGTCGATGTTTATTCAAGGCGGCTGCAGATAAGCTGAAATACGGTTTCATTTATCGTCCCAGAACGCGTTGCCTTAATGCATTCCGGACTAACGCCGAGCCTCGCAGCGGAATTACTTCCGCTTTAGACGTAAAAGCACGAACCTCGTCGGCAGAAACCGTCTTATCCTTGCAGTCAACTCTAGTCAGTTGCACAGTAAACGCAGTTTCGCGGGGAGGGGAATATCGGCGGGCAAATAAAGTCGGCTCGGCGGGGATAATTTTTTTCCAAAACGAAGATAAGCTATCGCCTTTAGGCTGCAAATCGCGGGTAAAAAGCTAAAATCCGCGTGGACCGTCAAGGGGTTTTCCGACTGCCGACCAATGCTTGCAGTTGAGGAATTCAGGGTCAGGTTCCGATTGGAGCGCTTGCGGCGCAAACACATCCGGGCGCTAGCGTTATAGCGAATAGATAGTGTTTCATAATTTACAGAAAGTAGTAACGGTTTCGGAATCGGAATTCAAAAACATCGGAAAAACAATGCGAGGGTACGAGAAAGCAAAAGCGGGCGAAGATCGCCCGCAGTGAAAACGGCTCGTCGATGGCTGCTCTCCGAACTAGGTTCCTGTTTCCCAGCTCAACATATATTCGATCATTTCCGGCGTCAGCGTGTCGATGGAGACACCCATCGCTCGCAGTTTTAGACTGGCAATCTCTTGATCGACCTCTGCCGGCAAAACGTGAACGCCGGCGGGAAGTTTCCCTTTATTTTTTACCAGATACTCAGCGGACAAGGCCTGGTTCGCAAACGACATATCCATAACGCTTGCTGGATGGCCTTCCGCTGCGGCTAGGTTAATTAGCCGACCTTCGCCGAGAACTATAATACTTTTGCTGCCATGTTTGCTTCGATATTCTTCGACAAACGGCCGTCGCGTAACCGGAGGTTCGGACATGTCACGAAGTGCGTCTAGGTTTAGCTCGAGGTCGAAATGTCCGCTGTTGCAGACAATCGCTCCATCCTTCATTAACTCGAAATGTTCCCTGTCGATTACGTGGCGGTTGCCGGTCACGGTGATAAAGAAATCGCCGATTTTTGCAGCTTCTTTCATCGGCAGGACGCGCATTCCGTCCATCACGGCTTCGATCGCCTTGATCGGGTCTACTTCTGTTACGACGACGTTTCCGCCCATTCCGCGGGCCCGCATTGCAACACCTTTCCCGCACCATCCGTAGCCGACGACGACGATTGTTTTACCCGCAAGCAGGATATTCGTTGCCCGAATGATTCCGTCAAGAGTAGATTGGCCGGTACCGTAGCGGTTATCAAAGAAATGTTTTGTTTGTGCGTCATTAACCGCAATTGAAGGGAAGTTGAGCACACCGGCTTTTTGCATCGCCTTTAAGCGGACGATGCCAGTTGTAGTTTCTTCGGTAGTTCCGATAATGTTCTCGGTTAAATCGCGCCGCTCTTTGAGCATTGTCGCGACCACGTCGGAGCCGTCGTCGATTATCAGGTTTGGATTGGTATTGAGCGCTGCGCGGACATGGCTAATGTAGGTTTCAACCGACTCACCTTTGAGTGCCATTACCGGTATTCCCCAATCCGCAACGAGCGAAGCCGCGACATCATCCTGCGTCGAAAGCGGGTTGGACGCAATTAGCAGAGCTTCAGCTCCACCAACCTTTAAAGTGCGGGCAAGATTTGCCGTCTCGGTGGTAATATGGGCGCAAGCAACAAGCCTTACGCCTTCGAGCGGCTTTTCTTTTTCGAATCGTTCGCGTATCAGCCGAAGAACCGGCATTTCACGATCCGCCCATTCGATTCTTTGCTTACCCTGCGGAGCAAGGTTAATATCCTTAATATCGTATCGGACTGATGTTTGTTCGGTTGCCATAAATTAATTTTTAAGATTTTTTCCAGGACAATCCGCAATGCAAAAACAGAGAAGTTCGGTTAGCTGCAAAGCCGAATAGTCGAAATATTGAAACATAAGCAGTTGTAGGAAAGCCTACAAAACGAGCGTCAAACTGTGGCGGCGTCGCTCAACGCCCGAAGAAGAGCATCGGCCTTATCGGTCCGCTCCCAAGTGAAGTCCTCGTCGCTGCGTCCGAAATGGCCGTAGCGTGCAGTTTTTTTAAAAATCGGCCGACGCAGTTGCAGTTCCTCTATAATTCCCGCCGGTGTAAGGGCGAAATTTTTCCGGACGGCCTCAGAGAGTCGGCTCTCATCAACCTTACCGGTGCCGTGAGTGTCGAGCAGTACCGAGACCGGCTCGGCGACGCCGATTGCATAAGCGAGCTGTACCGTGCATTTGTCCGCAAGTCCGGCGGCGACGACGTTTTTTGCAATATATCGAGCCATATAGGCAGCGGAACGATCCACCTTCGTTGGATCTTTTCCGCTGAAAGCACCGCCCCCGTGAGGAGCGTAGCCGCCATAAGTGTCAACGATTATTTTCCGGCCGGTTAGGCCAGCATCGCCCATCGGCCCCCCGGTAACAAAACGTCCCGTTGGATTGATGTGAAACTTCGTGTTGTCGTCAAGAAGGTCCGGGTAGATTACCGGCCTGATGACCTTTTCCAAAACGTCACGGCGAATTTCTTCGATATCGCGATCGTCAGTCTGTGTGGAAATTACCACAGCCTCGACACGAAATGGCTTGCCGTCGCGATATTCGATCGAAACCTGCGATTTGCCGTCGGGCCGCAAATAGGGAAGCGTTCCATCACGGCGAACTTGCGATAAGCGCCGCGTCAAAGTATGAGCGAGTTGGATCGGCATCGGCATTAGCTCAGGAGTCTCGTTACACGCAAAGCCAAACATCAGTCCTTGATCGCCAGCTCCGCCGTTGTCCACGCCCTGTGCGATATCCGGCGACTGCGTCCCAATCAGATCAACGACGCTGCAGGTATCACAATCGAATCCATAGGCGGAATCACTATAACCGATCTCCCGAATCGTCTCACGGACGATTTCCTTGTAATTGACCTTAGCTGTGGTCGTGATTTCGCCGGCGATAAAGGCTACGCCGGTCGTAACGAGAGTTTCACACGCGACGCGCGCAGTTGGATCTTGTTCCAAGATTGCATCCAGGATGGCATCTGAAATATTGTCAGCTATTTTGTCTGGATGTCCTTCCGTAACCGATTCGGAGGTGAATAAGAAATTGCCGTTGCTCAATGTAGTATATTGCTCCTAATTTTGTAATACCCTAACAATTTGTTTTTTGTTCAAACTCAAAATGATAACGCGTTTAGCGGATAGGTGTCAAAAATCCGAACTGGAATTACAGGACGCTTCGAAGAAGTCCATAGCGAGCCGATACCCGTAAATTGCGGATATCGCGAAGAGCAAGGCGCCATCTTGATTGGCGGGAAATGCGATTGACCCTAAGTAATTTTAGGTATAGCCTTTTGATAAAGCCTGAATTGCCTCGACGGAAAAAAATAATCAGTATGGAATCTCAAATAAGACTTGGCCGGATTTTTGGAATTCAAGTCGGGCTGCATTATAGCTGGCTAATAATCGCCGTTCTGATTTCGCTTTCGCTCGCCGGCTATTTTTCGCAAATGCATCCGCAGTGGGGCCAAAGTGTAATCTGGGCGATCTCAATAATTACCGCAGTTTTGTTTTTTCTCTCCATTCTTTTGCATGAGCTCGCGCACGCGGCAGTGGCGCGGGGGCGCGGCTTGCCTGTAAATACGATTACCTTATTTGCTCTAGGCGGCGTGGCAAATATCGAGGAAGAGCCGGAGGACCCGAAAACGGAATTTTGGATGGCTATTGTCGGCCCCGGAACAAGTGCATTGATTGGAGCGGTATGCCTCGGCGCAGCACGGCTGGCGGGCTGGATGGCAAACACAGATCCCGAGCGGCCGTTACTTTCAATGTTAGTCTGGCTAGGCTACGTAAACCTCGGACTTGCAATATTTAATTTGATTCCTGGCTTTCCGATGGACGGCGGCCGCGTCCTGCGGGCAATTGCCTGGTGGATAAGCGGCAGCGCTGCAAAGGCAACGCGCGTTGCCTCGATTTCGGGGCAGTTAATTGCAATCGGCTTCATCATTATCGGATTGCTTCAATTCTTTAACGGCGCTGGCTTTGGCGGCGTTTGGCTTGCGTTTATTGGCTGGTTTCTCCTTAGCGCAGCAAAGGCAACATTCTTTCATAGTGAACTCAAAGAAAAGCTCAAGGGCGTATCGGTCGGCGATTTGATGTCGCCGGAATGCGCGTTGGTCGACGGTAACGCAAATTTAGAGCGATTCGTTGATGAACACTTGCTGCGGAGCCCCTCGAGATGTTTTATAGTTGTCCAAGGCGGAGCGCCCGCCGGTTTAATTACGCTAAACGAAGTAAAATCCGTCGAGCGGAATCTCTGGAAATTCAAAACTACGTCCGATGTAATGAAGCCTTTCGAGGATATCTTAACGGTTTCGCCAAATTTGCCGGCTCTTGACGCTTTTGAGCTCATAGGACGAAATGGAATCAATCAGCTGCCGGTTCTTGAAAACGGTGCGTTGAAAGGAATCATTTCGAGAGAGCAAATATTGAACTACATTTTTATGCGGGACGAGCTAAAACTTTAATCGTAGGCCCGTTTTGTATAGTTAATTGCAGTTAAGATGGTGTGCTTGCGCTGCAGAAATCTCAAAACTGTAAGGCACTGTCGTAATCTGGAGGAAGCGAAATAGGCGCAAGATTAATTAGATCCGAGCAAGATTGATTAGATAGAGTCGAGCGATTACGAAACTGAGGCGAGAAAAGCCAGGGAATCAAGCGAAAGAATCAATCGAATAAACGAGTATCAAACGAGTAGTTTTGGCAATGACTGTGCGTCTGATAATAAGGATTATGTAATAAATCTGCCAGGTTTTGTCGGCTATGAGAACATCGCGGGCAATTTGGCCATTTTGCGACCGGCGACTACTGAATCAACGCCCCGTCGTTTTTGACCGACTCGAACGCTTCTTTTAGCAGTTTTAGGATTTCAACGCGTGACGCAGGTCCTTTTTCGCGAAAGCGTATGACGACTTCGTATTTACCGCTTGCGCTGCGAAATTGCAATTCGTTTTGCAATGTGTCTGGAACTTCGGACCTCTTTACGCCGGCTGCTGCGGTTTCCGACTCGGCTTTTGCCTTTTTTGATTTCGGCTTGATTTTTCCGGCAATTAGTCCATCCAGAAACTCATGCATTGCGGCATCGTCGAATTGCCGAGCAATCTCGAGTAACGTTGATTTTGAGGAAATTCCGGCCTCTCGGCATCGATGACGGACGTCCTCCGGCAGGCCGGCAATTGTTACGAGTTCGGTTACGGTTGTCCGGCTTTTACTAATTTTTGTCGCAATTTGTTCCTGTGTATAGCCAAATTTCTCAGCCAGTGCGGCAAGGCCGTCGGCTTCTTCCCAAATATTCAGGTCCTTTCGTTGGAGGTTTTCGATCAAGGCTATCTCGACTACGCCTTGCTCGTCGAGTTGCATTTCGATACAGGGAATTTCCGTCAAACCCGCATCCTTTGATGCCCGCCAGCGGCGTTCACCTGCGATGATCATAAACGTGCCGTCCTCATTAGGCCGAACGAGAAGAGGCTCGAGGACGCCTTTTTCACGTATCGAGGCGGTAAGCTCGCCTAAGTCGCCAAATTCGGTTCGCGGCTGCTCGGGGTTCGGATAAACTTTGTCTATCGGGAGCATTCGCCCGACGGTACGACTCGTTTTTGCGATCTGCTCAACGTAATGTGCATCGTGCCGCATTTTTAATCCAGCCGGTAAACCCGCTTTAGACACGTTTGAGTACCTCCTTGGACAAATTCTCGTATTCTATCGCTCCTGATGACCGCGGAGCATATTGGAAAATAGACATTTTATGAGCAGGCGATTCTTCTAATCGGACACTGCGCGTGATTACTGTCTGAAAGGCTTTGTCGCCGAACACGCCGCGAATATGTTTTTCTACGTCATGGGAAATTGTGGTTCTTTTGTCATAAAGCGTCACCACGACGCCAAGCAAATTTAGCTCTGGATTTGGCCGAGCTTTGACCTTTTCGATTGTCTCCAAAAGGTCGTCCGTTCCTTCGAGAGCAAAGTAAGACGACTGAATTGGGATAATGATATGATCCGCTGCGACCATTGCATTAACGGTCAGGATGCCCAGTGTCGGCGGAGTGTCGATCAGGATAACATCAAAATTCCCTCTAATTTTTTCGATTCGGTCGCGGAGCTTAAATGCTGCATCAAAATCACCGATTAGTTTTGCTTCGAGTTTGGCCAAATTGATCCGCGCCGGAATGAGACATAGATTTTCAATTGCGGTTTCATAAACAAGGTCTGCCACCGGAAGGTCAGAGTCCGCGAAAAGTTCAAATGCACCACCATTGACCCGCTCCGGCTCGAGGAAAGAAAGCGTAGAATTACTCTGCGGGTCGAGATCTATCAGCAGGACCCTCTTTTCTTGCTGGGCTAGAGCGGCAGCAAGATTTATGGCGGTTGTTGTTTTGCCGACGCCGCCTTTCTGGTTAGCGATTACAATTATCATTCTCTCCGATCAAAAACTCTCTGCAACGAAATGGATTGCTCTGAATCGTCGTGCGATTTTTAGCTGCGGACAACGCGCCGGAGTTGAGCGCATAAAACGAACACTAACGGGTTTTTGGTTTTAACCGATCAATTCAGGCCAATCGTCCGGCGCTGGTCCAAGATCGCCAGAATCCGGATCCGAATCGTCCTTTCTCGAGGACGCCGATAGATCGAGGACTTTTTGTTTCACAAAAATTGGACAACCCAACCGCAGTGCCAGAGCAATGGCGTCCGATGGCCTTGAATCCAGAACGACCGGCTCATCATTTCGGTCAACTAATTCAATCGCTGCGTAAAACGTATTCTCGATCAGGTCGGTGACGATTACCCGCGTAGCGGTAAGCCCGAGCTCGACAATTACGTTCTTCAGCAGATCGTGTGTCATCGGCCGCTGCGGCACGATTTTTTCGATTTCAAGCGCAATAGCATTTGCCTCGAATGAACCCACCCAAATCGGAAGCACGGCATCCGAATCAACGCCCTTGAGTACGACAATTGGCGTGTTCGTATTCGGGTCCATTATCAATGCGCCGATTCTTACTTCAATCAGTTCTTCGTCGCTGCTTTCGAACACGTTCAGACTACCTCTCCGAATAACGAATTTGCCTTCGCTTCCCTTACTCGAACCTTGACGATTTGACCCATCAATTCCTTCGCCCCGGGAAAATTTACAATCCGATGACAGGTCGTGTGCCCGCTGAGAACTTCGTTAGATTTTGCAGAAAATTTTTCGACGAGCACGTCAAAGACTTTCCCTACGCATCTCGCAAGGCTTTCTGCCTGTAAACGCTTTTGAACTCGTTCGAGCCTTAAAAACCGTTCGGTCTTTTCTTCCGGTGAAACGTCGTCAAGCATTTTGGATGCTGGCGTTCCGAATCTTGGCGAATATTTAAAGATATAGGCAGAGTCGAATTTGCAATATTCGAAAAGCCAGAGAGTCTCCTGAAAATCCTCTTCTCGTTCGCCAGGAAATCCAACGATAATATCGGTTGTTAGGCTAATTTCACGATAAGAATGCCGGATTCGATCAATTTGCCGTTTATAGCGCTCGATTGTATGAAGACGCTTCATAGACTTCAAAATCCGGTTGCTACCCGATTGAACTGGCAGGTGAACCCAATTGCAGAGATTGGGATTTTCCTCAATGGCGTCCACGATATCGTCGTGAAAATCACGCGGAAACGAAGTATTGAATTTTATCCGCTCGATGCCCGTTGCTGCAACTGCTCTGAGCAATCTTGAAAACGGCGTTTTCCCCGCAAATTTCTCCAGACCCAAATCGTTTTTGGGGCGATACGAATTTACGTTTTGCCCGATGAGGTGGACTTCCCTGACGCCCTGTCGCTTAAGCTCAAGGACCTGCCGAATAATCTGTGGGGCAGGAAGACTGACTTCTCTGCCGCGTGCAAAAGGAACGATGCAATAGGTGCAAAACTTATTGCAGCCTTCGATGATTGGAATAAAGCCGACGTATTTAGAATGCCGCACGGTTTCGTCGACGGACCAGTCATAATTTGGCTCCCGCTCGCCAAGGTCGGCAACGTACCGGTCGCCTTCAATTACTCGTTCGATCGCCTCGGCGACGCGGCCCACCGCTCGAGTTCCGATAACAAAATCGACACCTTCTATTTGGTCAAAGAGCGTCTCGCCTTCGAGTTGAGCGACGCAGCCCATAACGCCGACGACTGGTTTTTGCCGCTTGGAATTTCTGATCCGGCCAACTTCGGTGTATAGCTTTTGCTCTGCTTTTTCACGAACGGAACAGGTATTTATCAGCACTATGTCAGCATCCGTTCGGTTCAAAGTTATCTGATAACCTTTTGCCGAAAGCGTCGATGCAACGCGCTCGGAATCCGAGACGTTCATTTGACAGCCAAAGGTTTCCAGAAATACTTTTTTCATATATCTTGAAGAAAATGGTTAACCTTGAATTCAAGCCGAAGGACTTTGTCCATCTCCATCTGCACTCCGATTATAGCCTCTTGCAAAGTGCAATCCAACTTGAGCCACTCGCGGAGAGATTGGCGGAATTAGAGATGCGCGCCTGTGCAATTACGGATTACGGAAATATGTATGGCGCCATATCTTTTTACAACACGATGAAAAGAGCCAGGATCCGTCCAATCATCGGTTACGAGGCTTTTGTTGCCACTGGATCGCGTTTCGAAAAATCTTCCAGCTCTGCCGGAGGCGAGCGGCCAGTTTACAATTTGGTTCTACTTGCAAAAGATTTTACGGGTTACCAGAATATTGTCCGCCTCGCTTCTAGAGCATTTACTGAGGGATTGTATCACAAACCAAGGATAGATAAGGACTTACTATCGCGGTATTCGGGTGGAATAATTGCGCTCTCCGGCGGAACCGATGGTCGCGTTATGCAGAAATTGCTCGAAGGCGATTCTAAGGGTGCGGCTGATTACGCCGGCGAAATGTCGGAGATTTTTGGACCGGGAAATTTCTACCTTGAGATTCAGGATCATGAAATTGAGGACGAGCGGCGGGCAAACCGATCGCTCATAGAGCTTTCCCGCCGCTTGTCTTTACCGCTTGTTGCGACAAACGACGCTCATTACCTTACTCGCGAGGACGCGCGAGCGCACGAAGTTCTTTTATGTATCGGTGAAGGTAGGACGCTAACCGAGGGCCGATATACACTTCAGACGCCGACCTATTATGTCCGTTCGGCAGAGGAAATGTGGCAGATTTTTGGAAATGAGCTCCCGCAAGCACTTACGAACACGCTAGAAATTGCTTCTGCCTGTGACCTTGATCTTTCGGCAGAGAGCGGCTACAAACTTCCCGTCTTCAAAATTCCGAAAGACTTTGGCAGCGACTCGATCGACGATTACTTCGAATCCGTCGTCTGTGCCGGATTTGAAAAACGGCTCGCCGAAGTGCTGAAACCGATGGCCGAGGCGGGCAAGTTGCGTTATCCACTCGAGGTTTACGAAAGCCGACTACGACAGGAAATCGACGTTATCAAGAAAATGGGATTTGCAGGCTATTTCCTGATTGTCTGGGATTTTATTCGTTATGCAGTGGAAAACCAGATACCTGTCGGCGTAGGCCGAGGCTCCGCAGCCGGTTCGTTGGTCGCGTATAGCCTGCAAATTACGGGCATTGACCCGATTCAGTACGACCTGCTTTTTGAGCGATTTCTCAATCCCGAGCGGATTTCAATGCCGGATATCGATATAGACTTTTGTATCCGCGGACGCGAAGCCGTCATCGAGCATGTAATCAAGACATATGGCAGAGAGTCGGTCTGCCAGATCATAACTTTTGGAACAATGGCTTCAAAGGCCGCTATTAAAGATGTCGGCCGCGTCTTGAATATGTCGTATGGAGAGGTCGAGCGTATTGCAAAGTTGATTCCGCCGCCTTTTCGTGGACGGATCATTAGCCTTTCCGAATCACTCGAACGTGTTCCTGAGCTCCGTACGGCGATCGAAGATGATCCGAAGGTGAAGGATTTAATAGACCTTGCATTGCGCCTCGAGGGCTGCGCGCGGCACTCGTCAGTCCATGCGGCGGGCGTCGTAATTTCACCGAGACCACTAGAGGAAATCGTCCCGGTTGCAATTTCCGCTAAAAACGAATTAACGAGCCAGTATTCAATGGTGGACCTGGAAAAGGTCGGAATGCTGAAAATGGACTTCCTGGCGCTTACGACGCTAACAATAATAGACGATTGCCTGAGATCACTGCGTCAGCGTGCCGGAATTGAGATCGATTTTAGTAGAATTCCCTTGGACGATCCGCGCACGATGAAAATTTTCAGTGAAGGCCGGACTGATGCGATTTTTCAATTTGAATCCTCGGGAATGCAGGAGATTTG
Source organism: Blastocatellia bacterium (assembly GCA_040289905.1). GTDB lineage: Bacteria > Acidobacteriota > Blastocatellia > Pyrinomonadales > Pyrinomonadaceae > OLB17. Next base: position 44,507 of record PSMA01000015.1, read on the forward strand.
CCGCAAACTCAGGCCGGAAACTCTCGAAGACCTTGCGGCCCTAAACGCGCTGTATCGCCCGGGCCCGCTCGATGGCGGAATGATTGATCTTTTTATTGCCCGCCGGCGCGGCGAACAAAAGGTCAAGTACATCGTCCCGGAAATGGAGGAATTTCTCCGCAACACGTACGGAGTTCTGGTTTATCAAGAGCAAGTTATGCAGCTTGCCCGCAAACTGGCTGGCTACCGGCTCGGTGAGGCCGACCTAATGCGGCGGGCGATGGGAAAAAAGAATCTGAAGGAAATGGATGCCCACCGCGAAAGATTTATTTCCGGGGCCGTCGCAAATGGTATTTCGCGTGAAAAGGCGAAGGAGATCTTCAAGTTGATAGAGCAATTTGCTCATTACGGGTTTAACCGCAGCCACAGCGTTGCCTATGCGTATCTTGCATTTCAAACGGCTTACCTAAAGGCACATTATCCGACGTATTTTCTGGCTGCGGTTCTCTCACACGAATCGGACGATAGCGCAAAAATTTACAAGTATTCCAATGAGCTCCGCTCGCTTGGGCTGAAACTACTTCCGCCGGATATCAATGTTTCTGACGAGGGCTTTACGCCGACCGACGACTCGGTCCGATTCGGCCTTAGTGCAATCAAAGGCATCGGAACGACGACGGTTCGAGCAATAATCGAAGCTCGCAACGCCGGCCATTTTAAATCCATCTTCGATTTGGCTGGCCGATTGAACCAGGGAGTAATTAACAAACGGGCCCTCGAGGGCCTGATTTCTGCCGGTGCGTTCGATTCGCTTATGCCCAAAGGAAAAACGGCGGGCGAATGGCGCTCGGCACTTTTTGCCTCTATCGATGACGCGATTCGCTATGGACAAAAAAAATGGGCCGATCGCGAGTCGGGACAGACCGGGCTCTTTGGTTCATTTGCCGATCAATCGGCCGATGATCCGTCGGTAAGAACAGACGCAAAGCCCTGGACGGCAGCGGAACTCTCGCAGCGCGAAAAAGAGGCGCTTGGATTTTATCTTTCAGTACATCCGCTTGATCCGTATCGTGAAATTATCGAAAAAGTTGGCATTCGGCCAATTGATCAAATGGGAGATCTAGCCGCGGGAGCACAAATCCGAATTGCGGGCGTAGTTTCTGCTATGCAGGTGCGGTACAGCAAAAAAGGAAACCGGTTTGCAACCTTCCGGCTCGAAGATAAAGCGGGCGGAGTAAAATGCCTTGTCTGGTCGGATGCTTATTCGAAACTAGCGTCGTTGCTTGCGGACGACCGTCTTCTAATTATAGATGGGAGAATAGAGGCGGTCGACGGCCAAGAGGTTACTGTAATAGTCGAATCTGCAGAAGACCTGGCGGACGCGGGGCTGAAAACCGCTCGTTGCGTTGTCGTTACGTTCCCTTCAGCGAATTGCGATGAAGAATTTCTCAATGATGTATATTCTATAATTTCAAGTTCTCCGGGACTTTGTGACGTAATATTGAAAGTTTCGCTGGATAAATTTGAGGTTTCGATGCAATCTCAAATCTTTCGCGTCGAGGGCTCTTCGCGGCTCGAAGCGGCACTCTCAGCGCACGGCTGTCGCGTTGAATGGCAATGAATTTTATGACAGAGAATCTACAACTGACGGCAATTGAACGTGTCCGGATCGCTCGCGATTCTCTCCGTCCGTACTCGCTCGATCTGCTCGAGAGCATTTTTAACAATTTTATCGAGCTTCACGGTGACCGCCGTTTTGCCGACGATCCCGCGCTGGTTTGTGGCTTCGCCCGGCTCGGCGAATTCGAAGTCTGTGTTGCGGGCCAGCAGAAAGGTCGTGATATGAAACAGCGGCAAATGCGAAATTTCGGAATGCCGAAGCCCGAGGGCTATCGCAAGGCGCTACGCGTTATGCGCCTGGCCGAAAAATTCGGGCGGCCGGTAATAACGTTCATCGATACGCCGGGCGCCTATCCAGGAATCGACGCCGAAGAGCGAGGCCAAGCAGAGGCCATCGCATTTAATCTTCGCGAAATGGCATCGCTCAAAGTTCCAATAATCGTCGTCGTAATCGGCGAGGGTGGCTCCGGCGGAGCTCTGGCTATCGGAATTGGCGATCGAGTACTAATGATGGAAAATGCGATTTATTCGGTCATCTCGCCCGAGGGTTGCGCTTCGATACTTTGGAAAGATGCCGGCAAAGCGGATCTTGCCGCCGAAGCGCTGAAGCTTACAGCGAACGATTTGAGCCGTTTTGGCTTGATCGACGAAATAATACCGGAGCCGCAGAGCTGGAAAATCAAAACCGATGATGACGAGGAAGCGTCGCGGGCCTTCGAGGAAATCGGCGAGCGGTTAAAGCGGCGGCTACTTGCACACATCAGCGAACTGACGGCAAAAAAGCCCGAGGACCTAGTCCGCGAACGATATAGAAAATTTCGATCAATGGGACGGTTTGCAGAGTTGAAATAGTCTTTGTAAATTGAACGCCGATTAATACCGCCAATTAATTCTGTCGGCTGCCAAAGTGTTTAACTTACCAAAAAATTCACAAAGCAAGCTCGGCTATCTATTTGCGGTTTTCGGTATTGGTTTAACGACGGGTTTGCTCGCCCCGTTTCAGGCACAGCTGAATTCCGCTACCGTTTCGCTCGGGCTGCTGATCGTAGTTTTGGTCATAGCTACCGTTTTCGGCAGCCGGCCAGCGCTGGCCGCTTCGGTTCTGGGCGTTTTGTGTTTTAATTTCTTTTTTCTGCCCCCGCTTTACACATTTACCATTGCCGAGTCGCAAAACTGGGTCGCCTTCGCTGCCTTTTTGGTAACTGCTGTTATCGCCGGGCAGCTTTCGTCGTATGCCCGCCGCCGCGCCGAAGAATCGGAAAATCGCCGGCGGGAGATCGAGCGACTTTTTCGGGAGCTTCAAGTGGCGTTCGAGCAAGCAAGCCAAACGGAAGCACTGAGGCGCAGCGAAAAGTTGAAATCGGCTTTGCTTGATGCCGTCACCCACGATTTGCGGTCGCCGCTGACTTCGATTAAAACATCGGTTACGACCCTTCTCAACGACGACAAAGTCAGTGAAGCCGGATATCAACTTAGCCCTGAAGAGCGGCGTGATTTTTACGAAATCATCAATGAGGAAACCGACCGGTTGAATCATTTTATCGAGGGAATGGTCGAACTTGCGCGAATCGAAGCCGGAGAATTGAAGTTGCGCCCTGTTTGGAGCGAGGTAAGTGAAATAGTACAGGCAGCATTGATGCGAGCTAAACCGCTTTTGGGGAATTATCGGGTCAATGTGCTTTTGGAAAACGATCTGCCTTTGGTCCGGGCGGATTCCAGACTTTTGTCCGAAGTGCTCTACGCGCTGCTGGAAAACGTTTCCAAATATGTCCCGGAGCACACCGAAGTCGAGATTTCTGTCAAACGCACAGCGGGCGAGATGATCGAATTCGCGGTCGCAGATGAAGGCGAAGGCGTTCCCGCACACTTGCGCGAACGGATTTTCGATAAATTTTTTCGTGTTTCGGACGCGACCAAAGACGGATTCGGAGCGAGAGGAACCGGAGTCGGTTTGGCGATTGCTAAAGGCATCGTTGAAGCCCATCAGGGAAGAATTCATGTCACCGGCAATCAGAAACCAGGAAGGACAAGGGGCGCGCATTTTGTGTTTGCGGTGCCGATTAACGATGAATAATTGATACATTTGAGTCAACCGGAAAGTTTGCGGACAATTTGAAAAACGATGGAATCATCAGCAAAACGCGTTTTAGTCGTTGACGATGATCCGCTGATCCTGCGGGCCTTGCGGAGCAGTCTTAAAGTTAACAGATTCGACGTGCGTACAGCGTCCGACGTCGAAGCCGCACTTGATTTATTCCGCGACTGGTCCCCGAATTTAATCGTCACGGATCTTTCGATGCCGCTGATGGACGGTTTGGAGTTGTGCCGACAGATTCGCCGATTTTCGGACATCCCGATTATCGTTTTGTCTGTGAAAGGTGAAGAAAAAATTAAAATCGAAGCGCTTGATCTCGGCGCCGATGATTACATTACGAAGCCATTCAGCATAGACGAGCTGTTGGCTCGCATTCGCGCCAATTTGCGGCGGGTAACCGCAGGTAGAAACGAAGAATCCGTCATCGAAGCGGGTGATTTTCTAATCAATTTGGCGAGTTACCAAGTTTTTGTGCGCGGCGTGAAAATCCATCTTACGCCGAAGGAATTCGAATTATTAACATATCTTGTCAGAAATCACGGAAAAGTTCTGACGCACCACGCTCTTCTAGGCGCGATTTGGGGCGGAAATTTTACTGAGCAAACAGAATATCTGCGGGTTTTTCTCGGCAAACTACGCAAAAAAATCGAGCCGAACCCACTGCAGCCGCAATATATTCTGACCGAACCGTGGGTTGGGTATCGCTTTAATCCTTCCGGCGGTAGAGAATAAAATCTCGCGGACTCCTTGGTGAAAGTGGTCAATGTTATCGTTTTCTCTTTCTTTATGTACTCTCTCTCATCCGCAAAAAACAAACGTTTCAAGCATTTAATCTTTTTATCCGAAGAGGACAGCAATCGCTTTTTTATTGCGGAAAATCAGGCATTCAAAGGTCTCGACAGGAATCTGAACGCATTTCGAAGGAGGCAAAGGTTTATGAAAAGCCGCAACCGCGGAATTTATGAACTTTTTATAAACCTTTTAGTCCTCTTTTATCTTGCCTTTCGTAATCTTTTTTAGGGATAGAAGGCAAGAGGATGCCTAATCAAGTTTTTAATAATTGGAAAATCTATCCGGCGCAGGATGATTTAGCCGATCGGCACACAGACCGAGGTGAAATCGGCGATGTTTGGACAAAATATCACATGGGAGCGACCGTCGGCTTGCTCGGCGGCTTGGTGGTTTTACTGAGCGCGGTTGTTTTGACTGCTTTTGAATATTTTTCAGATGAAAAGTCGCACAGCTTTTGGCTGTTTCTGGCCGTTTATCCGTTGTTCGCACTCGGCGCGCATTGTCTGGATAAAATCAGCGAAATGAAACGAGAGAGCAAAAATATTTCACACGAAGATGAATAACAAACTAGATAAAAAACGCTTTTTCGATATTTCGAAGTTTGGATTATGTGTTTGTCTTTTCGATTCTTTTTTTCGGAATGGCAAATGCGCAGCAGACAATTTTTAATTTCCCCTCGGCGGACGTGATGGACAACGGCAAGGTTTATGTCGAACTTGATGCGGCGTTTAAGACGAACGATCAAGAAGTTCTTCGAAGGTTTTCGAGCTTTGTTCCGCGCGTCGTCGTCGGCTCGGGCGGAAATGTCGAAGTCGGGTTGAACGTGACGGGAAACATCAATCCGGGCGCGGATTCGACGGCGATCGTGCCGACCATCAAATGGCGTTTTTACCAGAATGAGAAAAATAAGCTTGCGCTTTTTGCGGGGACTAACTTTTATATTCCGGTGCGAAATAGAAGCTATAACTTCGGCTGTTATTCATACGCGGCCGTGGGGAAAACGATTGGAAAAACTCGCCTCACGGCAGGCGGATTTGTTGCAAGTCGGAATGTTTTCGCGCCCGGCGCGTCGCGCAGCGGCGGGCAATTTGCGGTTGAGCGAACAATTAACAACAAGATGGCGGTCGCTGCGGATTGGTTAACGGGCAAACACGCGAGCGGCTATTTTACGCCTGGCTTGATTTACAAATCGACGCCCCAGTGACGGCTTATGTTTCGTATTCTATCGGCAGCGCGGACGCCGCGAAAGGAAATCATTATTTCCTTTTCGAGCTCGGCTATAACTTCTAGGAGAAAGATGTTGGATTTAATTTATATTTTAGCGATTATCGGATTTTTTTTGCTGGCTCTAGCTTTTATGCGAGGCTGTGAAGCTCTTCGGAAAGGAGAAGATGAAAAATGAACTGGGAAACGATTGTGGCAGTTATCTGCTCGATTTTACTGCTTTTTTATTTAACTTACGCACTTTTGAAACCAAAGGAGTTTTAAGAAAATCAGCTGCGGCCTAACACTGATTACGCCGTTAAGCGTCTTAGGATTTGATCATCAAAAGCACAAGCCGAATTGCATCGATCATTTGATATGACACTCGAAGGAATTTTACAAATCTTACTCTTTTTCGTAGTCTTGACGCTTCTAGCCAAACCGATAGGCCTGTATTTAACCAAAGTGTACAGCGGCGAGCGAAGCATTTTGGATTTTATTTTCAAGCCGCTTGAGAGGTTGATTTATAAACTTTGCCGCGTTGAAGCGACACGCGAAATGAATTGGAAACAATATGGCGCGGCGATGCTTATTTTCAGCCTTGTTTCGACGTTGGCTCTTTATGCATTGCAGCGTTTCCAATTTTATCTGCCGCTCAATCCACAGGGCTTTGCCGGAGTAGCTCCCGATTTGTCTTTCAACACGGCGGCTTCGTTCGTGACAAACACCAACTGGCAGAGTTACGCGGGTGAAACAACGATGAGCTATTTGACGCAAATGGCGGGTTTGGCGGTGCAAAACTTCGTATCTGCGGCGGTTGGAATGGCTATCGCGGTCACTTTCATTCGCGGCATCGCGCGGTTTGATACCGACAAACTCGGCAATTTCTGGGCTGATCTCGTGCGCGGAACGCTTTATGTATTGTTGCCGATTTCGTTTGTGGCGGCGATTTTCTTAGTTTCGCAAGGTGTGGTACAGAATTTCAATCCGTATGTCACAGCACAAACCGTCGAGGGCGTACAGCAAACGATCGCTCAAGGGCCGGCAGCTTCGCAAGAGGCGATAACGCTGCTTGGCACAAACGGCGGCGGATTTTTTAACGCCAACGTCGCCCATCCGTTTGCAAACCCGACACCGCTTTCCAATTTTGTCGAGGCGTTGCTGATTTTTCTCATTCCGGCCGGTTTTACCTATATGCTCGGGCGAATGACGAAATCTGAAGGACACGGCTGGGCCGTTTACGCCGCGATGTCTTTCCTGTTTTTAGTCGGCGCTTTTACAGCTTATTGGGCTGAATCAAAAGGCAATCTGCTTTATCCGGCGAGTGTGAATCAAGAGGTTGTCGGCGGCAACATGGAAGGCAAGGAAGTGCGTTTCGGCGTGGCGGGTTCGGCGCTTTTCGCGACCGTCACCACCGACGCTTCGTGCGGCGCTGTCGATTCGATGCACGATTCATTTACGCCCATCGGCGGACTTGTGCCGCTTATCAACATGATGCTCGGTGAAGTAATTTTCGGCGGCGTCGGCTCAGGACTTTCCGGCATTCTCGTGATGGTTATCTTGACGGTTTTTATCGCCGGTCTGATGGTCGGGCGAACGCCAGAATACCTAGGCAAAAAAATCGAGGCTTATGACGTGCAGATGGCGATGCTTTACACGCTGATTTTTCCTCTTAGTATTTTGGGCTACACGGCGATTTCCGTCCTTTCGCCTAATTTCGGACTGACCTCGCTCGGCAATCACGGAGCGCACGGTCTTTCGGAGATTTTGTACGCGTTTACGTCCGCAACAGGCAATAACGGCTCCGCATTTGCAGGTTTGAACGCGAATACGCTTTGGTACAACACGACTGTGGGAATGGCGATGCTCATGGGCCGGTTTCTTTTGATCGTGCCGATCCTGGCAATCGCAGGCAATCTGGCGCGGAAAAAGCGGATTCCGCCGAGTCTTGGAACCTTTCCGGTCAACACGCCGCTATTTGCCTTTCTTTTGGTGAGTATTGTGCTGATTGTCGGCGCGCTGACGTTCTTCCCGGTGCTTAGCTTATCGCCGATTCTGGAACATTTCCAGATGTATGCGGGTCAGACATTCTAATATTGGATCGAAAAAATCGTACATTGACGAAAATGAAGAAAGCAATTTCCATTTGGGACAAGAAAATTATCAAACAGGCGCTCCTGGATTCGGTCAAAAAGCTGAATCCCCGAAAAATGATGAAAAATCCCGTAATGTTCGTGGTAGAAGTTGGCGCCGGCTTCCTGACCATGAAATTGGCAGCGAATGTTTTAACGGGTGCGAATAACGCTTTCGGTTTTGAAATTCAAATCACGCTCTGGCTCTGGTTCACCGTTTTGTTTGCGAATTTTGCCGAAGCGATGGCAGAGGGACGCGGCAAGGCGCAAGCCGACAGTTTACGGAAAGCGAAAATCGAGACCACCGCCAAACTTTTACAGAAAGACGGCTCAACCGTAATCACACCGGCGACTGAGCTTCGTATAGACGACATCGTGCTCGTTGAAGCGGGAGACTTTATTCCGGGCGACGGCGAGGTTATCGAAGGCGTCGCTTCGGTGGACGAATCGGCAATCACGGGCGAGAGCGCGCCGGTCATCCGCGAATCGGGTGGCGACCGCTCGGCGGTGACGGGCGGGACGCGCGTTCTGTCCGATTGGATAAAGGTGCGCATCACTTCGAATCCGGGCGAAACTTTTATTGATCGAATGATCGCTCTCGTTGAGGGCGCATCACGGCAGAAAACGCCGAACGAAATAGCTCTCAACATTCTGCTCGCGGGTCTGACGATTATCTTTCTAATGGTGGTCGCCACCTTACAACCGTTCGCCATCTATTCGGGCGCGCCGCAATCGCTCTCCGTGCTAATTTCCCTGCTTGTCTGTTTGATTCCGACGACCATCGGCGGGCTCCTGTCCGCGATCGGTATCGCAGGAATGGACAGACTAGTTCAGCACAATGTTCTGGCAATGAGCGGTCGCGCGGTCGAAGCGGCGGGCGATGTCAATACGCTCCTCTTGGATAAAACCGGGACTATTACCCTCGGAAACCGACAGGCAACGGAATTTATTCCGCTCAAAGGTGTTGACGAAAAAGTTCTCGCCGATGCAGCTCAATTATCGTCGTTAGCGGACGAAACACCCGAAGGACGCTCGATTGTCGTGCTGGCAAAAGAAAAGTACGGCTTGCGCGGGCGCGAAATTAAAGAACTCGGCGACCATCTTAAATTTGTGCCATTTACGGCGCAGACTCGTATGTCCGGCTTGAATATCGGTGGGCGCGAAATCCGCAAAGGCGCGGTAGATGCAATTGAAAAATACCTTGCCGACAACAACAGTTATAAAGCTCCTGCCGAACTGCTCGCGATTGTGGAAAAAATATCGAGAGCGGGCGGCACGCCGCTAGTCGTCGCCGACGACAAAAGACCACTCGGAGTGATTTGGCTCAAAGACATAGTCAAAGGCGGAATGCGCGAACGTTTCAATCAACTTCGGAAGATGGGTATTAAAACAGTAATGATTACCGGTGATAATCCTTTGACTGCCGCTTCTATCGCGCAGGAAGCCGGAGTAGATGATTTTTTAGCCGAAGCGAAACCGGAAGATAAAATGGCCCTGATCGTACACGAACAGGCTGAAGGAAAATTGGTGGCGATGACCGGCGACGGCACAAACGACGCGCCGGCGCTGGCGCAAGCCGATGTCGGCCTGGCGATGAATACCGGCACACAAACCGCGAAAGAAGCTGGAAATATGATTGACCTGGACAGTGACCCGACAAAATTGATCGAAGTCGTCGAAATTGGCAAACAGCTTCTAATGACGCGTGGCGCGTTGACGACGTTTTCGATTGCAAACGACTTGGCGAAGTATTTTGCGATCATCCCGGCGATGTTTTCCGCGACGTTTCCGGTATTGAACGCGCTCAATATTATGAATTTGCAAAGTCCGCAATCAGCTATTTTATCGGCGATAATTTTCAACGCCCTGGTCATTATTGCCCTAATTCCGCTCGCTTTACGCGGGGTGAAATACCGCGCTTTGTCGGCATCGTCGCTTTTGAAGAGAAATTTGCTGATCTTCGGTATGGGCGGCTTAATCGCGCCCTTTATCGGAATTAAAATCATTGATGTGGTAATCAAGGCTTTAGGGTTGGTCTGAAGCATTTGTTCGCAAAACTAAGCAAAAGCCGCGAAGTTGGGAAATTTATGCGGTTTCAATGTTTCTAGGATTCACGGAGGCCAAAAAATATGAAGGATCTAATAACATCAGCCTTAATGATTGTGGTTTTTACGATTTCGCTCGGTCTGGTTTATCCGTTGGCAGTTTGGAGCGTTGGTCAGGTGATATTTCCACATCAGGCGAACGGCTCTCTAATCAAAAATGAAAAAGGCGAAATCATCGGCTCGGAGCTGATCGGGCAGCAATTTTCGGCTGCGGAGTATTTTCATTCTCGTCCGAGCGGGGCGGGAATCGGCTACGACGCGGTAGCATCATCGGGTTCAAATTTAGGCCCGACTTCGAAAAAGTTGATCGAGCGGGTGGAAACCGAGGTCGACAAATTGAATACGGAAAACTCAAAAATGGCAATTCCGGCTGATTTGGTAACAACGAGCGCGTCGGGACTCGATCCGCACATTTCGCCTGCTGCCGCAGAATTTCAAATTCCGCGCGTAGCAAAACAGAGGAATATAAGCGAACCGGAATTGCAGCAAATCGTTCAGAAATTCACTGAAGGCCGACGTTTCGGCATTCTCGGAGAACCGCGCGTTAATGTTTTACTATTGAATTTGGAATTGGACAAGAGCGAAAATTGAAAACGTTCGATTGTGCAAACTCAGCCGACATTTTTGAATCTCTAACTTTTTGCGCTCTTTCGTTTTTAATTATGTTTGTTGATACACAAATCACAGACTCTCCAGAACGCGTGGACAAACGCCGCTCGCCCGAATTCTTGCTGAAACAACTACAGGAAAATGAGCGGGCGAAATTACGCGTTTACATCGGCGCAGCCCCCGGCGTTGGGAAAACTTTTCAGATGCTCGAAGACGCTCACCAACTCAAAAAACAGGGAATCGACGTGGTGATCGCATTGGTCGAGTCTCATGGGCGCAGTGAGACTGAGGAACAAATCGGAGACCTTGAAATAATTCCGCCGCAAAAAATCGAATATCGCGGCGCGGTTTTTGAGGAGATTGATTTGGAATCGGTAATCAAGCGAAAGCCCACTGTCGCGATTGTAGATGAACTCGCTCACACAAACATCGTAGGCGCGCGCAATCGGAAGCGTTACGAAGACGTTCTCGAATTGCTCGACAACGGGATTTCGGTCATCACCGCGGTCAACATTCAACATATCGAATCGTTAAATGATGTCATTGCTCGCACAACCGGTGTGCAGGTGCGGGAAACTGTTCCCGATTCATTTTTCAAACGGGCCGATGAAATTATTGACGTTGACGTTTCAGTTGACACACTGCGGACTCGCCTCAGACAAGGAAAAATTTATTCGGTCGAGAAAATCGAGCAGGCACTCAATAACTTCTTCCGCAAAGGGAATCTCGCCGCACTGCGCGAACTCGCTTTGCGTCAGGTCGCGTATCATCAGGCGGCGCAGGATCACGAATACCGTGAGCGCGAAGGCTTGGATCAGTTCGTCGTGCCTGAAAAAGTAATGGTGTGTATGGCATCGCGCGGTTCGGCAAAAAAACTTTTGCGGACTGCAGCCCGACTTGTCGGGCGATATGCCTATCGCGACTGGTTTGCCGTTTACGTCGAGACGCCTAAAGAAGAATTAGGACACATAGCTCCGGAAACTTATGCTATTTTGCAGGAAAACATTAAATTGGCCGAGACGCTAGGCGCAGTCGTCGTAAAGTTAAAAGGTAAAAACGTCGCTGACGAACTTTTGAAATTCGCCCGCGAAAATGAAATTACGCTCGTTATCTTCGGCCAATCGGCACGCACTCGCTGGGAGATAATGTGGAAAGGCTCAATCATCAATCGCTTTCTGCGCGAAGTCAAAGACGCCGCCGTTCATGTCATTCCACTGGAAAGATAAGTTGTGTCAAGTGGTGTCGAGCCAATGCACTGCATATCCACGTTTAAAAACATCGTTTACCGAAAATGAACGCGAAAACTAATGACAGGAACTGATTGAACAGCGGCGTGGACCGCCCCGCGTTCAGCAACCTCGACTTGCTCGCCCACCCCTAGTATCTCTTCGTCACTGAAAAGGCCTCCTGCCCCAGTCCGCGTCGGAGTCTCAATAGATGCATGGGTAAAACTCTTTTAGTGATCTAAAACGGGATATCGTCGTCCGGTGGCGTTGCTTCTGGAGCGAGTGTAGAACTTGCGTCGTGTTCGGTACCGCCAAAGCGCGGCTCTGCGGACGGCTCGTCGGCACCAATATGTTCCCCGCCGCCGCGGCCGATGAAATGCATATCGGTAGCCTGCACGGCGAGCGTCTGTCGCGGGTTTCCGTCTCGGTCGGTCCATTCCTCGACCGTCAGCCGTCCTTCAATGTAGACTGGGCTTCCCTTCTTGAGATATTTCGCGGCAGTTTCGGCCATATTTCGCCATACCGTGACGCGGAACCACGTGGGGACATCCTGATATTCGCCCGATTTATCACGCCGTCTGTCATTGGTTGCCAGCGAGAAATCGCACACTGCAACGCCCTGCGGCGTATAGCGAAGTTCAGGATCACGCCCGAGATTACCG
>PSMA01000015.1:56939-60280 GCA_040289905.1 Blastocatellia bacterium
GTGAACAGCGAAGATAAATATGCACGCGGTGATGGTTAGGATGTGTTTCATATGTCTATTTCTATGCTGGCTGTTTCTGCCATTTCGCCTCCAATTATAAGTGTCGTGAACGCGAACGCGTGGTGTATAGGCTGCAACTTAGGCCGATATTACATTCATCAGTAAGCAGCGGTCAAGGGCGCGTGATAGAATCACTAGTGAAATTCAAGTGTCGGACCACGTCGCGGCTGGGAATTAGGGCAATTTTAATGCTGGATACTTTGCACAGAATTCATTTTGCGGTCGCATTTTTTTTGTTCTTACTGATCGCGACCGCGGCTTTTGGTCAGGAAGCGTCGAAAGATCCCAGCCGGAAACCGTTTCAAATTTGCTCGCTTGCTGCCTACGATGTCGACGATTACGGCGGAATCATTGCGGACGGTACGGTGATTTTTGCTTCGCTGACGGGCGGTCGCGTTGGTGCGATCGATTTTCTAACCGGTGAGCCGCTTTGGACTGCCGAACTCGGAGGCAGAGCTGCCTCTGTGCCGGTCGCCGCCAATGGCAAAGTCTTGGCCGCGACGTCCGGCGCGCTTTCCGGTCGCGTCTTTGCGCTTTCGGCAACGACGGGACTTACTATCTGGAGTTCGCCGCTTCCTCCGGCATCGCGGTATTTCGTCTACGCAACTGCGGCGGGCGTCGCAGTAGTTTCGGACCACGGCGAGATTACAGTCCTTCGCAACGTGGATGGGAATATCATCAGCAAAACAGCCTCGAGTGGCACGCTTTCGATCGAACCTGCCGCTTCGCCGTATGCTTTGATGATCGCCGCAATCGACGGGACGTTCGCGATCAATTCTGTCGATGGCGAGGTTCTCTTTCGCCGAAAGCTCGAATCGCCTGCCGCCGCCGGCTTACTCTTCGGTAAATCGTGGGCGGTCTATTCGGACGTAACGGGTCGGATTTATGCGATGAAAACGGCCGGCGGACGGACGATCTGGAAATTCAAGACTGGCGGAAAGGTGTCTCAACTGGTAATGTTTCGGGGAAACATCCTGGCCAGCTCGGCGGATAACTTCGTTTATTTATTGCAAGCCGAATCCGGCAGCGTCCACTGGAAAGTGCGGCTGCCGGGCCGGATTGAGCGGCTGGCCGTCATTGACGAGCATTCGATTGCCGCAACGGTCATCGGCGAAAATCAAGTTTTTATAATTGATGCCCAAAAAGGTCGCTTGGTGGATTCTGTCAATCTCCCGAGCGATGGTCGCCCGCTTCGGGTCGCGCCGATAGGCTTTGTTCACCGGCTCGCCGTCGCGGCCACGAATGGAATTGCCATATTCTCACCGGATTGTGCCGCTAAAATACAAACGGCAGGCCGTCGAAAGCCTGCCATCTGACATTTTTTGCGGAAACATGCGGGACCGCTAATGCGAAACTTCGTAATTATGCATCATTTCATAAATGGCGTCTTTGACCATTAGTTTTTTCTTTTTCAGTGTGATTTCTTCGAGTTGTTCTTGTTCGTTTGGGTAGGCAAGGCGAGCGAGTTCGTTCAAACGGGCTTCGAAACTTTGATGTTGCTGGACTAATTCGCGAAACGTAGGGTTGGTTTTCATCAATTCGTCTCTAACAACATCGGGCGTTGATAGGTCCATAGCGATTTGTTCCTCACTTGTCAAAAGAATCTCGCCTGCGGCTTATATCGAGCGACGTACTGCAGGCTTAAGCTTCACTTTATACCAATTTCCGGGAAAAAACAAGAATTTTACAAATAGCTATAACGTACTATGCTGCAAGGATTTACGCATTACAAATGCATCTTCTAAAGGATTTTTATAAAACTGCGGGCGGCGGCCAACGATTTCAAAGCCGAATTTTTCATAAGCTGTAACGGCCGGAAAATTCGATTCCCTGACCTCGAGAAAGAGATTTTCGATACCCTTTGCCGATAGCCGGCGTCCGATTTCTCGGAGCAGTGCGGTTCCGATGCCTTGTCGCCGACTGGCTGGAGCGACTGCAATGTTGTGAATTTCTCCTTCTTTCGAGGTCGGGAAAATTCCAACAACAGCAAAGCCGCAAATCCCGCTCGCCGCTTCAGCAACGAGAAACAGGGCCGCATCTTTCACGGCATAGTTCGCGTAAGCGTCGCGGCTCCAGCTTTCAAGCCGGCCTGCAACGGCAATTTCGTAAACCGCGTCAATGTCTTCGACTGCAGCATGCCGAATTGTGACTTCGGACTTAAGCAGTTTTGACTGCACGTGGGCTTTGGACATAAATCGGTTCTATTTTCTCGTCTGCGGTCCGTTTTCGGGCGGCTTTTCCGATAATAATGGCAAGGCTTTCCGTAACCGGCCGCAAACAAATCTCTGTGGAAAAGTTGGCCGATTGCGTCAATCTTTCGTGCAATCGGCTCTCGACGATAATTGAAACATCAGACCGGCTTGAGGCAAGATCGGTGAAGTCGGCCAATGGCAATGCTCTTGGCTGCGAGAGCGGCACACTCGCGGCGGCGAATTCCTGAAAACACAAGTCGGAGCGGCCGATCGGAACAGCGACAAAAAACTGGCCGCGGATTTCCGCGGATTCGGCTATCGCCTCTAGCAGCGGGACGCCGACTGCAGGGATTTTTAGCGCTCGCGATAGTCCGAGAGCCGTTGCAATTCCTATCCGCAGGCCCGTAAAACTCCCCGGACCGGCGGAAACCGCAATTTTTCGAATTGAGTTAAACCCCAAATCAAGAGCCGCAGCCGCCCGCTGGATTTCAACAAGAAGCGTTTCGGCTTGTGCAGCTTCGCCGCTACTTTCGGCAAGCAATTTTTCTCCGCGAAAGATCGCTATACTTCCCTTTCCGATTGCCGATTCGATCGCTAAAATTACGTCGCCCGCGCCGTTTTCAGTTTCCATTCTGCCAGAATTCCCTTTTCAATTTTTGCACAAAGACGCGAAGTCGTATAAGCCGCGGCGGAAGGTTGCCAATTGGTTCTTCCAAAAAAATGCATTGTCCAATTGTGCTTTCAGTTATTTGATGGCTTAGCAGTTCTAGAAAGCGCGACGGATACCGCCACGCGGCGAAAAGTTTGCCACGGATGATCGGCCGCCGACGCCATTCGCGCTCGAGAGCAAGGCGGAACCATTTTGGGAGCTCATACGTCTTTAATTCGTTCGGTAAAAACTCGGCGTCAAGGTTCTCGAAATCTCTTGCAGCCGCCAAAACGGCGTAAAACCAGGTTTTTCTCACATTGCCGGCAGATTCCAGTGCTAACAGCCAGTCGAAATTATTCGTCGCTTCCAAAAGATACTTGAAATCGCGGAGACGGTCGCGGCGTCCGCCCGAATCCGTCAGCCAATGTGTCGCGGAAATC
>PSMA01000015.1:60342-61060 GCA_040289905.1 Blastocatellia bacterium
AGCGAGCGAATATCGTCCCCCAAGGCGTCGGATCGAGCGAGCGAAGCCCGCAATGGCAATCGAGATTGACGGACCTTAGCTCGTTCGAGTTTTTTAATTCGATCGCCGCCGGAAAATCTTCCGGCGCAAAAGCGAGGTCGATATCGCTTGCCGGGCGAGGCTCAGCCTGAGGATAGTGCCGTGCAAGCGCCCAGCCTTTTATAACTAGCGGTTCAAGTCCGCGATCGCGAAAAAGACGCACCGTCCGGACGAGGTGCGTTTCTTGTACTTTTGCTTGAATTGTCTGCCAACGCAGCCTATTGTCCATTCCGTAATTAGGATACAACGATTTGCTGCATATGCGGCAATGCAAGTTAGCCGCCGCTGAGCGTTATTCGCTTACAGTGTAAAGCGGCATAGACCGGTAAACGATCCGCAAAAAGGCCCGCAGCCTACCTGCAACGCGCAGTCTCTCACATCCAGACACGCACACGAAGAAGCTGCATAAACGCTCTTCGGTGCGGACAGCGTCGCAATCACCGGCAAAGCGGCTATTGACGCGACTCCGAGTCGGCGAATTACTTCGCGGCGGGAAATGCGGTCGAACCGCTTGTCAATTTTGCCTTCCAGCAGCCGATGTTCCGCGAGATCGTCGATCGCTAGCCAAATTACGTCGTCGCTGACATGCTCGCCGACCCACAATCGAACCGCACTTGCGATTTCCGGAACCGATTTCTTT
>PSMA01000015.1:61070-61178 GCA_040289905.1 Blastocatellia bacterium
CCGTCACAAGCTCGCCAAACGGCAGCAGCCGTTTCGTTCAAACAGTGGGCGCGGTCGGTTTCGAGGTCGTAAACAAGCAGTTCATCTCGAACTTCTTGGACGACGAGT
>PSMA01000016.1:0-23735 GCA_040289905.1 Blastocatellia bacterium
TGCCTCGGCGGCTTGGACAAATGAATCTGCGACAATCGTCGCGGAACCGGAGCCAGCGGCTCGGGCTAAATCGCCGTTTGTCGTCGTTTTCGACGATCCGTTTTTGTAAAACCGCTGATCGAACGGGCTGCTCGTAACTAACTCAAAGTGCTCGTAACTACCTTCGTCATTTATTTGGCGGAGTCGGTCGGAAAGTGACTTTTCTTGAGGAAGCAAGAGAACAAGTTGCGAAAGAGCAAAGCGTTCATCATCTATCGAGCCATATTTACGGCCGAGCAAAGCCAGTTTCCGGAGGGCGTCTTTCAATTGAGCTTCGTCCTTCTGCCACGTGACAAACGAAACCAGCAGCCGCACCGCTTCTAAATTCTCTGGCTCGCGAGCGAGAATCTTCCGAACCAGCTCAGAAAATTCTGCCGCCTGCCCTCCAGCAAGCAAATGCTCAGAAGCCATTGAAAGCACCCTAGCTGCACCGTCCATCTCGCCGCGGTCGATATATTGGCGTGCCAGATCGAGGAATTTCGGATAATTCGCCGGCTCTCGCTCGACGAGTTTGATTATTGCTTGTTCCGCTTTTACCGAATCGCCCGTCAAAAGGTAGCAATCAATCAAAAGATGAATGATTTCGCGGTTCGAGGGATGTCTTTCAACTAGATTTTCGAGCCTTCGGATAACGTCTGCCGGCCGCCCAAGTGCCAACGACTCGTCGATACAGCCGAGAAGTGCTTTTTGTGCAAGCGGGTCTATTTCGAGTGCTCGGTGAAATGCAGTAAGAGCCTCCTCGTGCATTCCCTTTTTTGCAAAACGTAATCCAGCCTCAGCAAATGCGTCGGCCGCTTCGCTGTTTTGTCCCTCTTTTAGGTACGCTTCGCCAATTGACCGATAAACCTCCGTGTTGTTTACGTCGAGCAACGCGATCCGTTTCCAGATCGCAAGGGCTTCGGCAATCCTTCCTTTTGCCTGATAAGTTTCCGCAAGCATTAAATAATGTGATTTTGCCTCTGCATATGCCCCTTTCGATCGATAAAGTTCAGCCAGACGCTCAGTAACCGTCAGCGAATTTGGCTGAATCCGCGCAATCTTGTTGTAAACGGCTATTGCCTTTTGGTCGAATCCCTGTTTCTCGTAATGCTCCGCAACGGCCATATAGCATTTGACCGCCAGGGAATTTTCCGAAACTTTCGCGTAGAGATCGCCAAGCAAATTGAGGGTTATTAAATCCCGCTGGTCGTTTTCGACGACTTGCTTATATTCGTTTATCGCTAGACGAATTTTGCCTTGTGCGAGGAATCGCTCGGCATTTCGCATTGCCTTTGTTTTATCGAATACCATCGCGATTTAAATCGAAGCCAAGCCGACGCAGGTTGCCCAAGAATGTTCCGGAGGAGGTTCTGAAAAAGACACTTACAGGTGGGAAATTCAGTCAACCTGCATAAATGACACTAACATACCGACAAAAAGTATGTCAATTCTTTTTGTGCATTGCTTTGCCTTCTTAAACACTTCGATTGATCCGCTTCGTTGCCTTTAACGAATTCCCTGCCGCCTGATTTTGCGGTAAGATATCTTCGGATTTATGAAAGCACTCATACTTGCGGGCGGCAAAGGTACGCGCCTTCGGCCATTGACGGTTTATACACCAAAACCGATCGTTCCAATCGCAAACCGACACTTTCTGATCTACCAAATTGAAATCCTGGCTCGTGCGGGCATAAATGACATCACGCTTTCGCTCGGTTACCAGCCGAACCGAATAGAAGACGTAATCGGCGACGGGCGGGAACTCGGCGTCACGCTCTCGTTCGTAACCGAGGCTTCGCCATTGGGAACGGCCGGCGCCTACCGGTTCGCAGCCGGCGCCGAGCCCGAAACCATGATCGTCCTCAATGGAGACATATTGACCGACCTGGATATCTCATCGCTTATTTCCTTTCATCGCAAAACTGGAGCAGAAGCCACGATTTCACTTGCGATGGTCGAAGATGCCTCGAAATATGGCCTTGTCGTTTTCGATTCGGAAAATCGCGTTCTCGAATTCCGGGAAAAGCCTGCGCCGTACGAAATTCCGGTCGAAGGATCTGCAATAAACGCAGGTATTTACGTTCTGGAGCCGGCCGTCGCAAAATCAATTGCAGAAGGTGAAAATGCCTCGTTCGAATATCAGGTCTTTCCGGCACTTCTTGCTGCGAAACGCCCGTTTTATGCCTTTCCAATGAATGGCAGTTACTGGCGCGACATCGGCACTCACGAGAACTATCTTGCGGCCAATTTAGACATCCTCAAAGGACGAATTGGAAATCTCGGCGAAAATCGGATTTCGGGCGCCGAAATTGCGACAAAGGCCTTCGTTGATCAACTTTCGCTCATCGGCGAGAAGAGCGTAGTCAAACCGGGAGCACAGGTGTTAAATTCCGTCATCGGACCGGGCGTCCAAATCGAAGAGAAAGCCTTCGTTGAAAATTCTGTTATTTGGCAGTATTCACGCGTTGCCACGTCGGCTTCGGTCAAGGGCGCAATAATCGGCGCCGGATCTCACATCGGGCGAAATGCCAAAATCGGGCCAGGCCGCGTATTGGGTAACCGAGCGGTAATTCCCGATTACTCCGTGATTTAGCAAAACCTTCACATTGGAAATGCCGGAACTTCCTGAAGTCGAATTTGTCCGCCGCCAGCTTTCAGCGGTACTACCCGGACGCAAGATTCTATCTGCTGAATTGCTGCGTTCGGGGCTTGCGCCTCACATTTCGCCAGACGAATTTTGCCCGCCTGATGAGCGGCTGCGAAATAAGTGAAGTTTCGCGCCGCGGAAAGTATTTGTTGATCGGCCTGTCGTGCCGCAAAATGCTCGTTATCCACTTGCGTATGACGGGCGGATTCGCGCTTATTTCGCAAAGCGACGCTTTGCCACGGCATACGCATTTGGTCTTAGCTCTAAGCGGGCGCAAAATTCTCGTTTTTTCCGATCAGCGCCATTTCGCCCGTGCATATCTGGTTTCTAGCGACGAGTTTTCACAGATTCCGACTTTCGCAAAGCTTGCTCCAGAACCTTTCCCTGAAACTTTTAGGTTTCGGGAGTTTACCGAAAAGCTGCAAGGCGTGCCGGCGACCGATCAAGGATTTTCTGCTTGACCAGACGAAAGTCTGTGGCCTCGGCAATATCTATGCGGCAGAGGCACTTTTTCGGGCTGCGATTCATCCGACCGCGAGAGCAGATCGACTTGGTATCCAGCGACGTACTCGGCTCTACAAAGCGATACTCGATACGATTGCCGATACGAAACGCTCTTCCCAACCGGTCGAAGTTTCTGATCGACAATGGAGATGGAATTTATTTTGAAAACATGGATCGAGGTTGGATGGTTTATGGACGATCTAGCGAAAAATGCTTCAGATGCAAGAAGCTGATGAGTTCGATCCGGCAATCCGGCCGGACTACGTTTTATTGCCCGGGATGCCAACGGCGCTGAGCAACCGCTTTCGCGCTTGACACACTAGTGCAAAGATGCGCATTATGCATTTAACGCCGTGGTGAGTTATTGCGACTTGCGACCACGTTAAATAAACTGCTAAACAGCTAAATTCTAATAAACGAAATGGAATCTCGCTGTTTGGCGAGATTTTTTATTTTAATCGCCGGCGCCGGTTGGTGCTACAGCGAAGCGAAGCTTAGCGAGTGACTTAAATGAATAGATTCAGGGAAATGCTCCAATCCGATGCCGTCTTTATCTTCGACGGCGCCGTCGGTACACGGCTTTATGACAAAGGTGTGTACATCAATCGCAGTTACGACGAACTAAATCTGACTGCGCCGGATCTTGTCCGGGAAGTGCATCGAGAATATGTGAATGCCGGCGCCGATATTATCGAGACAAATTCCTTCGGCGCCACACGGCACAAACTCCGCCAATACGGCCTCGAAGATAAATTGCGCGAAATAAACATTGCCGCCGCAAGGCTAGCACGCGAAATCGCCGGCAGCGACGTACTTGTTGCCGGGGCTATCGGGCCGCTCGGTATACGCATTGAACCATTTGGCCCAACTTCGTTTGAAGA
The DNA here is from genome assembly GCA_040289905.1 of Blastocatellia bacterium. Taxonomy (GTDB): domain Bacteria; phylum Acidobacteriota; class Blastocatellia; order Pyrinomonadales; family Pyrinomonadaceae; genus OLB17. Next base: position 4,051 of record PSMA01000016.1, read on the forward strand.
AGCAAAAGACCTATTTAAGGAACAGGCCGAGGGCCTTTTGGAAGGCGGAGTCGACCTTTTTATTTTGGAGACTTTTTCCGAACTCTCGGTGATAGAGCAGGCAATCCTAGCTGTCCGCGAGCTTGGCGATATACCAATCATCGCACAAATGACGATCCAAATGGACGGAAATACCAGTTTCGGTACAAAACCGGAGGTTTTCACCGCGCGGCTTGACGAGCTTGGAGCCGACGTTATCGGGCTGAACTGCGGAATGGGACCAAATCATATCCTTTCGGCATTGGAGAAGATGCGGGCGATAACCACCAGGCCGCTTTCAGCACAGCCAAACGCGGGCTTACCGCGCGAGGTGCAAGGCAGGCAATTTTATATGGGCTCGCCCGAATATATGGCCACATTTGCAAAAAGGTTCGTCCAGTCAGGAGCCCGCTTCGTCGGCGGATGCTGCGGCACAACGCCGACGCATATAAAGCTGATAGCTGATTCGGTCCGGTCAATTTCTCCGCGCAAGCAGCGAAAAACCGTACGCCCCGCTGCGACGAAAGTGACGGAGATAAAACCATCGGACGTCAGCGTCATCGACCCACTCGAGCGCTCAAAATGGTCCCGAAAAATTGCTCTTGGCGAATTCGTCACCTCGGTTGAAGTCCTTCCGCCAAAAGGCTGCGACCCGACTGCAACGCTAGAATCGATCAGACTCTTGAGAGTTGCCGGCGTTGACGCAGTAAATATTCCAGACGGGCCAAGGGCACAAACTCGTATGTCCGCACAGGCTACCGCTGTGCTCGTCGAAAAAGAAGTTGGGATCGAAGCAGTTCTGCACTATTGCTGCCGCGATCGGAATTTGCTCGGAATGATGTCTGATCTACTCGGCGCGGCCGCGCTAGGTATTCGCAACCTTCTACTTATTACGGGAGATCCCCCAAAAATGGGCCCGTACCCGGATGCAACCGCTGTCTTTGACATTGACTCGATCGGACTAACGAATATGGTCAATAAACTTAACCATGGCCTGGATATCGGTAACAATCCGATTGGCAAGCCGACGGCGTTTTCAATTGGTGTCGGCGTCAATCCGGGCGCGGTAAATCTCGATGAAGAAATCCGGCGTTTTGAATGGAAGGTTGAGGCCGGAGCGGAATACGCAATTACACAGCCTGTTTTCGATACCGAACAGCTTCGGTCTTTTCTTGAACGAATCGAACATACTCGAATACCCATAATTGCCGGCATTTGGCCACTGGTGAGTTTTCGTAATGCCGAATTTCTGCATAACGAAGTTCCTGGCGTAAACGTAACTCCGCAAATCATGGAGCGAATGCGGATTGCCTCCGAAAAAGGTCGGGAGTTTGCCCGTGAGGAAGGCATCGCAATAGCCCGGGAATCCCTGACGGAGGTTCGCGATCTAATTGCCGGCGTCCAGGTTTCCGCACCGTTTGGAAACGTCCGTTACGCATTGCAGGTGTTCGAGGTCCTAAGCGATTTCCAAAATGCGGAATCGGCGGCTTAAGAATAATCACGGCGTTTTGTGCGTGGTTGTTGATAAATCAGTTAAAATGATTTAATATTACGATTTGTTTTTCTCCCACGAAAGGCTTCACCGGTCGTTTTCCACCTATATATTTAGAATTTCGCTTTTCTCTCAAGAGGATTTCAATCTATGTTTACTTTCATTTCTCGGCGATGGCGGACTGCACCAAATTTCTGTTTACGAATTGCTTTTTGCACGCTGCTTGTCGCGATTGCCTTGACGTTTCATTCAATCGTCGCCTATGCAGCAACATACATGGGAACGAATACAGGCCCCATTCCGGATGGGCCCTCGCCTAGCAGATCCTGCGGAACGCCGCGCGATGTTACATTCAATGTCGCTGGATTCACCGGAAACTTCGGCTCGGCATCTGTAACTTTCAATGCAACGCATTCCTGGGTAGGCGATCTCGAGGTTTCCTTGATCGCGCCCAACGGCGTAACGCATTTGCTATTTTCCTTCGTCGGATCGAATTCAAATAATGACCGAGGTGACAACTCGAATCTAGGTGCGGCTTATACGTTTTCAGACGCAGCAACGGCAAATTTTTGGACCGCCGCGGCGCGTGTTGGGCCAAATACTATTATACCGGGCGGCTCCTACCGGACGCAGGCCGCGGGACCATTTGGAAATGACAATCCGGGCCCTCCATTTACGAGCATTAACGCAACTTTTGCCGGCATGACGCAAGCGCAAATAAACGGAACGTGGATGTTGCGATTCCGCGACTGCTGGAAAGGGAACACCGGATCTGTCAGCTCCGCGTCGCTGACAATCCAGCCGCTGGCGGCCGGCCCGGCATCCGCTCAGGGTCGAGTTGTTACGTCGGATGGTCGCGGCATCAAAGGCGCAATGATTGTCGTTTCGGGTGGAAATTTGAGTGAGCCGCGAATCGTCGTTACGAACACCTTTGGTTTTTATCGCGTGCCCAATCTGGAAAGCGGCGAAGCGTATGTTTTTACAGTGATGGCTAAAAAATATCTTTTTCGCGAGAACTCGATTTTTGTTTCCCTCGATGGAGATCTCCACGGGCTGGACTTTATCGCCGATCCGTGATTCGCGATGCTTTTTGTGAGGGCTCGGAGAAGTTCTGCGAAAACTCATCTAGAAATAAATGCTGCCTTAATCTGGGCAGCATTTTTTATTCCTTCGCCGAATTTACATCTAGGACAATCTTGCCGAATGCTTTCGATTCGATAATCTCGTGGTGCGCGCGCGGAGCATCTTCGAGGAGAAACTTTCGGACGACAAAGGGCTTAAGAAATCCCTCAGCGAGTCCTTCGTAGATTGCGGCGTGAATTTCGCGGAGGTCATCACTAGGCGCATTGAATAGCGACATACCGTAGATCGTGGCATCTTTTGTCATAACCAGCCGCGGCGAAAAATCGATACTGCCGCGGCTGCCGACGACGACGATACGGCCAAACATCGAAAGACATTCGAAATCCCTTTCGAGATTCTCATTAGCCAGCATTTCTATAATCACATTTACTCCGCCCGCCGACCAATTTTTTACAGCCGCAAAGTGATCTTCATTCGTATGGTCAAAGACAGCATCGGCGCCGGCTTTTGTCGCGATTTCCATCCCATCGGTAGAACCTGCGGTTCCGGCAACGTTCAATTGTGAATTCTTCGCCCATTGAATTGCCGCGATGCCGACGCCGCCAGACGCTCCGTGAACAAGCAAGGTTTCTCCCGCTTGGCATTTTGCTTTTTGAAACAAGGCTCGGTACGCCGTCGCGTATGGCGTCCAGATACCAGCTCCCTCCTCGAAGCTGACATTCGCCGGCAAAAGCCCGACCTGATCTTCTTCGCAGAGCGTGTAATCGGCATAGGTTCCCGTAATCGAGCCCGCGGTATAAACTCGGTCACCGGGTTTGAACCGCGTAACCTCCGGCCCGATTGCTTCCACTATGCCGGCTGCATCTTTGCCAGGCGTATAAGGCAATTTCGGAGCATACGCGTAAAGACCGCTCCGAATATATGTATCGACCGGATTGACGCCGGCCGTGACGACACGAATAAGCACTCGGCGACCTTCGGCCTCTGGCTTTTCGACTTCCTCAACCCGCATCACCTCGGGCTCACCGTACTCACGAACAACAACAGCTCTCATTCGATTCCTCGAAAATAGTATTCAGACTCAAATTATTGGACGATTTTGAATTCATTTCGCGCCTCAGCGCCGGATAATCGGGACGCCACTTGTCCTCTTGAAAACTTTGAGAACGATATTGTATCATCTTCGGCACTTTGACAATTCGGCGCAGGAACTTTCAAAACTTTCGTGCGGTTTACTTAACTTTCTCCGCATAGGGGTTTATTCAGAAGATCGTAGAAACACAGCAAGGTCCCAGGGGATCAAAGGTTCCCATCAATTACCGAATAAGCATTCGATTACAAAACGCTCTCCGAGCGACTGTAGAACATAACCTGCAGGAGGAAATCGAACTAATGCCTTATATTCTCCTAATCCACATCGGCCCGGTTCAAGAATTTATCGCCGCGGCAAGAAAAACGCGAGATCTTGCCGCCGCCTCGTCGTTGCTTAGTTCCCTATCGGCGAAAGGCGCGACAATTTGTGCTGCAAAAGGCAACCTTGTTTTTCCAGCACTTTCGAATGACGGGGCAATTTCTCCTTCCGGCCTTCCCAATAAATTATTCGTCATCTGCGACAATCCGCACGAACTAGCGGACGAAGTTATAAAAGCAATTAAAGAAGAATTGCTTCGCGAATGGAATAAAGCCATCGAAGGACTTCAAAACTTGATCGATGTCGCAGCGGCAGAAAATCAAATACTAGATTTGCCTCAGATTTATTGGGTCGCCGTCCGGTTTGATGAGGCGTCCGACGACTATCTCCCTGCTCGTTTGAAGGCCGAGTATCTCCTCGCAGCGCGGAAATCCACCCGTAATTTCGGTCCGGTAACTTGGGGTAGCGACAAGGTTAAATCGAGCCTCGACGGCTTAAGAGAGAGCGTGATCATCGAGACCAACCTAAAGGATGCGGGCGGATCCCGGGCAATTAAACAACTAGGACTTAAATTCAAAACAAATCCACTTAGAATTACCGAGCACCTTTGCGCGCCCGGCATCCTGAAACGAAATCGAGCCCGAACGTCTACTTTTCCAGGTACAGCTCATTTTGCAGCGTTACCTTTTCTGCTGCAGATTGATTCAACTCGCGACGCTTCAGATTCTCTAAAGCGATACACCGATTACCTCAGCCACCAACTCAATTGCACGTTAGACGACCTGATGGTCGAATCAGGCGGAGGTAAATTTCTCGACGGGCGATATCTATTCGAATCGGAACTCGCGGAAGAGTTTGCCGATGATCCTTACAAATTGGAGGAAGCCAGAAATAAGCTCAACGAACTTTTTAGAGATTTGGAGCTTGGGCGGCCTTCGCCGTATTACGCAATTCTTGTTGCGGATGGCGACGGCATTGGGGAAAAACTTGCCGAATTCACTGGTCCGGACGAGCACAAATCTTTCTCTAGAAAATTGATCGAATTCGCATCGGCTTCGCAATCGATCGTTGCCCGCAACTATGGAAAGACGGTTTATGCCGGCGGCGACGATATACTTGCGTTTTTGCCACTCACCAGTGTTCTTTCTTGTGCAAAGGAGCTTTCCGAGACATTTAACCGCTCGCCTGGCGGCACGCTTTCGATCGGCGTCGGTATTACGCATTATATCGAGCCGCTTAGCGATGCGTTGGCGCTTGCCCGAAGGGCCGAACACGAAGCCAAATCCGTACAAGGCAAGAATGCGCTCTCGATTTGCGTGGACAAACGTAGCGGCGCAGTCCGCTCCGTGACGGGTAAAACCGGGGCACTCTGTCAAAAGCTCGAAGATCTAATCCACTGGGAGCAACAATCCGCTCTTTCACATCAGGCCGCCTATCAGATTCGTGATCTGTTGCTGGAATTCAACGCAGGCTCGACGATTTTTGGTGAAGCAACCGCCGAGATCTTCAAAGCCGAAGCGGCACGAATCCTGACGCGAAAAGTCATCGGGGATTCGGAAATATCTCTCGACCTCGACAATCTGATCAGCACTAACTTGCCCAACGAACTACTCTTGGCGCGAATGCTCTGCGGGCCAAAAATTTCCGCGAAAAAGGCCAAAGCATAATGGAGGACGAATGATAAGAGAGGAAATTTGGTTTATCGAACCTAGAGATTCGATCATTTTTCGTGACGGCAGAGAGTTTGCTGCGGGCGGCGGCGCATCGGCTCGGACGTTAGAATTCCCCTATCCATCTACGACGACTGGGGCCGCACGCGCTCGTGCAATTTTGCACTCATTTGCGTCCGAGTTCGGTCTGCTCGAATCGCGAAACGGCCGATCGAAAGTTCTGAGTCAGGCAGTCCTTGGTGGCGTGCGTGTCAAAGGGCCACTGCTAGCCACAATGACAAATCAGCATCAAATCCTGATTATGCCGCCTGCGCCGGCAGACTGCGTTATTGCCGGGAACGCGAGCGGCAAAGGCGCAATGCAGGTCCCGATCGTCCCCCTCAAGATAGACGATCATACCTTGACCGATCTTAAGACCGAGGGCATAAATTGCAAGTTAGCGATCTGCGGGAATAAAAAGTTGCTTCGACAAAAACCTCTAAAGGAAGTTCCAGTTTTCTGGAAATGGGAGCATTTCAGAGATTGGCTTGTAAGCCCGACGGAACGCAGCCTTGCGTCTGCGACCGATCTTGGGATAGGGAGGTTGCCCATCGATCGTCGGACGCACGTCAAAATCGATAGCGATCGACGTGCTGGCGTCGATGGCGATCTATTTGAAACCCGCGGACTCGCATTTGCCGCACCGATAGACAATGCTGCGGCGGCGCCAGATCCATCGAATCGGCTAGGTCTGCTTATTCAAACGACATTTCGTGAACCGGATCCGGATCGGGAATTTAACTTTGGCATCGATGAAGGCTTTGGTCCGCTCGGCGGTGAACGGCGGTTTGCATACTGGCGTCGGGTTCCGGACAATTCTATTCCGGCAATTCCGGCCGAGATCCGCGAACGCGTTCTTGCCGATCGAGCCTGCAGAATCGTCCTTTTAACTCCAGCGATCTTTGCGAAGGGTTTCTTGCCGAGCTGGCTTTTGCAAACGAAAGGAGCGAAACCAAACTTAGTTGCAGCAGCTCTCCGCGGCTACCAGGTCGTCTCCGGATTCAATCTTCAGCTTCGACGGCCGCGGCCGACGCGCAGAATGTGTCCGGCCGGCAGCGTGTTTTTCCTCAGATTCAATCGTGATGCACCGGACGAACGGATCGCGCGTTGGCTCGAAAAATACTGGTTCGGTTGTATAAGCGACGCAAAGCACGATAGGCACGATGGATTTGGAATGGCAGCAATCGGAACTTGGGACGGACAATTGGTGCCGTTTGAGGAGGTTTTTTATGGCTCGATTGATCAGTAACGAAGTCGGCGAAAAATTGGAAGCGTTGAGGTCGAAAGAATCGCTTCTCGTTGAATCGGAAACCGAACGCCACCCAAGGGTTTTACAAATTCGCAAATACAAGCTATTAACGCCACTTTTCGGCGGCGGCGTCCGAGCGAATGAGAACGACACCACAAAATTGATCCGCGAGACGTCAATTCGCGGACAGCTCCGCTTCTGGTGGCGTGCAATGCGCGGAACAGGACGGATCGTGGAAATGAAAAAACGCGAAGACGAAATATTCGGAAGCGGCGGCCAAAAAGCTGTGCAGTCGAAAATTTTAATTTCGGTTAAAGTTCTTTCGTCCGGCAGCCAAGTTTCAGCGTTTCAAAATGATCAAAAAACGCAAAGCGGGCCACGTCGGCCCAAAACAGAAACTGCGCGGGAGGTTCACGAATACGCCGCTTTTCCCTTATCGCCCGATAAGGACGAAAGAAATGATCCGAACTGGAAAAGCGCTTTGGTTTCAACCGATGTCGAATTTCACCTGAAGATTTGTTACCCGAAGGAGCTCGAGGCCGAAATTCAAGCCGCACTATGGGCGTGGGAAACTTTTGGCGGCGTCGGAGCTCGAACTCGGCGTGGCTTCGGAGCCATCGCATTGACACAGATTGATGGTAAACCAATTAACGCTCCAAAGTTCGCCGAAATCGAACAATACATTAGGCAAAAACTATCCGAATATCTTCTTTGTGACAAGCAAGTTGATTCTAATCTCCCACATCTAAATGCCGAAATTGATTTCAGAATAAAAAAATTCAAAGACCCAAAAGATGCGTGGAAGTCCTCAATCGACAAACTTAGGCAGTTTCGGCAAGTGCGAAGAGAAGGCAGGGACCGAAACCGGCCGTTGAAAAAAGGGCGCAGTTTTTGGCCAGAGCCCGATGAAATAAGACGCCTAACGGGGAAAAATGCCGAAGGACGACACCGACCTCTCTCGAGCGTCGGAAAATTTCCTCGGGCGGACTTTGGTCTACCGATCATTTTCCACTTTATCGATCAAGAGGAGCCCGGTGATTGCACATTAAAACCGGCCAAGTACAGCCGACTCGCAAGTCCTCTTATTCTGCGTCCAATTGAATGCGCTGACGGCGCAGCCGCTCTCGCCTTGTTGCTCGTAGCTCCGCGAGCATCCGAGCTTGATCTCGAATTATCGCATTCGAATGGCAATGCTAAAGTCGTAGCGAAACTCACCGTCGAGGAGGCGAAGCTGCTGACAGCGGCCGGACTCGGACCACTTGGAAATCAAACTGACGTCCTGAAGGCTTTTTTGGACTATTTTGCCAATTGACTTGGGAGACTATTATGAACGCAACTTTTCTGACATTCATCCACGTCCTTTCGCCGTTGCACGCCGGAACGGGTCAGGGCATCGGAGTAATAGACTTGCCGATCGCCCGCGAAAAAGCCACGAATTTGCCGATTTTCCCAGGCTCGTCATTCAAGGGAACGCTACGCGACGTTGTAGGCCGGCAGTCGCCGGATTTGGTCGATGAACTGTTTGGGACTACGGGCTCCGCGGACGATTTCGCGCGGGCCGGAGCTCTGATGTTCTCGGATTTCCGATTGCTCTGTTTGCCGGTTCGGAGCCTCTGCGGAACATTCGCTTGGGTGACCTCGCCGTACATTCTTTCGCGATTCAAACGCGATTGTGATGCTACCGGAACCCCAACCTCGCTTGCAGTGCCGCAAATCGATGAAACGAGCTGCTGCGTTACGGCTGATACCAAGCTCGAGTATCAAAGCCAACCGGCCGCTTCGGTAATTCTCGAAGACTTAGACCTTCAAATTGCGAATCGTGACGCCACGCATTGGGCTAATTTTATCGCAAAAAAGGTGTTTTCAGCACCGGAGTGGCAACGAATGTTTCAGGAGCGATTTTGCATCCTCTCGGACAACGTAATGCGATTCCTGGCCGAAACCGCAACAGAAGTTACGGCTCGCAACAGACTACAGGACGATACGAAGACGACCTCTCCTGGAGCCTTATGGTACGAAGAAGCGCTGCCAACAGAGACGATCCTTAGTGGCGTTTTGGCAAACGCCGCTCCGATCGATCCGCAATACATCTCGAAAATAAAAGAGTCTGTCAAAGCAGCCCTTCAACTCGGAGGACACGAAACCGTTGGCCGCGGTCTTTGCCGCTTTATCATAGACGCTGATGGAGGTCGCACCAATGCCGTTTCAAACGCGTAATCAGAAAATTGCACACTTGGCTTTTAAAGAAATTAAAGAAATGGAAAGGGTAAAATCTCTCCAAGCCGGCGAACGGGAGCGATTTGCCTCTATGGCTAAAAAATTGCCGTTTTTGGTACGCACTGCCGGCTTGGCACAGGCAATTTCTTTCCTCGAGGCAAAGAGCAAATCAAGCGACGCGGACAAAGCTCTACTCAGCGGGCTCAGCGCGACCGTTACCGTGATGATGAACTTTCCAACCGGTGATCTGTTTACCGAAAAATGTAGAAATGCAAATAATCTCTCGGAATACATTCGATTGACGGAGACTACCTTGGAAGCTCTCGAATGGTTCAAGCGGTTTTCCGAATCTGTTTTACCCGTGCAGGAGAAGTAGTATGGCAAACAGGCGGCAGAATCTGAGTTCGATCGGGTTCGATCCGAACGTTAACGCGGGACTTTGGCTAGATAAATTTTATTCCGTAAACGCCGGCGACGAATCGGCCGCAAAATCGGAGCATTTCAAACAAGTAACAGAAGTCAAAGTTCCGGAAATTTATTCGAACCAAAACTGCGGTTTTTTTGTCCGCTGGGAAAATGAGTTGAATGCATTCGGCGCAAAAACACGCGTCCTTCGTCTTGACGCACGAATGATAGTTGGACTCGGCGGCGACAGCGTTCTAGAGAATTCAATTACGTTACATCGGACCTACGGTCTGCCGATGATTCCGGGAACCGCCATCAAAGGCCTTGCTGCCGCTTATGCCAGTAAATTCCTAGGCTCGAACTGGAAGCGCGGTGAGTTTTATCATCGACTAGTTTTCGGCGCCCAAGACTATGCCGGAATTGTCACGTTTTTCGATGCATTACTCAAACCCAACGGCAACCGAAAGATACCGCTCCACAATGAAATTATGACGGTGCATCACGCCGATTATTATGGCGATAAAGGCGCACCACCCGCCGATTGGGACGATCCGACTCCGATTCCATTCGTATCGGCATCGGGTGATTATCTGGTTCCGCTTGCAGCGCCGAAGGGTTTCGATTTCGTCACGGACCGCGTCTTCGAAATCCTCGCCTTGGCATTCGAGAGACTCGGCGTCGGAGCAAAAACTTCGAGCGGTTACGGCCGAGGAACCTTTGCACCATCGCAAGAAGAGACTCAACAGGAAGAAGAGCAATACGAATTGAGACGCTTTATTCAAAGGTTGAGTGCCCTTAAAGACCCCGAGGTGCCTGGCAGGATAAAAGGATTCTACGATCAATGGAAGAATAGCCAGGCATCAGACATTACACGGCTTGAAATGGCCAAAGCAATAATTGAAAAAGTGAAAAAAGCGCGCCGTGAGTCTACGTTCAAAGAAAAAGACTGGTACAGAGACCTACTCGACTTCACTAATCCATCGTCATAATCGGGATTTATGAAAGCACTTACATTCCTTGGAACAGGAGAATACAAAGACGCGATTTATCACTACAACGGACAAGATGCCCAAAGTACGAAATTTTTCCCGGTCGCGCTTTGCGAGCTTCAGCCGAAAGGCAAAATCGATGAGTTTCTGGTTGTAGTCACAAAAGAATCAAAGGACAAATGGTTTTCTAAGCTCGAGGAATCGTTTGGGAAGTTTGGAGTTAACGTAACGCCGGTAGAAATTCCCTCCACTCACTCGGTCGAGGATTTATGGACGATTTTTTTCAAAATCACCGATCAACTCCCAGAGAATGACGAGGTCATTTTTGACATTACGCACTCATTCAGAACGCTACCCTTCCTCGCCTTCCTTGCAGCCGCATATCTGATAACTGCAAAAAAAGTCGTGATCAAGGGACTGTTCTACGGAGCATTCGACGCGGGCCAAGGGCAAGAGCCGAAAAGAGTTCCGGTTTTCGACCTGACGCCGTTTTTGGATCTGTTAAAGTGGATCACTGCAACCGATAAATTTCTTACAACTGGATATTCAAAAGACCTCGGAGGACTCCTCGGGGAAATTGCCGAACGCCGTCGAGATCAATTACGTTCTGACCCGGCGGCGAATCAGTTTCGGCCCATCTCCAAGCTTAAACGTTTGGGAAAAGATCTAAAGGAACTCTCGGATGCTCTGAGTCTGAATCGTCCGAAGGCCATCAAAGAGAAAGCCGAAAGCCTAAACGAAACGCTCGGCGATCAGTACCTTATCGCGGCGGTCGAGCAACTTGCTCCGCCGGCCAAGCTGCTTCTGAATAAAATCGCCGATCAGTTCGAGCCCTTTGTGAGCGATGACCTAGACGCGCATCGGCGTCTGATTCATTGGTACGTTCAAAACGAACAGTTCGTTCAGGGTTACGCTCTAATTCGGGAGTGGATAATTTCCTATATCTGCAAGAAAGCGGGCAGTGAGATTTACGAACAAAAGCATCGTGAGCGCATAGAAAAAGCAATCAGCTTGTTAGCGATGCCTGATCGTAACGTTGACAATTCCGAGCCGAGCTCGCGGGACGTGCAAGAAATCCTCGAATCTTGTAAATCGCTCAAATATATCGATAAGTTGGTCAAATTGTGGCAAGATGTTTCCGGTCTTCGCAACGATGTTATGCATTTTGGCTTTCGCCCAAACGCTAGCAAACCGGCGACTCTCATCGAAAGCATCAAGAAATTCAACCTGAGGATTCAATCTATAGACGTGGATAATGATTGACAGCAAATGGCGGAGGGTGTATCTGCTAAACGCTCCGGTAGTAACTGATTTCGGCATCTATGTTTTCGCGCCGCTCGATCTTGCTTGCGCCCGCGAAATTGCAGTCACGGCCGACCACCGCGGCGTTTTTGTATCGGCGATTGGCCACGAGCCAACAGCGCAGCTCATATCCGAATTGCTGGATTTGGAAATTAAGACGCAGCGAATCGAAATAACCCAGCAGCCAAATGAAATTGCGATTGTCTTCCGACTAAAATCGAGGATTCGCGAAGGCCACCTGCTTTCGATCGAAGAGATCGGCGAAATCGGCTACGACTTCGGCCTTCTGAAAAAAATCGAGTGATCTTACCGGCCGAGATTAGCCCGCCGCGCATCGAACAATCCGATTCTGGAACCAAAAATGTGCCGCCGCGGACTCAACTTACTCGACAGTAACCGATTTGGCCAGATTTCTTGGTTGATCGACGTCGCAGCCGCGTCGGACGGCGATATGATATGCAAGCAACTGTAGCGGGACAACCGATAGCACCGGCGCGAGCAGGTCAGACGTTGCCGGCACCTCGATTATATGGTCCGAAACTTTTGCACTCATTTGGTCGCCTTCGGTCAAAACGCTGATTACAATTCCGTCGCGTGCTTTCACCTCGACGATGTTTGAATGTGTTTTTTCATAGCGAAGCTCGCTCGCGGGATTCCCGTTTTCTCGTGTATTGACGACAACTACCGGCAGCTTCTCATCGATCAATGCATTTGGGCCGTGTTTCATTTCGCCGGCCGGATAGCCCTCGGCGTGGATGTAGCTGATTTCCTTTAATTTGAGCGCACCTTCAAGTGCGACCGGGAAATTAATGCCGCGGCCGAGGAAAAGAAAATCTTGAACGCGGAAAAATTCTTTTGACAATTCCTCAATATTGTCCGCGTCGTTTAAAATCTGCTCGATTTTCAGCGGTAGCTCTGCGAGATCCTGAGCCAATCGGCGAGCGTGCGATTCGGAAACTGTCCCGCGCAATTGCCCCAAGAAAACAGCGAAAAGATATAGTGCGACCATTTGCGAAGTGAACGCCTTTGTCGAAGCAACGCCGATTTCCGGCCCCGCATGTGTAAGGATAGTCCCATCCGCTTCCCGATGAATCATCGATCCCTGCACGTTGCAGATTGCCAAAACCTTACAGCCGGCCTGCTTTGCTTCGCGCATTGCGGCTATCGTATCTGCAGTTTCACCCGATTGGGAGATAACGATTAGCAGGTCATCTTCGCGCAAGACCGGATCGCGATAGCGGAACTCGGATGCGTAATCTACTTCAACAGGAACGCGGGCCAATCTTTCGATCATAAACTTTGCTGCGTGTCCTGCGTGCCACGATGTACCGCAGGCGGCGATTTTAATTGACACCAGCGAGCGGAATTCTTCGTCAGAAATATCCATCGGCTCAAGATATACGCGTCCTGTATCGAGCGAGATGCGGCCTTGCACCGTATCGCGAACGGCACGCGGCTGTTCGTAAATCTCCTTCAACATAAAATGCTTGAAGCCGCCCTTTTCCGCCATAATCGGATCCCAGGTAATGCGCTGCTGTAGCGGCTCGACGATATTGCCGTCGAAATCCGTTACACGGACCGCATCTTTCGTCAAAACAGCAATTTCACGATCTCCAAGAAAAAAGACGTCGCGGGTATGCGCAAGAATTGGCGGAATATCCGATGCGACGAAAAATTCTCCGTCGCCTAGGCCGATAACAACGGGCGGACCTTCGCGGACTGCTATTACAGTATCCGGCTCATCAGCGGAGATAATCGCAAGTGCAAATATTCCGCGGAGGTCTTTGACCGCTTTTCGAACGGCTGCCTCGAGCGAGAGCGATTCGGTTTCCTTGTAGTGACCGATTAGGTGAGCAACTACTTCGGTATCAGTCTCTGTCTTGAAAATGCTTCCAGCATTTGCAAGCCGTTCCTTCAGCGTAAGATAGTTTTCAATGATCCCGTTATGGACGACAACTACTTTACCGGTTTGATCGCGATGCGGATGGGCATTTTCTTCGGTCGGTCGTCCGTGCGTTGCCCATCGAGTATGTCCGATCCCGTACGTACCGTCCAGCGGCTTGAGCCGTATGGCTTCCTCAAGATTTCGCAGCTTGCCCTCTGCACGCCGCAATTCGAGATTGTGATTTTCGTCCGCGACAGCGATTCCCGCTGAATCGTAGCCGCGGTATTCCAACTTCCGAAGGCCATCCAGGATTAGCGAAACAACTTGTTTATTTCCGACGTATCCGACAATTCCACACATAAATTAAGATTTTGAAATGTAGGACGCACTTTCGAAACTATGCGCCTGAGTCCGAATCCTTTTTTTTGAGCCGGCGGGCGGGAACTCCGACGACGATTTCGCCCGGTTCAACGTCCCTGGTGACAACGCTTCCGGCACCGGTTGCAGCTCCATCACCAACCGCGACCGGTGCAATCAGCATAGTATCGGAGCCGATTTTGACGTTGCTGCCAATTTGCGTCCGATTTTTGCGTTTGCCATCGTAGTTACAAGTGATCGTACCGGCTCCGATATTCGTATTTTCGCCGATTTCGGCGTCGCCAAGATAGGAAAGGTGATTCGCCTTCGATCCACTGCCGAGGACGCTTTTTTTGACTTCGACGAAGTTGCCAACTTTCGCACCACTTTTTAAGTGTGCACCGTTTCGCAGATGTGCAAACGGCCCGACGGAACAGCCATCATCGACTCTCGAATCCGTGATTACACAGTTGTCAAGTATCGTCACGCCACGGCCGATTTGCGAGCTTGTAATCCGAGTCCCGGAGCGGACGATCGTTCCATCGCCAATTTCTGTCGCTCCCTCGATCATTACATTTGGGTAAATTATCACGTCACGGCCAAAGCGCACGTTGTCGGAGACATATGATGTTTTTGGATCAATAAAAGTTACGCCATAATCGAGCATCAGCTTTCGGATAATCCGCCTTCGAAGTAGACGTTCAATTTCGGCGAGCTGGAGGCGGTTGTTGACACCTTCGATCTCCTGCGAGTCGCTGTGTCGGCATATTGCGACGTCCTGGCCCTCCTCGCGAAGGATTTGTGGGACATCTGTTAAATAATATTCACCCTGCGCGTTTCGGTTACCCATTCGCTCTAAGGCTGGAAATACGAGCCGAGTATCGAAGCAGTAGATGCCGGAATTGACCTCATTAATCTCGCGCTCAACTGCGGTTGCGTCGCGCTCTTCAACGATTTTCAAAAAGCGGCCCTCACTATCCCGGATGACGCGGCCGTAACCGGTTGGATCTTTTAGTTCGACTGTCAAAACCGTACATGCCGCACCGCGTCCGCGATGACTCTCATGGCGCGACACAAGTGCCGCAAGCGTTTCCGGGCGGATTAGCGGGACATCGCCCGAAAGCACTAAAAGAGTAGAATCGCGTCCGACAAAAATTTTCCTCGCCGAAGCGACGGCGTCTCCCGTTCCCAGCTGCTCTTGCTGAATAGCGAATTCCGGAATAATCGGCGCAAGTTCGCGGATTGCTGCCGCACGAACGTCCTCGGCCTGGTGCCCAACGACGATTACAACTTTTTCGGGATCGAGCGCCGCAGCCGCGCGACAAACATAGCCGATCAGCGGTCTCCCGCCAACTTCGTGAAGAACCTTCGCCGTCGCCGACCGCATTCGGGTGCCGAGGCCGGCAGCAAGTACTAAAACATCTAATGGTTTTTCCCTTCGAGTGGGCTCAGACATACTTTTTCCGATTTGACCGGGTTAACGGCCGGTTTTCCCTCAGATTCGAAAAAGGAGGAAAAACTGACGGCGCTTTCAAGCACGGTACGAGCAAGACGTGCGGGATCGTGCCTTACCTTTTCGCCCTCACGTAGTAGTTTAGCATAGACGATTCGGGTGCCGTCGATGTCTGAATCGGAAATCGAGCCGTGGATTCCAATCTGCTCTGCGCCTTCGGCTCGATATTTTGCTGCCTGAACAGGCGTTATCGGCTGATCGTTTACGATAATGAGATCGAAATTGACCTGGGGCAAATATTGCGAAACGATTTCAAGGTGGCGGCGCGAATTTAGTCCGTCCGTTTCGCCGGGCTGAGTCATCAGATTGCAAATAAAAATCTTGACCGCGTCCGCGGCGGCGATTGAATCGCCAACGCCCTGCACAAGCAAAGGCGGCAACAAACTGGTAAATAGCGATCCTGGGCCAATCGTGATTACATCAGCCCCACGGATTGCATTGAGTGCCTCCGGCAACGGCTTGCAGTCGTCGGGTTCAAGATAGAGTCGGCGAATCCGCGGGCCGACGCGGCCGATATTTGTTTCACCACGGACGATTGTGCCTTTATCCAGAATTGCCGCTAGCCGGACGTCGGCCATCGTTGCGGGGTAGATATGGCCCTTGCTGGCCAAAATTTCGGATGAAAGCCGAACAGCCTCAGCAAAATCACCGGTAATTTCACTCAGCGCGGCTAGAAACAGATTGCCGAAGCTGTGACCGCCGAGTTCGCCATTACCGCGGAAGCGATGCTGAAAAAGCTTTGAGAGTAGCAGCGAATCTTCACCGAGAGCAACCATACAATTGCGAATATCGCCCGGCGGCGGTATCTGCAGCTCGTCGCGAAGTCGGCCGGAACTGCCACCATCGTCAGAAACGGCCACGATAGCGGACAAGCGCTCGATTGACGGCTGCGAATTGCTTCCTACGTACGCTTTTAGTCCGTAAAGCAAAGCCGAAAGGCCATTTCCGCCTCCAATTGCGACCACGTTGAGCGGTTTTGACGTGTCTCCCGTTATTGCCGTCATCTTCGTTTTCTGTCAATTGATGGATTTTAGATATAAATTGCGAATTTATGACAAATCATGCCAATCCGGCAATAAAAATTGTTCATTTCACCAAATAAATAACCAAATCGGTCGTTTTTTCTAAGAAAAGTCTTGTTTCGGCCGCGGCAAATATGGTATCTTTTCTCGTGCGGCCAATCGCCTCGGTCCCGCCGAAATTTTACATTTAAATTCAAGTTTCCGAAGCATTTCCGGCAGACAATCTAGAAAAATCAGGATTCTTCAGATGGCTCAACTGCCCTTTATAATTCAAGAACATCAATTCCAGCAATTGAAATCCGTGATTGCTCGGCTCTGCGTCGAATGTGCAGCTCGAGTGGTCTTTCTCGTCGATCGCGACGGACAAATGATCGCAATTCACGGCGATATCGGCGATATGGATACAACGAGTTTCGCTTCGCTTGCCGCGGGCAACGTCGCTGCGACAAGCAGTATGGCGAAACTAATTGGTGAAGACGTTTTCCCTTCGGTTGTCCACGAAGGCGAACGGGAAAGCATTTTTATTAGCGTTATCGGTAGAAGCCTGCTCGTTGTCGTCTTTGATGAGCGCTCAACACTTGGACTCGTAAAAATCCGGGCAAAGAAAGCCAGTTACGAGGTGGCCGCAATTCTTGAAGCTGCGATCAAAGATTCCGCTGCTTTCAGCACAGGCCCAAACTCGGTGTTTGCCGAAATTACGGATGAGGATATAGATAGTCTATTTAGCTAGCCGCAGGCGAACAGAGCCACAATCATTTTTCTATGACCTTCATAAATTACGCTTCACGGGAAATTAATTGCAAAATCGTATATTATGGGCCCGGGTTGTGTGGCAAAACGACAAACCTGCAATATATTTACGACTCGACAGCGAAGGAGGCTAAAGGGAAATTAATTAGCCTTGCAACCGAAACCGACCGAACTCTCTTCTTTGACTTTATGCCGCTTGAGCTCGGGACAGTTCGCGGCTTCAAAACGAGATTTCATCTTTACACTGTACCGGGACAGGTCTACTACGACGCTTCGAGAAAGCTGATTCTAAAAGGTGTCGATGGCGTAGTTTTTGTTGCTGATAGCCAGGAAGAGCGGTTTGATGCAAATATAGAATCGCTTTACAACCTCGAAGAAAATCTAGCAACCCAGGGCTATGACCTAATGAAACTTCCATACGTACTGCAATTAAACAAGCGCGACCTGCCCAATATCGTTCCCTTAGAAGATCTGACAAACGAACTCAGGCGAAAGGACGAGCCCGTCTTCGAAGCAGTCGCAGTGAATGGAACTGGCGTCTTTGACACTCTTAAAGCCGTAGCAAAGCAAGTCCTCACCGAGCTCAGGAAAAGCTAGTCGCCGATTTTTGATGCTTAAAATTAAGAGACAGGCCCAAAACGATGGAGCCTGTCTCACTCCCCCGACTCGTAACCAGAACTAGGAATTGGTTGACCATTTCCTGGTTCTGACTTTTTTTCGAAGCGATTTCAGTTTCGGATTCAGAAAATATTTAAGCCAGCAACATTTTTGGCGGCTAGGCTATATGTGGCGGGGCCGACGGGGCTCGAACCCGCGACCTCCAACGTGACAGGCTGGCGTTCTAACCAACTGAACTACGACCCCGCAAATGCATTTTTCAAACGCTTGCTAGAATTGGTGGGCACGAAGGGACTCGAACCCCTAACTTCCTCCTTGTAAGGGAGGCTGTCTACCAATTGACATACATGCCCTAAACTTTCATTTTGCAGCAATACCGGCAAGCCGACCGCCAAAATTTCAAAAGATCCGACGCCTACGGCTTCGAGGCGAACCTATATCCTAAAAAATCGGTCACCGACTGTCAAGGATGGCTCAGCGGGAAACAACCAATCCCGTCGCGGTAAATCGGATCTTTTCCGGATCAGCATTCAGCGTCTGCCGAATCGTTGTTTCCCCTACGTTTCGGGTAGGGCTCAAAAGCTCTGGACTGTAGTTTTGTTTCGCCATTTCGTTAAACGCAAAGATCAGTCCGCTTACACAAACAAGGATGTTGTAGAGCTCTTCCTTTTCGGCGTCGCTGAGCCGGTCAAGAGTGGGAGTTTCGCTGAGGGTGGCTTCCATTGCGTCCCAAAGAGGGTCTAATGACGTTTCGCTAGGTTCTGGATCATTGTGGTAAACGGTTACGGTTGCCGCACCAAAAAACACGAGAGTAGCTTAAACATTGTTTTTCCGACCCTTGGCCGCGACCTGTTGCTCGAACGCGGTTTTCGTCGCCCTGAAAATATTCAGGATTAGCTCCCGCTCCTGGCGCGCGATCTCCATCGTATCGGCGAGTCGCGCTGGATAATCCACCTGATCGGTTACAGCAAAGGCGGTTCTTTTAGCCAGGACTGTACGCGCTGGCGTACTTTGCGCCGGTGAGAATCTGCCCTCGGACGTTTTGGCTGCGGTCGTGTCGGAACGTTTGGCCGAAGTTTCCGAACGAGCGGCTGCGGTCGCAATTATACGCGCGTTGATCAACCGCCGGAATTCACGCGAGGCGGCTGAGGCTTCGGAGATTCTAACTGCCTTGGCAATTCCCTGCGCTCCCTGAACCTGTAAATACAAATCTCCAGCGAGTAAAAATAGCCCAGTGAAGCCGGCAACTGAATCGTTTAGAAACTTCCTTAACTGCATAGCCATCAATCCAGTTATCGCATCGACGAGCTTTTAGCCTACGAGTCTACCGCTCGAAATTTGAGTCGAGCGGCCTTGCTGAAAATCCTAGTTTCCGCTGATCGAGATCATTCCACCGTTAATCTGTAAATCGCTCGGGATCGATCTTGAGAACAAGCTTCATAAGTTCGCCGGGGAGCTGCCGATACGCCGCCAGAGTTGCAGGATCGTTGTCTTGCCTGCCTTCCAAATAGCCCGCCAGCAGCAAGCCACTAAACCCGATCAGCATATCGTAAAAGCCTTGTTTTTGTCGGTTTGTAAGCCGGCCACCGGCATTTCATCTATCCCGGCATCGATTGCGTCCGACAAAACGTCTGTCGCCTCGGCGGCAGGTTCCGAGTCGTTATA
>PSMA01000016.1:23745-59232 GCA_040289905.1 Blastocatellia bacterium
GACCATCGCAGCCGCTGCCGTAAACAACGTCAACGCACCTGCGACATTGTATTTCAACCCTTTTTCCGCTGCTTCACGTTCAAATTCCTTTTTTGTGGAAATAAAGATCTGCATTATTAGCCGATTTTCGTCCGCGGTCTGGCCGAGGGCATCGGCCGGTGCTTTGTCGATATCGCGTAGTGCAGTCAAGCGCGATTGGTCAATAGCCCGCAAATGGCTTTAAAACCGAGTGCAGAATTAATAAATCCGGTTTCCGGCTGGATTTAGCGTAGTGATCGAAGAGGAAGATGGACCCGCAGAAATGGCAACTTGTCAAGGAAGCGTTTTCCGCGGTTGAAACGCTGCCCCCGATTCCCGAACAAAGATACTTAACCGTTATCCGGCGGAAATCGGAGCCGTAGTTCACCGTTTACTTGCTTTCGATCCGGACCTTGACCGATTCATGCAGCGGCCAGCGGTCGTTGATATCGGGCTTGCCGACGACGACGCGACCGAAGACCTGAGCGAAAAGATGCTAGGCGAATATCGTCTGATCCGAAAGCTGGGCAATGGCGTGATGGGCACGGTCTATCTCGCCGAACGCCTCGGCGACGAATTTTCGCAACTGGTCGCCGTTAAACGCATAAAACCCGGAATGGACTCTGCCGCCGTTGTGAAAAGATTCGTTGCCGCGCGGCAAATCCTCGCAAACCTAGATCATCCAAACATTGCCAAAATGTTCGGCGGCGGCTCGACGACAGACAATAGGCCGTACTTTGTCATGGAATATGTCCGCGGCAAATCGATCCGCTCATATTGCGACCGCCAAAAGGCTTGCAATTCGTGAACGTGTCAAGCTTTTTCTCAAGGTATGTTAGGCTCTTGCCTTCCCGCCTCAAAATCTAGTCGTCCACCGAGACCTTAAGCCATCAAATCTTCTCGTAACGGATGAGGGCGAACCAAAACTTCTCGATTTTGGCATAGCGAAATTACTCCGCAGCTATGACGACGCTCTGCAAACGGCCGCCACGGCGACTCAGTTTAGAGTGATGACGCCGTAATATGCCGCTCCGGCCGGCCGCAGCCGAAAATGCATATCGCGAGAGCCTCGCCATCTGGAATACGATTGAATCCGCCGGGCAATTGCCGCGTTATTATTCTAACCGCCCGTCGCATGCGGCAGAGGGAATCCAACGCGCCGCCCGACTTAGGAGCCGGTAGCTTCAGTCTAGTTTTCTCTTTCCAGTAAGAAACGAGCTATCCCTGCAAGTAGACTGCCGCCGCTGCCAAGCGATTCCGAGGCTGCAACAGCCGCTCGGTAGACGGTTTCGGCCAACCGTCGCGTCTCCGAGATTCCAACCGCATTCGGATAAGACGCTTTCAGCGTTTTAAGATCTTTTCCCGCCGTTTTTCCAAGAACAGCGGTCGGTTGGGTAACGTCAAGCAAATCATCCGTAATTTGAAAAAGTAAGCCAAGCTCCGAACCGAATCTTTCAATCGCCCTCTGCTGCGCGTCGTCAGCGCCAGCAATCTGGGCGCCTGCATTAACGGAAAATTCGATCAGTGCACCGGTTTTGTTGATGTGAATTGTTCGCGTAGCCTCGAGTGAAACGATCCGGCCTTCGGATTCAAGATCAAGAAACTGTCCGGAGACCATTCGCGCCGCTGCCCGACCGAGACCTGAAAGCAGTCGAACACGGACGTCAAAAGCAAGATTCTCATCCTCAGCAATTGCTTGAAAGGCGAGTGCCTGCAGTGCGTCGCCTGCCAGAATCGCCGTCGCTTCGCCGAATTTCTTATGACAAGTAGCTCGTCCGCGTCGAAGGTCGTCGTTGTCCATCGAAGGCAGGTCGTCGTGAATTAGGGAATATGTATGAATCAGTTCGGTTGCCGCCGCGGTCCGCACGAGCGATTTGTCATCGGCTCCGGTTGCCCTGCCCGAGGCGAATACCAAGGCAGGACGAAAGCGTTTGCCTCCCGCAAAAAGGCTCCACCGGATCGCGTCACGAAGCCCTCGCGGGCCAGGGCCAGATGCGGGAATAAGCCACTCGAGCTCGCGATTAACGGTCTCTGTAACTTCGTTAAAAAATTCCGCAATGGTTTGCATTGGCTAGAATTATCGCCGATCGTATTTGCCTAAGCAAAAACTGGCTAACTTTGATTACTTTCCGGCATTAGGATAGATTTTCGTTAAGTCTTATGGCGATTTCATCGGAAGAATTTCGTTCAGCTCTTTCGCGGTTTGCGAGCGGCGTCTCGATCGTTACTACAAAAGATGCGGCTGGCAAACTTCACGGCATCACGGTTTCAGCTTTTTGCTCGGTTTCGCTCTCGCCGCCGCTCGTCCTTATCTGCATCGAGAAGACAGCGGGCAGTCATCATGCATTTATCGAATCCGGCGTATTTGCTGTAAACATCCTAACCGAGCAACAGGCGGAACTCTCCGAGCATTTTGCAATGATTCACGAGGAAAAGTTCGCTGGGATTGAATTTGAGATCGGGCGTCTAGGCGTTCCTATGATTTGCGGATGCCTTTCAAATCTCGAATGTCGGATCCGACGTACAGCGGACGGCGGCGATCATACGATTTTCCTCGGAGAGGTTGAATACGCGCAAGTCTCAGACGCCCGGCCGCTGATCCATTTTCGCGGCAAATACCGAAAATTGAAAGAGTCTTAGTCAGAATTCAGTCAGCAGAATTAATCAGCTTACGAAGATTGTCTCCAGTCATTTCGTATCGCTCGCCGCAGAAACCACAGGTAATCACGGCTGAGTCATCTTCAGCAATCATTGCCGCAACTTCAACAGGTCCCAGCGAGACCAGCATTGCATTTGCCCGCTCGAGCGAGCAGCTACATTCGAACCGCGCCGGTTTTTCCTCCAATATCTCGAGGTCGATTTTGCCAATAGCGTGTCGCAAAAGGTCTTCCGGGACAGTATTTTCATTGATTATCGATGTAAGATGCGGCGCATTAGCGATCGTATCCTCGATCATCGTCAGAAGATGCTCATTAGCACCGGGCATCATTTGAATAATTACACCGCCAGAAGCTCGGACGAAAGGCTCGGTATTTTGGAGCAGCACGCCTAGTAAGACGGCGGAGGGAATCTGCTCGGACGTGAGCAAATAATAGGCGACATCTTCAGCGATTTCGCCGGAAACCAGCGGTACGGAACCAACATAAGGCTCAAGCGGCACACTCAAATTCGTCCCGATTTCGCGAATTACCTGCAACATTCCTTTGCCGAGAACGCCGCCAACGTCTAATTTGCCGCCGTCTTTTGCTGGCAGCTCGGCCAGCGGGTTTGCAACGTATCCGCGAACAGCGCCGGCTGCCGTTGCCTCCGCAATGATAGTTCCTGCCGGCCCGTCGCCTTCAATTCTCAGCGTCAGTCGGTCTGATTCTTTGAGCGAGGCAGCCAGCAGCAAGGCGGCCGTCATCGTCCGGCCGAGAGCCGCAGCAACCGTCGGTGAAGTGCGATGCCGGCGAACGGCCTCCGTAACGGTATCGGTCGTTATCGCGGCCAGGACGCGGAAATCACCGCCGGCCGCAATTCCGCGGGCGATCTTATCCATAATCAACAGTTTTCGAGTCTTTCAAAGAAAAGTCAACAGGCTCGGCCGGCGAGCTGAGCTACCGCGAACGAATCCGGCTCCTTAGCGGAATATTGAAAAGAGGTGATTGTTGGGCATTTCTCGCAGATTTCGGAAACCTTTCTTACCGTCGCTTTCTGTGCGTGATAGAATTGGATTTACCAAAAATTTGGCATGAGCCACAAGTGCAACGAGAAAGGCCAAATAAGTTCAACCCGGAGACTGCAGAAAAGCTTATGACAGCAGCCGCAAAAAATCCCACTTCAGAAAAACAGAAAACGAACGCAAGCGCAAGCATTGATGAAGCTGACAGATTGACTCCGTTAGGTTCGAATGCTGCGAAGGTAGTTGCCCGCCGCTATGCAACCAAAAACGAAAAAGGTGAGCCGATCGAGGACTGGCAGGCGATAGTCTGCCGCGTTGTCGGGTATATCGCAACCGCCGAAGCCGATCCGTCAGAGCGAGCCGCTTTCTTTAGCCGTATGTCTGCTGTAATGCTTGCCCGCGAGTTCATACCCAATACGCCGTGCCTCGTAAATGCCGGTAAGCCGAAGGGACAACTTGCGGCATGCTTCGTTCTCAAGGTTCCGGATTCAATCGAAGGAATTATGGAGCACGCGCGCCGCGTCGCCATAATTCACCAGACGGGCGGCGGCACAGGAATGACGTATGAATTTTTGCGTCCTGCCGGTGCAATGGTCAATTCTACCCGCGGAGTAGCAAGCGGGCCGGTAAGTTTTATGAACATCGTCAATCAGACGACGGAAGTAGTAAAACAGGGCGGCGTAAGGCGGGGCGCGAATATGGGAATCCTTTCGGTCAACCACCCCGACATCTTGCGCTTTATACACGCGAAAAACGACCAGACAAGCCTAACGAATTTCAATATCTCCGTAACGCTCACCGACCGGTTTCTAGATGCTGTCGATCGCGGCGAATGGTTTCAGACTGAGTTTGATACCAAGATATGGACGGCTCCGGTTTTCGATCCTGTGACCGGGAAAAATTACGTCATTTATCGCCGACCGAACGGTTCTACCGTAACATTTGCCGACCGCTTTGCGTTCGAGGCGGCGGACCTAACGGATTGTACTATAGAGGAGCCGCCGGCACCCGGAATGATATTTGCGCGGGACGTCTGGAACCGAATTGTCGCATCGGCTCACAAATACGCCGAACCGGGAATTATTTTCATTGACGAAGTAAACCGGCACAATCCGCTGATGGCGTCGATGGGCCCAATTTATGCCTGCAACCCCTGCGGCGAGCAAATGTTACATTTCAATAATTCCTGCAATCTTGGTTCGATCGACGTCGCAAAATTTTTTCGCTCCGGAGCGAAGCCGCCAAACCCCGCGAATTCGATAGATTGGGATCGGCTTGCCAGCGTCACACATGTTTCGACCCGATTTCTTGACAACGCGGTCGACGCCGGCTATTTCCCTCTGGACGAAATAAGCGAAGTTGTCCACCGGACCCGGCCCGTTGGACTGGGAATTATGGGATTTGCGGATTTGTGCTTGAAACTCGGAATAATCTATGGCAGCGACGAATCGCTGGATCTTATCGAAAAAGTGATGAGTTTTATACGCCGTGAAGCGTGGAGCGAATCCTTGCGGCTCGGTGCCAAAAAAGGTGTCTTCCCGGAATTCAAGGCAAACCGCTCGGCGTATGAAAAATTGATTTATGAGAAAATCGGCATCGATCGGTCCGTACCGCTTACACCGAGAAATTATGAGGTAACGACAATAGCTCCGACGGGAACGATCTCGCTCGTCGCGGAAACATCCTCGGGAATCGAGCCTAATTTTTCCTGGGCATACGTTCGCCGAGACACGCTTGGAACGCGGACGTACGTTCATCCGCTCGCCGCCGAAGCCCTCGGGATAAAGGTTGACTTTTCGGATGAAAAATCCATCAAGGAGGCTGCCGAATACGTCGTAAAACACGAGGCAGAGTTGCCGCCGCATTTCATCTCTGCAATGAGCATTTCGTCGATTCAGCATGTAAAAGTTCTTGCTGCCGCACAAAAACACGTCGATAACTCAATCTCGAAAACCTGTAACGGTGCCCGCGACGATACAGTTGAATCTGTCGACGAACTCTATCGGCTTGCGCGCCGGCTTGGCTGCAAAGCGGTCAGTTATTACCGCGACGGCAGCCGCGGAGGTCAGGTGCTGAACGCGATGTCGGCTGTTACAAAACCGGAACGAAGACCGCAGGCAACGCCCCGGCCGACCGGCGGCGAACGCATCGAGCGGCCGAAAGAATTGCAGGGTTCGACGTGGCGAATTCGGTTCGAAAACCAGAATTTGTTCGTCACCGTCAATCACGATGGAACGCATGTATTGGAAGTTTTCGTTGCCGGGCCAATTAGTGCCGGCGTAGGACTACTCGCCTCGAAGATGCTCCGCGGCGGTTTTGATGTTCGCGAAGTTGCAGCAAGTTTGGACAAGGTTACCGGTACACACGCAGTGTGGTTCAACGAGCGATTGCTGACTTCTCCGGAGCAGGCCGTTGCTGAGTGTTTGCTAATTGTCGACCGTCGGCTCCGTAACTTGCCTGAATCGGGGCGCAGGTCAACTTCGACACTTGCGGATTCGAAACCGGATTCTCTGGCTCGAGAGGCGGCGGAAAGCTCCGCCGCCTGTCCGGAATGCTCCGGTGAGATTGTTTTCGAATCCGGCTGCGAGGTCTGCCGCGATTGCGGCTATTCAAAGTGTAAATAGTCTGCCTTCAGCTCTCAGACGCTGCGGCAACGGGTTGGATTTTCTCGGCTTTTCATACATAATTGTCGAACCACTTAACTGCGAGGTTGCAATTCAAAAATGAAACGATCCCCAATTCTTAACCTGGCGGCAATATTTTCGGTAGCCCTTGCGCTGGCCTGTATTGCTAACCCTGCTTTCGGCGGTGAAAAGACAAAAAAGACCGAACGCGAAGACAAATTTATCATTAATGCCGTACCGATCGGCCCGAACGAGGACGACGTAAATGCTGCGATTCGCCGAATCGGAGTGACGGAGGCATTTTTAACCGCTGTAAAGGGAGCAAAATATCGCCTCATTAAATTTGAGTTTCTCAATCACGATTCAGATCAGGCCGCGGCGATACCTACGCGCTTTCGAGCGACATTCTATAACTATACCCGAGATCTCTCGGTCATTGTAGAGGGTGATTTTTCTGGCGGCGAGCCGATTCAGGTGTTTGAATTGTCTGCCGATCCGGGCGCCAATGGTGAAGAGGTCGACGCCGCTATGGACCTAGTCCGCAAAGATGTTCGCTATCGGGATTTAAACGCGGCCAATAAGCTTGAAGTATACGAAGCAATGCCGCCGGTTTCGAACCTTAACGGCGAACGGCTCGTAAACGTCGGAGTCCGCAACCTAGAAACGGGCGAAAACCAGATCGTCGGGGTAAGCTTTAAGAACGATTCGATCTCATTTTACCCGGACAATGCACCGCCGACGGCACGAGCAACGCCGGAAGCCTGCGGAGTCCCAAATGCAAACCAGGGAAGCACTGGCCGCGGCCTTGCCGGAACTCTCGCAGTCACGGCTTTCGAAACGGGAAACACAAATCCTGTCTGGGAAATGACAGTTCTGCGGCCATCGGCCTCAACAGGCGGCGAAGGCTCCGGCATTGAGATCCGCGACGTAAAATACCGCGGCAAATCCGTCCTCAAGCGAGCACATCTTCCCGTCCTCAACGTAAAATATGTCAATAGTTGCGGGCCGTTTCGTGACTGGCAATACGCCGAGGGCTATTTTCAGATTCCAACCTCGGGTGTAAGTTTTCCAAATGGTCCAAGCGGCGGATTTGCAATTATCGACCCACCCGGGATTGCGACAACAATTATCGAAACGCGAAACGACACCGGCAATTTTCAGGGCGTAGCCATTTACCAGCAGAATCCTGGAACTGGAAACGAGCTGGTTCTCGTTACGGAAATGAACGCCGGCTGGTACCGCTACATTATGGAATGGCGATTTGGCTTCGACGGACGAATACGCCCACGCTTCGGTTTCGGCTCTGCGGGGCCAAATTCCTGTATCTGCATCCAACGAAATCATCATGCCTATTGGCGATTTGACTTTGACATTGTGCAGCCACAAAACAATATTTATCTGGTCGAACGCGGGAAAAAGTTTCTGACGCCGATTCGGACGGAAAGCGCTTTCTTCCGCAACTACGCCCGAAACCGCAGTTTTGTTATTCAAAACGCCAATGGTAACGAGGCATATTCGATAACTCCGAACCTGACCGACAGCACCGTAACTGACGCAAACGGCGTTCTGACCGATACTTTCGGAAAGGGCGATTTCTGGTTGCTGCGTTTTCAAGGCACGGCCGCAAACCCCGGCGAGCTGGATGACCCGAACACGGATGCGGCGATCAACCTGGCGCCGTGGTTAAACGGTGAATCGCTCGTCGGGCAGGACGTCGTAATTTGGTACGGCGCACATCAGACGCGTGTCGACGATGCGAGCCTGCGCCTTAGCGGACAGATTATCAGTGGTGTTCATGTGATCGGGCCGGACCTGCGTCCGATTCGCTGGTAACCGTTCAGTGTTTGAAAGATCGTACTTTAGGCCGGGCGTCAAGACACTCGATTCGCCCGGCCTATTCGTATTGACTCAATTTTTGTGATGACTAATTTGCTTACTTATATGTTCAAGTTCCATAGTATCGCTTTTTTGGCCTTCGCTTTGATTTCTTCAACGGCACCAAGCACCGTTGCAGGGCAGGTTACCCCGGCTGCATCTCCGTCCGTAAAAAATAAACCAACAGCCCGGCCGGCCGATCCTGCGGCGCTTGTGGCCGCAATTCGCAACATACTCGACCGGCCAGAATATAGCCGCGCGAACGTAGCCGTGAAAGTTGTTTCGCTCGCCGACGGACGTACGATATTCGAGCGAAACGCCGGCAAATACCTAATGCCGGCATCGAATATGAAAAATTTCACCGTTGCCGCGGCCCTTGAAACGCTGACGCCGGAGTTCCGCTTCAAAACCGGAATGTATGCGCCGGCTCCGCCGGATTCTGCGGGTACGATTTCCGGCGACCTTAGGATTTTCGGACGTGGCGATGTTTCAATCTCTGCCGCTTTTCTCGGCTCGACGGATCCTTTCGCAGGAATCGATCGGGTAGCGGACAAAATAATTGCTCTCGGCGTTAAACGGATCGAAGGCGACATCGTTGGAGACGACAGCTATTTTCGCGGTTACCGCCTGCCGAATACCTGGGAGTGGGACGACCTTCAATGGTACTACGGCGCGGAGATTTCGTCGCTGCCGATAAACGACAATACGATAGACGTCGTCGTTCGGCCGGGACCTGTTGGTTACTCCTGTGCTGTAAACTTGGTCCCTTTCAATCCGGTTATGCGCGTTGCAAATGGATGCATTACCGCTCCGGCCGGCACATCACCCGCCCTTAGCCTTCAACGTCGACTGGACGAGAACTATCTTGAAATAGGTGGAACCATTGCTGCAGGCTCGAAGGAATTTTCTACAAGGATCTCGGTCGCGCGGCCGGCGGAGCTTTTCGCCGCACTTCTCCGCCAACGGCTGATCGACAAACACGTGGAGGTAATCGGTGGTTACCGCTACGAAAAGCGTACGGATGGCTCGCTGCCCGCCGGGACGCTATTAGCAGAAATCGAATCCGTCCCGCTGGCAGAGATTGCCGCAAAAACGATGAAGCCGAGCCAGAATATGTACACGGAGGTCCTGCTCCGCACGCTAGGCGAAAACGAGAGAACGGCCATCATTCAATCGGCACCGAATTCGCCGGATGCGAGAAAGACAAGCGCCGAGCTCGGCGTAGCGGCAGTTTCGCGGTTCCTCGCCCGAATAGGCCTTCCGGCGGACGCAATCGTGCAGTACGACGGCAGCGGACTTTCGCGTCATAATCTGATTACAGCCGAAGCCGTCGTCCGGCTTTATGAATATATGTCTCAGGAGAGCCGGTTTGCCAAAACTTGGCGTGACTCGCTGACAATCGGCAGCGTCGACGGAACGCTGCAGAACAGGTTTCGCGGAACATCGGCCGCCGGAAATGTTCGCGGAAAAACTGGAACAATCGATCAGGTCTCGTCTCTCTCGGGATATTTGAAAACCGGCGGCGGTGAAGAAGTTATCTTCTCGATAATTGTAAATCAGATGCCGACAGCGACGATGCGAACCGGATTAATTGACGAAATTGTCCTCTTACTAGCAGATTACAAAGGCCGCCTTTCAGCTGACCTTTTGCGAACGGATAAAATCTCAAGGTAAAAACGGGGCCGCCGAACGCCCCGTAATTCTAAAAGCTTTTCTATTCTAACTCTGATTACCAGCGTCCGCGTCCGCCTCCGCCGTAATTGCCCCGTCCGCCTCCGCCACGCGGACGATCTTCCCGCGGCCTGGCTTCATTGACGACCATATTGCGTCCGTCATACTCCTGGCCATTGAATTGCGCGATAGCGTTGTTTGCTTCATCTTGGGTTGCCATTTCGACGAATCCAAAACCGCGCGATCGACCGGTTTCGCGGTCAAAGACGACATTTGCCGATTCTACGGTTCCTGCGGTCGAAAAATGCTCCTGCAGATCTTCGCTGGTAACTCGAAATGAAAGGTTCCCTACGTATAGTTTTGTGCTCATTTTCCTCTATTCTCTCAAAAATCCAAAGAAGCAAGACGAGGCAGGCAGAATGGAAAGTTGCGACCAACGGCAATCCAATATTTTGCGGCGACGCTCCCTGACCAACAATTTCGATGCTTCCATAACCTATCAGAAAACTCTCCTTACCGAACCGAAAAGCATCGCCAAGTTACCGGACGGCCGCATCTATCGAGATACCGAGCGAGAGCAAAAACAGAAAAAGTATGCCTTTTTTGCTCGATTTGCGCAAGTGGATTTTTTAACTCAAAACGACGCCGCGCGGTCGCCCACCCAAAGCCTCAAACAAAAGCTTTCTTGTAACCGGCGGTTTAATTAACTATCATTCAAGCAATAATGGAACGTCTATTTCTCATCGACTCAATGTCGCATATTTTCCGCGCCTACTATGCGCCGATGGGAGCACGCCAAGAGCCGCTCCGCAATAGCAAAGGCCAGGTAACTCAGGCAGTTTTCGTTTTTACTAATATGCTCAGGAAACTGCTCAACGATGAAAAGCCAGACTATATAGCCGCCGTCTTTGATACGGCTGCCCCAACGTTTCGGCACGATTCATTTGCCGCGTATAAGGCAAACCGAGAAGAAATGCCGGACGAGCTCGCATCGCAGATACCGCTCATCGAAAGGGTCTGTGAAGCCTTTAATATCCCGATAATAAAGTACGACGGTTACGAGGCAGACGACATTATCGGGACGCTCGCCAAGCAAGCAGCCGAGAACAAGATTCAGGCAGTTATTGTTTCGAACGACAAGGACCTTTGCCAGCTGGTCAAAGATCCGTATGTCATAGTTATGCGGCAAAATTCTGCAAATATAAAGCGAAAGGTGCCCGTACCGCCGATTGAGTGGTGCGATGAAGCTTGGGTTGAGAAGAAATTCGGTGTCCCGCCGTCGAAAATTGTCGATTTGCTCGGCTTAATGGGCGATGCTATCGATAACATTCCTGGGGCCCCCGGAATTGGTGAAAAGGGGGCACTAAAGCTCGTTTTAGAATTTGGCTCGGCAAAGGCAGCGATCGAAAATGCAGATAAAATAACGCACAAAACGTATCGAGAAAGCCTGAAAAATAACAAGGATCTGGTACTGCAATCGCTGGAACTTGCAACGGTAAACTGTGATGTCCCGATAAAACTCGACCTCGAAACTCTCCGGCGTCGAGAACCTGATCGTTCCAAAGCCTTTGAACTTTTTCGCGAGCTCGAGTTCAATTCGCTGACGAAAGAATTCGAGGACGCCGCTCCGCTTTTCTCGGCGGCTGCAGGTCGAAACGGACAGCCGGAAAAATTGGACTACCGACTTGTCCGGACACGGCAGGAGCTGGACGCGATGATCAGGCAATGCTGGGAAGCTACGGTCGCCGCGATTGAAGTTGATGATTCAAACAAAAGCGAGCGGCATAGCGCATTTGATAAATTGCCGCCGCTCGGCATTGCGTTCGCAATCAAACCTGCAACGGCGTACTTCGTTGACCTCGAACGTTTTGTCGGCGGCCGCGATTCGGCAATCCGTCCACTGGCAGACTATTTTTCTAGTCGCTACCTGGAAAAATCGGCTCACGATTTCAAACGTAATTACGCAGTTCTGAAAAAGCTTGGGTTTGAAGTCGCTGGGTTTTTTGATGACCCGATGATTGCGTCCTATCTTCTAGACTCTGGCCGACCTCACCACGAATTAGAATTCCTTGCACGAAATCATTTGCCGCCATTGCCAAAAACTGTTCCGGCGGCGGATTTTCCAGCAACAGGTTGGAAAGCAGCCGAAAGAGCTGACCTCGTATTACGGCTTGCCCCGATGTTTCGCGATCGAATTATCGCGGATGGACTTCTGAAAGTTTACTCGGAAATAGAGATTCCACTCGAGCCAATCCTCGCCGAAATTGAAATCGCTGGAATGAAGGTCGATGCCGAAGCTTTGAAACAGTTTTCGGAATTCATTTTTGACCAGCTCCAGAAAATCGCCCAACGCATCTTTCAACTTGCCGGCCGCGAATTTAACATCAACTCTCCAAAACAGGTCGGTGAAATATTTGCCGAAATGAATATCGCGACGGGACGTAAAACTGCGACCGGCCAAATCTCGACGAGTAAGGACGTCCTTTCTGAACTAGCTGAAAATTACGAGATCGCTCAACTGATCATCGACTATCGCGAAATGGATAAACTGAAAGCGACTTATGCAGATGCTCTCCCAAAAATGATTCGGACGGATGGGCGAATCCACGGTGTTTTGAATCAGACCGTGGCCGCTACCGGCCGGCTTAGTTCGACCGAGCCGAATCTCCAAAACATACCTATTCGAACCGAACTCGGCCAAAGAATACGGAAAGCGTTTATTCCAGAAAAGGGCAATAAACTTATCTCCGCGGATTATTCGCAACTCGAACTAAGAATCCTCGCGCATATTACGAAGGATCCGGTGATGACCGAAGCATTTTTGCGCGGCGAAGATATACACGCAAAAACTGCGCGGCTGGTCTTCGGCGCAAAGGACGAAAAGGAATTAAAAGAAAAGCGGCGGCTTGCAAAAATCGTGAATTTCGGGATTGCGTACGCCGTTGAGGCCTTCGGACTCTCGCAACGTGTCGGTATCTCAAAAGAAGAAGCTCGAAAGGTAATCGACGATTATTTCAAGACCTACAAGGGCATCCGGGAATATATGGACCGGATTCCAAAGCAAGCCCGCGAAAAAGGCTACGTAACTTCCCTATTTGGCCGCCGGCGATATTTCCCTGGCATCAATGATCGAAATTTTGCCGTCCGCTCCCGAGCCGAACGCGAGGCGATCAATATGCCGATTCAGGGAACTGCCAGCGACATTGTAAAAATCGCTATGATCAAAGTTTTTAACATGCTGCGCGAACATCGTCTGGAGACAAAGATGATAATGCAGGTCCACGATGAGCTACTCTTCGAAGGGCCAGAATCAGAAGTTGATAAGGCAATGAGACTGATAAAAGCCGAGATGGAAAGCGCCGTGAGTTTGGATGTCCCGCTCGTGGTAGAGATTGGCTCGGGCGACAATTGGGTCGATATCAAGTAGTCAAAATCACGCCGGCACCGAGACGCCGACAAGAAAAATTCTTAGCTCCGCCGCATTGAGAAAGATGGTGGAGATGAGGGGGATCGAACCCCTGGCCTCGGCATTGCGAACGCCGCGCTCTCCCAGCTGAGCTACATCCCCAAAACGAAATACGATATTAAAAACAGCCGACATTTAAGTCAAGCGAACCCCGCTACGGTCTACATGCTCACGCAGCGCTACGAGGAAAAGATCTCTGATGCGATCCGAGTCAGTCAAGTCAGCTCGCAGCGTAAACGGGAAAATTATCCTACTGGATCCCTGCCGGCAGCAATGATCCGCGGGGATCGGATGCATAGGCGTATCCATTTTCGATTTTCGCAATCAAGCCGTGGAAGAATACTTCTGCGCCGGAAACGACGACGACGGAATCGCCCGGACTTACCTTTTTTTCATCGACTTGAAAGCGAATCACTGTCGCGTTGCCATTTTCGTGTGCAACAGCCTCGAAATCAAATGTATCGGCATCGAAACTCAATGTCTGTGAAAATGATACTTCCATTTTTATCTCCCGATTTAAATCCATCTTCAGTCTATCGTTACCCAACGACAAAGTCCAAAGCGATTGCGTCGTGATCCGAAAGCGGATTTTGATTAAAATCTGTCAAATCGCCGATCGTGACCGGCCGGCATCCGGGCGCAAGCGATATTCCCCTGCCCGCAAACCAGTCCAGACGGCCGGAAACGCTCCCGCCAACGCGGTTCGCCGCCCAAAAAATAAACGGAAAGCACCACGCCGGCACCCAATCGCGAAGATTTGTATTTTTTTCGATACTGGCAACATGATAATGAAGCGTCCCACGGCCGATCTCGTTTAAGTCACGAAAATTGAAGCCGCGGCTTTCGAGCATAGTAAATAGACTTCTTTCAAAATAACGTTCAGGATGAGGTAAATGATTTTTCGCCACATTCTGCGGCCCCATAAAAACGCGTCGCCAATAGCCGAGGATTGCCCGCGTAGAGCTTTGTGAATTAAACGTCGTTGTATTCCAATCTCCGCCAATCAAGGTCGGCATCGGCGGCAATGTCTCCAGGTAATCTAGAATTATCTTCATCTGTCGCTTTCTATGGTTCCGCGAACAGTGGGCGTCGAGATGAACGGTGACTGCTCGGAATTCGCCCGCTGGATGGGCTATCTCTGCAACCAGCGCACGAAGAAAACCGAGCCGCTTTTCTTTTCCCGACATTTTATCCTTTCCGTTCGGTAATGGAATAGCGGAAATGTTTTTTAACGGCCAACGCGAAAACAGGCCAAGTCCGTGAATCGAGTTTGTATTCTCGCCCGGGAGATCCGCTTCGACGCCGCTGCCTTTTTGCAACGCAATATAGACAGGCGCAAACGCGTAATTTAGCCGAAGCCGACGGGCAATTTCATAGGCAACGAAGCGGTTGCCGCTGCGAGCCATACCATAGTCGAGTTCGGTCAAAAGCAATACGTCGCGCGCCGTTAACTTTGGATGCAGCTCAAAAGCGGAAATTATGCCATCGAGCATAATTCCGCGTTCAAGATTCCAGGCAAGTGCGTGAATCACCCGATCTTGGCCGCCATCCAACTCGCTGTAGTTTGCAGCAACGATCGAATTAAGAATTCTCTCTGCCTGTGGTCGAATCTCTTCTGCGATCGGCCGTGCCGCAAGTTCTCGCGTCGAATCGAGCTTCAGTAACTCGGGGAAAAACGGATTGAGGTTATGGGAAAGGATCTGCGGCGGACCAGTATTTTTTGACACGCCCAGAGAGTAAAACATTTCCAACGACATAGATGCAATCAGGAAAATTAAGCCTAGCAAGATGCAAGCCGAGGCGTCCAATCGGCAGCGAGCTAATTAATCGTCGTAACGCTCTTTCGCCGGGGCGGTTGCAAGGAAGTCTTCGGTAATCCGGCGGGTGTAAAGTTGAAGAAGATCGGCGATTCTACCGATGTCTTTGGAATGAAAAATCAGACCTACATGGCGCGGTTTACGAACGCGGTAGACGATCTCCGGATCCGTGTAATGCGATGTATCCGGCTCGTCCGTTTTTGATAATGCAAGAGCGATGCCGGCGTATTCCTGTTTTGTTTTCGGTGGCCTATATCGCGCATCTTTTGGGGTAGTTTCAAGCCTCGCCCACTCGCGCCATAGATTGAAATTACAGGCATACTCGATCATATTTGCGATATACGCTCCGCCGACGCGGCACGCAACTTCGAGTAGGTAAAACTTTCCGTCGTTGCGACCAAGAAGAAACTCCGCATGCGTTACACCGCGTTTCAGGCCAAAGGCCGAAATCAATTTTCGGTTTAGAGCTTCGAGCCGCTTTCGCTCGGCCGAACCGTATCGCACAATCGACGACGTGAATACACCGCCGTAATGCGTAATACTAAATGGCGGAACCCCGTATTGCGAAATTCCGAAAGCTCGAACCCGTCCGCCTTCGACGACTGAATCTACGTGAAAAACACTGCCTTCAATGAACCTTTCGATTAGAAATCGTGACGGATGATCGCGCCAATTATTTCGCCGATCGAGATCGTTTAGGACGCTCCATACCTGTTCCGGCGTTTCACATTTGCGAATCCCAAAGGCCGACACTTCAAAACGTGGTTTTACAATTAGCGGAAATCCTGTGTCCGCAAGAAAACGGTTTATTGCTTCGGCATTAAAAACGCCTGTAAAGTCTGGGCAGGCAATCCCGGAGCTCGATGCAACCCGCCGCATTGCAAGTTTGTCGCGAAATTTCAATGCATCCGACGAGCTCATTCCATCGATTTGTAAATGCTCGCGTACACGCGCCGCCGTGACGATGTCAAATTCGTCCAGCCCAACGACGCGGTCAATTGCTCGCGAACCCGCAATATTTGTAACCGCCCGCACGTAATCTGTCGGCGATGCGGCATCTTCGACCGTACGGACGTCGTTTACTGCCGTCCAGCACCAAGGCTCGTTGAGAAGTTTTTTTCGCGTGACAAGCGTTACGAACCAGCCAGTTTCTGCAGCCGCTTCAAGGAATTCATTTCCTTTATGTTCGCTGGCTATGCAGACGATATGTCCATTCATTGAATTTGCCCTTTTCCGTTTGCGCTCTAGCCCTTGCGTAATAGGGCGTCGATACTCCAGTCGCCTGAGCCTTTGAAAAGAAATGCAAGTGCGATAAAGAAATACAAAAACGCAAGCTCCTGTTTTTGAAATGGGTCGGCGCGGTGAACACCTATCAATGCAACAAGCATCGTAAATGCGATAAAAAAAGCTGCAGGCCTCGTTAAAAGCCCAATGGCGAGCAAAACACCCCCAAGAAATTCCGAAAGGGCGGCGGCCCAAGCAAAGATCGCCGGCGCAGGGAAACCGAGCTTGGCCGTCGTTTCAATGAAACCCTTAGAAGGCGGTATTTTGCCGATGCCGTGGCCGAAGGCTAGAGCAATTCCGGTAAAAACTCTCAGTAGCGTAAGGCCGGCATTGGCCGGAACCGATAGACTCCTTTGTCCTCCTACGAGAATTTTTCGCATTGGGTGTTTTCTCCTGTTTATGTTTTATTTTGCGAAAAAAGAATGGCACAATTTTGAAGTAAAGACAATTTTAGGGCTTGCGTTCTTTTTTTAGGTCCGCCGTCGTCGTTTTATGGATAATTTTGACCTTGCAATATTCATCAGCAACCTACTCGTTTACCTGGTTGTCTTACTGTTGGCAATCTCTGCTCATGAGGCCGGCCACGCTTGGGTCTCGTATAAATTCGGCGACGATACAGCTTACCTACTCGGCCGCGTAACTCTTAATCCAGTAAAGCACACAGATCCGATCGGAACACTGCTGATCCCGATCGCGGGATTTGTGCTCGGCTCGATCGGCGGGAGCCTGGCTCAGATTCCTCTTATTGGCTGGGGCAAGCCGACCCCGGTTAATCCACGGAAATGGTCGAATTACAAACTCGCCAATGTGATGGTTTCGATTGCGGGCATTTCTGCGAATTTGATCCTTGCCGTCATTGCATTCGCGATCTTAAAGACAATGCTCGAATCCGGACTTCTTTACCGGCCGGATGCAACCGGCGGCCTTATCAGCGCAATAGCGTTATTTCTGCAATATATGCTTACTTTGAATATTTCTTTGGCGATATTCAATCTTTTGCCATTTCCGCCGCTTGATGGTAGCAAGGTATTAGCTACCTTTCTTCCGGCCAGCTTTGACCCTATGCTTCAAATTCTCGAGCGATACGGCTTTCTGATTCTGCTATTTTTGATCTACTGGGGCCTGATGGGAATTATCATTCGCCCAGTCTTTAATTTTATTGAATTTCTGCTTCTTACTCCCTGGCTTTAAAAGTATTGCGCATTTATGAAAAGACGTATTTTCAGTGGCGCGCAGCCGACCGGCGAACTGCATATCGGCAATTACCTCGGGGCTTTGCGTAATTGGTCAATTCTGCAGGAAAAATATGAATCTTTTTTTTGCATTGTTAATCTGCACGCGATCACGCTTCCACAGGACCCGGAGAAATTGCGGCAAAAAACCGTTGAACTAGCCCGAATTTATCTTGCAGCGGGCATTGATCCTCAAAAAGCGACGATTTTCGTTCAATCCGACGTCGCCGAGCATGCGGAACTAGCATGGGTTCTGTCCTGCATCGCCCGGATGGGCGAACTTGAACGCATGACGCAATTCAAGGATAAGAGTAAAGGAAACCGGGAACGCGCCGGTGTGGGCCTTTTTACGTATCCGCTGTTGATGGCTTCGGACATACTTCTCTATCAAACGGATCTTGTCCCGGTCGGAGAAGATCAAAAGCAGCACCTTGAACTAACCCGCGATCTAGCGGAGCGTTTCAACCGGAAATTTGGGGAAACATTCAAGCTCCCCGAACCCTTTATTCCAAAATCTGGCGCAAGGATCAAATCGCTTCAGGACCCGTCGCGCAAAATGTCAAAGTCCGATGACGACGCGCTCGGAGCGATATTTCTCCTTGATGACGAGAAAACGATCAGAAAGAAAATAAGGCGAGCCGTCACCGACTCGGGTTCTGCGATTGCCTTTGACGAACAGCGGCCCGCAATTACAAACCTCCTGACGATTTACCAATTGATCAGCGGCAAAACCCGCGAAGAATGCGTAAAACATTTCTCAGGAAAAGGTTACGGTGAATTTAAAGCTGAACTCGCAGATGTGGTGGTAGAATTTCTTCGTCCGTTTCAAGAGCGAGCCCGCGGATATTCCGAAGCCGAGCTAAACAAGGTATTAAAGTGCGGAGCCGAAAAAGCCCGCACAATCGCGGCAGACACCCTTTCAGCCGTTTATCATAAAATGGGAGTCCGGTAACACAAAATTGAAGGCTCTTTCACTACTACTGAGAGCATCGCAAACCTGGAAAGGTTATTATCTGATAATTAAACGTTGTGTAACGTTATCATGGAAAAGCAAATAACAGTTTACGAAAAGCCGACCTGCACAACCTGCCGCAAGCTAAACAAACTTTTCGCGGAGCACTGCGTAGATTGGAGAAAGGTCAATTATTTCGTCGAAGCGTTTACGGAGAAAACTCTAGCCGAGCTGATCGCGAAAACCGGCCTTCGGCCATACGATCTGCTACGTCGAAATGAGCCAGAGTCTAAAATGCTTGGATTAAGCCCCGATTCGCCGGACGCGGAAGTGATCGCGGCAATGGTTCAGCATCCGAATCTGATTCAAAGGCCAATTGTCGAAGTCGGCAGCCGCGCCGTCCTAGCCCGCCCGGTTGAGAAGGCGTTGGACATCTTGCATTAATGGAGTCTCTTGAACAATTACGGGAATTATTTGCCTACAATGATTGGGCAAACCGGCGGATCGCCGTTGCGCTAAAAGCTGTTCCTGTTGGCCGCGGCCACCGCATTTTTGCCCATTTGCTGACAGCGGAGAAAGAGTGGTACGAGCGGCTTTACGGCAAAGATTCGACTGGTGCAGACTTCTGGCCACAGCTAACGGCTGATGAATCTGGAAACCTTGCGCGCGAAACTGCCATGGCTTTCGAAACTCTTCTGCGACGTTTCGAGGAAGAAGGTCTAGAGCTCACGATACGATATCGGACGAGCAGCGGCGAACAAAAGGAAAGCGCGATTCGCGAAATTCTCACACATATTTTGATCCATTCGGCAACGCATCGCGGAAACATCATATTGAAAATACGTGAGGATGGTTTTGAGCCCCCAACGATCGATTACATCGTCTACCTTCGCGAAACGAAGTATATTTAACCCAAATGGAATCGTCCGCTGAACAATTTGCTTTTGATTTTACCAGCGAAACCGCCGAGATCATTCCCGGCGAACGTGATGAGCTCCGCATCCGTTTAGGGCAGTTCGCCGGCCCGCTCGATCTTTTGCTCTATCTAATCAAGCAAGAACAGGCAAATATATTCGATATCCCAATCGCCAAGATCACGGACGAATATTTGAAATACATTCGAATAATGAAACGACTGGATGTCTCAGTTGCGGCGGATTTTTTGGTGATGGCAGCAACGCTGATCGAAATTAAGTCAAAGATGCTTCTGCCCCGCGATTCATCAGCAGAGCCCGAAACAGCCGTAGACGATCCGCGTAAGGAGCTCGTTGACCAGCTACTTGAATATGAAAAATTCAAATCAGCGGCGCAGATGCTTTATGAAAGGTCAACCATAGAAAAGGCGGTCTTTCGCCGCGGGCGAATCGAAACCGACGATGCAAATGCAGAAATAAACGCCACGGTCTTTGACCTTTTGACCGTATTTCAAAAAATACTGCTGCGGCATAAAAAGCAAGTAAAAATGGAGATCGAGCGCGAGGAAGTTTCTCTCGCGGAAATGATTGATCGCATTCAATCAAAGTTGTCCGCTCTGCAAGAACTTAACCTGATAGATTTTTTTTCTGAACTGAATACCCGCCGTGAACTAGTAACTGCTTTTATCGCTGTCCTCGAAATTGTTAGAACCCAGGACCTGAGGCTAATCCAGAAACAAACCTTTGGCGATATTTATCTCCGCCGAGTTTAAAGTCGCCCCGTAGGCAAGACTTCCGCGTTTCGGATTTTTACCCTTTTTTGCTACCTTTTTAAGTTGTCTCCGTCAAAGATGACCGAAAAAGTCACAACTGAATCGGCCAAACTAACCGAAATCGCGGAAGCGAACCGACAATGTAGAACTGCGGCAGAGATAATGGCCGTAGCAGAGGCGCTTGTATTTGTGTCGGACGAGCCAATTTCAGCAAAAGCCATTTCGGAAATTATCGGTGAAGATAAGGAAACCGTCTTAGCGGCGCTTGAAGCTCTTAAACGCGAATATGATGAACGTCAGGGCGGGCTGCAATTGCGGGAGATTGCAGGCGGCTGGCAAATCGCTACGAGAACCGAGCTCCATGAAGATATAAGAAAATACCTTAAGACAAGACCATCAGCGAAACTTTCTCTTGCTGCGCTGGAAACGTTGGCGGTCATCGCGTATAAGCAGCCCGTTACCGTGCCGGAGATATTGGAAATACGCGGCGTCCAATCTGCATCTGCAATTCGAACGTTACTCGAAAAGCGGTTGATAGTAACTAAAGGACACAAGGAAACCGTCGGCCGCCCGATGCAGTACGGAACATCGAAGGAGTTTCTCATTCAGTTTGGCCTAAAAGACCTCTCAGACCTTCCATCCATCGAGGATTTTGAGGACCTTATAAATCAATGAAAGAGCGGCTGCAAAAGCTTATTTCGCAGGCCGGAATTGCATCGCGGCGCGCGGCCGAGGAACTGATCCTCCAAGGCGCCGTATCGATTAATGGCGAAATCGTCCGCGAACTCGGTACGAAAGCCGATCCCGAACGCGACCATATTAAAGTCCGCGGCAAGCTGATAAATCCCAGAATCTCGCGGCGGGAGAAAACATACATACTACTTAATAAGCCAAAAGGAGTAATTTCGGCTGTGTTCGATCCCAACGGCCGAAAACTTGTAACTGATCTGGTCAGCCGGTTCGGTAAACTTTATCCGGTCGGTCGCCTGGATCTCAATTCCGAGGGCCTTATCATCTTGACGAACGATGGCGATTTTGCAAACCGGTTAATCACCTCGAAATCAGTGCCGAAAACATATCACGTAAAGGTAAAGGGAATCCCAAACCAGGTGGCCATACGCAAGCTCGCCCGCGGCGTAC
Source organism: Blastocatellia bacterium (assembly GCA_040289905.1). Lineage (GTDB taxonomy): Bacteria > Acidobacteriota > Blastocatellia > Pyrinomonadales > Pyrinomonadaceae > OLB17. The sequence goes on from PSMA01000016.1 coordinate 45,173, forward strand.
GGCTTGCGGACGGCTTTCGGACCGCTCCGGCCCAAATCCGCCTGCTCAAGGAAACTGAGAAAAATGCTTGGTACGAGGTCATTCTCTACGAAGGGCACAATCAGCAAATCCGGAAGATGTTCGATTCAATCGGCCACTCGGTTGTGAAACTGAGACGCGTCGGGATCGGCGGCCTGGCTGATGTCTCTTTGCTGCCCGGCAAATTTCGTGTACTCTCCGCTGAGGAAATTGACAAGCTCGTTGGAAAGCATTCGCAAAAACACGCTTAAGCGACGAGCGCTCGGTGCTCGACCATCAAACACAAATCTCGGACAACTTTTATTCCGCTATGGGCAAAAATCTCCTCGGCTTGCGGATTACTTATTCCAAGCTGTAACCAAACCGACCGCGGGCGCTTTCGGAGAATGTCGTCGATATGTGCTTTCAGATCCTCGGGCCTTCTAAATACGTTGACCATATCGATTTCAAATGGAATCTCGGCCACCGAACGATATACCCTTTCGCCTAGAATCCTAGAAACATCGGGATAATAAACCGGAACCGGGACAATCCGGTATCCCACCTTTTGCATATACTGCGGTACGTAAAAGGCCGGCTGCGACGAATGGCTCTCCGGCTTTATGCCGAGAACGGCGATTGACCTTGTCTCGCGGAGCAATGTGGCAATTTCGGTATCGGAGCTAAGGATATTCGTATTCGAGCCATTAAGGTCCATATCGACTATCTTATTTCGCGACGGCGGCCTGCGGCAAATGAATTCGACCGGGCATGATCCGTATGTTATGATTTCATAACACTCGCTTATATAATATGAATTTCGACCTGACAGACGAACAGAAACAAATAAAATTTAGCGTCCGCGAATTTGCTGAAAGTGAGATACGGCCGTTTGTTAATGAATGGGACGAAACGCAGCACTTTCCAATTGAGCTATTGCCAAAACTAGCCGAACTCGGTTTGACAGGAATCATTTTCCCCGAAAAATACGGTGGAGCGAACCTCGGTTATATCGAATACACAACGATCGTCGAAGAGCTTGGCCGCGTTTGCGGGTCCGTTGGGCTGTCGGTTGCAGCGCATAACTCGCTTTGCTCGAATCATATCTTTACTTTTGGTACCGAACAGCAAAAATTGAAGTATCTCATCCCTCTCGCAAAGGGTGAGTCTTTCGGCGCTTGGGGGCTGACGGAATCCCAGGCTGGATCAGACGCTTCCGGAACTAGAACGACAGCTACTCCGTCCGATGGCGGCTGGATCGTAAACGGCTCAAAGAATTTTATCACCCACGCAATCGCCTGCAAAATTCTTGTCGCCGTTGCGGTTACCGATAAAGAAAAAGGAAACCGCGGCATCTCCGCATTTATTTTTGATAAAACGATGCCTGGATTCCGCTCCGATAAAAAGGAAAACAAGCTCGGTATGCGCGCTTCGGAAACGGCGTCGGTCGTCTTCGAAGATTGCTTTGTACCGAACGAAAACCTTCTTGGAAATCGAGGCGAAGGCTTTTTGCAGGCGATGCAGATTCTCGACGGCGGAAGGATTTCGATCGCTGCTCTAAGCGTCGGAATTGCGCAAGGAGCTTATGAAGCGGCTCTCAAATATGCCAAGGAAAGACAACAGTTTGGACGTCCGATCGCGGAATTTCAAGCAATTCAATTCAAACTTGCGGATATGGCAACATCGATCGAAGCTGCGCGTTTGTTGACGCTGCAGGCGGCCGCGGCAAAAGACGCCGGTAAAACCGTAACCCGTATGTCGGCAATGGCTAAACTTTTCGCCTCTGAAACCGCAGTCCGCGTTAGCGAAGAGTCTATTCAGATTCATGGCGGATACGGCTATACCAAAGATTATCCAGCAGAAAAATACTGGCGCGATTCCAAACTTTGCACGATCGGCGAGGGGACATCGGAGATTCAGCGGCTTGTGATCGCAAAGCAAATCTTGCGCGGCCTTTAGGATGAACCTCGGAGCTTATCGCCCGAACGGTCGAATTTTTTTCTCATCCGGTTAAAAGTCAATTTCTTAAGTTGCAATTTTGCAGCCGCGCGCTATAGTTGTCGTCCCACAAAATTTTTAATTTAGGATTTAGGAGACCGTCGAGTTATGAGTACAAGCACAGCAGCCGCATTGGGGCGAATTGCATCGGGTTTTCTGGCCGAGCTTGAATACGAAGTGAAAGTGACACGTCATTGTCTCGAGCTTGTACCAGCCGAGAAATTTGATTGGAAACCGCACGAAAAATCGATGACAATGGGCCGCCTTGCCACACACATTGGAGAGATGTTTGGCTGGGCGAAATCAATCGTAGATTTTTCCGAGCTGGATTTCGGATCGATGGATTATAAGTCTTTTGAATCAAAATCCACGGAAGAGCTGCTGGCATTTTTCGATTAGATGGTAGCAGAAGCAAAAGATGCAATTGCGCGTGCCTCCGACGATCATTTTCATCAAGATTGAAGCTTACGCAATGGTGAGATGGTTTATTTCACGATGCCACGAGTTGCAGTTATTCGTGGGATGATTTTCAGCCATATAATTCACCACCGCGGCCAACTTTCCGTTCATCTAAAGCTCAACGATATTCCGGTTCCGTCGATCTATGGACCTTCCGCAAATGAAGGGATGGCGTAAATTATTTTTTTCGGCAGCATCGGCCGGCTTTTAGCGACGGCCCGTACTGGCGGCGGATGCTTCGGCATTCGCATTTTTCATTTTGCCGAGACAAATGCGAAGATTTATGCTAAATGGTAAACGAGCGAAGTCGGTCAGCTTGCAATGCTGCGATCGCCCGCCGCAGTTTATGGAAAAAAATCAACTGATCGAAGGAGTTCTTTTGTCAGAACCGAGAAGCATAGCCCGAGCGATCACTCTTGTAGAAAGCAATTCGAAAGGATCTTCCGAATTGATGAAATCGATCTATCCGCATACCGGAAATGCGTTGGTGATCGGAATTACGGGCTCGCCCGGAGCGGGCAAATCCTCTTTAGTAGATAAACTTGCGGTCTTCTATCGCGACCGCGGCGAAAAGGTTGGAATTCTCTGCATTGACCCTTCGAGCCCGTTTTCCGGCGGAGCAATCCTCGGTGATCGTATCCGAATGTCGGCACTGGGGCTGGACAAAAACGTGTTTATTCGCTCGATGGCCACGCGAGGTAATCTTGGCGGCCTGGCCCGCGCAACCGTCGATGCGGTTGCCATCCTCGACGCGGCACGAAGTGATAAGATCATAGTTGAAACCGTCGGAGTCGGTCAGGATGAGGTTGAGGTTGTCAAGACTGCCGATGTCTCGGTCGTAGTTCTCGTGCCCGGTATGGGTGACGATATCCAGGCAATAAAGGCGGGCATTATGGAGATCGGCGATATCTTTGTTATCAACAAGGCCGACCGCGAAGGCGTACTTAGGACTCAGAAGGAACTCGAGGCGCTTTTGTCGCTTTCACACCGCGAGGATCTTTGGGAGCCGCCAATCGTTCAAACAGTTGCACCGGAAAATAAAGGCATCGAGGATCTGGCGGCGGCCATCGAAAAGTACGCTGAATTTATACGATCACGGCCCGAATCTTCATCTGGCCGTAGGCTTTCGATCGCCAGGTGGCGAATTACGGAGCTTTTCCGGGATCGGCTATTGAGAGACGCTCTTTCCGCAAACGGGGCAAGCGAAAGGCTCGAGAGCCTCGCACGCGACGTAGCGGAAAAAAGGCGCGACCCCTATTCAGCGGTCGATGAGCTGACAAAAGCAAAGCACGATGAAAATTGACCATTTAGGGATTGCAACGCGCGAAATTGCGTCTGCTCTCAAGTTTTGGGAGCAGGCGCTCGGTCTCAAGGCTGCCCAAACAGAGGAAGTTTCGGATCAAAAGGTAAGAGTCGCTATGCTTCCTGCCGGCGAGAGCCGAATAGAGCTGCTGGAGCCGACCTCGTCCGACTCGCCGATTTCGAAGTTTTTAGAAAAGCGGGGCGGCGGATTGCACCACGTTGCGATCGAGGTTGACGATATCCGAGCGGCGCTAGACCGGCTTCGCTCGGAAGGTTTCCGACTGATAGATGAAGAGCCGAGAATTGGGGCTGGCGGGTGCCTGATCGCGTTTGTCCATCCGACGTCTGCGGGCGGCGTCTTGCTCGAACTCGTTCAGAAAATAACACCCGACGGCGGATTGCCTTACCCCTAAAGTACTTTTCTGTTATGATTACAATTTCCCAGAATTTGTTTTGATCGATCAATAGTGAGGAATAAAAAATTGAGCAGCTTAACGAAAGGACTGATTTTATTGGGCGTCATCATCGCCGTGGGCGTGGGTCTGGTTTTTTGGAAAAGCCGCGTCGGCCATGCCGCGCCAGAGTACAACGTCCTGACCAAAGAGGAGATAGCCATCCTCGTGAGCGACATTGCAACCCAGAATCCGAAGGCCGTCCGGCGGCTAAAAGAAGATCCAGAACTTAGAAAACAGCAACTTGAGAACATAAAGCAGTTGCTTGCTTTTGCCAGCCAAGCGCAGCGCGAAGGCCTCGCAAACGAATCTCCTTATCGCGAGGAGCTCGGATACATTCGGCAGCAAATAATTGCTGCTTTATACGACAGAGAAATAAATAAAGACAAAGGGCCGATGCCCCAGTTTGGCTTTATCGACGAAAATCGGGTCAAGGCATTCTGGGGCGAGAACGGCTCGGAACAGAAGAGTTTTTTCGAGAACCTAAAGCAAAAACTCCGTATCGGTTTTCGCGACCGAGAACTAGAATTTGAAAAATTTCTAAATACCAAAATCGCATTGCTGAAAGAGCAGAATCCGCAACTCAAAGACCGCGAGATTTCGGATGACGAGCGTAAGCAGGCTCGCGATGTTTTTGCAAAGTTCCAGATTTACTACGAGGAATACGAGGACAAAGTACGCGCAGGCCAGATCTCAAAGGAGATCCAAGACAAAATAAATCTCCAGGTCAAGCTGCAGCAAGCACAATTCCTCGCCGGCCTTTATGCCGAAAAAGTTAAGGACAAATTAAAAGTAACCGATGAGGAAATCGCAAAATACATTGCAGAGCATCCCGAACTGGATCCGGCCACAAAACGCGCAAAAGCGCAGGAAATTCTTGAACGTGCAAAGAAAGGTGAGGATTTTGCCACGCTGGCAAACGAATTTACAGATGATCCCGGCAATTCGCCAAACCTCGACGGTAAAAAGCGTGGCGGACTTTACGAAAACGTTCGGACCGGCCAGATGATAAAGCAATTCGAAGATGCCGCTCTTGCTCTCAAACCCGGGGAAATCGCCCCGAACCTCGTCGAAACCGACTATGGATTCCACATCATAAAGCTCGAAAGCAAAAAAGAAGAGCCAGCAGAGAAGGACGGCAAACCGACAACAACTTACAACGTTCGACATATCCTGATTTCAACCGCTGTGAAAGATCCGAATAGCCCGCTCGGCGGCACTATTCAGCTCAAGCAATACGTAGAAGACCAGCTCGAAAAGCAAAAGCGCGACGAATTAATTGAAAAACTTGTTGCAGAAAACCACGTCGAAGTGCCGGATGATTTCGACTTGCCGGATATCACGGATCAGCAGATTCAAGAATCAATGAGTAACCAGTTGGCAATGCCCGACGATGAATTTCATTCTGAGGGCAAAAATTCGAAAACGCAAAATTTAAGCGACAAGTCGAAGTCGGCGAAATCGAAGGAAAAAAATCCGCCGCCGGCAAAGAAGCGGCCGTAAATCGCGATGATCATAGGCGATTACCGAATCGAGGTAATTCCCGATGCGGAATTCAGACTGGACGGAGGGGCGATGTTTGGCGTCGTCCCTCGCGTTTTATGGGAGAGCGTTTGCCCGCCGGATGAAAAGAATCGAATCCGGTTGAATTTAAACTGCATTTTTATCGATACCGGTAAGGATAAGATTCTGATTGATACTGGTATCGGGGGGAAATGGAGCGAAAAGGAAACCGAAATATACGGGATCGGCCGACGAAAACTACTTTCGGATAGCTTGTTTGAAGTAACCGGTTGCCGAGCGGACGAGATCACAAAGGTCGTAAATACGCACTTACATTTCGATCACGCCGGCGGAAACACGATTCGCGACGGCGGCGGCCTTCGGCCGCAATTCCCAAACGCCGTGTATCTTGTCGCAAAGCGCGAACTTGAGCACGCGGAATATCCCAGTGAGCGCGACCGAGCAAGCTATTTGCCTGAAAATTGGGAGCCACTGCTTGCTTCGCAGCAATTGGTAACGATGCCGGACGCTTACGAGCCGGTTGAAGGTCTGCAGATTCAAACTATTCGCGGTCATTCTGCAACGATGCAGACCTGGAGACTGGATCGCGGCGGCCAAACGATTTATGGTTTTGCAGATCTAATACCGACTCGTCATCATCTTCGGCCAGCTTGGATCGCAGCTTACGATTTGTTTCCGCTTGAAACATTGGAATTTAAGAAGACTATTCTCCCGCAGGCGGCGGCAGAAAACTGGCTGTGCCTGTTCTACCACGACCCGGAAATGCCTCTCGTGAAGATAAAATTTGACGGTAAATCGTTTATCGCATCCGAGCCCGCCGACGTTTGACCGCGAAAACTGCATTTGCGAAACAAATTCTATTCGTGGCAAAATCGTCTCGACACGGCATAATCAGGAGAGGTAGTTAGTTGCCGCGCAGCTTGCCGGTTCTCAAAGGGTCTTGCAAGAGAGTACCAGGCAATCATCGCCCAAGAATCGAAAACGCGGAATCCGAGCGTAGACGAGCTTAAGGCAACGCAAAATTCTGGCGATCGCCGCGAGTATATTGCTGCTAATAGCTGCAGGGGAGATTAACAAAGTCGATCACCACAATTCGATCTGTGAGGCTGTAAACTTTCATTTTAGGAATTTGAACGTGGAAAAGGTTGAAATAGGAATTATTGGCGGCTCCGGTTTATACCAAATGCCGGAATTGCAAAATGTCCGTGAGCTAAAGGTCGAAACGCCATTTGGCAATCCTTCGGATTCATTTATTCTTGGCGAGCTCGATGGCGTAACCGTTGCGTTTCTTCCGCGACATAGCCGCGGCCATCGGCTCTTGCCGTCGGAAATTCCCTTCCGGGCCAATATCTATGCGATGAAGCTGCTAGGCGTCGAGTACATCCTTTCGGTCTCGGCCGTCGGTTCGTTGCAGGAAAAATACAAGCCGACCGATATGGTGATCCCGAATCAGTTTTTTGACCGGACGCGTGCTCGGACGGAGGAATCCACGTTTTTCGGAAACGGAATTGTCGGCCACATAACTTTTGCCCATCCGGTTTGCGATGAGCTCGGCGATATTTTAGAAGAGTCGTGCGGGGCCGTCGGCGTGAACGTGCATCGCGGCGGAACATACCTTTGTATGGAGGGACCGGCATTTTCAACTAAAGCCGAATCGCTCGTCTACCGCCAATGGGGAATGGACATAATCGGGATGACCAACCTCCAAGAAGCCAAACTCGCCCGCGAAGCCGAAATCGCATATGCAACCTTAGCTCTGGTTACCGATTACGATTGTTGGCACGAAGGGCACGACGACGTGACGATCGAAATGGTGGTCGAATATCTCAACAAAAATGTCCGAAATGCCCAGTTGATATTGAAGGAGGCCGTAAAGCGCGTTGCCGCAAAGGAAACACCAAACCGATTTGCCGGTGCGACTAAAAATGCAATTTTTACCGAGCCCGAACTTTGGCCGCCAGAGACGGCCCGAAAACTCGAAGCGATTATCGGCAAATACGCAAAACGTTGAAGCCGCGGTAAACTCGGTTGTGCAGCGCGGCATCCGAAAGGCAAGATTATGAAGCGCTTGATTATCGCTGCATTCCTGATTTTTTCGGCTGTCGGTGGAGCCTTTGCACAAAGAAACCCGGCTCCGGCGATTGATCGCGACCCGCTGCTCGAACAGGACGCCAAACATAACCTGGACGTAGCCTGGCAAGCCTTTCGTCTGAAAAAGGCTTACAAGGCGGTCCTGATGCGGTTCGAGGAAACATTCGCTGCATATCCGCAATTTTCGAAAATCGATGAATTCCTTTATCTCGCTGGCGCAAGCAGCTACTATCTTTCAGAAGGTCGCGGAAAGCAAAAGGTAAATCCAAAAAATCCAAAGGAAACCGAGAAATTTGCGCCCGAAAAACTCCGCGCCGATGCGGCCGTTTATCTCGGGATACTGATTGAGAAACATCCGGAAAGCAAATACATCGACGAGGCCAAGAAAATTCTCGAAGAACTAAAGCCCAAAATCGGCCAGTGATCAGCGAGGCGATCGGCCGCAAACACCGCCTAATCTCCATTTAATTTCGAAACTATCGTTGATCGGGAATCGCAAAATCCTTCGCAGACGTGTAAAATGGCTTTTTCGATTTCTAATAATAATTTAGTTTCTTTGGAGAAGTTATTTTCAAATGTCTCTTACAGTTGTTGGCTCAGTTGCATTCGATGCCCTCGAAACGCCGTTTGGGAAAAGAGAACGCGTACTTGGCGGCGCCGCTACGCATTTTAGCCTTTCAGCAAGCTTTTTTACACGTGTCAATGCTGTCGGCGTCGTCGGCGGCGATTTTGGCGAAGCGGAATGGGCGGTGTTTCGCCGGCATAACATAGACACAAGCGACATTGAGGTTGTGCCCGATGGCAAAACCTTTTTCTGGAGCGGTCGTTACGATTTCGATATGAACATGGCGCATACGCTCGATACGCAGCTAAATGTTTTCGAAACTTTCAATCCGAAACTTTCGGAAAATTCCCGCAAATCGCGGCTTGTTTTTCTAGCTAATATCCATCCGACTATTCAGCTAAGTGTACGAACGCAATGCCCGGAGGCAGAATTCGTTGCGATGGATACGATGAATTTCTGGATCAATTCGATGAAGGACGAATTGATCGAGACTATCCGATCGGTTGACTGCATTATTGTAAACGATGCCGAAGCTCGCCAACTGACGCTCGAACCAAACATTCATAAAGCCGCTAGACAGTTGATGGATCTTGGTCTGCGGGCGGTTGTTATAAAACGTGGCGAATACGGAGCAACGTTGTTTACCCGCAACGGCTTTTTTGCCGCCCCTGCGTATCCGCTTGAAAGCGTCTTCGACCCAACGGGCGCAGGCGATACATTTGCCGGCGGTTTTATGGGTTACCTTGCCTCGCAAAAGAACATTGACGATGACACGCTTCGACGAGCCTGCATTTATGGCTCGGTTATGGCCTCATTCAACGTCGAGAAATTTGGCACCGAACGGGTCGACGAGCTGGACTATCCGGAGATCAATCAGCGTTTTAAGGAATTCAAACAGATTACGCATTTTGACGACATCCCGTTTGAACGTGCGGCCGGAGCCTGAAGCTGCACACGGGCGTAAATGCCTTTTGAAGTCGAAGAAATTCTGGCTAAATTCCGCTGGCGAGTACGTGACCGCTGGTTGGTAATCGCGTTTTCAGCCGTCGGTGCGCTGATTTTGCCGGCACTTGCAGCAATTGCAATCGGCCTTAGCGTAATTGCGGCAGCATTTTTGATTTTGGCCCTGGTACCCGTGGTTTACGGTCTCTTGAAATCTTTTTCCGGATCGAAGCCCGGATTGGCAGCCGGCTCGATAAACTGGACGACCACGGATCCGGAAATTCAAAGACGGCAGCTCGAAATCGCGGTCGAATATTTATCGAAGACGCTGGAACTCGGCTCCGCCGAATCTCTGGCCGACCTACAATCGGCTTTCATCGTTGCCGAAGATTTGGCCTTGCGTCAAATACAGGACGAGGAAAAATGTCCCGTTTTTCGTCACACTTCGGTTTTCGGGATTTCATTCGATGCAGTTTACCTTGCAGACCGAACCCTCGTTTGCATCGACGTGATTTTTCTTGTTTCACCGGCGATTTCCGATGCGCAGCTAGCGGCAACACTGAAAAAAGCTGGAGGAGTCGCGAAAATGGCACGAAAAGCTGGCACGGGTTTGCAAGTAAGGCTAATGCTGTTGGTAATTACACAACTTACGCCGGAGGATCTGCAAAAGCTGCGTTCGGATCTCAGGACCGCAAGATTTACGGGAACTGCGGTGGACGTGGATATCTGTTTTATGGATTTTGAGGCGCTGCAGCGCCGCTATATTTGCGAATAATGAATATGCTCGAAGATAAAGTCGGGATGATTTTCGGGGTCGCAAACAAGCGATCTATTGCCTGGGCCTGTGCAGAGGCCGCCGCAGCAAACGGCGCAACGCTAGCCTTTACCTATCAGGGCGAAAGGCTGAAGGAGAACGTTGAGAAGCTAACGGCTGAATTGCCAAACGCCCTTGTTGTACCCTGCGACGTAACGAATCAGGCGGAGGTCGACGCCGCGTTTGCCGCCGTCGCCGACAAATATGGACGCTTAGACTTTCTAATCCATTCGATCGCATACGCGCCGCGCGAAGCACTTGAAGGTGAATTCATTACGACGACACGCGAAGCTTTTCGCACCGCACTTGAAATCAGCGCATTCTCCCTTACTCAGCTTTCGCTTGCGGCTTTGCCGCTTATGAAGAACGGTGGCAGCATCGTAACCATGAGCTACTATGGAGCAGAAAAAGTCGTTAAGAATTACAATGTTATGGGCGTTGCAAAGGCTGCTCTCGAGGCTTCTGTCCGTTACCTTGCCGCAGACCTCGGAAAACAGAATATTCGCGTAAACGCAATCAGCGCCGGCCCAATAAATACGCTCTCGGCACGCGGCGTTAAAAACATGGGTTCACTGCTCGGCTACGTTGCGGAGCGTTCACCCCTGAAAAGAAACGTCACGGCGGCCGAAGTCGGTAATGCCGCTCTTTTTCTTGTCAGCGACTTGGCATCGGGCATTACGGGCGAAACGATTTACGTCGATTGTGGCTACAACATAATGGGTATTTAGCCACCGACAAAGCGAGAATTAGATCCTTAGATCAAAAACAATGTCAGAAAACAATATCGATAAAGCCGTCGAAACAAAGACGAAGACCAAGCAAACAGAGCCTGAAACCATTGCAGAAGCGAAATCACGTGAAAATCGGCCGGCATATTGGAAATTGACCGACGACGAGGTATTGCTCCGCTCGCCGCAACCGGAGGAGGAATACAAAACGTCGGACTCGTGGCGCGTATTTCGCATTTTAGGAGAATTCGTGGATGGCTTCGATAACCTTGCGACGATTACCAGAGGTATCTCGATATTCGGATCCGCCCGTACACCGGAAAATGACCCAATGTATGCTGCGGCACGCGAAACAGCGTATCGTCTTGCCGAAGCCGGCTTTGAAATCATAACCGGCGGAGGGCCGGGAATTATGGAGGCAGCAAATCGCGGCGCCTTTGAAGCAGGTAAAGTCTCGGTCGGTTGCAATATAGAGCTTCCATTTGAGCAAATCCCGAATCAATACCAGACAAAGTCGCTCTCGTTTAAGTATTTTTTCATCCGAAAGACGATGTTTATCAAATACTCGAACGCATACGTTATTTTTCCCGGCGGATTCGGGACAATGGATGAACTCTTCGAAGCTCTTACGCTTATTCAGACGCGGAAGATACGCAATTTTCCGGTCGTTCTTTTCGGCTCACACTATTGGAAAGGACTCCTCTCTTGGATATCTTCGACGATGATCTCCGAACGAAAAATTAGCCCGGAAGATATGAGCCTCATCTATCTTTCGGATGACCCGAATGATGCAGCCGATTTCGTTATTAAATGCTGCAGCGAGCTAATCGACCCGATCGGGGACAAATTGCCGTAGAAACTATGGGATCCGGTTATTATCTGGGAATTTTCGAGGGCCACGCAGATCCGGCGGCCGCAATCGCAAAAAACGGCTGCGTGATTGCGTTTGCAGAGGAAGAGCGCTTTATCAGGCAGAAACACGCTTGGGGGATCTATCCGGCAAACGCTTTGAAGTTTTGCCTTTCCGCAGCGGGCATCGACCCGGAAAATGTTGAGGCGATTGCAGTTAACTGGGATCTGGAAGGCTATTCAAACGGGCGCATTCGTGCTTTTTACGATGGACTAAGCAGCCGGTTTGACGTCGATGATGCAACCCGTCAATGGCACGCAAGGATGATTTCGAAATTCAATCGCGTCAATGCTGAACGTCATCACGCCTTTCAATGGCGGCGGCTTTTTGGCGATTTAAAAATGCCGCGCATCGTTTCAGTTCCGCATCATCTGACTCACGCATTTCAGGCCGCCATGCACTCGGGCTTTGACGAATCGATATGTCTCACAATTGATGGTTCGGGCGACGAGGATTGCACCGTAGTCTGGGAACACCGAGGCACTGAACTGCGGCCGATTTATCGAAGGCAGATTCCACATTCGCTCGGCTGGTTTTACGCTGCATTCACAGAATATCTGGGCTTTCGAGCCTATGACGGCGAATATAAACTAATGGGTCTGGCCGCGTACGGGCAGCACGATCAGGATTTGATCGACCGCGTTGCCCAAGTTTTAGAACCAGCCGAGGACGGCGATCCAGGTTATAAAATTAATCCACAGTTTATTCATTTTGGTTCCCATAGTTTTTCCGAACGATATACGGACCGCCTCGTCGAACTTCTCGGCCGGCCACCACGCATTTCGACCGACGATTATTCGCAATGGCACGAAAATCTCGCGTATGCGGTGCAGCACCATCTCGAAAATTCGGCTGTCCGGCTTGCCCGTTGGGCGATCGCAAAAACCGGGATTCGCAAGCTGACGATCGGCGGCGGAGTTGGGTTAAATGTAAAAATGAATTCCCGCCTGTTCGAGTTGCCGGAGGTAGAAGACCTCTGGGCCAATCCTCTATGCGGTGACAGCGGAGCGGCCCTCGGCGCTGCAATGTATGCCGAATTTGCAGAGACAGGTAAACGGCCAGAGCCCCTTCGCCGGCTCGATTTCGGGCCGGAAGACAAAGAAATCGAGGCCGTCCTGCGGCAGTCGAAGGTCGCCTTTCGCCGATCTAGAAACATCGCTGCCGATACCGCCCGGCTGCTCGCCGCTCGGAAAATCGTTGGTTGGTTTCAGGGCCGAATGGAAGCTGGCCCGCGAGCTCTCGGACATCGTAGCATTCTTGCCGATCCGCGCGACGCCGCTTCGCGCGACAAAGTAAATGCAATAATCAAATTTCGTGAATATTGGCGGCCATTTTGTCCATCGATACTTGCCGAGCGTGCCGGTGATTATTTTGAAAAGCACACACGAGCACCTTTTATGGTAATCGCCTTTCCGGCAAACGAGCGGTTGAAAAAGACGCACCAGCCGTAGTTCACGTAGACGGAACGTCACGCGTTCAGTTCGTCGAGCAAGAGGCTGACCCGCTTTATCACTCACTTTTAACCGAATTCGAAAATCTTACAGGAGTCGGCGTTCTACTTAATACATCGTTTAACGTCAAAGGCGAACCGATCGTCTGTTCAGCTCGCGATGCCCTGCGGACGTTTTGGTCTACGGGTCTGGACGCTCTCGCGATCGGAGATTTCATCGTCGAAAAGCCGATAGCGGCACCCGGAGGCGAGCAATGAAAAACGTTCTGGTAATTGCACCGCACCCGGACGACGAAATCCTTGGAGCAGGCGGAACGATCAAACGCCTGACTCAAAGCGGCTTTCACGTAACGGTTCTTACAGTGGCCGCGCACATGCCGCCATATTATTCGCCGGAGGTTCACCGACAAACGATAGAAGAATCGCGGGCGGCACATAAATTGCTCGGCATTGCGGAGTCGGTTTACGCGGATGAGCCGGCTTTGCTTTTGCGTGATAAGCCCGTAGCCGAAATCAACAGGGTAATTGTAAATGCGCTTGAATCTTCTCAAGCTGATTTACTTTTTATGCCGTTTTATGATCGGCATATAGATCACCGTGTTGTTTTTGATGCGGCAATGGTTGCTGTGCGGCCCGTCGGCATTGCAAAATCGCTGAAACTCGTTGCGTGTTATGAAACGATTTCAGAAACGCACTGGAACGCAGCGGCGATCGAGCCGGCCTTTAATCCGAATTTTACGGTCGATATTTCCACGACAATCGATGCAAAGCTTGCAGCAATAGAGTGTTTCGCAAGCCAGTTGCATCCATTTCCTGGGCCCCGCTCGT
>PSMA01000050.1:0-10695 GCA_040289905.1 Blastocatellia bacterium
ATCAGCAAAGATAATGGCGGCAAGCCATTATCACGGTAAAAACATTTTGTTAACAATGGGTACCATTACGGTTGACAACTTTTGCAAATTAAATAGTTTTTAAGTCGGACTCAGCCTTCTGGATTTTCCAAAACTGGAATCAAAAAGATGATCCGCTCCCTGATGAATAGAATCACGGGCTTTATCGCCGAGCGGTCGCATTCGCCCAGGCGGCGTTGCCAGCTGCCCATACGCGTCGGCTTGGAGCCAACGAAGACTTTCGGGATTGGTACGTCATCGGCCGATAACACTTTTCTGTCCGGCGAAACCGTCGATCTCAGTAAAACCGGTGTTGCATTTTCCGTTTCAGCAATCAGGATTTACGAGCATTATCTCGTCGGACAAGAGCGGACGTTAAATCTGATAATTGATCTTCCCGATGGGCCTGTCTCTCTCCAAGTAATCGGCCGGAGATACGAGCGCGTATGCGACGAGAACGGGGTCGAACATTACATCGTAGGCGCAGAGATTACCCGGCTCGAAGATGAGAACCGAAACCGTTATTTGCACTTCCTTCGCTTTTCGGGCAACCGCCGTGGTTCGGCCTCGGCAGGAGTCGAGGTGCAGGGTTAAATCTTTGCAGTCTACGTTTAGCGCCGATCGAAATCATTGGATAAAACCTCTATTTCCTATTGTGCCTGAGAGTGAATAAAATTTTCTCTATGGCCGATAAAGTTCGAATTGCAGTGATCGGAACTGGATTCGCCCGCACTGTCCAGATTCCGGCATTTTTATCTCATCCGGAAATTGAAATTACCGCGATAGCGAGTGGGTCGCCGGGCAAGGCTGCAAGCGTTGCGCGCGAATTTGGAATTCCGTTCGCAACCGATGACTGGCGTAGGGCAATCGATCGAAAGGATGTCGATCTCGTATGTATCACGACGCCGCCCGACTTACATCATCGAATGGCTATTTTTGCTGCTGAATGCGGGAAACACATACTTTGTGAAAAGCCGATGGCGATGAACACCGAAGAGGCGGAACAGATGGCCTTGACCGCAGAAAAGGCCGGCGTAATAGCACTGATAGACCACGAATTGCGGTTTCAGCCTGGAAGACAAAGGGCGTTCAGCCTTATCCGCGAATATGCAATCGGTAAAATCCTTCACTTTCGCTATTTGTTCCAGGCTCCACATCGAGGCGACCCGAATTTGAAATGGAACTGGTGGTCCGATATAAACCGCGGAGGCGGCGCTCTCGGCGCGATTGGTTCACACATCATAGACGCAATCTGTTGGATCGCCGATTCGATACCTTCTGCAGTTACTGGCCAATTGCATACGCACGTTCAGGCGCGGCCGACAGACAGCAACGAAAAACTTCCGGTAACAAGCGATGATGAGGCATTGCTTTTCTTCGCCTTTCGATCGGGAGATTTCGTATCGGACGCAACGGCTTTGGCTTCGATCTCGATGGTCGCCGGGCCAGAGTACTTGAATCGATTTGAAATCTTCGGAACCGAAGGCTCGATTAGACTCGAGCACCGCGGAGAGCTGTTTATCGCAAAGCGTGGGGACGCGGATTGGCAACGGCTGGAGGCTCCGCTTGCTCCAGCAATCGAAGGCGCGCCGGATACAGGTTTTTCGCGCGGGTTTATGGCATTTGTGCCGGAAATTGTCCGAGCGATAAAAAATGGCAGCCAACCGCCAGAATTTGCGGCCACATTTGACGACGGCATCCGAGTCCAACGCGTGCTCGACGCAACCCGGAGCTCGAACGCTGAGCATAGATCTATCGAAATCTGACTTTCACCGGCTGCTTTTTCAGGCTGCTTCTGAGACAACGCGCTAAAAGTTTGGCCGCTCGCGGATAGAGATCCAAGTAATTTTTTCAATTTTGAAATTACGCGGCCGCCGACGTTATAGAGTTTGTACTCCAAGACACCGGCGGGAGCCCCGAAATACGTAATCGACCTGCTCTGCCAGAGTGAGAGGTAATCGAGGGTCATTCTTACAATGGGCATCAATAAGGAAAACGTTAATCCTATCTACTCTAAGCGCTTCGAGACGATTACTCGGTGAGATCAGACGAGCAAAATAAAAAACGTGCTCAAGCCGGCCGTCTTTAAAAGTAAAGCAATTTCCCGATTGTGCGGAGAAAATGCGGGCAAGCGAGCAAATTTTACGCTGGGATGCTGTTCGACCGAAAAGCCGTGCGCCCGAACATGTAAGGCAGAGACACAAAAAGAGAAGACGCCGGCCGGATGTGGACGCGAAGAAGCCTAACTCCACCGAAAATACTCGGACTTTTCAAAACACTTTACGACGTATGGTCGATAACGATACGCCATCCAGATTTGAAACGGCGGAGAACAAGGCTAAATTTACCGTGCAGCCTTTCATCTCGGCGCGCCAGGGCCCAGCTTCCAATTACGACGGCAAGGTGACGGCTCAAAACCTGGATTTCAAGATCCGAAAACGAAAGGTCTCCCATTTTCTCCCGAGTGTCATAGGAACGCTTGTAGCGCTCGAGCGTCGGACGCCAACCGCGGGTAATGCTGTCGCCGGAAATAAATACTAGCTTGTCGGATTGATGGTAGCCTTCCATAAATCCCCGGATGTCGCCACGATTCCAGGCCTTGACCTGCGCGTCGAGAAGAGAGCGAATTTCACCTTGGATGCGCTCATTCTCTTTTACTGACTGTGCAGCTATGGATCCCGAAAGGAAAAATAGAGCGGATAAGAAAAGCAGTCTTTTCATCTTTTACACGGTCCTTTTAAGCCGGAACTAGTTTCCGGTAGGTTGGGCGGAAATACAAGTTCGTCCAGACAATCGAGAAGGCGGAAATTGCAGTCAGTAATATTAAGCCTGTCGATGGCTGCGTGGGCCCCTTAAAGACAACAAGCGCAGCTACGGTAACGATAATCCGAACGTTTTCGGAGGTCCACAACCACAATTTAGGCTCCAGAATTCCACTCCAATTAATGATATGCCACCAGAGAAGTCCGGCTCCGATCCAGCCTTCGACGGTCGTCCACGCGGCTAGGTGCGAAATTGCGCCGAGCATCAGCGCAACGCCGGCCGCTATTCGCACTATTAGAAACGGAACCGAATTATCGAACATTTCGGTTCGGAATTTGACTTGATTGTCAATCGTGATTTCTTGAAGTTCTTTCTTCGGCACCCCACGCGGCCGCCAACCGGCCGGCATAAACCAAATGCGAATTTTATCCCACAGATATGGAGTCTGCTTTGCATAGCGCGACAGAACGAGAAAGCAATGGAAACTGATCTTGACCGGATTCGAGCTTTTTGGATGATCGTAAATGTTGTGGCTAAAAAAGTACCGAATTGAAGTGTGATAAATATAATAGATACTTACGGATTTTGCCAACAAAAACGGCCGGCAAATCACCGGCCGTATCTAGCAAATGAATGAACAGAATTCCTTTTTTCGGTCTACTGCATCTGCTTTTGTTTTTCCGTTAGCTCAATTCCCATCTTTTCCAGCGTTGCACGGTTGAGCGTTCCGGTAACCTTCAGCCCATTCGCTTCCTGATATTTTCGCAGTGCAGCACGCGTCGCATCGTCAAGCTTTCCGGTAGCGTCACCCGAAAGCAGGTTTTGCGATTTCAACAATTTCTGAGCCGCTGTAATTTGATCTTTCGATGCACGAAACACGGCACCGCGCCTTGGTTTTTCGGTAGCCGAAGTTTTTGCGTTCTTCTCGGCGGCGTAGGAGCTTTCCGGAATCGGAGTCTCGCGCTGCTTATCCGTAAGTTCGATCCCCATCTTTTCGAGCGTTGCTCGATTCAGCGTGCCGGTCGCTCGCAAACCGTTTACTGACTGGTATTTCTTTATGGCTTCGCGCGTTGGAGGGTCGAGTTTGCCGGTGGCGTCTCCAGAGTAAAGCCCGTCTGCTTTCAGTTTTTGCTGGGCGGCGGTTATTTGATCTTTATTTGCGCGAAATATGGGCGGGCGTTTTGTCTTCTCGGCCGTTAGTCCCGATTTTGTGCCCGAAGTTGCTGTGGACTGCGAATTCGCTGTCAGCGAAAAAGCGAGCAAAACAAGAAAGAGCGAGAATGCTTTTTTCATTTTCGATTTTCCTCCCTAAAATCTTTTTGATTTAGCTACCGAAAATCCGACAATTTGCGAGCCCGATTCTGAAAACTTCACCCCCCTGTGGGATTTCCGACGGCAATTTGAAAGTGATTTGCGGCAAGTATCTGACCATTTAGGAAAAAAGTCAATGGCTATTTACTACAAATACTTTATTGCATTTGAAGACTATTCTACGGATTTGCCTTGCCAGAGCTTCTCGCGGCCGACCAGATAGAGCACGACCGTCAGAACTGCAAACGGCAACAAAGCCAAGAAATCCGCCTTGTCCCCGGAAAACAGCGGATTGCTTTCCTTTGCCCACGTATTGGACATATCTTGAATATTTTTCAATGCCGGAACGACAGCAAAAACTGCGATCAGAATTCCTGCAATTGCCCCGCCGGCAATGTACCCAGAGGCAAGCAAAACGCCGTTTGATTTATCGGCCTCGGCAATAATTTGATCCTCGCTAAGATTTTGGGCGGCAAGCTTGCGTTTGAGATAAAGGTCAACCAGCCATCGAACAATTCCGCCAACAAAAATCGGCGCACTAGTCGAAATTGGCAAATAGAGTCCAACCGCAAAGGCGAGCGCCGGAGCTCCGGTCAGCTCCAACATAATCGCGATCATCGCACCAATCAGAACAAGTCCCCAAGGCAATTCCTGACTTAAAATGCCCTTGATTATGTAGCTCATCAGCGTAGCTTTCGGAGCATCGTAACGCTCGATATCATTCCCGCTTTCGTCCTTTGTAATTACGCCGTTGATCGTCGGATCGACAAAGTACACCGGCTGGCCTGCTGAATCAACGAGGTATTTGCCGGGCTGGCCAATTTTCGGGTCGGTATTATGCCAAACGCGGTATTCATTCGGATCCGACGAATATTTTCCGCCGGCGCGTTCGCGTCGTAGGTTCTTTCCATCGCGCGCAAGCTTTTCCTCCGGAACTGTTATGGAAAAAGCTTTCGGATCGACCGGTTGGAAGTACGTCTTGGAATTATTTAGAAAGATAAGAAGCGGCCCGAGCACAATGGCCGAGGCGAGGGCTCCTATTAGGATCGCAATCTGTTGGTTTCGTGGAGTTGCTCCGACGATAAATCCGGTTTTCAAGTCCTGCGAGGTGGTGCCGCCATTGGAGGCAGCGATACAAACGATGCCACCGATTGAAAGCGCGGTGACGAAATATGGATCTGGCTGCGTCCAGCCCAAAGCTAGAAAGACCAGACAAGTTATCAAAAGTGTAGCAACCGTCATCCCCGAAATCGGATTTGACGACGAGCCGACCTCGCCGGTTAAGCGCGACGATACGGTGACAAAAAGAAAGCCAAGTACGATTATAAGCAGAGCACCAAGAAACGATACATATGGATGCTGAAAAACGCTGATCCCAAGTTGCGGAGCAATCATTATGGCTGCCATCAGGGCAATAATTCCGATGACGACGTATTTCATAGAAAGATCCTGATCCGTACGCGGAAGCTTGGATCCGTCGGCATTGTGACCACCAGAACGCAGATCGGCAATCCCCGAACGCAAACCATGCCAAATGGTCGGGAAACTTCTGAAAAGGCTAATGATACCAGCCGTAGCGACGGCACCCGCTCCGATATAGAGCACGTATGCGCCCCGAATTTGCCCGGGATTCATCGAGTCAATCGTACGAGTTAATTCGGGCGGGATCGGCGTCGTCAGTCCCGAGCCGAAGTATTTGATCATCGGTATAATTACAAGATATGAAAGCACGCCGCCGGCCATCATTATGGATGAGATGTACGGCCCGATGATGTAACCAACTCCAAGCAGCGCCGGATTGTTCTCAAGCGCGATAGAGCCACCCTTGAGAGTCGCATCGCTGAATTCCTTTTCGGGCTCCCCTTTCCAAAGGCTGAAAACGTCCATCAGCGATTTATAGATGAAGCCGATAATGAATCCAAGGGAGATAATCTTTCCCCGCTGAAGCACGTGCGAATCTGATTCGCCAGCCGTCGCCTCGGTCGAAGCTTCACGCGATTCTTTTGAAGCTCCCGCAATGAGGACCTGAGCGCAGGCTGTTCCTTCGGGGTATTTCAAAAATCCGTGCTGATCGCGAATGAGAGCACGGCGCAGCGGGATCATCATTAAAATGCCCAAAAGCCCGCCGAGCACGGCCACCAACATTACACGGCTAACTTCCAGATCAAAGCCAAGAATCAAAATTGCAGGCATCGTTACGCCGACCCCGAATGCGATCGATTCGCCCGCCGAGCCGGCGGTTTGCATAACGTTTGCTTCGAGAATCGTCGCGTCGCGAACCCCAAGTTTTGAAAGGATGCGAAACAAGGTAATTGCAATTACCGCCACCGGAATTGAGGCCGACACTGTCAAGCCGGTTTTAAGCACCAAATACAATGAGGAAGCACCGAATATTATTCCTAGCAGCGTACCAACGATCAGCGGAAAAGGCGTCAGTTCGCGCAAATTCGTGTTATCCGGGATGTAAGGCCGGAAATTCTCCAGAAAAGGGTTTTTCATCCTGTGATTGCTCCTTACGAATCGTGACTTTAGAAACGGGGAAAGCGTCTCAAAGAATTTACAGCGAATTTGAATTTGATTCAACTTCTGGTAATCATCCGCCCGAACCGGATATTTAAGCCATTTAGGGCGAATATGTTAGATTACCTTAACTTTCATATTCGACGGAGCGAAATTGATTATGAGACATAGACGCGATTCAGCGCAGTTGTTTCTTGCGGTACTATTTACTTGGGTGCTAACGGGAGCAGTCTTTGGGCAGATTCCTCCGCCAAAGGACGTGCTTGGTTTTACGCCCGGCGACGATCGCAAACTGGCCAGTTGGGCAGCCGTCATCGAATACTTTCAAAAACTAGATGCAGCCAGCGACCGCGTCCAATTGCAGGAGATCGGTAAATCTACGATGGGGGCTCCGTTTGTTTACGCCACGATTTCCAGTCCACAAAATCTGAAAAACCTTGAATTCTACAAAGCAATAAACGACAAACTAGCCGACCCACGAAAAATCATTTCCACTCGAGTGCAAACGTCAAAGTCAGCGCTTGCTCCGTTGAAGGCTGGCTCGGTCGGTGGAAATTTGTCCCAGAGAGCAGACGCTGCTGCGCTTCGACTTATCGAGGAAGGCAAGACAATCGTTTTGATCACCTGCGGAATTCATTCGACCGAAGTCGGTAGCTATCTTTCTTCGATGCTCATTGCCTATCGGCTCGCGATCGCCAACGATCCAGAAACTAAGAAAATCCTTGATAACACGATTGTTCTGCTAGTTCCTTCGCTTAATCCTGACGGCGTTGACATAGTTAAAAATTGGTACGACAAAACGCTCGGCACCCAATGGGAGGGTACAGATCCGCCGGAACTCTATCATAAATACGTCGGCCATGACCTGAACCGCGACTGGTACGCTTTTACGCAGGTCGAAACGCAGCTAACGGTCGAGAAAATTCAAAATTTCTGGCATCCGCAGATCGTCCTCGATATTCATCAGCAAGGCGTTTACGGCGCTCGCCAATTCCTGCCGCCGTATATGCCGCCAGTCGAACCAAACGTGCCGCAGCAAATCGTCGAAGGTTTTACTGAACTTGGCACGTTTATTGCGGAAGACCTTCGCAAACAGGGTTTTGCGGGAATCACAACAGGCACGACTTATGACGCGTGGACGCCCGCCCGCGCCTATTCGCACTATCACGGCGGCGTACGAATTCTGTCGGAAACAGCATCGGCAAGGCTCGCGACGCCGGTCGAGATCAAATTTGAAAAGCTCGGTACTTCGCCCGGCGGGCTCGATGCAAAAAAAGAAACGCCGAACTTCAGCCCTGTTTGGAGAGGCGGCGAGTGGAAACTACGCAACATCACTGACTATATGACCGCGACCGCATTTAGTTTATTAGGTCACGCCGCCAATAATCGCAAACGCTGGCTCTCCCGTTTCTACGAGATAGGTAAACAGGCAGTTCGGCCGAGGCGAAGCGGTGAGCCAGTTGCGTATATAGTTAAGGACAACGGTAATACCTCCCTATTGAAGGGAATTCTCAGCCGCGCCGGTGTCGAATATGAGATTAGGCTCCGAAGTACAACGCCAGATGATACGCACCGAATACTAATCATCAAGACAAATCAGCCTTACTTTGGTTTCGCTAAGGCAATCCTGGAAACACAGACGTATCCCGATTTGAAAGATGCAGATGGGAATCCGATAGCTCCGTACGATGTTACAGCGCATACGCTTTCGTTAATGCACGATTTCGAGTTCGAGTCCGTCACGAGGCTTCCCCGGCTCCGAAATGCGATCCGCTCCGATCATTTCGGCAGCGGTAGTTGTTCGGGACGACCCGTAGCATATGTATCTGTTTACCGATCCCATATACCATCAATCGATGCGGGCTGGACTCGCTTTGTTTTGACCGACAAACAGTGGCGCGAGGTGACAAACGACTGTAGTAACCTCAATGTTCAGATATTAGGAAATGACGAGATACGGAGAAATTCCTTCGCTGCGAGAACGATTATTTTCCCTGACCAACCCGCAAATCAGATTCTCGATGGTTACGCTAAAGGCTCGCTGCCGGATCAATACACGGGCGGGGTTGGAAAAGAGGGCGTTGAGAATCTCAAAAAATTCGTCGAGAACGGAGGCACGCTTATTTTCCTCAACCGCTCATCTAACTTCGCAATCGAGCATTTTAACCTGCCCGTCAAAGATGTGACGCGCGGTCTTGCACGCAAAGACTTTTACATTCCCGGCTCGATCCTGCGCACTGAGCTCGACACCAGCCACCCATTTGCCAAAGAAATGCCGCAGGAGTCGATCGTGTGGTTCGAGGACTCGCCCGCGTTCGAGGTTCATATTGAATCGAGCGCTACGGAAACCGGCGAGTCGACCGTCTGGCAAACTATCAAACCGCAGAATATTCGTATCCTCGCCCGCTATCCTAACAACCCGCAGCGTATCCTTCTTTCAGGCTGGGCCCTCGGCGCCGAAAACATCGCCGGCAAGTCAGCTCTGTTAGAGGTGCGTGTCGGCAAAGGAAAAATTGTCCTCTTCGGTTTCCGACCGCAGTACCGCGGCCAGAGCCTGGCAACATTTCCCCTCTTGTTTAATGCGATAAGCCCATAGAATCGCCAATTGCGAATTAAAAAAAAGGCAGACAATTCTCGATGAAAGAAAACATAAGAGAGACTCGCTTTGAAAATGGCCTGACGATTGTTACCGATCGAATGCCTGGCGTACGGTCAGTGACGCTTGGCTTTTTTTTCCGCGCCGGGGCACGGCACGAGCCGATGGAGCTTCATGGTATCACGCATTTTATAGAGCACACCGTTTTTAAGGGTACTTCGCGGCGATCGGCCAAGCAGATCGCGATCGAACTCGATCGCCTCGGAGGAAATCTCGACGCATTCACATCGCACGAAGAGACGGGCTTTGCAATCAAAGTTATCGACAATCAATTGGCAAAGGCATTCGATCTCATCGCGGATGTGCTGACAGACCCGCTGTTTGACGCCGCCGACCTAGAGAGCGAGCAAAAGGTGATCATCGAAGAGATTAAGATGATCGAAGATTCGCCGGAAGAATATTTGGGCGAGATTTTCTCGGAGGCATACTTCGCCAGCCATCCGCTCGGTCGTAATATCGCCGGTACGCCTGAAAGCGTCAAGCGATTCAATCCCGACCGGACGCGACAATATCACTCATCGATATTCTCATCAGCAAATCTCGTACTCACGGCAGCAGGCAGCGTCGATCACCGAGAGATTGTCGATCTCGCAGCGAAATATTTCAGCAGCCAACGCAGGACCGCGACCGACCTTTCGCAGATCGAAGCGACGCCACCGCCGAGCACGGCCGCCCCGATTATCGTCGAACAGGATCCGACTTTGGAACAGGCACATCTGATTATCGCGACGCCGATGGTCGCTGCAACCGATGAGCGACGATATGCGGCCGAACTGTTGGCAAATATCATCGGCGGCGGCATCTCGAGCCGCTTGTGGCAAAAGGTACGTGAGCAGCGAGGACTCGCTTACAGCGTCGGCGCCTCGACCATCTGTTATGACGATTGCGGGATATTTTCGATGTTCGCGGCTACATCGCCCGAGCAGGTTGAGGAAGTTGTCGATCTTTCGATAGTAGAAATGCGAAATCTCGTCCAGTACGGCGTTTCTGAAGATGAACTCGATTTGGCAAAGCAACACCTAGCCGCATCGATCTTGCTCAGCCTGGAGGATTCCGCCGCGCGGGCTACCGCTCTTGCTCAGTCTGAATTAACCTACGGACGCCAGATCCCGATCGAGGAAACTCTCGCAAGAATCGATGCGGTTAGCATCGGCGAGCTACAGGCTGTCGCGCGTGAATTTTTCAAGACCGATAAAGTCGCATTCGCCGCACTGGGCAACCTCAAAAGATTCAAAATAAACCGGGCAAGACTAAGGATAGATTAGCCTATCGAGTGGTCATAAATGCACGAGCAAGTCTGGTTCTCGAGGTTCGATCGATTCATTGCAAAAAAGGAGCGAATTTTGTTATGAATCTAAAACGGCTTTTTGTATATCTGTTCATCGCTTCGGTTGCAACCTGCGCCTTACTCGGAATATGTGTTCTCC
>PSMA01000051.1:0-10190 GCA_040289905.1 Blastocatellia bacterium
ACAAAGTCGCTGCCCACGCCTCACGTCCAATGATTTGTTGGGTGCGGCGTTGTTAAAAACGGGCTACGATCCTTTTTTCAAGATGTATTTTAACTCGTAACCTTTGCCTGTCGCCCAATTTTCCCGCACAAGTTCAACTTTTGCTTTCCCAAGCGTCCATTTTCCAGCTTTGCCAGATAAAATTGCGCTTCTTGCATCTTTCGGCATCGGCACACCTAACGCCTTTTGGGTTAGCTCGTCGCTATATTGCAGAAGCGCGGCGTGTGCTTCCTTCGCACTTTGAGCGGCGTTCACGTTTAAGACCAATTTTAGTTCGTTAGCATTTTGCGAGTTGCCGCGAACATAATAAGCAATGTTGTTTGCAAGCGGAGAACCTGCGCCTAATTCTTTGTATGGACTAGAACAGCCGAAAGTATCCTCATACTGATTTTTGTAGCCGCGTGTTTGCAGACCGCTAACCTGAGAAAGATATGCACAAGCATCTTGCGGTTTCCAACCAGAAACTTGAGCCGTTGTATTTTGTGGGGAAGATTGCGTTTGAGCATTAGGATTGCGGTTGTCGCCTGACGAAGAATCAGACTCGGAACAACCAACTAAAAATGTTGTGCCTAAAATGCAGACTATCGCTAAACAGCTAAATTTAATCATCAAAAGTTTCTCCAACACAAACGCCAAATTAGAAAGAAAGCGTCGAACCGTTGAGATGACGCGGGGCGAAACCGCCGACACGCAACGTGAGGGAAAACTGACAAGTTTGATAACAAAGTCGCTGCCCACGCCTCACGTCCAATGATTTGTTGGGCGTGTCATCATTTGTCTTATGTCAAATTAAGCTAAAAATCATAGAAATTGATGTCCAATACTCAACTGGTTTGCCTTCATTTATTGCTGGATTAAATTTAAGTTTTGATGCTGCACGAATCGCCTGTTCAGTTAGACCGTCAGGTAAACCACTTATAACTTTAATTTTTTTTATTGCTCCATCTGTTCCAACCAAAATTCTCAAGTGCACTTTGCCCGTTACATTATTTCGTCGCGCTTCTTCAGTATATTTAGGTATTGCATCCCTTAAATTTAATGGCTTTGGCGTTTTGTCAACCGGTGCTAATTTGTCAGGAATATCAGACTTATTAAGTTTAATGCCCGTGCCGCCTGCCATTTCAAGCAGTTTAGCAATTTTGGAATTGCCTTTTGCCTTTGCGTAGGATAAAGCAGTTGCGCCCTTTTTATTTGTAGCATTAACACTCGCGCCTTTAGACAACAACAATCTTACAATTTTCACTTTTTCGCCCAAAGCCGCTAACATCAAAGGAGTAATTCCGCGATTGTCAGTTGTATTAACGTCAGCTGAAGCCACCAATAAAGTTTTTACTTTGGAAACGTTTTGGGAAGCTACCGCATACATCAATGCTGTCCAACCAAATTGGTCTTTAATTTCTAAATTCGCGTGCTTTGCGAGGATTTTCTTTATCTCTTCGGCATCCGCGTCTTGAACCGCTTGCATTAAAACAGTAAGTCCGGTTTCGTCTTTTGCGTCAATGTCTAATTCCTGCGATAAATTAATAATTGGTTGAGCTAACAGGATCAAACCGAAAAAAATGAGAGTGACCAAAATATTTTTTGTTTCAAATTTCATATTGTTCAGAGGCAACAAGAAACGCCCAACGATTGATCAACTCCGACGCCGTGGATAATAATTGAGATTTAGCAAATTATCAACGAGAAAAACTCCTAATTACATTGTATTTTTGAACCGAGTCAATCAATTTTGGCCCCACTTGTTAATCTTGTTGCCGAGGTAAATCATCAAGCGATTTTCTTAAAATTATTAAGGTCTTTTGAAAAATTATGGAAAAGCGAAAATTGCCTGATCAGGTGCGTAATCTGATGCGGATGCTGCATCTTAGCCATAAGACTGAACGGGCATACGTTTCTGATATCCGCGATTTTATTTTGTTTCACGACAAACGCCATCCGAAGGATATTGGCGTCGGTGAGATTCGTGATTATCTGACGCATTTAGCGGTTGACAAGAATGTCGCCGCTTCGACGCAAAATGTTGCTTTTAACGCAATTCTGTTTTTGTATAAACAGGTTTTGGAAATCCAACTGCCGATCATTGACGGCGTTTTGCGTGCAAAAAAGCCGCTGCGTCTGCCCAGCGTTTTTTACGCCCACGCAAGCTAAATCCATCATCGCCGAACTTACCGGAACGACCCTGGTGATCGTCAGCTTACTTTATGGGAGCAAACTGCGTTTGACCGAGGCTTTACGACTGAGAGTAAAGGATATTTAGTTTGAAACACAAAGCATTATCGTGACGGTAAAGGCGAAAAAGATAGCATTACGATGCTGCCATCCGCCCTGACAGAGAATCTTAAGCTGCACATCGAACGAGTCAAATCTCTGCATAACGCGGATTTAGGCGGAGGTTTTGGCGAGATGTTACTGCCACCGGCGCTGGCCTGAAAATATCCGGACGTTGAGAAAAAAATTTGGCTGGCAATACGTATTTCCGTCGGCAAAAATTTCGCCCACGCGCGAAGACGGCAGTCTGCGGCGGCATCATACGGCGGAGAGCACCATTCAGGAAGCGGTCAAAAAGGCTGTAAGCAAACTCGGCATAGATAAAGGAGCCACCTGTCATAACATTCCGTCACAGCTTCGCTACTTATCTCCTCGAATCGGGCGATGACATCCGCAAAGTGCAGGAACTGCTTGGGGCATAAAAACGTCAGCACGACACAAATCTATACGCACGTTATGAAGAATAAATAGTTTGTTAAAAACCCACTCGACGCCTAAGCGAAAGAAGACCTCATCCTGTACTATAGTTTTACTATATGAATGGACAAATTACGGAATTTATTAAGCACCACTATCGTCATTTCAACGCAGCGGCATTAATTGACGCAGCTGAGGGTTATAAGAAACATCTCGAATCAGGCGGCAAGATGATGATCACGCTGGCGGGTGCAATGTCGACGGCGGAGTTGGGGCTCTCTTTGGCGGAGATGATCCGTCAGGACAAGGTGCAGATCATTTCGTGCACGGGCGCCAATCTCGAAGAGGACCTGTTTAACCTCGTCGCTCACGATTATTATGAACGCGTTCCGCATTACCGCGACCTTACCGCCCAGGACGAGCAGGAACTGCTGGAGCGTCACATGAACCGCGTGACCGACACATGCATTCCCGAGCACGAAGCGATGCGCCGACTGGAAAAAGCGATGGTCGAAGTTTGGACCCGTGCCGAAATCGAAGGCAAGCGTTACTTTCCGCATGAATTTATGTACCAGGTCCTGCGGAATGGATCGCTCGAAGAGTATTACCAGATCGACCTCAAAGATTCGTGGATGTACGCTGCGATGGAAAAGAATCTGCCAATCATTGTCCCGGGTTGGGAAGATTCGACGATGGGCAATATGTACGCGGGACACGTAATAAGCGGCGACGTAGAAAATGTTCATACCGTAAAAAGCGGGATCGAATATATGATATGGCTCGCCGATTGGTACACGCGGGAATCAGCAAGTGCGAGCATCGGATTTTTTCAGATTGGCGGCGGGATCGCGGGCGATTTCCCAATTTGTGTTGTACCGATGTTGCATCAGGATTTACAACGCGAAAACGTACCGGTTTGGGGCTATTTTTGCCAAATTAGCGACTCGACAACAAGCTATGGCTCCTACTCCGGCGCTGTTCCAAATGAAAAAATCACGTGGGGAAAATTAGCCGTCGACACGCCGAAATATATTGTTGAATCGGATGCTTCGATCGTCGCTCCGCTGATGTTTGCGTACATCCTCGGCTGGTGAGTAACAAACGTTGCTGAACTTTGGGCCGAACTCTCGCTGAACTCGGGCGCGGCTATTCTGCCGCATCTGAGGCCCGGACAAAGTGCCGGCCGATCTATTGAAATCGTTAGTTTTCGCCCGCATATTTGCAATTACTCACGCGTCCCGGCGTATCAATTCAAGTGTCGCCTCGTCGCGCAAGCCATCGAAAAATTTTCCCAAAACTTTGGCGAAAACGTTGTCGTGCGATTCTGCAGCGACATCGAAAAGGGTCATTGAGGATTTCAGCTTCAGATCGTCCGGACGTCCAAAGATCTCGCGAGCATCCGTTTTATTCAGAGTCAGCAATTCTCCGGTTATTTCTAGTAGCCGCCTGCCGAGTACTGGGTGATCGAGGTAAGCTCGTGCTTCTGCAAGATCCTCGAGACCGAAAAACCGCGAAGTCGCGCTACGTCCTAAGCCCGCTAGTTGCGGAAATATATACCACATCCAGTGCGTACGCTTTCGGCCGGACTTTATTTCGGCGAGGGCGACGGGGTAAGTCTCCTCCTGAGCTTCGATAAACCTTGCCAGGTCGTATGAATGTTGGGCACTTCGGGCCATCTGCTGCGATAAACCGTAATCGATGCGGGCACGAAAACTTCTGAATACCGTATCACAGATGAAACGTTTTGTCAGGTTTTTCCCTTGGATCGTTCGAATCGCCCCCGGACCCACGTCCGCTGGGCGGTAACGTTTTCTAGCGTCTCTGGGTTAATATAAGAGTTTATGAGAGCGATAGTTACGGGCGGCGCAGGATTCATTGGAAGCGCACTAGTTTGGCGGCTGAACGAGGGCGGGATCAATGAGATTTTGATCGTCGAACGAATGGATGCAAGTGATAAATGGAAAAACCTTTCGCCGTTGAAGTTTGCAGATTTGATCGATGCGGACGAGTTTATTTCTATGCTTGAGGCTTTCTCCGATTGCACGGTTATTTTCCATCTTGGCGCATGTTCTTCTACAATAGAGCGAGATGCCGCATATATGCTCAAAAATAATTACGAGTATACAAAGACTCTTGCCGAGTGGGCTTGCGAAAATGGTAAGAGGTTTATTTATGCGTCGTCCGCGGCAACCTACGGCGACGGCTCTGCCGGTATGGATGACGGCTACGAAGACCTGGAAAGGTTGCGTCCGCTAAATATTTACGGGTATTCCAAACACCTCTTTGACAAATATGCAGCCCGCCGCGGAATGTTTGACCGGATCGTTGGCCTAAAGTATTTCAATGTTTTCGGGCCAAACGAAAATCACAAAGGCGAGATGCGTTCGCTTGTAAACAAAGCCTTCGAGCAAATCAAGGCTACGGGGAAAATACGGCTTTTTAAGAGTCATAGCCCCAATTACGCTGATGGCGAATTCGGCCGCGATTTTGTTTATGTCAAAGATGCGGTCGATATGACGCTGCATTTTATGGATAACCAGATCGGTGGGTTATTTAACGTGGGTTCGGGAAGCGTCACCACTTGGAACGCTCTCGCAAACGCGGCGTTTGCTGCCATGGGCCTCGAACCAAATATTCAATACATCGATATGCCAGAGCATCTCCGCGGGAAATATCAATATCATACGCAGGCCAATTTGACCCGAATCCGCGACGCCGGCTACACCGCCGAAATCACAACACTTGAAACTGCCGTGGCCGATTATATTCAAAATTATCTCGCCCCAAACAAATATCTCGGCGACTGTTAAGTAGCTTTAAAAAACCCACTTGAATTATCCAAAATGCACAGGCCCGCGCGTAAGCAAGGGCTTGTGCATAGCTGAGAGAGGTTTTTCAAAGAACTCTGTTAATAAAAGAACTCTGTTAATAGTTGAAACAGCTCATCCGATCGCGGTTGGAGATTCCCGATAGTTTTGGCCGACCGGGTTGCCTCGGCCTTTGCGTGGAGGTTAGGATTGATTTTTGTCCGGGTAATGGCCGATCAATGGAATTTTCTTCGACCTACAAAAATTGGCGGGGCACGGTGCTCCTCTGGGATGAACAGGCAATCTTTCTGGGCCTTGCGGGGGACGCGAGCCTGCACGAATCGCCGGCGATCAAGGTTTGCGTTGCACTAGAAGGTAATTTTGGTCTCCGCACTTCCGCCGGCGAAACATTTACAAATTACAAATCGGCGATCATATCGGCGGGCCAGCCGCACGCCATCGACGGCCGTCATTACAAAATGGCTATGCTCCTGCTTGTTCCCGAAACGCAGCTCGCACAACCGCTGGCACCGTTTTGTCGAAAGGGTATTACGAGGCTTGCCGACAGCGTAGTTGCCGAAATTCGCACGCTTTTTGCAGATTTTGACGAACGGCTTAAAACGCGAGAATCGCTTGAGAACATTTGTTATCAGATGGTTGCGGCCCTCGGCGGCGGTGACGCATTGCCTATGGACAGCCGCGTCGCCCAAAGCATCCAGTGGATCAGATCGAGCCGCGATGAGGGGATTTCGGTTCAGGAAATCGCGGCCGGTCTCGAACTTTCTGAGAGCCGGTTCTCGCATTTATTTACGGAAAACGTTCGGATACCCGTTCGCCGCTATCTGCTCTGGCTCCGACTTCGCGATGCGATGCACGTCCTGGCACAGGGAAAATCGTTGACCGAGACCGCCCACGAAACTGGTTTTTCAGATTCGGCTCATCTGACGCGCACATTCCGCGGCCTGCTCGGCATCGCGCCGTCGGCTCTCATAAAGGAAAGCTCACTCGTCTCATTTCTGAGATAGCAGAAACGTTCAAGCAAATCGCCGGACTAACACTCATAATCAATATCAGAATCTCGACTAGAGTATTCGGCTTGCATAACCCTCTCTTTGCGTTCTTCCGCGTCTTTGCGTGAGATTTCTTACCCAGAGATAAAATTTCACGCAAAGTCGCTCAGAACGAAAAGTAAAGAAAATTCAGAAAAATAGTATGAATAGCGACAAATTAATTTACCCGGGACCGGTCGTAATCGGCGACGATGAAGTCGAAAGCCTTGAAAATTGGGGTTTTCGCGATACCAGTTTTGCGATCAACGACCGCGACGTGGTCGAGATAACCGGCAGCCGCTACGAGCTGAGCGGAAAGGAATTGCCGCGTCTGCTGCCGTGGATTCGCGAAACGTTGGGCGTTGATCTGGACGCTCGCGACCGGCATATAAATTCGTACCCAACCGACATACCGGCGCCTGTAGAATCGAAGGATTTTACCGAGGCGTTACGTCAATTTCTAAGCGACAGCCAAATCGATACCGACGGCGAAAACCGTCTGCGGCATGGCCATGGCCACACGCAGGAAGAAATGTACGCTATCAAGCATAAACGCCTCGGCCGCATTCCGGATATGGTTGTCTATCCCGAAAACGAAGAGCAGGTCGCTTTCTTGATCGCGGCAGCCAAGACGCATGACGCCGTTCTGATTCCATTTGGCGGTGGTACAAATGTGACCGGCGCTTTGCGTTGCCGCAATAACGAAAAACGGGTGATCGCCTCGGTCGATATGCGGCGGATGAACCGCATCCTCTGGATCGACAAGGAAAATATGATGGCTTGCATCGAGGCGGGTGCCGTCGGGCGCCACATAATGCGGCAGCTTGCTGAATATGGTGTCTCGATGGGCCACGAGCCGGACAGCGTTGAGTTTTCGACGCTCGGCGGTTGGATCGCGACGGGCGCCAGCGGCATGAAAAAGAATAAATACGGCAATATTGAGGACATAGTTATCGACATTACCGCCGCGACCGCCGACGGTAAACTGACGCGCACGACCGCCGCTCCGCGCGAATCCGTGGGACCGGATCTTCGCCGTTTGATGTTTGGTTCCGAAGGTATGCTGGGCATTATCACATCGGCTGTCGTAAAGCTTTTTCCGCTGCCCGAGGCTCAGGAATATGGGTCGGTGCTGTTCCCGAGCTACGAGGACGGCTACGCATTTATGCAGGAGATGGCCCATACGTCGACGCCGCCGGCCAGCGTGCGTCTGGTCGATAATCTCCAATTCCAGTTCGGCCTTGCACTTAAACCTGCGGCCTCCGGTGCAAAAGTCTGGAAAAGCAATATTGAAAAGTTTTTTGTCACCAAGATTAAGGGTTTTGATCCGTATAAAATGGTCGCCCTGACGCTTGTCTTCGAGGGTACCCGCAATGAGGTTGCCCGCCAGCAGCGTGATGTTTACCGCATCGCCGCCAAACACGGCGGTATGAAAGCCGGTGCGGAAAACGGCCGCCGCGGCTACCATTTAACCTACAGCATCGCCTATATTCGCGATTTTCTGATGAATTACTACATCATCGCCGAGTCGTTCGAAACGTCGTGTTCGTGGAGCGATGGCCTAAAAATCTGTGAAAACGTCAAACGCGTGCTTCGCGACGAATACTCAAAACGCGGATTGCCCGGAAAGCCGTTTGTCACGTCGCGGATAACGCAAGTTTACCGAACCGGCGTCGCGATCTATTTCTATTTTGGATTTTATTACAAAGGGGTTGAAAATCCGTCCGAGGTCTATTTGGAACTCGAAAATATCGCCCGGGCCGAGATTCTTCGGTGCGGCGGCTCGCTCTCGCACCATCATGGCGTCGGTAAAATTCGCGAGCAGTATCTGCCCGAAATAATGTCCGAAACAGCACTGAAATGGAGGCAGGAGATAAAGAACGGACTTGATCCAGAGAATGTTTTTGGCGCGGGAAATCAGAATTTGAGATAGGTTGTACTAAAGTCCCCTTGCCAATGGGCTCGACTCCTATTCGTGCATTCGCGGCTAAATTATTTTTGCCACGAATGCACTAATAAGAGTTTCTCAGAAAATTTAATCGACAGGTAGTTAGCAAAACTATGGTGCGAGCGGAAAAATTGATTCGGATTATCAAGACTCCTAAATTGACCGGCGGTGTCGATGATCCGCCGTCCTGGCAGATCGAAAGAACAAGGTTTCAGGCCAATCTATGTCGTCTGTTGTTGCTGCCCGTTGGCGGATTGCTCGTGATCCTAATGAAATATTTTCGCGGGTATCGTATCGAAAACATGGCGGCGATACGCGAGCAATTCAAAGAGATTTGGAGTGAAAAAGAAAGCGGCGGCTGGCCGCTCCTTATCTGCGCGAACCATTTGACATTTATCGATTCGGCCCTGATAATGTGGGCGCTCGCATCAAATTTTTGGTACCTGTCTAATTACAAAGCATTCGCATGGAACGTGGCGGCCGGTGATTTTTTTAAGAAAAAGCTGCACTACCACGCGATTTTGTATCTCACAAAATGTATTTTTATCGACCGCAAAGGTTCTCCGGCGCACAAGAATGCGGTGTTGATTCTCTGCCGATATCTGCTTGCTAAAGGAAACATTGTACTCATATTTCCAGAGGGGCAGCGCAGCCGCGACGGCAAATTTGATGTTGACCGGCTGCGATTTGGCGCTGGCAAGATTTTGAGTTCGCTCGAAAATGCCCGTGTTTTATGCATTTATCTCAGAAGCCCGCTGCAGAAAGGCTTTTCAAACTACCCGCCAAAGGGCTCGCGTTTTAGCCTTAAGATGACACTGATCAAACCACGGACGGATGGCAAATCCAAGAAACTGGCGAGCATCGCCGCCGTAAAAGAAATCGGTGCGGTAATCAAGGAAATGGAGAATGAATTTTTTGCCACAGACAATGCTCGTGCGAACCTCCAGACGCAGAGGCTAAACGGAGATAGTTAAAAAAACCGTGCTCGCTCTTGCGCTACTAATTTCATGCCTGCCTAGGCAAACAGCGCGGCGTATCGCATCATCGCCCTGGCCGAAATGAAACAGCTCCTCGACGCACAAAAATAGCCGTTGAACCATCGTTTGCCTATTATCCGAGTCTAAAATAACATTCTCAATGAAATGAAAATTTTTCACGGGACCGAGAATGCGAGTATCTTACGGCCGACCGTTTTGACGCTCGGCGTTTTTGACGGGCTGCACCTCGGGCATCAGCGGATCATGCAGACGGTCGTCGAACGGGCACAGGCGGTCGACGCCGTGGCAACGGCTATCACATTTGACCCGCATCCGCGGGCCGTTCTGCATCCCGAAACGGCTCCGCCTCTGCTTCAAACTCTCGATCAGCGGCTGGCAAATTTCGAAGTGCTTGGGATAGAGCAAACGATTGTGATCCATTTCGATCGCGCTTTTGCATCTCTCCGGGCAGAGGATTTCGTCCGGAGTATAATTCACGACCGGTTGCACGCCAAAGAAGTTTTTATCGGGAAGGATTTTGCGTTTGGCCATTCGCGAAATGGGAATATCGAGCTTCTTCAGAAAATGGGAAACGAGCTCGGATTTTCTGCCTTCGAGGCGCCCGAGGTCAGGTTTCGTGGCCGCCGTATCAGTTCCTCGACAATTAGGGAATTACTCGCTGAGG
>PSMA01000017.1:0-14624 GCA_040289905.1 Blastocatellia bacterium
TGGACTCACGGGCGGGCGCGTGCCGATCTATCCGGGCATCGGTAAGCTTTTTTACTTTGCGTATTTTGTACCGATCATCGTTGCAGCTGTCGCGGCGCGCAGTTGGAATCCGTTTGCGCTTGGGCGGCGTCGTCGGAGAGTTGTTTATTTGGGAGTCTCACTGGTTGCCGTTACGGCAATTTTTGCGGGCATCTTGATTCTTCATCCCCTTAGCGCTCCAACGGCGGACGGCCGGCTTCACGTCGATTTTCTCGACGTCGGACAAGGCGACTCCGCATTTATAACTTTCCCAGATGGAAAAACGATGTTGATCGATGGTGGCGGTCGAATAGATTTTGCGAAAGATCCGTCAGCGACAGAAAACCGCGTGCCGGACCGAACAACGATTGGCGAGAGCGTTGTTTCCGAATTTCTTTGGGAGCAAGGCATTTGGCGAATCGATTATCTCGTTGCGACGCATTCAGATTCGGATCATTTTCAGGGTCTCATCGACGCGGCACGTAATTTTTCGATCGGAGAGTTTTGGACAAGCCGGACTGTAATGGAAAGTGCAGCTTTCGGGTCGATTGCTCAACTCGCGGAAGCACGAAAGTTTGCCGTGCGGCCGATAAAACAAGGAGATACGT
Source organism: Blastocatellia bacterium (assembly GCA_040289905.1). Classification (GTDB taxonomy): domain Bacteria; phylum Acidobacteriota; class Blastocatellia; order Pyrinomonadales; family Pyrinomonadaceae; genus OLB17. The sequence continues at coordinate 627 of PSMA01000017.1, forward strand.
TTGAAACCGGCGGTTGCTGGATCGAAGTACTTTGGCCGCCGGCGGGCGCGGCCGCTGCGCTCTCGGATAACGATACAAGCCTCATCCTAAGAATAGTTTACAAAAACCGGCGGTTTCTATTCTCCGGTGACGCTGAGATGGCGGCAGAATCGGGGGTTTTGGAATTCGCGTCCGATCTTCGCGTAGATGTGGTAAAAGTTCCCCATCACGGGAGCCGAACCTCATCGGGGGAAGAATTCGTAAAGGCTTCTATGCCGCAATATGCGGTCTTCTCCGTTGGCCGCCGTTCACCGTTTGGCCATCCGCATCGCGAAGTAGTGAGCCGCTGGGTAAGCGCAGGCGCGACACCGCTTCTGACCGGTCGGAGAGGCACAGTTTCGTTTGTAAGCGACGGCGTAAGCCTTTGGTTTACGAGCTTTAAATCTGAACCAGCGATCACAAGAGACTTGCCGCCGTGAATCTTTCGTCTATACATTGGAGAGAGTTTTAGCTTTTCCGCCGAGTCTAAAAACACAAAACGCCCGGAGGATTTTCAAAGCTCGAAGCTCCTGCCGGGCGTTACTTCAGTTGTCCTATATGTTGTTACGATACCCGAGTTCCCGCACAATGTCAAGTGTTAGTTAAAGTAAAACATTAAGAAACTCGATTTATTTCGCTTTGTCAATGTTTGAAATGTCGAACACCTGTAAAAGCCATAGTAATGCCGTGCTCATTGGCTGCCGCGATTGACTCTTCGTCGCGAACCGATCCGCCGGGCTGGATAATCGCGGAAACGCCGATTTTGGCGGCTTCGTCGACATTGTCGCGAAATGGAAAAAATGCGTCGGAGGCAAGGGCACTGCCCGCGATCGGAAGTCCGCAGCGTTCGGCACGCATCGCGGCGAGTCGGATCGAATCGACTCGGTTCATTTGACCGGCTCCGACGCCGATGGTGCTGGACTCGTTCGCAATCACGATGGCGTTCGACCGGACGTGCTTACAGACTCTCCAAGCAAAGAGCATTGCTCGAAGCTGGATTTCATCTGGCTGCCGGTCGGTAACGATCTTAAGTCCATCGTCGGGTAAAACGGCTAAATCCTTTTCTTGTAACAAGAGGCCGCCAGATATTTGCCGGATTTCCAATCTATCCAGAATTTCCTTGACCGGTGTCCTTGCGTCCGATTTTAGCTCGGGCGAAACACGCAATATCCGGAGGTTTCTCTTCTGAGCTAAGATTTCAAAAGCTTCAGGCTCAAAATCCGGCGCGGCCACGATCTCGACAAAGATTTCCATAACGGCGGCGGCGGCCGCGGCGTCGAGCTTGCGGTTAAACGCAACGATTCCGCCAAAGGCTGAAATGGGATCGGTTGCCAGCGCTCGCCGGAACGCTTCTTCGGACGATTCTCCAATCCCGACGCCAGACGGATTGGTATGCTTGATAATCGCAGCTGCTGGAGAGGAAAAGTCGCTCACGATTGCCAAAGCGGCATCGGCGTCAAGATAGTTGTTAAAAGACATTTCTTTGCCATTGAGAACCTCGGCATTCGCGATGCCGCCAGCTCTTGCGACGGCGTAAAGTGCAGCACGCTGATGCGGATTTTCGCCGTATCGAAGGTCTCGAACCTTTACGCCGGTAAATTTGAATGTTTCCGTGAAAGGAGAAACTGTGGACTCAGATTCGGTTGAGACCGAGCCTTCTGTCTCCGTTTCGTAGAAAAAACGATTCCCGAGCGGATTTGTCGCTTTTAGTCGCTCGAGGTCTTCCGCGCTGAGTTGTTTACTTAAATAACGGGAGATTGCAACGTCGTATGCCGCGGTTCGCGTAAACGCAAGAGCGGCGAGCCGTTTTCTTGTTTTTAAGGAAATGGAACCATTTCCGGTTACCAATTCAGTTTTGATTTCCTGGTAGAGGCTCGGATCCGTTACCACTGCAACCGAGCGCCAATTTTTCGCGGCGGATCGGATCATAGAAGGGCCGCCGATGTCGATATTCTCAATTGCTTCCTCCGGCGAGACATCGTCGCTGGCGACCGTTTCTTCAAATGGATAGAGATTTACGACAACGAGATCAATCGGCTCGATTCCAAATTGGCGCATTGCGGCGGTATGCTCCGGTTTATCGCGAAGCCCGAGCAACGCTCCGTGTATCTTGGGGTGAAGCGTTTTTATGCGGCCGTCGAGCATTTCCGGGAAACCGGTAATTTCGCTGACGTCGGTGACTGGCAGGCCGGCAGAGCGAAGCAGATTTGCGGTTCCGCCTGTTGAAATAATTTCTACGCCGCATACAACTAGCGAGCGGCAAAATTCCACAGCACCCGTTTTGTCGGACAAGCTTATCAATGCGCGGCGAATTTTCAGACTATCTGTCATAAAATAAAAAGGCGGCCTGAACACTAGCCGCCAAAAACGATTATGCGCCAAAGACGCGAAAAACCAAAAAGGAGGAGGACATTCGAACGATGGACGAAAGATTCATCCAATAGCGATTCAGATTGAAATAAAGAACCGCCCGAGAAATAGCAAACTCAAAATGAACGCAAGTGCGTAAACTACAATCTTGATTAGGCTCATTTGCCGTGCGACCTCCGGTAGTCACAAATGAAACCGCGGATTTTCAACGAAGAGTTTAATTCCGTCCTTATGATTATGTCAAAAAAAACATTCACGCGGCCGGTATATTTTGCATTTTTCAGCGTGTTTTTACAATTCTTTACATTATCCCAAGCACGCGCGGCAGATATTTTCGCCGATGTGAAGTTTATAGGAGATGGAAGCGTCAACGTGCGTGGCAAGTTTGAGGATGGTTTCGCACCCCTAAATGAGCGAAATTTCTATTTCCTACTTGGGCCTGACGACGCACGAGGGCGAATATGGGACGTCCGGCTAATCGACAGTGCGGGAGCAGAGGTGCGATTTCGTGAATTGATTCCGGGAGAATATCTTGCTGACCGGCCATACTCCGAATTTGAATACAAACTCCGAATTAATACTCCTGATGAAGTTTTAAGCGGACATAAGTCAAGCTCGAACCGCGATCTTGCCGTGCTCTATTTCGACAGCCTACTTCCGGCATTTAAGAAAGGCGGAAGCTGGGTATCGGCACGCCTGCGTTTGATTTTACCGCTAGATTGGAAACTTTTCTCTTCCGATGCCGTTTCAGCCAATGAAATCGATATTCCGAATATCTTAAAAGGAACGGCCGTCTGCGGTCGGCATTTGCGAAGCAGGGAATTTCAGGCGGGAAATTCGGCGGTCCGGTTAGTTCTGGCCGGTGAAAGAGACTTTTCCGATGCCGAGGTCGAGGAGATGATAGTAGGAATTCTGGCGTATTACACACGCCAGATTGGTCGGCTGACCGCAGAGAAGATTCAGGTTGCGGTTGTGCCGTCAGGTGATCCGGCCCGTAGCGGCCGTTGGGAAGCCGAAACGCGCGGCAGCTCAGTACTCGTTGTTTCAGCCGATATGCCATTTCGGAATCAATCACGACAAAGGCTGCACGAGCAGTTCCGCCATGAGCTTTTTCATCTTTGGTTTCCCGCCGGAGTTGATTTGGTTGGAGATTATTCAACATATTACGAAGGTTTGGCAGTTTATTTATCCTTGCGGGCGGGAGTTGAACTCCGTCAAATTCGGTTTGACGATATGCTCACAACGCTTTCAACGGCGATTGTAAATCTTCAAGACGACATGCTCCGACCCGCAGATCGCAGCCGCATCTATTCGCTTGGCACGCTCGCGGCGTTTACAGCCGACTTATCTCTGCTTACTCGTTCGCGAGGCTCGAGAGGTCTTTTCGCTGAAGTGAGCCGAATCTTCAAACTTTACGAGACACGAAATACTCGATCGAATAGGAGGGACGACGGCGAGGTGGTTTTTCGGCAGGCGTTCGGTTTCGACGTATCCGAAACGCTCTCGCGATTTAGGTCCGCGATTGCAGAAACCGGGCTTGAGTTTTCACGTGGCCGACTTCGCATTTCGTCTAAGTTGAACGGCCAACAGAAGGTAATACTCCGCAAAATAGGATATAATTCGTAAAAAGGAAAGGTCTGAATGTCTGTGAAGATTCGCTTTTGGTTGCCCTTGGCATTCGTAGTTTCGTTAACCGTTTTCGGCGCAGGATGCTCTTGGCTGGATGGCGCACTGGGGAGCGTAACGCGCGTTGTCGGGCTTCAGGATTCGGCCACGGTTATTTCTAAAAGCGCCCAGATTCGGACGTCTTATGCCGTCGTTGCTGCCGACCTTTTGGAAGTAAAGCGCGGCGATCAGCTCGATATTCTCGACCAAGTAGAGTTTGAAAAAGTTCTCTGGTATCGCGTCCGAGCCCACGATGATGTGAACACCGAAGGCTGGATCGAGGCGCAGCATGTGATCACTGGTGACGTGCTCGAAAAATCTAGAGAACTTGCTGCGATGTTTCAAAACCGTCCGTGGCAGGCGAAGGGTCAGCTTCGTGCCAAATCGAATTTGCGGCTTGCTCCGGATATGAACCCGGAAAACGTTCTTTTCAAACTTGCGAGCGGCTCGACGTTCGAAATCATGGACTGGAAATTTGTGCCGCGGCAAGAGGTGCCGGAGGTTGACGATTCCGGCAAAGCTGAGGCACAGACTGCCAAGCGGGCAAAAAATTCGGAAATCGAAGTAGCGAAATTAGCCGGTGAACCCGAAAAAATCGATGATAAATACGATATTTGGTATCTCGTAAAGTTGGATCCTTCCGTCTCGCCCGCTCCGGCGGGATGGCTTTTCGGGCGGCAAGTCGATCTTCAGGTGCCGAGCGAAATCGCTTTCTTTCAGCAAAATAACCGTAAATTCGTTTCCTGGCATCGCCTTGACTCGGATTCTGCTGAACACTCCGGGCCGGTTGGTCGTACTTCGACGCCTGGCAACTGGGTAGTGCTTTCGCGTTCTAATCTTGTCAAGGCAATAGACGGGGTCGAACCCGATTTCGACGGTATTCTCGTCCTCGCTTTCGATAAGTACGACCAGAATTATTATACCGTTTGGCGGACGACAAGCGACATCTGGGGCAAATTGCCACTTCGCCTTGAAGGCGCTGGCGATAACAAGACTTTTATCGTTCGGCTCCGACGTGTCGACGGCGTAATCGAAGATAAGCGTTTCGTTGTTTACCGAGACAAGAACCGGCTCCGGGTAACGCCGCCCGAAGATCTAGCCCGGTATCAGGATAGTAGCCGCCGATGAGCGAAAGCGAAGACAGCGATATCGTGGAAAGCCAGCAGGGCCCATTTGAAGAGCCGTTTCGGATCGAAATTACCGACTCGCTTGACTTACACGCTTTTCGCCCGCAAGAGGTTGAGGCGGTAACCCAAGTCTACCTGGAAGAAGCTCGCAAAAAAGGGTTTCGCTTCGTCCGGATTATTCACGGCAAGGGAATCGGTGTTCAGAGAGAAATTGTTAGAAAAGTTCTTTCCGAAACGTCCTTTGTCGTCAGGTATCGTTCAGGTGACGAGTTCAGCGGCGGCTTAGGTGCGACGGTTGTCGAAATCACTATTGATTAATTATCTTCGAGGATTTCGGCCCAGGTTTCGCTGTCTTCGAGATCGCAGTAAAGTGCGTCAATCAGTTCTCTCTGGCTCTCGATTTGCGATTCGGCATCGGCGAGTCGCTCCGCAAGATTGCGGCAGCGGACTTCAAGTTCGTGGAGGCGTGCCTTACGTTCTCGATCGAGCCGGTCAAGATAAAACATATACGCAAGCTGGAAACCGGCAACGCCGGTCAGCGCCAGGCAAAGAGTAATTAAGGCATAAATCAACACCGCTTGTTCTCCCTCCGACCGAAAAGTTTCCGCAACAGGAATTTGCTCTCAATGCACGCAAACCGATGATCGGTTCGCGTGTATTGACGATATCGCGTCTTTATAACAAAATCAAACTTATCCCGACGGATAAATTTGAAATATGGAACAGGACCTCGTTAATTTCATACCGGATGCACCGCAACTGAATCGCCGTGAATTCCTGGTGACATCAATTTTTGCAGCCGGGACATTCGCTGTGGCTGTGCAGCCGATCGCCGGGCAGACGAAAATTACTACCGATTCCGTGGGCCTCACGGCTGGCGAGGTTATGATCCCTGTTTCGGACGGACAAATGCCGGCGTACCGTGCGATGCCGGAGAAAAGACGCGATGTTGGATTTCCGGTGATTCTCGTTATTCACGAGATTTTCGGCGTACACGAATGGATTCAGGATGTCTGTCGCCGCTTTGCAAAGTTCGGTTGCTTGGCGATTGCACCGGCTCTTTACGCGCGTATCGGCGAAGTGAAGGATCTAAAAGATCCGCGGGAAATAAACCGTCAGGTATTTTCGCGAATTCCGGACAGCCAAACAATGGCCGATCTGGATTCGACGGTTGTTTGGGCCGGGAAAAACGGCGGCAACGCGCGGCGGGTCTCGATCACGGGGTTTTGCTGGGGCGGCCGAATAGTCTGGCTTTATGCGGCGCATAATCCACGGCTTGCCGCCGGCGCAGCCTGGTATGGACGGGTTGTCCCAACGCCAAATTCTCCGTTAAATGCGGCGCAGCCGACGACCCCGATTGATTATGCAAAGGACCTTAAAGTGCCGGTAATAGGATTTTACGGAGGCCGCGATCAGGGAATCCCGCTTGACGGCGTACGGCAAATGCAAGAAAAACTGAAAGAGGGCAGTTCGGGTTCGGTTATTGAAATTTATCCTGAAGCGGGGCATGGGTTTTTTGCGGATTATCGCGAAAGCTACAATAAGGCCGCAGCTGAAGACGCTTGGAATAAACTCATTGCCTGGTTTCAAAGAAACAAGGCGCTTTAGATTTCGCCGTTTTCGGAAGATCCCGCTTCGATTAAAATATTTCCAATGCCAATACAAAACCTCAACCTGGTTTATACGCTGCTTTGCGATGACGTGCGAATAGAGATGGGCAACAAGATATCGCTGATGGGCGTATTCCAGAACATTATGGTCGATAAACTTCCGGTTTCGCTGATTAAATTTGCCGTTATCAATCATTGGCAGGGTGAGGGAACCTATCGGACCGAGGTTAGAATACTATCGCCAGACAGGCGTTCACTTGTCGTCACTTCGCAGCCGACACCGATCGAGCTTGCACCGGGTGGTTTTACTGATAACGTGAGCTTTTTCATCAACGTCGTCTTTCCGCTCGCTGGCACCTACTGGGTTCAAACTCTTGCAGACGAGGTGTTGATACAGGAGGTTCCGCTGATCGTTACCGATGCGGGTGGCATCGGGCCGCTTCAGCCTCCAGAGGAAGTTTCCGAGAGAATAAATTGAAGCTATTTTTCCGTTCGCGAAACGTCTAGCGTTAGAGCCAGGCGATAGATTGCCGCCGTCTCTACGTCGATGGTTTTTGTTGCTTCGGCGCCTTTAAATCGTGCGGTTATTCGCAGTTTCGCCCGTCCCTGTGGTCTTTTATAGGTAAATTCGCCGCTGATGTTCGTATAGACTGTTGCCAGCTTTTTGAATGTTCCATCAGGAGCGAGTTCCTCGATATCGATCTTTGCGCCGCTAAGACTGGTGCCCTCTTTGTAAAAAACGCTTCCGTTTACGATTACCTGCAGACCGCGGTCAGGGAAGAGAATTAACCTCTCACCAAGATCTCGGACGCTGCCGTTTTTCACTTCTACGCCCTGTAAGAGTCCAGTGCCGAATCCATCAGCGTCGAACAGAAAGCTGTAAACACCGGCCGCGAGGCCGTCGATCTGAAAACGTCCTTTTGAATCGGTTTTGGTACTTTTGATGTTTTTGCCGTTTTGGCGTGCGGTTACGGTCGCATTTGGAATCGGACCGCCCGAGTTCGTACGGACGCGGCCCTTGACGCCGGTTTGCGCGGCCGCGATCGACGCCGTCCAGAGAATGATTAGGGCGAAAACAGCCAATTTTCTCAATTTCGTGCTCATTTACGATCTTGCCGAAGCGTATTCTTTTCTTAGGTCGGCGGCCACATCATTGATGATGTCCATCAATGTTCGGGTTGGCTTGTAGCCGATTAGCTGGCGCGCCTTTTCGAGCCCGGGTACTCTACGCTGCATATCTTCAAAGCCATTCCCGAAGGCCTCTGAGTACGGTATAAACCGAATCTCGCTTTTACTACGCGTCATTTCAATTGTTTTTTTTGCGAGATTGAGAATCGTTACCTCTTCGTCGTTTCCGAGATTTATGACCTGTCCGAAACACGCAGGCGTTTCGAGCATCATCGAAAGACCCTCAACGACGTCGGCGACGTGGCCAAAACACCTAGATTGAGAGCCGTCGCCGTAAACCGTTATCGGTTGATTATCGAGCGCTGCGCCGACAAACCGCGGGACGACCATCCCGTATTGGCCCGTTTGTCGCGGGCCGACGGTGTTGAATAATCGGACGACGACAACTGGAAGGCGGGTCTCTTTCCAATGGGCAAGGGCGAGAAATTCATCTAGAGTTTTTGCGCACGCGTAGGCCCAACGGTGTTTGTCGGTTGCTCCAGTCAGCAAGTCATCGCTTTCCCGAAATGGAACCGATGCTCCTTTACCGTACACCTCCGATGTGCTCGGAATCAGAACTCTTTTCCTGTAGCGCGAGCAGAATTTTAGGACGACATCCGTACCGTGGAAAATGGTTTCAATCGTCCGCACGGGATTCTCCATTATCAATCGGACGCCGACTGCGCTCGCCATATGAAAGACGCGATCTGTGTCGCGTATCAACTCTTCCATCAAACGTTGATTTAAAATCGTGTCGATTATCAGCCGGAAACGGTCGTTGCCCTCAAGATGTGCGATGTTGGAGTATCGGCCCGTTGAAAGGTCGTCAATGACGGTTACGCTGTGTCCGTCTTGGATAAATCGATCAGCTAAATGACTTCCGACAAATCCGGCGCCGCCGGTAATTAAAATTTTCATAACCGATAGGTTAAGTGGTCTTTGCCGAGACTGCTACGAAGCCGAAATAATCTGCGTAAAATAATCCGCCGTTTTTCGTAGGCCATCGGCAAGTTTAACTTGCGGTTGCCAGCCGAGCAAATCACGGGCGCGGGTGATATCGGGTTTTCGTTGCCGCGGATCGTCCGGCGGGAGCGGCAAGTACTCGATTCGTATTTGCCGGCCGGTCGCTTTCGCTACTTCTTCGGCCAGGTCTTTCATCCTAAATTCGTCCGGGTTGCCCAAATTTATCGGAAGATGAATACCCTCAGCCTCGGTATTCATCGATCGGATCAATCCCTCGATCAAGTCCGCGACATAGCAAAACGACCGCGTTTGCGTTCCATCCCCGTAAATCGTGAGCGGCCGACCGCGAAGTGCCTGGACGATGAAATTTGAAACCACACGGCCATCGTTTTCAAGCATTCGCTCTCCGTAGGTATTAAAAATACGAACAATTCGCGTATCTACGCCGTTTTGCCGGTGATAATCCATCATTAGTGTTTCGGCTACGCGTTTTCCTTCGTCATAGCAGCTGCGTGGGCCGATCGGATTTACATTTCCCCAGTAGCTTTCGGGCTGCGGATGAACGAGCGGATCGCCATAAACTTCGCTCGTTGAGGCCTGCAGAATCCTGGCCTTAACGCGCTTTGCCATTCCGAGCATATTGATCGTGCCCATTACGCTAGTTTTTACAGTCTTTACCGGATTGAACTGGTAATGAATCGGCGAGGCGGGACAGGCGAGATTGTAGATCTGGTCAACCTCCAAAAGAATTGGCTCGGTAACATCGTACCGAATTAATTCAAAGTTCCGGTTGTCGAGCAAATGCAGAATATTCGCCTTCCGTCCGGTAAAAAAGTTGTCAAGGCAGATTACCTCATTGCCAATTTCCAGCAGTCGCTCGCATAAATGCGAGCCGATAAAGCCGGCTCCACCGGTTACGAGAATTCTCATAGATTTCATAGTCGGCAAACTTCGCAATCCTTGAGGGAACCGAACGAGGTCGGCCTGTTTTTCATGGTTATTTTAGATGTCTCTCGAAAAATGCCAAAATACGTTCGTATTCGTCCGCCCAGCTTTCGGGCCGAACGAAGCCGTGATTTTCCGAGGGATAAAACATCACGTCAAAATACTGCGTTTTACCGAGCCGGATTAGCTTTTCCACCATCTGAACGGAATCCTGGAAGTGGACATTGTCGTCGGTCATCCCGTGTAAGATCAAAAACGGTCGCTCGAGTCTATCAGCATATGCGATCGGAGAACTCCGTCGGTAAGCTTCCGGGTTTTTGTCCGGAGAGCCCAGCCGCTGCGCAGTGTAAAACGGATTGGCAGCAAAGTAGTTTTTCCAGTCAAAGACGGGCCGAAGGGCAGCCGCGGCCGCTATTCTTTCCGGCGCGCGGAGGACCAGCATTCCCGCCATAAAGCCGCCATAACTTCCGCCATAAACTCCGATCCGTTTTTGGTCGACGGCATAGTTTTTAATCATAAAGTCGATGCTGTCGATATGATCGTCAAAATCTTTTCCGCCAAGAAAATCGTAAACGTCGGTCCGCCAATTACGTCCGTAGCCGGCCGAACCGCGATAGTCTATGTCGAGAACGACGTAACCTTTTTGTGTCAGTAGCTGATTGAACATAAATTCGCGGTAGTAGTTGTTCCAGCCATTGATGACGTTTTGTAAGTAGCCCGCCCCATGGACGAAGATCGCCATCGGGTATTTGAGCTTCGACTTCGGATCAAAGTTTTGCGGCAGATAAATCTTGGCAGGTATCGATTTGTCGTCCCGTGATGGGATATTCAAGAACTTCGGAGCGGTCCATTTCATTTGTCGGAAAGCTTCCGGTACGGTATTGGTCAATCTGATGGGCCTCATGGAGCGTTCGCAGCCATTGCAGACGGCGACGGCAAATATATCCGGCGGCGTATCCCATTTTGAAGCCTCGAAGATAAGCACTTGCCGGTTGCCCGATTCTGAAATTTGAGCAGATTCCTTAAAGGCGGCTTCGCCGGTCGGGTACAGCGTCCGGTTTCCACTAATGGGATCAAACAGGTAGAATTCACGCTCTGCCGGCGTCTTTTCCGTGGACGAGAAAATGATTTTCCCTTCGGCGGTCCACTTTGCCCACTCGACCTGCCAATTGCCTTTGGTCAGCTGAGTTACGGCCACGGTATCGGATAAAATAGAGCTCGCATCCGGATTCAGCGATTTCGAAGGTGAGCCGTCTGCTGGCGAATCACTTAAACGAGCCAAATAAATGTGGTTGTAGCCGTCCTTTTCCGAGCAGAAGAGCACGACCAGCGGATCGGCCGGATGCGGCTCGACGATCGCGGACAAAGAGGCCTGCCATTTTGGGTCTGTGTCGTCGTCAAGCGTAATAATTTTCTCAAACTTGCCACCGGCATTGGCAACGTAGAACAGCCGACGCCTCTTTGTATCTCGATCCAGGGCATCGACAACCAAGGACTTGTCGTTTGCCGTCCACTTGATCGAGCGAAAACTGCTGACACCCTCCGGTTTTGGCAACTTTATTTCTGCGGGTGCGTTACGGCTGCCGTCGGCAGTTGTGACAAAAAGCCGCTGTTCCGCCCAGCCGCGTCGCGTGTTATTTGCAACGACAAATTCCCCGAGATAATTCGGGACCAGGAGCGGCCGCTGCTTCGAAGAATCCGTTACGATGTAGGCAATCAGCGTCCCAGATTTATTCGGTGTTACGGAACCAACGGATATAAAATTCTGTTGATTCGCTTCGCTAGTGATCTGAATTATTTCGGCGGTCATCGTGTTGAGAACGAATGCGTTTCCGCCTTGCATAAACAAAATGCGTTCGTTGTCGAGGAATCGGGCTCCAAATTCCGGGGCCTGTGTTGCAGTCAGACGCTTCGGCTTCGGTTCGCCAATCGAAAGGACGTAAATATCGCCGGAATAGGTGAAGACCAGCCTTCGCGAATCGGGAGCCCATTCGACATTGCCGATTTGATTCTCGCGCGAGCGGGCAAATTCGTCCCGAAGTTCGACGCCGTAATCGAGCTTATTTTCATCTCGCCGCGGCTTTTCATTAGAGGGAAGGTCCACCGGCGAGAGCACCTTCGTAAAAGAGCCGTCAGCAGTTTTTGCAATGTAGAGCTCGCGCGGTATGCGGCCTTCGGCATTCCAGAAAAAGGCCACGTACTGTCCATCCGGCGAAATCTTTTCACCTTCAGCACGCAATCCGGCGATCGATGGCTCGGCCATAATCGTCCGGACATCGAGCACCTGCGAGTAAGCGGCAAAGACAAAAACAATCAGAGACAAAATAACTGCAACGGATGGACGTATGGTTTTCATATCTTCAAATGGTTTTTTTGGGTGTATCCAGCGGGCGATGACTTTTCGAATATTTTAGAGCAAAATTGGAATTGCCGCATCCCGGCAAGGCCTGGATTGCACCTTTCACCGGCAACTATGAAAAAGAAAGAGAAAACGCAACGAAACGTCGAAAATGCCGAGAATGAGGAAACCAGCGACGACGAAATCGCTAAAGCGGAAAAAGCACTCTCTCGATATTATTACGACGACGCCTATGGCTATCGCGAATACTCGGAGGGCGCACAAGAGGACGACGAAGACTGACTACGCACTGCCTGTTTCGATTCTGACGGCGATATCTCGCCATTTTCCCTGCGTAAATCGCAGATAACTCAGTGCGCAGCGAGAGAAATGACCCGCGAGAATCGCAAGCCAAATATGAATCGGTCGAAGAACCGCTAACTCGCGGACGAGGAAGCAAATCGAAAGCGGAATAAAAACCTGCGAAATAATCGAAATATAAAGCGGGCCTTTCGTGTCGCCGGTGCCCTGAAGTCCGCCAGTGAAGGTCAAGGCGACCGAGACGAAAAACCCCGAAATGCTCAGAATGCGTAAAAGCTGCGTACCGATGTCGACAACGGCCGGATCGCTCATTCCGAAAAATGCGAGCAGCGACGTCGGGAAGAAGAAAAAGATTAGACCGATGAAAAGAGACCCCGAAATTCCGAATGCGGCAGCGGTCGTTACGGCTTTAACTGCGCGATCGGGTTTGCCGGCACCGAGATTTTGTCCCGCTGCAGCCGCGGCCGCGCCCATCAACCCAACGCTCGTCCAGGTAATCAAGGAAAATAACTGCGTATACGAAACAGCAAACGCCGCCTGTGCCGCCGCGCTCTCGGCCAGCGAGCCGATAAATGCAAGAATAAGCACGCCGCCGACATTCATCGCAATCCCCTGAAACCCAGCCGGCAATCCAAAGCGAAACAATTCGCGTATGATCGCCCAATCCGGTTTTAGTGACGCTCCGCGCGGAAACTGAACGATCCACCCGCCGCGAACGAGTTTCCAAATAGAATAGGCTGCAACGATTCCCGAAGCGATACTGGTCCCCATTGCGGAGCCTTTGGTTCCAAATGCCGGAACCGGACCAAGCCCGCGTATCAGAATTATATTCAGAACGAGATTTAGGATCGTCATAATTACGCCAAGCTGCATCGGCGTTCGCACGTCGCCCGCCGAGCGTAAAGCGCCGCTAAGCATAAAATAGACAAGCATCCCAAGGCTAAAAACGAAAGTTACGCGAAGAAAAGGTAAAGCTTCAGCTCTCACTTCGGGCGCTGCATTGGCAAGATCGAGCAAGAGCGGTGCGGCAAAATACCCTAGTGGAGCAAGGATAAATAGCGAGATAAAAAACGCAGTCAGAAACGCCTGATATACTGTCCGGTTCACGTTTTCCACATCGCCTGCGCCGGCAAACCTCGCAACAAGAACGCTCATACCGATAAAGATCGAAGAGATAAATACGATTACAACGAGGAAAATCTGCCAGCTCACACCGATGGCAGCATTACCTACATAACCGACTAAGTTTCCAACTAGAATATGATCGACAATGCCCTGTAGCCCGCCGATCATATTTGTCAGAACCGTCGGCCAAGCAAGTTTCCAGACAGCACGCGTCAGCGGTCCTTCGACAATCGCGCGGTCAAGTTTACTTCGCGGCAGTTTTTGTTCGGACTGAGTCGCCTCGGCAATTTCGTTGTCCATTAGGAAAGAGATTAGCAGAGCGTCGGCAATTTCGCCCGAAGAGATCGCG
>PSMA01000017.1:14640-56770 GCA_040289905.1 Blastocatellia bacterium
CAAACGGCCGGCAGATAGTAAACGTTGGAATTTGGTCCGGTGCCTGAAGCCACTACGGTTTCAGCAATGAGGAAAAGCGCTCACGGTAACAATAGGCTAGAAAGATAAACGCTAGCACGAGATAAATCGCAACCGGCAGTGCGGTTCGATCGAGAACTAGATGAACCAGAAATATATGAACGACAACTGGCACCAAAATTATCATTGCAAGCGGGACAAAGCGGCCGGTGACCAATGCGATTCCGCAAATCAATTCGACTATTTTGAGCAGCGGAAAGAAGTAGCCTGTTGCGGCCAAGCCTTCATTGAATTTTTTCAAAGCACCGGTCATTTCGGGTGGCTGGACGAGACCGAGAAACCAAACGAGAGCCGACAAAATGAATAACAGTCCAGTCAGCGTCCTAACGTTCAGCAAAGCAATCTTCACAAACTTACTCTCAAAGAAACCCCATAGTCAAACGCTTTATTACGCTATAATCTTCCACGAAACGGTTAATTTGTCTACAAGCCAGGGGCTGGACTTAAGTTTCGGTCACGAAAGGGAAGTTTGTTGTGGATCGATTCATGTCCTTGGCGTCACGCGGCATAGGCGTAAAAACGCAGCGCAATCAGGAAACCGCAAAATTTCGGCCCTGTCGGCCACATCAGACTTCCAATCGTTCTAGCTTGACTGTTTATTCGACAAGTGAAGGGCCGCTTTTTTCTAAGCCGTTAGCCATCTCCGGTTCGTTTGGTTCGAATGGGAAACCCTGCGATCGTTTCCGGAATCGATAAACTTTCTTCGGATGCCCCTATTTTTTTGGCCGCTCGTTCGATTTCAAGACGCGTTTCCGAAGCCGTATAGATTTTGGCGTAACTTCGATCAATTCGTCCTCGGCGATGAATTCAATGGCTCGCTCGAGCGACATTTCACGCACGGGAACAAGCCGCATCGCCTCGTCGGCGGTCGAAGCTCTCATATTTGTCAATTTTTTTTCCTTTACTGCGTTGACATCAAGATCTACTGCACGTGCGTTTTCACCTATAATCATGCCCTCGTAAACTTTCGTTCCGGGTTTGATAAAAAGTGTTCCGCGTTCCTGCAGGTTATAGAGCGCGTAGGTTGTCGCCTCACCCATTCTATCGGCAACGAGCGAGCCGGTCCCACGATGTTTGAGTTCGCCCTGCCATTTGTCGAACCGAAGAAATATCGTATTTAGTAACCCTGTTCCTTTCGTTTCTGTCAAAAATTCGCCACGAAAACCGATTAGCCCGCGCGACGGCACTTCGTATTCGAGCCGAACGCGGCCCGATCCGTTGTTGATCATTTTCGTCATTTGGCCTTTCCGGCGGCCCAGTGCTTCGGTAACGACGCCAATGAACTCTTCGGGGACGTCGATCACTACCTGTTCGATCGGCTCGAGCAATTCGCCGGAGTTCTGATCGCGTTTAGTTATCACCTCAGGTTTCGACACCTGAAGCTCGTAACCTTCGCGTCTCATCATTTCGATAAGAATCGCAAGCTGCAGCTCGCCGCGTCCGGAAACCTTAAACTGCTCTGCGGCATCGGTTTCCGTAACCCGCAAGGCAACATTACCGAGGAGCTCGCGGTCAAGCCTTTCTTTTATTTGCCGCGAGGTAACGAATTTACCCTCTACGCCTGAAAATGGCGATGTGTTTACACCAAAAATCATCGAGATCGTTGGCTCGTCAACTGCAATAACGGGCAGAGGCCGCGGATTATCCGCGAGCGTAATGGTTTCACCAATTTCAACATCGTCAAATCCAGCGAGCGCAATAATTTCGCCAACGCCCGCCGAGTCAGCGGAAACGCGATCGAGCCCTTCGAAGACATACAGCTCGCGGACGCGGGTCTTCTGCAAACTACCGTCTCGACGTGCGATTGCGACTTCCTGATTTTTCGAGATTTCGCCGGAAAAAATCCGGCCTATCGCTAGCCTTCCGACAAATTGGTTGTAGTCGATGTTGGCGACCAGCATCTGCAGAGAATCGTTGCGAATGGGCCGCGGAGACGGGATGGTTTCGATAA
Source organism: Blastocatellia bacterium (assembly GCA_040289905.1). Taxonomy (GTDB): domain Bacteria; phylum Acidobacteriota; class Blastocatellia; order Pyrinomonadales; family Pyrinomonadaceae; genus OLB17. The sequence continues at coordinate 16,670 of PSMA01000017.1, forward strand.
TTTTTTCGAAAAGCGGTTTTAAAGTGCTTGAGTTATCGCCAAGATTTTCTTTTGCTACGCCTTCGCGACTAATCGAATACAGGATCGGGAATTCAATTTGTCGGTCATTTGCGCCAAGGTCTATGAAAAGATCGTAAATTTCATTGACTACTTCTTCCGGTCTGGCGTCCTGTCTGTCGATTTTGTTTACGAGCGCGATTGCAGGCAGGTTAAGTTCTAGAGCTTTACGGAGTACGAAACGCGTTTGCGGAAGGCAACCCTCGGCCGCGTCCACGAGAAGGACGATTCCGTCCACCATCTTGAGCACTCTTTCAACTTCACCGCCAAAATCGGCGTGTCCGGGAGTGTCAACGATATTGATTTTGTAATCGCCATATCGGACGGCCGTATTTTTCGCCATTATCGTTATTCCGCGTTCGCGTTCTAGGTCCATTGAGTCCATAATGCGTTCTTGGATCGCTTCGTTTTCGCGAAACGTCCCAGACTGCTTGAGCATCGCATCGACGAGTGTCGTTTTTCCGTGGTCTACGTGGGCAATAATGGCGATATTGCGAATCTTGTCCTGGCTTACCATTGGCAGAAATCTCACCTTTTGAGCAAACGAGTATAATGTTACATTTGCTACACTAGCGCAAATCGCTTGGGGGAGCTGATAAATTTTTTACTAGCGTCCTCCAAAGTCATTCTGGCGAAGCGCTTCGTAAAGAACTATTCCGACGCTTGTTGCAAGGTTGAGGCTTCGGACGCGCGAATTCGGCATCGGAATCCGATAGCATTTGTCGCGGTTCTCGGCTAGAACTGAATCCGGCAACCCGCGAGCTTCCGGCCCGAAGACGAGAAAATCGCCTTGGCGATAATCAATCGTCGAATAGATCTCGTTTGCCTTAGTGGTGAAGTAAAAATAGCGGCCTTGCGGATATCTGGCGTATAGCGCTTGCAAATCGATATGCCTCTCGAGCGAAACCTCTTGCCAATAGTCGAGTCCGGCACGTCGGAGCGTTCGGTCGTCCATCCGGAAACCGGTCACGCCGACGATATGAAGCCGCGAAAATGTAGCCCCGCAAAGCCGTGCAATATTTCCAGTATTTGGTGGGATTTCCGGCTCGTATAAGACGACATTGAACACAGATGTAAATTACACTGATTCGACGAGCCTCGGCAAAACTAGCGGCGGTTTCGTGCATCTATTTTCCCGGCAAAAAGAGACAGTGCAATAGCAGAAGTTCGGGGTAAAATAGTCCGATCGGCCGCCTCCTCCCGGCTGCTGACCTTTTCAAGCGAATCTATGCTACAATCCGTCGATTAGCGTTTATCATGCATTTACATATTCTCAGAACTGACCTTCGAGGAAGATCAATCTCCGCATATTTGGTTTTAGTATTCGTGGTGATGACCGCTTTGGGGGCCGTTTGCTTTGGACAAATTGAAAAATCGGCTGAAGGAAAAAAAGAGAAGGCCAGTGAGCCGCCGTCCGCCAAGGTAAGCTCAAAGCCTGGGGCTGAACTAACGGCCGAACAGATCGTCGAAAGCACAATTCTAATCTATGCGTTCCCTGGCGGCCGACAAACACTGGAGCAAATTCGGAAAACTACAAATGAACGCGGGCGGACAAAGATTAATTATCCGGACGGTCGCTCAGAACTCGTTAACTATCAGCGGTTTATAATTCGCGGCCCGAATCTCGAAAAAGAAAAAATCCGATTAGACCAGGAGTTTCCAAGCGTGCGTTATTCGCTCGTCCATGAAGACGGCAAAGTATTCGGAGTTTTCAATGACCAGATTTTCTCGCCGCGGGAAGATGCGGCGGCTTCCTTTACAGATCAGATCTACCGTAGTATCGAGGCGCTTTTGCGATACAAGGAAAATGGCTCGGAAATCTCGCTGGCCGGGAAAGATAAACTGCTCGGCGTAGATTTCTATCTTATCGACCTAACGGACAAAGTTGGGCGTAAAACGCGGTTTTACGTTTCTGTAAAGCGTTTCCGCATTATGATGCTCGAATATGAATCCGGCGGAACGCAATATCGACGTAAATTTTACGACTACAATTATGCCCAGGGGACGCTTGTTCCGTTTCGGTCCGTGCTTTACGCGAACGACCGGATTACTGAAGAAACCGATATCGGTACAATCACCTTCGGGCAAAAGGTTGACGAGTCGCTTTTTCCAAAACAGCCTTAGCGATGAGTATTTTGCAACCTGACTTAGCCGTTCGGCGTGCAATCTTGCGTGTCGGCGGCTTTTCGTTCGATTCCGGCAAGCGGCTTACCGGAAATTCAGGGAAAATGGCTAACGAAAAGTCCGAAACAGAGCCAAAACCGGTGTCTGCCTGCGGCAGCGAGCAGGCTTTGAGCGATCATCAATTAATGGAGGCCGTTGCTCACGGGCACGAGGAGGCATTTGCGGAAATTCTCAGCCGTTACAGAGACCGAATAACTAATTTTATCTTTCGATTTTTGAATAATCGGGAGGATGCGATGGATCTTGCGCAGGAAACTTTTGTTAGGCTTTATTTTGCAGCCGGCCGATATCATCGCGGTTACGCTTTTTCGACGTATCTTTACAGGATCGCGGCCAATCTCGCAATTAGCGAAATTCGGCGACGGAAACGGCAACGCATTTTCTCGTTAAACGGTTTTTTTGCTTCTGACGATGATGAAAAAGACCTTGACCCGCGGGACAATGCAGACCTCCCGGACCGGCAGCTAGAAGCAGATTTCCGATCACGTGCGATCGGCCGTGCGATCGCATCGCTGCCGGAAAAATACCGGTTACCGATTGTACTTCGCGATGTCGAAGGTCTCGCTTATGAAGAAGTTGCGGAGATTTTGGGGCTCGGCCTAGGGACGACAAAATCGCGGATTAGTCGTGGCCGAGCAATGCTTCGCGTAAAACTGGAAGCTGCCGGAATCGGCGATATTTAATTAGCAATGAAGGAAGATAACGACAAGGTAGCATCGATGCTGCGAATGCTCCCGAGAATCTCGGCTCCGGAAGGATTTGATGAATCGGTGCGATTACGAATTGCGGAAAAATCTGCGGGCTCGGCAAAGGGTTTATCGACTTCGGCTTGGCCGCTCGTAATCAAGTTTGGCTTTCCGGCTGCAACTCTCGCTCTGATTGCGATTTACCTGTTTTTGCCGCAGATGCCGGATCGGATGGCAGTTCTTCCGATCGCCGACCAGATAGGGGGTCGAGTCACGGAAACAAGGCGGATTGAGGCTGGTAGCGACCTGATGAGCGGAAATAAGTCAGTCCGGGAAGCTAATTTGCCACTTGAGCTTACCAGAGCGGTAAATCGCCGATCGAGCAATGTTTCCGGCAATTCTACTAGTCGTGACGCGGCGCCGGGTGGCGGCTCGTTAGATTCTGCCATCTCGCAGCCAGACCCGCCGCTTATGCCGCCGGGTCTCGATGGCGCTCCGAAGGCACTGAAGACCGACACTCCAGCCGGCGCTGGTAACAGCATCCGCACGGGCGAGATTTTAACGATGCTGGGAATTTCGGCTAATTGCGGGCCGCAATCCTGTGACGTCCGTTCGGTGGCGGCTGGGAGTTTTGCCGCGGGTGCAGGAGTACTGGCCGGCGATAAGATCGTAGAAATTGATTCCGCTCCAATCGCGCCAGATTTCAGCGCAAAGGGCGCAGTTACGGTCAAATCGCTGACAATTTTGCGTGACGGTCGAAAGATTAGCCTGGCGCTTCGCTTGCCCAAATAAAAACTACGGTTTGCCGGCCGGCTCTCGAATTTCAGCATCGCGGACCTCGGTTCGGAATCTACGGTAGTTGTACGAGCGAATCGTTTGATTAATGTCGAGCCCTTTAAAGAGCAGAACTCGCGCGGAAATGTCAATTTCTATCAAGGAGGGAAGCCATATTTCATCATTTACTCGATCTTGCTCCATTACGAAACTAGCGCCTTTTTTCAACTTTGCTAGCAAGCCGCTACCGATATTGTAACTGTCAACAAGAAAAGCCTCGATTCTTGCTACCTGCCGATCGGCTTCGTCGATCCAAATTACACCGGCGGTTTTTCCGAAAAATTTAAGAAAACTTTTCGCATCGCGGTAATCGAATGCCGGATTTGGCTCGAAATCAAAGACGATAACGCTGCGGCCGCGAAACCGTTCTCGGCGCGGATTTATGAGGTTTGAAGCGCGTAGCAATTCTGCAATTGAAATACGAACCTCCTGCTGCTCACTTCCCTTTTTTTGGAGTGCTTCCTCCTTGGCAGCGGCTTTGTCAATCTCGACGATTTTATCGGTTATTTCCCTGTCGATTTCGGCCTGCTCTTTTTCGCTTAGTGGTTTACCGTTTTTCTCAATGACTCGCCGAATTGGATTCCCTTTGTAATAAGAAATCTGGCGAGTTTCGGATTTAATTTCACGGAGTTTTCCGTCCTTTCCAAGCTCGCGGGAAATTACCTTTTGTTCGAAGGAATAGTTTTCGAGCATTTGTTCGAGGCGCTGCTGGTTTTCGCCGACGGATTGTAGCAGCAGCCGAAGGTCCGGTAGTGGCTCGGTAGGGATTGTTGGGTAATCGAAACTGCCGGCATTTGATTTTGGCAGGTACTCAATTACAGTAATCTCATAGCGTTTGGAATCTACCTCAGCTACGATACGGAAAGGCCTTTTGGACGTACCCACTGTTCGATAGTCGTCGTATTCAAAGCGTCGGCGTGCCGAGCCGGACGTAAATTCTTCCGTGCGGACAACTCCCGATTGCCGGTCGATACACAAATTGATGATGATGCCTTTTGGTGAGGAAATTGTTACAAGGTCGCATTGGGCGTTGGTGCCGAATTGCGTAATGCGGAGCTTGCGTTTTGAGGCTGAAAACCAATAGTTAGTTCGGAAATCTGCAATTGCCTGAATAACCTCCGCTTCGTCGCCGGTAAGCGTACGAAGCCCGAACCGAGAATCGCGTTGCCATGCCGAACGGCCGTTATAGGCCGCTTCGACTTCAAAGCCGGCGATGTCGAATTCTTCGCGGTAACGTCCATTGCCGTCCGAGGCGGCGGAAAACCGGCCACCACTGTCATCAGGGACGCTTTTAATAGTCCCGGAAAGCGCCCAGCCCGCCGACCTCATCGATTTTTCGCCGCCGAGGGCTTGTTCCGCCCGTTTCAGCGTTTTCGCCGGCGACTGAGCCTCCGAAATGAGGCAAAGCAAAGCAAAAGAAACAAAGAAGGCTGCAAATTTCCAAAACTTCATCATCACGAATTGTCGTCTATTATTGTGATTTAAGACAAGCCCTTCGAACGGTCGAAACTGGTAAGGTTGCGCGATGCCTGCTATAATTCGCCACGTTATGCGTGATAGCTTTTTGCCGAAACTGTTCTTCGTTTCCGCGCTTTTATTGCTTTGTTCGGCTACCGCTTCAGCACAAGCATGGACGGGAACTTACACGTTTGAGGAAGATGGAGGGAGAGATGTTGGCGGAACGCAGATCATAGTTTTGCACGAGCTTTCGGTTCTAGAGTCCGACGGTGGTTACCTTATCACACTCAAGAGCAATGGCTACCAGACGTCCCGCGACTTTATTGGCAACGCCAAGGCCGTAGGTAACAAATTATTCGTCTACTTTCTTTCGTACGGCGAAGACAACATATTTGAATCAAACAAGATATTTGAATCAAACAAGCCGGGCGATCTTTTACTGACACTCGAACGAAAACCGGCTCCAGCCGGCGATATATTACTGACTTACTGGGGAAAGTTTCTTCCCGTTATTCCGAAAAACGAAAAAAGCGGACGGGTTTATTTTGTCCGCCTCGGTGAGATAAAAACAAATGATTAGAAGATTTACAGCAATCGCGATCATCGTTTTGATTTCGATAGCCGCTGCTCCAATGCGTCTTCTTGGACAGGCGATTTACGCCGATCTGGTTATCGTCAATGCTACTATTCGCACCGGCGACAGGACGAGCCCGCATGCCGAGGCAATTGCTGTCGTCGGAAACCGAATAGCCGCAATTGGCACTGCTGCGCAAATACTTCGTCTGGCGGGCACAGCGACGCGGCGAATCGACGCTGGCGGCAAGCTAGTCATCGCCGGCTTTAACGACGCTCACGTTCATTTTATGGAGACCGGCCAGCAACTTTCATCGGTTGACCTTCGAGATGCTCGCACTCCGGATGAATTCGTCAGGCGGATTCGTGATTTCACCGCAAAACTGCCGAAAGGCCGCTGGATTCTGGGCGGACAGTGGGACCACGAAAATTGGACGCCGAACCAACTTCCGACCGCTGAGATGATCGACGCCGTGACGCCGGACAATCCGGTTTTCGTCAATCGTCTTGACGGGCATATGGCCTTGGCAAACAGCCTCGCTATGCGCCTTGCAAAGGTTGATAAATCTACAAAAGACGTCGAAGGCGGCGAAATCGTCCGCGACGCCGAAAGCAACCCAACCGGCATTTTCAAAGATACCGCAATGGAATATATCGAGCGCGTTATTCCGGAGCCGGGCTTTGACGAAAAACTTGAATATGCACAGGCAATGTCCAATTACGCCGCATCGCTCGGCGTTACCAGCGTACAGGATATGTCCGCCGGCACCGATATCGGTGTTTACCAGGAACTCCATCGCCGCGGGACACTGAAAACGCGCATTTACGCGTGTTCACCGCTTGCGGATTATGACCGCTGGAAACGCACCGGAATTCATTTCGGCTTCGGCGATTCGATGCTTCGCGTAGGCTGTCTGAAAGGATTTACGGATGGTAGCCTTGGATCTACAACAGCTTGGTTTTTTAAGCCGTACCTTGATGCTCCGAATACATCGGGTCTGCCGCGGGCCGAGGTAACGACGACAATGGAAAAGACTATTATCGAAGCCGACAAGGCAAGGCTGCAGGTCAATATCCATGCAATCGGCGATCGCGCAAATGCTACGATTTTAGATTTTTATGAGGCCGTAGTAAAAACAAATGGAAAGCGAGACCGACGTTTCCGGATCGAGCACGCGCAACATCTCAGGCAAGAAGACATTCCAAGATTCGGCAAGCTCGGCGTTGTCGCATCGATGCAGCCGTTTCACTTAATCGACGATGGCCGCTGGGCATGGAAACGGCTCGACAACGAGCGTTTGAAGGGAACCTACGCATTTCGCTCTTTGCTCGATTCCGGTGCGGTTTTGGCTTTTGGTTCAGATTCGCCGGTTGCACCTCTCAATCCGCTGCTCGGTGTTTATGCAGCGGTTACACGGCGGACGCTCGACGGTAAAAATCCCGGCGGCTGGATACCGGAGCAGAAAATTTCAGTCGAAGAGGCCGTTCGGGCTTTCACCTGGGGCTCCGCTTATGCCGAGTTTCAGGAGAATTTCAAGGGAACGCTCACTCCCGGAATGCTGGCGGATTTTGTCATGCTTTCCGATGACATATTTTCGATCGACCCGGTCAAGATCAAGGACGCGAAGGTGCTTCTGACCGTTGTCGATGGCAAGGTAGTTTACGAGGCAAAGTGAATCTGGTTCGGGCTCTGGCTTTAGTGTTTGTGCTTGCCGCCGCCGCATTTTCACAGGCGGATCTGGTAATTGTAAACGCAAACGTTGTGACGATGAATAAATCGGCGCCGCGGGCAGAGGCAATCGCCGCCGCGGGCGACAGAATTATCGCCGTCGGCACAACCGAGGAAATTATCCGGCTTGCCGGTAGCTCGACACGTATCATCGATGCTCGCAGCAGGTTGGTCCTGCCCGGATTTAACGATTCTCACGTCCACCTGGTTTCGATCGGAAATATTTTTTCCTCGGTTGATTTGAGCAGAGCGCGTTCTGCTGCAGACGTAGCGGCAACGATAGCGAATTATGCAGCAACCTTGCCGAAGGGCCGCTGGATCCTCGGATCGAGACTTCCAGCACAAGTCGAATTGAACTTGATGGAAATTGACCGGCTAACTCCGGACAATCCGTTGTTTGTCTATCGAAGCGATGCCGCGAGCGCTTTTGCAAATTCACGAGCCGCTGCTGCCGCGGGCTTAAAGCCCGGTTCCTCGCGGCCTTTTACTGGAGATGTCATCGGCGATGATCTGAGCCGAATCCGCTCGGCTGTTCCGATAGACCATACGCGCGATTGGCCCGCAATCATCGAAACGGCTTCAAACTATGCAGCGCGTTTCGGAATTACCAGCGTTCAAGACACGCATTCGGACTCCATTGCCGCGACTGCTGCAGACTTGAACACCAAGGGACGACTGAAAATTCGGCTTTACGACTGTGTAGCGCTAAGTGAATGGGCACGTTTGGCCGTGCATGGGCTCCGGGCCGCCGAAGGCGACGCGATGGTTCGGACCGGCTGCGTGAAAGGCTTTTACGACGAAGACGACGAAGGTTTCGAAGTCCTGACTTCAAACATTCTCGGGGCCGATAAGGCGGGTTTGCAGGTATTGATTCATTCTATTGGGCCAAAGGCGATAGCCGCTACATTGGAAGCGTTCAAACAAGCGGCCGCGGCGAATGGAGCACGTGATAGAAGGTTTCGCGTCGAGCATGCTCATCTTGCGGCAAAGCAGGATCTAAAAAGAATGGCTGCTCCGGGAATTATACTCTCGATGCAGCCCTACCTCTTTTTTGAACCGGGCAAAGGCATTAGCGATGAGTTGAGGACGCTTTTGGACTTTGGAGCTCGGATTGCTTTCGGCTCGGATGCTGCAATAGCGGATATCGATCCGCTGGCTGGCATTTACGCCGCCGTTAACGCCGGGAAAGGCAAAAGCCTGACAATTGAAGAGGCGGTTTATGCTTACACACTCGGTGCTGCATACGCGGAATTTCAGGAAAGCGAAAAGGGAAGTATCGAGCCCGGCAAGTTAGCGGATTTCGTAATTTTATCAGATGATATTTTTCGAATGCCGCCAAGCCGGATTCGCGAAGCCTCGGTTGTGCTGACCATTATGGGTGGCCGAATAACATATATTTCGCAAACAGCGAAAGCGGAAAACTTTAAGAACAAAGGAGTCGAAAAATGAATTTAAGGACTAGCGTTTTTATTATCTTCGCATTTGGAATGATTACGACTGTTGCGTTTTCGCAACCTGAAATGAATAGCAAAGGCGAGCCAGTAGTCAAATCGGCGGAAAACGCGCCGGTGAACTTGAAAAAAGGCGAGACGATCTTTCGCGGTGCCCGGCTTTCGCGAGGAATCCGAAAACTGACCGTTGCGGCGGCGCTTGCGGCACCCGAGAAGGTTGCGGGCCAGACGGTCGAACTTAGCGGAGTTATCGTCCGGTCCTGTAGGAAGGAAGGTTGCTGGATGGAAATGGCCGATCGCCCGGGTGGCCCATCAGTCAGGGTCACATTCGGCAACCACGCATTTTTTATACCGGTGAATTCCGCCGGGATGAAGGTCCGGACACAGGGAGTCTTCAAAGTCAACGTCCTTTCGAAAGAAAAGGTCGAGCATCTGATAAAGGAGGACGGAGCAAAATTTGACCGAATAAATCCGGACGGAACGGTTACCGAAATCTCGTTTGAAGCGCTAGGTGTAGAGCTTACGAAAATCAAGTAACGCCGTTGGAATCGGTCGTAACAAGCTAGGTTTGGCAAACTGCCAACAAAAAAACGGGCCAACTTTGAAGGCCCGTTTTTCTTAAGTTATGACTGCGTCTCAGGGCAAAAATCCGAGATTCGCCGTCGCGAAATTATTGATATTTGGGAAAACGGCTGTCAGCGTTGCCGAATCCTGCGGCAGGCCAAACCAACGGGCGAGAGTTGCTGCATATTGATCAACTGACGTCGTAGGTATCCACCGGCCGCGTGCACCGGTGCCGCTATCGGCGTCATCGGGGCCACTGGTTCCCATTGTCAATGTCGGATAGGGCGTTCCGTTCGAAGTATTCACGCCATAAAAATCGCTCGCAAGGACCGAGCCGCCGATTACAAACATATGATTTCCCCAAGCGTGGTCCGTGCCAACCGTACTGCCCGAGCCGGCCGGATTGAACGTCCTGCCAAAATCCGAAAGTGTAAACAAGGTTACGCTATCCGATACGCCCTGCGTCAGCATTTCGTCGTAAAACGCCCTAACCGCCTGACTGAATTGAGATAAAAGGTTATTGTGGCTGGGAATCTGATTATTGTGTGTATCGAACCCGCCAATCTGGCAGTAAAAAATTTGCCGTGTTACCGAGAGGTCGTTGCGCTTTTTAATTAATCGCGCGACCTGCTTTAGCTGCCGCCCGATGCCTGTATTCGGAAATGTCACTGTAACCTCCTGCGAACTCTGAAGGGCAGCGTTTGCCTGCATTGCCAGGTCGGTGATATGACTTGCAGCAGCGATGTAGTTGCTGCTTAGGTCATAAGTTCGCAATTGATTGAACGCCGTCAGGCGCGCTGATCCGCCGGTATTAGTGAATCCTTGAGGGTTCAGCACATTTGCTAGCGACGTGTTTGAGTCGGCTATTGCAAGCGGAAGTGTAGACTGGCCGGTGGTAAATAGCTGCGAGCCGGCGATCGACGTGATCATTGGAATCAAACCGCTTGGATTGCTGGAAGAGTTCAAGCGATCGGCAATTCGACCGCCCCAGCCCGTAAAAACCTGAGTATTCGAAATGCTGGTCTGCGTTTGGGTTACTTGGTCCGAGTGTGAGTAAAGCTGATACGGTTTTGGTACCGAATTGTTTTGATACTGCTGTTTTGTCATCGGTGCGACAAGATTACCAACGTTTGCGACGATCGCCATTTTGCCCTGCCCCCAGAGCTCGTGGATTCCATTGTTGATGCCGCCGGTCACGGCTCCGAATGCCGGGTGCAGCCCGTAAGTGAGCCCGCCCATTCGCGGGACTGAAATTGGCAAAAGCGAGCTCTGGTCGATTGCAAGGCCCTGCGTGGCGCGGGCGTTTGCGTAAGCCTGATAGTTACTTATCGAGGTGCTGTTATGATTCGGTATTACGACGTTGTTGCCGTCGATCCCGCCCGCGAGATAAACCAGCACGAGAGCCTTGTACCCCGGATCGGCTGATGTCGAATTTTCGTCAATGGATTTTTGCGCAAAGGCGCTAATCATACCGAGGTGACTCATTTGGGTTGCAAGAGCCGTCATTCCCAAAGCACAGCCTGATTTCTTCAAAAATTCGCGTCTTGATTCTTTCATTTCCTGATCACCTCTGCACCTGAAATTGCGAAGACGTTGCTACAAGATAAACCGCCTGTTTTGCTCTTTGCGAAGGATTTGAACTGGGGATCGAATTCACTGCCGTCAATATCGATGACCGCATTTGCGGCGACATTGTACCGTGCATCATTCTTACGTTGAGCGTGTCGAGCAATGCGTTACTAGATGTATCGTTAGCTGCAATTGATTGTAATTCAGCAAAATCCAGCGAGGTGCCTTGCGGCGCCGATTCACTGATACCAATTTGGCTAAATACCATTGTGTTTACGAAATTCGCACGTGAGATGGCCGTTCCGGTTGTCATCAGCGCAAATTCCGGCCCGAGTAAAGCAGTTCCAGGAATTACGTTATCCGGCGGGAAATAGTTAAACACGGTCGGCGAGTTAAATGCATTTTGCGACATACTTGCCGTTAAGCTGTTAACCACTCCGTCGCTAAGCCCCACTTGGTTTGCACCTTTTACACCAACATGGCGGAAAAGATTGGTCAGAAGCTGAACTGGCTCGCGAAGCTTTCCATAGTTCGGGTCGTTTTTGACATCGCCGCGAGCTTCCGGATCCAGCAGAATTGCACGAATGACGGCCTTCAAATCGCCGCGGACGCCGTAGCCGTTATTGTTGAATACGGCGGCTACCCGGCCGACGTATGCCGGCGTTGGATCGCTTGTAACCAGATGCTGGATCAACAGCTTGCTGACGAACGGCCCGACGTTAGGATGATAGAAAATATTATCTAGCGTCTGGTCCAAAGAGTTGTTGGCATAGGTTGTAATCGCAGAGCCGGTACAGCCACTGCAAGCAGGAATCACTGGATTTGGTGCCCCCGGATAATTGAAAAGCGACTTTGAAGTCAAGTCGTGGTTGCTAGTATTTGTCAGAAGCATCGGATCTTTGTAATTGACGATGCCCGGAGCCGAATTCGGACAGCCTACGTTGCAGAAACTGAATCCTGTGAAAACTTTCGTGAAATTATTGATTTTATTCTGGTCGTAGGTCGGAATCGGATTACCGTTCGCGTCGCGCTTTAATGTGCCGTCCTGATTCAATTCAAAGAGTCCGATCGTAAAGAGCTGCAAGATTTCCCGAGGGTAGTTTTCATTCGGATTGTTTTTCGTACTCCGGGCCATATCCAGATAATTGCCCATTGCCGGATTGAGGGTCAATTCCTTCATCAGAGTCCGGTAATTACCGAACGCATTATTTGCGAGGACCTTGAAATACGCGAGCATCCAACTCGATTGCTGCGTATCGACGCCGGAAACAACCCAAATCTGCGAAAGTGCCCACGCAACACGATGTCTAAGCTGAGAATCGCCATAAAATGCTTCCTTGAAAAACCAGTTTTGTACCGGATACATCGAATAATGCATCCGTATGCAATTTCGGTATTCAAATGTGGTGCTAGCATACATCCCGCAGCCAAGCGTAGGGTCGTCTTGGTTAGTCGATTTAAGCGGGATGTCGGGATAGGGGTTACCGGCCGATGGGTATGGAGCCTCAAATTGTTCGGCAAGCCAGGTTCTGATTCCGATTCGCCGGATACGCTGATCGAGTGCGACCGTGGGGCCAAACGCCGCCTGTTCGAGGAATCGAATACGGTCACCGGCGAAGCGATACCCTACATAATCATTTTCTACCGGCTCGGCAAGTGCCGGCAAATCGGTTTTTTGAGCCGAGGTAAGGCCTCGAAGTTTTATCGCTTCTGCCAGCGGCATCGGCCGAAGCGATTTTTCATTTCCAAAAGTTCCTCCAATCGAGCCATATCCGAATTTTAGCGGATTGCTCGCCAAGCCGCGCCAGGTAATGTACATCAGTAGATCGGCATTTGCCTCTGGCTTAGGCCAGTAACCGATTTCATCACGCAGTCGAATCGTCAACTGATAGACTCCAGGATAATCCGATGGGCGCAAATCCAAAACGGGAAAGCGGTAAGTCCGGCCTTTCTGATCTTGAGCATAGACGCGAAATGCGTTAGCATCCTCGCCCTTTAGCAAATCTATATTGGCAACGAGTAGAACAACCTTGTTGTCCGGTGCAAAGACGGTTTGCTGCCGTAATCGCAATTCGGACCGTCTTGATTTAACAGTCTGGAAAGCTAAAGCCCGTGGCTCACCCGCGATACTGACAAATATCGGAACCGGCGAATTTGGGTCAGGGTCTTCTTGAGAATAAACGGGCGCTGTCAAGAACACAGCGAGAGCGACAAAAACGGCAACTGCGCTTTTTTTCAGGAGAATCTGCACCGAATGCATGAATTTACCTCCGTAAAGTATAATCGGCTGATTTGGAGACGAAGATTGTTTGCGTTTCCGCCTTCTGTATCAGAGAGCGTAAAAATACGAATTCAAAGCTGTGCTATAGATGAGCCGATAACCCAGCCAAGTTTAAGAACCTGTCAAAACCTCATTAGAGCCAAATTTTCTTGGAAAACGAATGTCAAAATTTGGAAATCGGTAATTAGACGCTTCGAAACATAATTTTAGCCGAAACTGTCGCAAATAATACATTCAATTTTGATCGATGACAAGCAAAACCAGCATTTTGACCGAAAAACGCGAAAGTCCGCCCGGGCTCGGCGGCGTAACGAGGCATTTTGGCTGCGGAATGTGGCTGAGGAGGATTAGGTTAATTGCGAACTTTGGGTTTTTCCGGTCGGAGAAGTTCGACTGGAAAGATACTATCAACGAACTGTAAGTGTAAGCGAAAACGGCCGTCCGCCGCTTGGATTCGATTACAAACAACGGCGATTCCCGAATAGTCGTATTTTTCGCAGACAAACTCGACTCGGTCACCGGCATTGAGTTCCAGCGTGCTAAAAACCGCAGCTCCACTTTTGCTTATGTTTTCCGTTGTGGTTCGCTCTCCTTTGAGCTTTCCATTTTCGCCGCCTAAGGTTGCTAGGTAAAGTTCTACATTTGTCCAATAGCGAATATGTCGACGAGCCATGAATGGTGAGCTACTTTCGGTAATCCGCCAAAGTCCATCTTCCGTCATTCCAAAAATTCTGTAGCTCTGAACCGGGTTCTCTTTGTAACTTTCGGGTTCATGCTTGCCGGTAAACGCGACGCCAACGTGATATCCAACCGTATCCTCAGCGGAAACCGGCTGCGAATGCTGGACGAGCCCCCAAATGCGATAAATTTCCTTATCGTGGTCGTAGCTTCGCAATTGGGGCGGGAGGGGAATCATCAACGATACCAGGGTACCGACGGTGCAGGGCCGCTAAAGGTAGAATCCGGCTCCGGTTGACGAAACGCTCGTTACCTCGGCGACGTCTTTCCAAGCGTTTCCATCTCTGTCGCAGCCTTTTACAACGGCGTGCATCTTTGCATCTACCGCGGCGTCTACGCCTTGTATGGGCAATTCTGCAGTTACTGTCATTTTTTACTCCAAGATTTAAAAAATTGGGGAAGGCTTTAGCATTCAACGGCTAGTCAATCGATGCCCGGTAGGTTGGCCTCGATACCGTGAAGCGGATAAAGGCGGTCGATAAATTCTAGATGAAGTCGAGCGATTCCGTCCGCCCCGACGTGGCGGCCGCGGACGATGGATATGATTTCTATCTTGTGCCTTTCACTTTTGACGCGAAGAAAAGCGCCCTTGCTGACATCGAACGAAGTAAAAACGGCTGCGCCACCAACGCTTATGTTTTCGGTCACGCTGACTTCGCTGGCGATGACTTCGCCGTTTTCATCGAGCATTTCGATGATTAGCGATTCGGGAATGGAGAACCTAGTATGGCGCCTTAGGTGTGGCGGAAGGTCGCTCTCGTCGGGATTCGGATCGGCGTCACGAATTTCCCACACGGCTTCTTCGCGTTTAGCGAGTTCGTATAGCTTCGACGGGTTTTCAAGAAAACTCGTTGGCGGATTTTTCCCGACAAATGCAACACCTACGTCATACAAATCAGCCGAAGGTCTTTCGCCAAGAGGAATGCACCTCCGCACAAGGCCCCAGGTCCTATATTGCGGTTCGAGGTAATCATAACATCGGAGCTGGCGCGGCATTGGGACACTAATTAAAATTAGCCGCCCGCGTTTTACCGGGCGTTTTAAGTGGAGGCCGGCTCCAAAGGCCGAGACGTCCTCAAGCCTCGTAATTTCTGTCCAGGTAAACTTACTGTCTACGTGCACTTCGACCCTTGCGGGCAACGAAAGTGCATAGCGTTGGTTTCGACGATTAGCGGTTACTGATACATCTGACGACATCGGTTTAATTAGGATTGGCTGTCCGGTCTATTTGTCGTTTAGAGGTGCTGTTTTTCGAAGGTAATTGCCTGCCCAACAGGGCCAAAACCGTAAAAAAGCGATTTGCGAAAACAGGCCACTGGCCTCTAAAATAGAGCATAGTACCAGTGCATAAAAATTTCCATTTTTTTACAAATCACTCGAAAGCGGCCTTGCCGGCTACCGAAAAATTCTGAATCGAATTCCTTAAATTTTCGCAAATACGATGGATACGCCAATTGAACCGACACCGATAAACATTGAAGATGAAATGCGGCGCTCCTATTTGGACTATGCAATGAGCGTCATCATCGGGAGAGCTCTGCCGGATGTTCGCGACGGTCTAAAACCGGTCCATCGGCGGATTCTCTACGGTATGTACGAGGCAGGAAATACCTCAGATAAACCGTTCAAAAAATCTGCTCGCGCAGTTGGTGACGTAATGGGTAAATACCATCCGCACGGCGACGCTCCGATTTATGACTCGATTGTAAGGATGGCACAGGATTTTTCGCTCCGCTATCCGCTGATTGAAGGTCAGGGGAATTTTGGGTCGATTGACGGAGATAACCCAGCGGCAATGCGTTACACCGAAGTCCGGCTGCAGAAAATCACGAATGAGGTTTTGGCGGATATCGAAAAAGAGACTGTAGATACCCAGCCGAACTACGACGATTCGCTTTCGGAGCCGAAGGTGTTGCCTACACGGATTCCGCTGCTTCTCGTCAATGGCTCGGAAGGAATTGCGGTCGGAATGTCAACGAAGGTACCGCCGCATAATCTTACTGAAATCCTCGAAGCGACGATCGCACTTATCAAAAATCCGGCAATCAATATAGACGAGCTCATAAAACTGGTTCCCGGGCCGGATTTCCCTACTGGAGGTTTCATATATGGCCGAGATGGTATTCACGCCGCGTATCGCACAGGCCGGGGAATTATCCAGGTTAGAGCGAAGGCAGCGATTGACCGCGTCGGACGCGGCGAACGCGAGGTAAACGCCATCGTCGTCACTGAGATTCCGTATCAGATCAACAAGGCAAAATTGATTGAAAAAATTGCTGAACTCGTAAACGAAAAAAGGCTGGACGGTATTTCGGAGTTGCGGGACGAATCAAACCGAGAAGGAATGCGAATAGTTATTGAGCTCAAGCGCGATGCGGTTCCACAGGTTGTTCTCAATAAACTTTATAAGCTCACGCCGATGCAATCGTCATTCGGCATTATCAATATTGCAATCGCCTCAGGACAGCCGAAATTGCTCAACCTAAAGGAGATGCTAGAGCGTTTCGTCGAATTTCGCCGTGACGTAGTCCGCCGCCGAACCGAGTACGATTTGCGAAAGGCTCGAGCCCGGGCCCACGTTTTGGAAGGTTTGAACAAGGCGATCGACGCGCTAGATTACATTATTCCGCTAATCCGAAACGCGCGATCTGTAGACGAAGCTCGTCAATGGCTGACATCGAACTTTGCAACGCTCGATGAAGTAACTGTTTGGCGGGGCGTCACGGGAGCAAAAACGACAGACACCTTTCTCAAAGAGCTCCGAAAAATAATCCCCTCGCTGGCTTTCTCCGATATTCAGGCGCAGGCGATCTTGGACCTCCAGCTTCGCCGGCTTTCTGCACTTGAACGGCAGAAGATCCTTGATGAATACGAGGCAATCATCAAGCATATTGCGGAGTTGGAGAATATTCTTGCAAATGAGACCGCACTTCGGCAGGTGATTGTCGATGAGTTGGCGGAGGTCAAGAGAAAATATGGTGATCCGCGACGGACGACGATTGTAGATTCGGGAGTAGAGTTTAAGATCGAAGATCTTATCAAGGACGAAGATGTAGTAATAACCGTTACCAACAAGGGATTTATCAAAAGAACGCCGATTGCCAAATATTCTCGGCAGGAACGCGGCGGCAAAGGCCGGCGCGGAGCCAAGGCGAAAAACGAAGATTTCGTTCAGCATTTGTTTGTTGCGTCAACCCATAGCTACCTAATGATTTTCTCTAATGACGGCCAGGTTTATAAGTTGCGCGTTCACGAAATCCCCGAGGCCGAGCCGGCATCGCGAGGAACCGGGGTCGCAAACCTGGTCGAAATTCCGCCGGATCGAAAGATCGTAGCTGTAATGCCGATTGGTGACTTTGACGAGGGCGTTTTTTTAACGATGGTAACCAAACGGGGCATCGTCAAAAAGACACCACTTTCGGAATACAAAAACATTCGTTCCAAAGGCATTAACGCGATTAATATAGATGACGGCGATGAACTGCTTGATGTTATCCGCACTGACGGCAATCGTCGGATCTTTATTGCAACGCGAGATGGGATGGCGGTACTTTTCGATGAATCGGCCGTCCGCCCCGTCGGCCGTGTTGCTCGTGGAGTGCGTGGGATAAAACTTCGGCCGGGTGATATCGCCGTTGCAGCATGTTCGGTATCAAAGGACGGAAGCGAAAAAATCCTTTCGGTATCCGAAAAAGGGTTTGGGAAACAAACCCAAATTAGCGGTTACCGAATTACAAATCGCGGCGGGGTCGGCGTAATCAATATGAAAACCACAGCAAAAACCGGTAAGGTTGTCGCGGCATTTCCTGTTCGCGATGATTCCGAGGTGATGATCATTACACAGCAGGCAAAATTGATCTGGATCGGTGCGGATTCAATACGGGAAACTGGCCGCAACGCACAGGGCGTAACGCTTATTAAATGCGATGAAGACGATTGCGTAACCAGCGCGACACTTTTGCCGGAGAATGATCGGGATGACAGCAAGAATGACGGCCTCGGCTCTGAAAATGTGAGCGAGTAGTAGGTGCGTCGGTAGGAATCTGCTGTACGAATCAGCGGAATTTTCGCAAGAAGATTCCGCTATTTTGCGCATCGTTATTCGAAAAGAGCAGGACGTCCTGTTGCTGAAAATCGCATCCCGAGATGCTCATAAGCCAGCCGAGTCGCAATGCGGCCGCGCGGTGTTCTTTGTAGAAAGCCAATTTGCAGCAAGTATGGTTCGATCATCTCTTCGATCGAATCTTTTTCTTCGTGTAGCGACGCACAAATAGTTCCAAGCCCGACGGGGCCGCCGTCAAATTTTTCGATAATTGTCGTCAACAGTTTTCGATCCAGATCGTCGAGCCCAAATGTATCTACCTCCATTCGATCGAGAGCATCGCGGGCCACTGCGTTTGTGATTACGCCGTCATGATCTACTTCGGCATAGTCGCGAACACGTCGCAAGAGACGATTGCAAATTCGTGGCGTTCCACGCGAGCGTTTTGCTATTTCGAGAGCGCCTTCAGATTCGATACCTACGTCCAGAATCGCAGCCGAGCGTTCGATTATTTGCTGAAGTTCCGAGACTGCGTAAAAATCTAGATGGAAAATAATGCCGAATCGTCCGCGAAGCGGAGCCGTCAAAAGGCCGGGCCGCGTCGTCGCTCCGACAAGCGTAAATTTCGGCAGCTCGAGCTTTATTGACCGTGCTGCGGTTCCCTGACCGATGACAATGTCGAGGCTGTAGTCCTCCATTGCTGGATAGAGGATTTCCTCAATCGCCGGGTTGAGACGGTGGATTTCGTCAATAAAAAGTACGTCGCCCTCTTCGAGGTTTGTCAGAATTGCCGCCAGATCGCCTGCCTTTTCAATCACAGGACCGGCGGTTGACCGAAGAGAGGCCCCCATTTCACTAGCGACAATGTTCGAGAGCGTAGTCTTGCCGACGCCCGGCGGGCCGGTAAGAAGGATATGATCCAATGCCTCACCGCGTTTGAGCGCCGCTTTCATAAAAACTCGAAGATTATCTTTTACTTTTTGCTGACCGATATAGTCGGAAAGGCGAGATGGCCTTAGCGACGATTCGAAGCGACGCTCTTCGTCCGAAATCAATGCGGCATTGATGATCGAGGCATTTGGCATAACTTAACCCGCAAGAAGGCCTTTATTGTACAGTGCAAGCAAATCCATCAGAAAAGCGACCCCGCAATGAAGCGCGAGGCCGATCCAGATACCGCCGTTGCGAAGGCTCAGCCATCCGAGAAAGATACCGGCAATTACAGCCGAAATTGTTTCCGCGGCTGGTTTACCAAAATGAATCATACAGTACGGGACGGTCATAACGAAGACCGAATAAAAGCCGAGGGTATTTTTCAGCGAATGCACTAGAAAGCCACGAAAGAAAAATTCAAGCCCAAAAAACTGCAGAAAATAAAGCAGTTCCCAATATAAAAGCAGCGGGCCGAAATATGGCTCGCCCGACGAGATTTGTACGAACGGATACTTTGCTGCAAAGCTTTGCGTTCCGGAGAACAGAAAAACAAGCGGAGCCATTATTGCAAAGCAGGTGGAAAGGATAGGTAAGGCGTCGCGTTCGGCCCGCATCCGAAGGCCGAAATCGGCGAGCTTCCGCTTCCAGACAAATCGGATAATTAGAGCCGGGATCAGAAAATAGAAGACCATCGCAACCGAGACCCACCAAGCGAGCATCGGTAGGTTCGAATTCGCGGAATTTGTTATCGAGGCGGCAATATCGGGGCGAGCAGCAAAACCAAAGATAGCGTTCACTGCATCTGCTTGCTTGAGATAATAAATACCCGCAAGGCCAATCGCCGCATAAAGCAATGCAGTTACGGCTTGGTGATCTAGTTTCGAAAGGTCTCGGCGAAACTCCTGCAACAAGCGACGCAGAAAAGCCGGTACTGCTACTGGGAAATTCATTTCGGAGTTAATTAGCGGGCAAGATTTCTAAGAGCCGCTCGAAGAATTCGTTGAACGTTCGGTTCCGAGACCTCATTGTTCGCAGCCCGTAATGCCTTTTCTGCCGCGGATTTTTGATATCCGAGGTTGAGTAGGGCGGAAAGAGCGTCGTCATAGATCCGATCGGTCGCTGCCGCCGCTTTGTCATCGCGTACGATTTGCTGCGGCCCAATTTCAGCTACTTTGTCGCGTAATTCAATAACAAGACGTTCGGCCGTCTTTCGGCCGACGCCAGGTATTGCGGTTAACTTTGCCAAATCGTTGTTTTTTAGGGCAGTAATAATTTCATCTGCGTCCATTCCGCTAAGCATCGAAATAGCGGACCTCACGCCGATGCCCTGGACCGAGATTAGTTTTATGTAAAGCTCGCGCTCGCGGGCTGTTGAAAATCCGAAGAGTTGGATCGCATCTTCGCGAACGCTTGTATAGGTGCGGAGGCTGACCTCCGCTCCAACTTCGCCGATCTGATAAAAGGTCGAAAGCGGAATCCAGACTTCGTAGCCTATACCGCCCGCCTCGACAATAACGTAGGTTGGTTGTTTTTCAATCAGAATACCGCGGAGATTTGCAATCATCGTTTCACGCGTGAGACCACAATTCTAAATCAAAGATGGCCAAGCTGCAATCAGCGCGGCTTGCAGCCATTTTTGGTGCAATAATAGCCAAAAAAAGTTTCTTTTGACGCTCAAAAGATTTAATATAGAAAAGAATCTTTCGCCGGCCCATAAATTTTATGGACGGACTGATTGCTTGAATCCAAAAAAGCTGGATTCACGTATTAACGACAGAAAATGGAACTTGACAGAGGTGTTTTAATGTCTTATCCACGAGTTGCAAAACGCTTGATACCGTTTTTACTGACATTTGCGGCCGGGCTTTTCGTCGCGAGTTTTTTCGTTTCTATATCGCCGCCGTCGTTTCGAAGCTTTTTCAGGCCATCGGAAGGGTGCGAGAAAATGCATCGCGGCAAAATCAGGAACCCGGTCAACGAGCTGCGGGATTTACGCGACGAAAACGAACGCTTGCGGAATGAACTTCAACTGCTGCGGGAGTTTTACCGGGATGAAGCTAGCCGCGCTCTGGAGCCTGGCTACGGCTCATCGCTCCGGCAGGAGAAACAGGATTCGCTAACCGTACCGCAGCCGGGTACAAATTTATCGGGCGGGCCAAAGCGGCCTGCCGCAAGCTTCTAATCTGGTATTCGTTAAACGTTTTTTTCTAAAGCCGCGGATTAACGCTTTTCTCTAATTATGTTAATCTGTGGCTTTATCTGTTTTCAGTGTGCCGAGTTTAAGGCCGCTGTGGCTCCATAATGGACGAAATTCAGGCACGAAAATTAATTTGCGAGCTTGGGCGGCTCCTCTACGAGCGAAGCTACGTCGTAGCCTCGGACGGGAATCTCAGTATCCGGCTTGACGAAAATACCGTACTAGCGACGCCGACAATGACCTGCAAGGGCCGAATGACAGAAGACTGCCTTGCGCTTACGGATATGCAGGGCAGACCTCTAACGGAGAAACGCGCGTCTTCGGAGCTTGCAATGCACCTATTGATTTATCGTGAGCGACCGGATATTCGCGCCGTCTGCCACGCGCATCCGCCGCACGGTACGGCTTTTGCTGTTGCAGGCCTTGCGATCGACAAGCCGATATTATCGGAAGTTATTTTAACGCTCGGCTGCGTGCCGCTTACCGACTACGGAACGCCTTCGACCGACGAATTGACATCAGCAATGCAGCCATTCGTCAAACACCATAATGCACTGCTGATGGCTAATCACGGTGCGGTTGCCTATGGAGAAAATCTCTGGCAGGCATTCGACCGGCTGGAAACGCTTGAACATACGGCCCGAATTGCGATTCTCGCAAAGATCCTTGGCGGAGCAAATAACCTCCCCGCGGATGCCATTGAAAAACTCATCAATATCCGCGAGCGGGCGGGCTACCTTGACCAAGAAGCCCGCTGTCAATCCTGCGGCTACCTTCACGAAACCGGAATGGGCTGCCAGGAGCGGCCTTCGCAGGAGCAGGGAAATGGCCGGAGGATTGCCTTTACGCGTGAAGAACTTATAGAGCTTTTGAGCCAAGCAGCAAGATTGGGTTAAACTACAGGTCTTGAGATTAATTCTCTTCGAGGAGCGAAAACTAGATGCAGGAAGCATTAGGAATGGTCGAGACAAAAGGTCTCGTTGCGATGATCGAGGCCGCAGATGCGATGGTCAAGGCGGCCAATGTTCAATTGGTCGGCTATGAAAAAATCGGTGCTGGCTTCGTCACCGCGATTGTACGTGGCGACGTTGCAGCGGTAAAGGCAGCGACGGATGCAGGTGCCGCTGCGGCAAGGCGCGTCGGCGAGCTTGTCAGCGTCCACGTAATTCCGCGTCCGCATTCGAGCGTCGATGAAACGCTGCCTGTCGTCCTGAAATAAACCTTTGCGGGCAGATATGCCCCCGGCCAACTAGGCTACGACATGATAATCGGACGCATTTTAGGTACAGTTGTCTCGACGCAAAAGGATCCACGGCTGCACGGCAAAAAATTGCTCATCGTTAAACCGTTGAATCTCGATGGTTCGGATCAGAGCGGCTATGTCGTCGCGGTCGACACGGTTGGCGCCGGATTTCACGAACGTGTCATCGTCGTTGGCGGCTCTTCTGCTCGGATGGCTGAGGGAAACAAGGATTGCCCGGTCGATTCAGCCATAATCGGCGTGATCGATACAGTTGATTTTACCTCTGACGTTTGATGTCCGGGTTTGAACTGCCCGCAAAAAGGAAGCTTTTTCCGATGCAGATTGCCCGCGTAATAGGAACCGTTGTTTCGACCATCAAGAACCAATCGCTTGATGGGCGGAAATTTCTGATTGTTCAAACGCTCGATGCGGATTTCAAACCGAAAGGCAGCCCGCAGATTGCCCTTGACGCCGTCGGCGCCGGCGTTGGCGAGCTGGTTTTTTGGTGCCGCGGAAAAGAAGCAGCCTTTCCTTTCAAGCGAGATGAAACTCCGACGGATTGCACGATTGTTGGAATCATCGATTCGGATTTTCACGTTTATCAGAAAAACTGACCGAGCCGCAGAATTTTTTTAACTCCTAAAACGAAATCCAATGCTTTTGGCAAGGGTAATCGGCAATGTCGTCGCGACGCAGAAAAATCAGCGATACGAAGGCTCGCGCATAATGCTCTGTCGGCAGATCTCGCCAACGGGCGAAGATCTTGACCATACGTTGCTGGCGCTCGATTCCGTCGATGCGGGCGAAGGAGACATTGTTATTATTGCCCAAGAAGGCTGGTCTGCATCTACAGCCGCGACGGGTCGGCCCGGCGCTGCAATCGATTCGGCAATTGTCGGGATAGTCGATTACATTGATTTGCTGAAATGAGAAAAAGGGAAAATTCGATCCGGCAGTTTACATCGACTCAGAAACAGGATTCCGACGTCGACGTTCTCCACGCCGTTTTGGAGAAACTCAGCAGTATCGAAACGAGGTTGCAGTTGATTGAAGAGGCCACAACGTCTTCGCGCACCGGGTCGCAACATTCTTCGCAGGACCGAATTACCGTTGCAGGTACGGCGGAGTTGCGCGATACCAAGATCTGCTCTTACGAGCCGGGCGGTAAAATCTGTGACCACTGTTTGATGTGCACTTCCCGCGGGTTTTAAGTAGAAAAAAGGCAGGTTGCCAAAACAACAACCTGCCCGGCGAAACTCTGCCCGGTGGCAATCACCTATTGGCCGGCGCTTGATTTCTACGCAGTGAATTCGGGTCGCCAATATCGGGAGCCTGGCGAGCACCTGCATCGGCTTCAAAATACGGTTCTTCTTTAAAGCCAAATATCCAGGCGGAAATAATTGCCGGAAATTGATTTCTAAGCGTATTATATTCGCGGACGGCCTGGTTGTAGTCGTCGCGGGCAACCTTGATTCTATTTTCAGTCCCGGCGAGTTCAAACTGAACGTTCATAAAAGCTTCAGATGAGCGAAGAACTGGATACTGCTCCTGCAACATTAGCAAACGGCCGACTGTCCCGCCGAAACTATTTGCTGCCTCGATAATGGCCTGTTTTTGCTCGGGTGATTTATCGCCGTCCGGACCGGCCGGTGCCGCCTGCTGCGCATTTAGCAGTCGCGAACGAGCCTCGGCAATTTGCCCAAAGACCTCCTGCTCTTGGACGCCGGCCATTTGTGCGGCTTTAACAAGGTTTGGGACAAGGTCTGCCCGCCTTTGCAAGGCGCTTTCTACATTTGCCCATTTTGCCCGCACGTTTTGCTGTTTCGCAACCAATTCATTGTAGCTACAGCCGCTCAGCATCGCGGCGGCAAAAATTGCGATTCCTAAAAGAGCAATTCGATACTTTCTCATCTGGCCCTCCCGATCAAAATTCAAAGATTGTTAACATTGTCGATAAGCTTCTCTATCTCAACGAGATATGCGGCAAAGAGCTCGTTTGTCTCGGTTAAGACGAGTTTGCCCGAATTTTCCATTTTCCGCAAATCCTGAATCCGGGCAAATACGGCCGCATCCGTGCCGAATGCGGCTGCGGAGCGGCGGATGATCTCCGCCTTCTCGGGGCCCGCTGCAATTCCTTTGAGCCAAAGAGCTGCCCGAATCAGCGCGGTGACGCCGCCGAGGCTCTCCGCCATCAGCAGCGCGAGACGCTCGGCAGATTCCGATGCGTGAATATATCTTCGCCGGAGCAATAAAAGTTTGCTTCTTAGTTCATATTCGCATTGGTGCCGAAGGTTTGCGTCGGAGATCGGAACGTCGGCGAGAACATCTTTTCCGAAAAGTACGCGCCGCGCCGATTCCATTTGATAAAACTCTATCGGAAACACGTCCGCAGCATCCTGGATTTCTTTGACCGTGAAATAGACGGGCACCGGATGCCCGAGCCGTGTCCATTCACGTACGCAGGCGTGTGCGTTTCGCAAGTCCCCGGGCGTGATTTTTTTCAGGGTAACGAGGATGTTGTAATCCGAATGTCTCGGTACAAATTCGCCACTTGCAGCCGAGCCGTAAAGGATTACCGATACAAGGTTATTCTGATGCGTAGATTTTAAATCATCGACAAATGCCGCTAGTTCGCCGTTCATTGCATTTCCTCGCTTTTTCCGATTACCAGTCGCCACCGGCTCCGCCACCTCCAAAGTCTCCCCCGCCACCGAAACCGCCAAAGCCACCGCCCCAATCGCTGCTGCCCCATTTCGAACCTGATGACGACGAAGAGCCTGAGAGGAGGCTGCCGACGATGATCGGCACAGCAACCTCCGCGATTCCGCCTCCGCCTCCTTTCTTGGAACCGAAGAGCGCCATGATTACGAGAATTATCACGGCGAGAACACAGCACGAGCCGACGCCAAACGTCTCAGTGTTTCCGTCCTTAGCTTTGCCCGAAATCGGAGTCGATGCCGGCGGCGAACTTAGGCGCTTTTCGATCGTGCTGATATATGCGTCGATTGTGTCCGATATGCCCTTTGCATAGTTGCCCTTGCGAAACTCCGGAACGAGATACTGGCGCTGAATGCTACCAGCAAGCCCATCCGGCAGTTCATCTTCAAGATCACGGCTAATTTGGGTAAAGTATTTTCGATCGTCGATGGCAACAAATAGCAACGCGCTCGGATTATCGTCCGCTTTTGAACCGATTTTCCATCCTCGGGCAACGGCGAGCGAGTAATCGAAGATATCCCGCTCCCCTGTCGTTCGGACGACTGCGACGCCGATTTCAACGCCAGTCTTGTCGCGAAATGCTCGGAGCTTTGCTTCTAACGCTTGTTTTGTAGCTGCATCGATAACGCCTACGTAATCGTTTACGAACCCAGTCGGCGGCGGCAATGGGGAAACATTTGGATCCCATTTAGAGTTACTTTGCGCGATTGCGGCCTTTGAGAGCAGCAAAAGCGCAAGGGCAATAGGAATTACGGATGCACAAAATCGCCTCAACATGGTCTGCCTCGCATTGTGCCACAGTCGCGATCAAAAAGGAAAAAGCCATTACCGGGAATTCGTTTCGGTCGTTTTCACGTCGAGTATCTTTGCGCGAAACAGCCTTGCAATCCGGCGAATGGCCGGATGGGCTGCCGCATAATCGAGGATTTGATCGGGCGTCGGGTTCACCGGGAGCTTTGGGAGCGGCAAATCTTCCGATTCATCCACCCTCGGAATCTTGAGCCCAAGCGGTGCCATTGCTACCGCTGTTCCGCTTGAGGGAGCAGCGGTTTCTGCCACGACTTCACTGCCAAGGCTAATTACGGCAGCGGCAATTGCGGATGCGTTTTTTACAGGTCGCAAATCGTCTCCACAAAAAAGCAATTTTTGCTCAAATGCGGCGTCGAGATACTTGTCGTCTATATGCTCAAGGTCGTCAGACGCTGGCGGAGGTAATTTTACCCGTAACGACCTGATGAATTCTTTGTCACGAATGAGCGATTCAAAATCGGCTGGCTCTGGAGGAGTTTGCCGGCTGGATCCGAAATCCGGGGCTGTAGGCAAAACAACATTTTTTTCGGTCTTCTTATCGAGATCGTTCCGATCCGGTCGCGAAATTAGATTTTTTTTTTCTGCGTCATTGTCCGACGCTGTGCCTTTCACGACCGTTTCTTTCTTTTCGGCCACAGATGAATCATTTTCCGCAAATCGGTATTCGGCGAGCCGATTTAGAATCTCCTCGATCGGCTTGACGCGTCCCATTTCGATAAGTTTTACAAGGCCGATTTCCAACGTGTACCGTGGCTGAATCGAATCTTTAAGGCGAATCTCGGTCTCTGCAAGCGAATTGAAATAGCGTATCAAGTCCGCGCTCGAGAGTTGTTCCGCATATTTTGCCAGACTCTCGGCAGCAAGAGCAGAGCCATCGATCAAAGCGGTGTCGGTACCTGAAACCTTGAGCATTAAAATATCTCGAAACGCCGACATCAGATCGCGGCAAAAAATTCGCAAATCCTGACCGTGAGCGACCAGCTCTGCGACCGTGTTTAAGACAGAGAGTGCGTTACGGTCCAAGATGGCGTCGAGCATAGCTGAAATTGCTTCGCTGCTCGCAAGGCCGAGCGAAGCCGATACGTCTGCAACGTCAATTGGCCCGAGCGAATAGCTAATGACTTGGTCGAAGTTCGATTGCGCGTCGCGCATCGAGCCTTCGCCGGAGCGAGCAATAGTTTGCAAAGCCTCCGGCGTGACACTGATTCCTTCCGCCTCGGCAATTAGCCGTAGCCTTTCCGCGATTTTCGAAATGGAAATCGTCCGGAAAACGAATTCTTGGCAGCGAGACGTTATCGTATCCGGAACTTTGTGCAATTCGGTCGTTGCCATTATGAAAACGACATTTGGCGGCGGTTCCTCGACGGTTTTTAAAAGCGCGTTGAATGACGAGCCGGAAAGCATATGGACTTCGTCAATGATAAAAATCTTATATCGGTCGCGTGCCGGAGCGATATTGATGTTTTCAATGATAAGCTCGCGGATTTTATGAACCTGAGTATTCGAGGCGGCGTCAAACTCCAGCACGTCTATTGATCTGCCGTCCGCAATTTCCGCACAAGAAGGGCACGCCGTCGGATCGTCCGTACGACAGGGCGTCGGGTTTGGCGAAGTAGATTTATGGCAATTGAGGGCCTTGGCAAAAAGCCGTGCCGTAGTAGTTTTTCCGACGCCGCGTGCGCCGGAGAAAAGATACGCGTGGTGGAGCCGTCCATGCTCTATCGCGTTTCGGAGCGTTCGGGTTACGTGCTCCTGGCCTGTAACCTCATCGAAGGATTGCGGCCGCCATTTTCTCGCAATTACCTGATACGCCATAGCGAATTACGCTCACAACGGCAAATACACAAAAACGGGCGCTTGAAAATTTATTCGGAAAATCCGGCTCGACAACGGCCCGGAACGCTCCGACTCGCCCGTTTCTGATTTTGACTTGGCGGCTTCAGACTTTCCCGCAACACAGGCAGCGTTTGCTACCGTTGCTCCGTTCCCGGCCTGGCGGGGTTCACAAATCTGCGCTTGTGCGGAGCCTGAAGCCATAAGATGGTACGAGGCGGCCAGGGAGAACTAAACTCCGTGCCGCCGAAAAAAAACGTGGCGGAAAGGGTGGGATTCGAACCCACGGTACCCTTTTGGGGTACACAGCATTTCCAGTGCTGCCAGTTCAACCGCTCCTGCACCTTTCCGGTTGCTGAATCAATATTATCAAGCTAGCAATCAACTTTCGACAACGACAACTTCCTCGACAGTTTCGATCACCGCAGACGGCTCGTCGCCCTCGAGCCAGCCGTAGAGGAAGCCGGCAAGAAGAGCGCCTAAAATCGGAGCCACCCAGAAAAGCCATAATTGCGAAACCGGCCAGCTTGCTCCGCCTATCAATGCCAATACCGCGGGCCCGGTGCTTCGCGCCGGATTGACCGACGTATTGGTAACCGGAATCGAAATAAGGTGAACCAAAGTAAGACAAAACCCGATCGCGAGCGGTGCAAATCCCTTAAAGGCCCGGACGGAAGTCGCGCCGAGGAATACAAGAACAAAGAAAAACGTCAAAATAACTTCGCTGACAAATCCCGCTAAAGCCGTATAGCGGCCGGGTGAATGCTCGTCAAAACCGTTTGACGCTAATCCGTCGGCGAGCGAAAAGCCCACTTTACCGGATGCGATGACGTAGAGTATGCCGCCTGCAGCAATTGCTCCGAGAACCTGAGCAACGATATAGGGTAGCAGTTCAGACGCCGGAAAACGCTTTCCTGCCCAAAGCCCGACCGAGACTGCGGGATTAAAGTGGGCGCCGGAAATATGTCCTAGCGCATAAGCGCCAGTTACAAAAGCTAAACCAAAAGCAAGTGCAACACCTACATAACCGATCCCGAGCGTTGGATATGCTGTCGACAGTATTGCGCTACCACATCCGCCAAGAACCCACCATAAACCGCCGAGAAACTCTGCAGTCAATCTCTTGCTGATCGGCATTAGTTTCGTCCTCCTCTTCCTATAAATGAGAAATGCGTCCGGCACATCGAGGGATGCTGCCGCCAAGTTGAATTTTCAAATAGCCAAATCCTGAACAAGCGATTGGCACTAGAGCGGCGATCCGCGTTTTGCCGTAGCCCTGGCAATTGCCAGATCCGAAAATGTCATGGCGGAGAGGGTGGGATTCGAACCCACGGTACCCGTTAGGGTACAGCAATTTTCGAGACTGCCCGATTCAACCACTCTCGCACCTCTCCGGCACGAATCCACAATCATAATGCCACGGGCATAGAAATTTCAAGTCATCGGGAATATTATCGTCTTAGACGGAAAAAGTCTTTTATCAGCGAACTGCATTCCTCAGCAAGGACGCCCGAGATAATCTCTAGCCGGTGATTTAGGTCCACAGAATTGCACAATCGAAACTTTGACTCTATCGCTCCAAAGCGCGGATCCAACGCGCCAAAAACAAGCCGCGAAATCCTTGCGTTAACGAGTGCACCTGCACACATTACGCATGGCTCGAGTGTACAATAAAGCGTTAGCCCGCCAAGGCGATAGTTTTTTATTTGCTCTGCTGCCTTTCGGAGGGCGAGAATTTCGGCGTGCGCCGTTGGATCGGAAAGCTGGATTGGCATATTCCCTGCGGCGGCGATAATTCCCTTGCCCGGAGCCACGAGACAGGCGCCTACGGGAACCTCGCCCTTGTTTGCCGCCCATTTGGCTTCATTCAGCGCACAGGCCATAAAGAATTCGTCGGACAATCCCATCATAGAAGTAGATCTTAAGCTTTGAAATGCATAATATCTAGCCGATTGCGCCGCTAGAAACGTTTTCTGTCTTGGATGCGGTCAATTTTCTTGCCTGGCGCTTGATATCGTGGTAAATCTGTACTTGGTCGTCGGCTTTTCCGGCGCCCTGCGCTCTCCAGCTTCAATGTCCGCTCACGAAATTCAATATGAGTGACGAAGTCGGGTACGGCTCGAGGCCGGCCGAAGAAGATATTCACATCTCAAAAGTCCCGGAGACCTTTAGAGCTCTTGCCGAGGAAGTCCGACGGCGTAATCTGAAGTCCAAAGCAAATCCGCTTACGATCCCGCAAAAACTCCAGCCGGCTGAATTTAACACCGCAATGGTGCATTTTTACCGCGGCGAGATTCAGCGGTCGAATGTCTGGCGCAACCGCCTTGACGCGACGACCAACTGGGCGGTGATTACGGCAGGGGCGACTCTTTCATTCGTTTTCAGTTCGCCGGCGAATCCACATTTCGCAATCCCGGTCAATACTATTTTGGTTTCAATTTTCCTTTTTATGGAAGCGAGGCGTTATAGATACTACGAGGTTTGGGCAAACCGCGTCCGAGTCCTTGAAACGGGCTATTTTGCGCCGATGCTTTCGCATCGGATCATTCCGCCGGACAAGGAATGGGCCGATCATCTTTCGTCGGAGCTGCTATCTCCACGATTTACAATTAGTGAATGGGAGGCTGTTGGGCGTCGATTGCGGGCCAACTATCTTTGGATATTCATTCTGCTTGCGCTTTGCTGGACACTGAAGATTTATATTCATCCTTCGCCGATCCCGACTGAAACGCCCGAAGATCTCGAGCGCTTTACCGAGATTTTTGTCGAACGCGCACGCGTCGGCTTGGCCCCAGGTTGGCTTGTCGTTACGGTCGGGGCTCTCTACAATTTTGCCATCTTCTTTATCGCATTAAGCACGCGCCGGCTGCGATACGCGTCCAGCGAGGTTTTGCCACTCGAAAATTTTGAATGGAACCCATTCAAGCAGGTTTCCGATTGGGCCGAAGTAAGTCTGAAGCGCCGGACGACAATCCGCCGCTCAAAGAAGGCTCGCAATCGGATGCGTTCGATTCACAGATCCGAAGGATGAGTCAGTTTTTCCACCCTCTTTTTCAAAACTAGCCGAAGTTTGTTATCTTTTAAGCGATAATTCGAAAACCTACTTCAATGCAAATTATTTATGCCAATCGAACTTGATGATCGCGGCCGCGCTCTTGAAAACGAATACTTTCACCGCAAGGAAAAAGAACTCCTCGAAAAAATGAGGCAAAAACTCGAGGCCGAAAGCTCCAAATCACTGGACGTAGATTGCCCAAAATGCGACGGAAAATTAGTCGAAACTGAGTATGAGAGCGTCTTGATTGACGTCTGCGACAAATGTTCGGGCGTTTGGCTTGATGCGGGCGAGCTTGCACAAATTGCTGCAAAAGAGGAAACCGAGCAAGGCGGCTGGTTTGCTCGATTGTTGAAATAGAAAGAGTTTTTGCTCGAGGCTGAGATAACGAGTATGAAGAGAATGCACCGATTTCGGATTTTGATTTTTCTTTTCGCTGTTTCGGTTTTAGCGGCTAATCCTGCTTGGGGCCAGACG
Source organism: Blastocatellia bacterium (assembly GCA_040289905.1). Taxonomy (GTDB): domain Bacteria; phylum Acidobacteriota; class Blastocatellia; order Pyrinomonadales; family Pyrinomonadaceae; genus OLB17. The sequence goes on from PSMA01000017.1 coordinate 48,102, forward strand.
GCCGCTGCTCCGACTGTGCTGAAAGCAAACGTAGTAGAAAACCGGCTCGATAGCAAACTTATGGGGCGACAAATGCCATATCGGGTTGTTTTGCCCGTAGGCTACAAAGATGCGGCAAATGCCGTGAAACGTTATCCCGTCCTGTACCTGCTCCACGGCCTAACGGGCCATTTCGACAACTGGACATCGCGATCGGACCTTGCGAAATATGCCGAAGCGTATCAAATGCTTATCGTCACGCCGGAAGGCGAAAACGGTTGGTACACGGACAGCCTCACGAACCCGCGCGAGAAGTATGAAAGCTACATTATCAAGGAACTGATTCCAGAGATCGATTCGAAATACCGGACCGATCCGGTCCGGGCCAAACGCGCGATTGCCGGACTTTCGATGGGCGGTTATGGCGCACTGAAATTCGGGATCAAGTATCCCGGTATGTTTGTCTTAGCCGGCTCATTAAGCGGAGCACTTCGTGCTGCACAGTATAACCTCAAGAATAGCGGGGCAATTGGGAAATCGATCGAGGAGATTTTTGGGCCCGAAGGTGGAGAAACTAGAAATGCGAACGATGTTTTCAAGCTCGTCTCGGAAATGCCGGTTGAAAAAATAAAATCGCTGCCGTTTATTTATCTCGATTGCGGGATTGATGATTTCATCTTCCAGCAAAGTCGGGATTTTTCCGGGCTGCTAATTGAAAAAAAGGTGCCGCACGAATATCGCGAATTGCCGGGAGCTCACAACTGGCAATACTGGGATAAACAGGTCAAAGAACTGCTAGTGGTTGCGAGCCAAACCTTTACCTCAAAATGAAATCGTAGCCACATCGAGTGGCCCGAAACCTTTGATCTGAAGGGTTTCGCAATGGATGATACCTGAGGCGTAGGTACGGATTTTTGACGATAAATATATTTGCTCGCTTCGGTTCGAAGGCGGGTTTGGCAAGGCCAGAAAAATGAAAAGTTTTCGGAAATCGATATTTGTATTTACTCTTTTAGCGGCGTTTATAGGTTTTGCGGCGTCAGGCTTTGCCCAAGCCGAAGCCCGCATTGCGGAAATTCAGGCTGTGCTTCGAGAGCAGAAACTCGATGGCTGGCTCTTTTACGATTTTCGCGGTAGCGACATTCTGGCACCGCGGATCCTGAAAACCGAAAGGCTTAGCGGATCTCGGCGATGGTTTTATCTCGTGCCGGCAACGGGCGAGCCGGTGAAGATCGTGCATGCGATCGAGGTCGAGCAGCTCGACAGATTGCCGGGCCGGAAACTTATTTATCGCGAATGGCAGGCCCTCCGTGAACGTGTTCGCGATGCCGTATTTTCGGGCCAAAGTAGCAAACGGAAGCCGCAAATTGCGATGCAATATTCGCCGAACAATGACATTCCGTATATCTCACGAGTTGATGCCGGAACAGTAGAAATGGTTCGAGGGCTCGGTATTGAAGTCGTGTCGAGTGCAGATTTGGTGCAGCGGTTCGAGGCGGTCTGGACTAGTGAGCAGCTCGAGATGCATCGGGAAGCGGCGGAAAAAATGCAAAAGGTAATTCTCGAAGCATTTGCCGAGATACGCCGCCGGATACTTGCAGATTTACCGGTCACCGAAATTGACATACAGCAGTTTATGCAAAGGCGATACTCGGAATTAGGTCTAGCTCCTTCGCCGATGATCGTTGCGGTGAATGCAAATTCTGCCTTTCCGCATTATTTTCCGACAAAAGAGCGGAATTCTCCGATTCGCCGCGGCGATTTGGTTTTAATCGACACGGTTTCAAAAGTCACGAAACCGCGGGCTCCGGCTGCGGATCTTACGTGGGTCGGATACGTTGGAGACACTGTTCCTGAAGAATACTCACGGATATGGTCAATCGTATTCTCTGCCCAACAGGCAGCGTTTAATTACGTCCGCGATGCATTCCGCGGTGGGCGGACAATCACCGGTGCTGAAGTCGACGACGTGGCCCGCGGCGTCATTCGCAAGGCGGGATTTGCCGATCGCTTTCTGCACCGGACGGGACATTCCATCGGCGAAGAAGGCCACGGGAATGGGGCGAATATCGACAATCTCGAGACGCGGGACCTGCGCCGACTGGTCCCAAATACGGCTTTTTCCATCGAACCCGGCATTTATCTGGAAAAAAGATTCGGCATTCGCTCGGAAATCGACGTTTTTGTCACCGCAAACGATGCGTTCATTACTGCCCCGCATCAGACGGAGATTATTCCAATTCTAAAATCGGCTGCTTTTTAAGGTCGCTTTTATCCTAAAGCTCATAGTCAGTTAATATTGAAATATGCTGAATTTCGCAATCGAGACGGCGCTCGAAGCGGGAAGATTACTGCTCGAAAAGTTCGGGCGTCTTACTTCAATTACAAAAAAAGGAGATATAAACCTTGTTACCGAAGCCGACATCGCTTCAGAATCGCTGATAGTAAACCGGATCCAATCGCACTTTCCGCGACACAAAATTCTTGCCGAAGAATCAGGTGAGGCCGCAATTGGCAGTCCCGACAACGAGCACCGTTGGATAATCGACCCGCTTGATGGGACAACGAATTACGCTCACGGCTACCCATGTTTTTGCGTGACTCTTGCACTGGAAGTTCGCGGCGAAGTCGTTCTCGGTGTCACGTATGATCCGACCCGTGATGAGTTGTTTACGGCCGAGCGCGGCTACGGCGCCCAGCTCAACGGAAAGCCCATTCGTGTTTCGGCGTCCGATGCGCTGGCAAATTCGCTGATAGTTACTGGTTTCCCATATGATTTCAAAATGCGCGATGATTTTGCTCGCCATTTGACGGAGTTTTTGCTTGGCTCACGCGGCGTTCGGCGCGACGGCTCGGCAGCGATCGATATGGCATACGTTGCCTGCGGGCGTTTTGACGGATTTTGGGAAGAAGGCCTGAACCCTTGGGATATGGCGGCGGGCAAACTTCTGATCGAAGAAGCCGGCGGCCGGATTTCCGATTATGCCGGCCGGGAATTCAGTATTTATCATCCACCAGTCTGCGCAAGCAATGGATTGATTCATCGCGAAATGCTGTCGATATTAAACGCGTCAAATTAGACTGGCGATTTCGTCCGCCCAACGAGACGGTTTGCAGGCGACAGACGGCACGCTTTGTGATAACCTAACTTGCTTTGCAAGTGTAAATTATGGCCTGGTTCAAACGCGATAAGCCAAAGATCGAGCAAAATGGCGAAGCAGAGCGGACCGTTAAGACGGAAGGCATTTTTGTTAAATGCCCGGAATGCGAGAATCCGCTTTACAAACGCGAACTTTCCGAATCGCTACAGGTTTGTACGCATTGCTCTTATCATTTCAGGATCTCTGCCCTAGAGCGGCTCCGGCTTTTATTTGATGACGAGAAATACGAACAGCTCGACGCAGAGATCATTTCTGCCGATCCGCTCGGCTTTTTTGACACGCGGCCGTATGCGGAAAGAATCGAGCAGGCGCGCGAAGTCTCCGGCTTGCCAGAAGCGGTAATCTCCGGCCGCGGTAAGGTCGGCGGCCATCACGTTTTGGCGGCCGCAATGGACATGGCTTTTATCGGCGGGTCGATGGGTTCTGCCGTCGGCGAAAAACTTACTCGTTTGATCGAGCGGGCAATCGATGAATCGGGCGCCGTAGTCATATTCTCCGCGTCGGGCGGAGCTCGGATGCAGGAAGGCGCGCTTTCGCTAATGCAAATGGGAAAAATTTCGGCTGCTCTCGCGGTTTTGCACGATCGGCGGCTGCCATTTATCTCGATTCTTACCGATCCGACAACGGGCGGCGTAACAGCTAGTTTTGCAATGCTGGGCGACGTGATAATCGCCGAGCCAAAGGCTTTGATTGGATTTGCCGGTCCGCGCGTGATTGAGCAGACGATCCGACAGAAACTTCCGAAAGGCTTTCAACGCAGCGAATTTTTGCTTGAGCACGGGATGATTGACCTCGTCGTAGATCGGCGGAAGATGCGCGAATCGGTTATCCGGCTGCTTGATTTTATGATGAATCCATTTTAAGCGGTGAGTCCACGAAAGAATTGTTGATGCTGAATGATATACTGATCGAAATCTTTTCTCGCGACCTCGCGACCTTGCGGAAAGAAATAGAGCTTTACGAGGACGAGCAGGACCTGTGGACGCTATCGGGAAACATCTCAAATCCGGCAGGGAATCTTGCACTTCATATTGCCGGAAATTTGAGGCATTTTCTCGGCGCTGTTCTTGGTGGCGATGGCTACGTCCGCAATCGCGATGCGGAATTTGCGGCGCGCGGCGTTCGTCGCGAGGCAATAATTGCCGAAATCGAGGCCGCTGCCGATTGCATAAAATCCGTGATTCCAAATCTTACTTCCGAAGATTTTACTAGGCTCTATCCAATCGAAGTTTTCGGGCGGCCAATGACAACGGCTTTTTTCCTCACGCATTTAGCAACCCACTTAAATTATCACCTCGGGCAGATAAATTATCATCGCCGCTTACTCTCTAAGCCAAGAGTGTGAATTTTCAAGAGTCATCCAATTATCTTTTCTCGCTCGGCAACGAAGTAGAGACAATAAAACTCGGGCTTCGCAATATGGAACTTTTGCTCCACGAACTCGGGCAACCGCAGCTTGCATTTCCGAAAATTCAGATTGCCGGCACAAACGGAAAAGGCTCTGTCTGCACATTTCTTGAATCGATCCTCCGGAGCAGCGGTTTGCGTCCAGGATTGTACACCTCGCCGCACTTGACTTCGGTTACCGAGCGGATTCAAATCAACGGAGAGCAAATTAGCGACGAGGATTTTGCCCGCTTTACATCACGGGTGCGCTCGACTGCAGAGCGACTGCTTGAAACCGGGCGGCTCGAGAAGTTTCCAACCTTTTTTGAGCATCTCACCGCGATAGCTCTAGCGGCCTTTCGTGAAGCCGAGATCGACATAGCCATACTGGAAACCGGACTTGGTGGCCGGCTCGATGCGACGACGGCTGCTGAAGCAGAAATTTCTGTAATCACGGCTATCGGGTTAGATCATCAGGAATATCTTGGCGAAACAATTGCCGAAATCGCTTCGGAAAAGGCAGCGATTATCAAAGATCACACCCGGGCGGTAATTATTGGTAAGCAATTACCCGACGCAGAAATGGTCGTTCGCCGCCGCTGTGAGCAGATTGGTCTAAAGCCGATTTTTTCTTTCGACACTCAAAGCGATCGATACTTGAAAACGATTTTTCCGACGTCCGGCCTTTTGGCGGAACACATCTCGCTTAACGGCGTTCATCAGATTGAAAACGCGCGAATTGCGACGCTTACAGCAAGATCTACATCGAGATGCTTCGGGTTTAAAATAGAGCAGCGCGACATACGCAAAGGTCTTTTATCAGCGAGGCATCCCGGACGGCTCGAGTATTTCGGCAACGTCCTTTTGGACGGAGCGCATAATACGGCCGGTGCCGAGGCTCTAGCTGCGTTCCTTAGCCAATCGACCGAGCAGCCGGTTACGATAGTCTTCGGCGTAATGCGAGATAAGGACTTTCGCGGTATGTTGGAGCGGCTTTTACCTTTTGCCGCGTCCATTGTTGCTGTTTCGCCGAACAATTCCAGGGCAATGGATGCATCCGCGCTCGCCGAATTTGTTCGAGAGATTGCCGGCAAGCGGCCGGTTTTTGAAGCCCGAACTGCGACCGAGGCTCTGGCCGCGGCGCGCAAAGTTACGCCGGCTAGCCAATTGATTGTCGTAACCGGATCGCTTTATCTGGTTGGCGAAGTCCGCGAACTGATGAATAATAATCCGTAGCAAATACTGAGAATTCGAAGATTATGCACAAACTCGTTTTAATCCGACATGGCGAAAGCATCTGGAACAAGGAAAACCGTTTTACGGGATGGGCTGACGTTGACCTTAGCGAAAAAGGAATCGAAGAGGCGCGATCCGCCGGCAGGTTGCTTCGTGCTGAAGGTCTCCAATTCGATGAAGCCTTCACTTCGGTCTTGAAACGTGCAATCAGAACGCTTTGGATAATACTGGATGAAATGGATTCGATGTGGCTGCCGGAAACGAAGGCTTGGCAGCTAAACGAGCGGCATTACGGAGCGCTTCAGGGATTGAGTAAATCGGAAATGGCGGAAAGATTCGGCGAGGAGCAGGTTCATATTTGGAGGCGAAGCTATGACGTGCCCCCGCCCGCACTGGAAGAAGGCGATCCGCGGCTACTTATGGACGATCCGCGATACCGCGACCTTGGCGAATTTCCGAGGACTGAATGCTTAAAGGACACCGTCGCCAGGGTCGTTCCTTTTTGGGAAAATGTTATCCGACCGAAAATCGCAGCGGGGCGAAGGCTGATAATCGCGGCCCATGGGAATAGCCTTCGTGCACTGATAAAACACTTAGAGGGTATTTCAGATGAGGATATTGTGAAATCGAATGTGCCGACCGGAATACCGCTTTTGTATGAGTTGGATTCAGAACTTTTGCCGGTGTCAAGTCGTTATTTGGGCGACCCAGACGCTATCCGAGCCGCACAAGAGGCCGTCGCAAATCAAGGCAAAGCGACAAGATAAAAAATAGAAAAGTGACGGGACGGCTGACGTCGAAACCTCAACTAAACCGAGATGATGTTTAAGGCAGCGGCCATTCGCAAGGCCGCATTTCTTTCGTTTCTTTTGATTGCGATTAGCCCGAATCTCGCGCCGCCTGTGGCGCTTGCGCTCGGTCTCGCAACAGCGTTTTCGATTGGCACTCCGTTTCCCAGGCTTTCGGGCCGGCTGGCCAAATACCTACTGCAGGGATCGGTTGTTTTATTAGGGTTTGGTATGGACCTGACCGCGATTGTTCGTGCGGGCCGAGACGGCTTATTTGTCACAATCGCAACAATCATTGGAACGCTTTTTCTCGGCGCCGGAATCGGCCGGTTGCTGCGGGTCGATCCGAAACTTGCCGCGCTAATTTCCTCGGGCACGGCAATTTGCGGGGGGAGCGCTATTGCTGCGGTCGCGCCGGCAATCCGGGCCGAGCCAAAACAGATCGCGGTTTCGCTCGGAATCGTTTTTATTCTCAATTCGTTAGCGCTGTTTTTATTTCCTTTCGTAGGACAAATGCTTGGTATGACGCAATACCAATTTGGCATGTGGGCGGCGATTGCGATACATGATACGAGCTCCGTCGTTGGCGCTGCTCAGGCATTTGGCCACGAGGCGGCAGGGATTGCCGCGACCGTAAAACTCGCCCGCGCGCTCTGGATCGCTCCCGTTACGTTGGTCTTCGGGCGTATCTTTAACACCAAAGACGGGCAAGCATCGAGGCTCGCCATTCCCTGGTTCGTAATTCTATTTCTGCTCGCGGCCACTTTGCGATCATACGCTCCGGCCGAAATTCTTCCGAGTATATTTGATTCGCTGACGAATGCAGCTAAGGCTGGCCTTTCTGCTACGCTCTTTATAATTGGCTCTAGGCTTAACCTGCGGACAATTCGCGACGTCGGCACTCGGCCTTTATTGTTAGGAGTTGCTTTGTGGGCTTTGGTACTCGCTGCATCGCTTGCGGCGGTTTTTGCAACTGCCTAACCCGGCGATGCTATAATACCCGTTTCGGAAATGGGCAGAAGTTCATCCTTTAATGAGTATTAGAAAAATCAGCGTCCGCGGCGCTCGACAGCATAATCTGAAAAACATAAATGTTGAGATACCGCGGGGAAAATTTACCGTCATTACGGGACTTTCGGGCTCGGGCAAATCCTCTTTGGCGTTTGATACGATTTACGCAGAGGGTCAGCGACGGTATGTCGAATCCCTTTCAGCATATGCTCGCCAATTTCTCGACCAGCTCGAGCGGCCCGACGTTGACTCGATAGAAGGACTCTCGCCGGCTATTTCAATCGAACAAAAAACGGTTTCGCGTTCGCCGCGTTCCACGGTTGGCACCGTGACGGAGATTTACGATTATCTCCGGCTGCTGTTTTCTTCAATTGGTCAGCCACACTGCCATCGCTGTGGTGCCGCGATAACGCGGCAATCTATCGATCAGATCGTCTCCGGCGTTCTCGAGCTACCCGAAGGTGAACGCGTGATGATTCTGGCTCCAATAGTGCGCGGACGAAAGGGAGCTTTTCGTAAAGAGCTCGAAAAGCTGCATGGCGACGGAATTTTGCGAGCGCGAATCGACGGCGAGCTTCGACAGCTCGATGAAGAAATTGTTCTTGATAAAAGGCGGAATCACACGATTGAAGCGGTCGTCGATAGACTAATGATCAAAGAAGGCGTCCGCGAACGACTATATGAATCCGTCAGAACAGCTCTGCGCCAGACGGGCGGAGCAGTATTGGTTTCCGTTGTAGACGGCGAAGAACGGCTTTACTCGGAAAAGATGGCGTGCGTCGATTGCGGCATAAATATCGCGTCAGTCGAACCCCGCTCGTTTTCATTTAATTCGGCTTACGGCGCCTGTAAACGTTGCGACGGGCTCGGGACAGTCCTTGAAATCGATGCGGAAAAGATCGTTCCGGAGCCGCTGACGCCGGTTTGCAAAATTGAATTTCTTGGCGGTGTAGACCGTTCGGCATCCAGCTTCTTAAAATCGGCGTTGAACGCTATTGTCGAGCAATATTCGTCCGGCGAGAAGATCAATCGGACGAACGGGCCTGCCGCAGTAAAAAAACGCAGAAGAGTTCAATCGGAAAAAAGTATCGCCAATAAAAACGGGGCA
>PSMA01000018.1:0-52748 GCA_040289905.1 Blastocatellia bacterium
GCGGATGTGATGAATTACAGAAACTTCAGACCATCTCAAAATAGTCCCAACCGGAAAATCGGTAGAATTCGCCACGAAAACTTTCAATGATCCTTTCGCGTCATTTGACATAAGATTAAATCAAGATTAGACTTTCCGCTCGTGGTCTTCCCTGATACGCGCGATAAGTTTGGCTTATGAGACCTGCGGTAGGCGATTTTCTAGCCGCTACCTTTTTCAAACTTCTCCTACGGCAAACTGTAATTATACGTTCTGATACTCTATCAGCATACAAAAACAACAGGAGAAACCAATCGTGAAAAAGATAGTAATTGTACTATGTGCAGTTTTGGCGGCCGTCGCGATATTCGGTACCGTTACAAAGCGAACCGATGCAACAGCTCCGCTTTTCGGCAACGGAAAGATTGACGAAAAGGAAGTTGCAAAGGCAATTAGCCTCGGCATTCTGCGTGACCGAGCTTCGCAGAGGGCGATCGGCGACGTCTCGGAGTTTAAGGTCCGCGACGTTGTTATCGATGAGCTCAAAATGGCCCATACAAAGTTTCAACAAGTTGTCGGCGGCGTGCCCGTCTGGGAGGGCGAGGTGATAGTGCATCTCAAGCCGGACGGCAACCTTGCAGTTTTGACGGATGATCTCAAGGAAGGAGTTGCTGTAGACACGACGCCAAACCTTTCGATCGATGACGCGCTCGAAATCGCTCGCCGAACAAATCGCGGGCCGCGCCTAATGACCGATCCACCAATAATCGGGCTGTACATTTTCCGCGGAGCCGACCGCGATCACCTTGCGTATCGCATCGAGATGCCAAGAATCGACGGTTCGCCCCGAACTTCGGCTCCTGTTATTTTCATCGACGCACATACGGGTGAACGCATCTTCTCATACAATAACCTACAAACCGGAAGGGGTAGCTCGCTGTACAGCGGGACGATTACAATCGACACAAGCGTTTCGGGCTCGACGTATTATATGGAAGATCTGACTCGCCGAATGGGCACTTTCAATATGAACAATACCGGCAATACGTCAACCGGAAGTGGCGGCACGCAATCGCGTTTTACAGGTACGGACGACATCTGGGACGCAACAGCAGAGCGCGCTGGAGTTGACGCACATTACGGCGCCGCAATGACGTTCGATTTTTACAAGAACGTTCTTGGGCGCAACGGCATTGATGGAAACTACGGTCCTGGCACTACTGCTGCGGGAGCAAACAGCGGAATCAGCCTCGTTACTTCGCGCGTTCATTTCGGCAGCAATTACAACAACGCCTTCTGGTACCAAAACAAAATGACCTACGGCGATGGGGACGGGACGACCTTTACACCTCTTGTAACGCTCGATATTGCGGGACACGAAATGACTCACGGCGTAACGCAGTACACAGCGAATCTTACTTATTCGGGCGAATCGGGAGCCTTGAATGAATCGATGTCCGACGTTATGGGATCGATGGTCGAAACCTATGCTCGCGGCGGAACCGTGACCTCCGATACGTGGAAAATCGGCGAGCAGGCCTATACACCAAACATTTCCGGCGATGCACTCCGTTATATGGATAATCCTCATCTTGCGCCGAACAGCGGTTACACGGCCGACGATGACCCAGATCATTATTCCGAACGATACACGGGCACGGCAGACAACGGAGGTGTCCATGTTAACTCCGGAATTGGAAACAAGGCGTTTTATTTGGCAGTTGCCGGCGGTACGCATCATCTGAGCGGCGTCACGGTGACGGGAATTGGGCCTACGGATGCAACGCGTATTTGGTATCGTGCTTTGACCGTATATATGACATCGAGCACGAATTTCTCCGGCGCACGAACCGCAATGCTAAATGCCGCAACGGACCTTTTTGGCTCAACGAGCCAGCAATATACCACGATTGCGACCGCTTGGTGCGCCGTCGGCGTAGGCTCTTGTCCGAATCCGAACCCGACGCCAACGCCGACTCCTTCCCCGACTCCATCGAGTAACCTTCTTGTCAACGGCGGATTCGAAGGCAGCGCGTCGCCTTGGGTCGGCTCCGGTACGGGATATTTCTACACGGCGAACGGGAGTTATCCGCATAGCGGGACTGGCTACATTTACCTTGGCGTTAATAATAGCGTCAGTGGCCAGGCGTATCAATCCGTAACGATTCCGTCGACCGCAAACGGAACACTGACCTTCTGGCTCAACGTAACGTCGAGCGAGACTACAACAACGACGCAATATGACAAACTCTTTGTCGAAGTAAGAAACTCCAGTGGAACATTGCTTTCCACGCTCGCTACCTACAGCAACCTAGACAAGGCCTCCGCCGGAGTCTACACGCAGCGATCGCTCAATGTCGCCGCGTACAAGGGCCAAACGGTCCGGATCCAGTTCCGTGCAACGACGGACAGCTCACTTGCAACTACGTTCAGGATCGACGACGCCGTGCTTTACTAGCTAAAAACGGCGATCGTTTGCCCTAAGCAAAAAACGGAGCGGACGTTTAGTCTGCTCCGTTTTTCTATGTTTCAGCTTAAAATCAAGCGGCGTCTTTTGCTCGGCTGGATTGTTCCCTAATCGCAAGGGCCGTTTCGACCAGTTTCTTTTGTTCCAATTCGTGGATTACGTATGAGCCTGTGGCCGGCGATGCCGACGGCTCGCGGCCAGCATAGGAAAGACGCGGCCGCGAACCTGTGAGTTCGCTAAGCCGCGGCTCCACGAAGGTCCATCCGCCCATGTTCTTCGGCTCCTCCTGTGCCCAGACGAGTTCAGATGCGTTCGAGTATCGAGCAAGTGTTTCCGCAAGGGCCGTTTTCGGGAAAGGATAGAATTGCTCGAGGCGCACAATTGCAATTGCTTCGTTGGGCGTTGTCTGTCGTGCTGTTTGCAGGTCGTAATAAACCTTGCCGCTGCAGAGAACGATTCGCGAAACCCGTTCAGGTGATGTCGGCTCTGCATCGTCGATAACCGGTCGGAACCCGCCCTCGGTCAGCTCACTTAGCTCGGAGCTTGCCGCCGGCAGCCGCAGAAGGCTTTTTGGCGTCATTACTACGAGAGGCCGGACGATTTCCTGCTTCACCTGGCGGCGAAGTAGATGGAAATATTGTGCCGGTGTCGTTGGATAACAAACTTGTAGATTGTTTTCTGCACAAAGTTGCAAAAATCGCTCAAGTCGTGCAGAGGAATGCTCAGGCCCCTGGCCTTCGTAACCGTGCGGGAGAAGCATAACAAGCCGGCAGCGCTGATTCCATTTGTCTTCAGATGCCGCGATATATTGGTCGATGATCACCTGCGCGCCGTTGGCAAAATCGCCAAACTGTGCTTCCCAAGCGACCAGTGAATTCTGAGCTTTGAGTGCGTAACCGTATTCAAAACCGAGTACGCCCGCTTCCGAGAGGCTGCTATCAAAGACATAAAAACGCGCTTTCGGATAATCTGGATTTCGAAGCTCGGTAAGCGGCGACCAGCGCTCTCCCGTCAAGGTGTCGTACATCGATGCGTGGCGTTGCGAAAAGGTCCCGCGACCCGAATCCTGTCCGCTGAGTCGGACTGCGACGCCCTCCAGGACCAGGGAGCCAATCGCGAGAGCTTCAGCAAATCCCCAATCGAGGGGAACTTCGCCTGCTCCCATTTTGGCTCGTCGGGCGAGCTGGCCGACCATTTTGGGATTGACGTGGAAGGTTTCGGGGACGAGCGAGATCTTTTCCGATACCTTTTTAAGTGTCTCTGGATCGGATGCGGAGGGAAAGACCGCGGAGCCATCCTCTTCGGCTTTCGGCGGTGGCAACATAATATTGGACTTTTTCCTGGAGGCAATCTCCTTGGCACGCTCCAGGATCGTTTCATATTTGTTTACGACCGCCGAGGTCATTTCCTCGAGTTCGTCCGTGGTGATTACGTTTTCGCGCAAGAGGCGGTCTGAATACAGTTTCCGCGTACCTGGATGCATTTTTACGCGTGCATACATCAGGGGCTGCGTGTAGCTCGGTTCGTCACCTTCGTTATGTCCGAGGCGGCGAAAGCCGACAAGGTCGAGGACTACGTCCTTTTGGAACTCCTTGCGGTAATCCAGTGCAATTTGGACAACGCGGTATGCAGCCTCCGGGTCATCGCCGTTGATATGGAAAATCGGCGTCTGGGTGATTTGAGCGGCATCGGTAGAATAAATCGAGCTCCGTCCCATTTCGGCGGAGGTAGTAAATCCAATTTGGTTGTTAATTACGATATGAATCGTTCCGCCGGTTCGATAGCCGGGAAGTCCTGCAAGCTGCAGCGTTTCCATTACGATTCCCTGACCCGCAAAAGCGGCATCGCCATGCAGAAGTAGCGGTAGGACGCGTCCGTAGGCTTCCTCGCGGGTTATCGATTTGCCGTTTCGCAATTCGTCTTGTCTTTCGCGTGTCATTCCCTCGACGACGGGGTTTACAAATTCGAGATGGCTCGGGTTGCTGGCAAGCTCTATCCGCAGATTCCGCCCGCTTTTCGTTATTTTTTCGCTAACTGCTCCCTGGTGATACTTTACGTCGCCTTCGTCGGCGGGAAATGCCGGATGCACAGTTCCTTCGAAAACCGTGAAGATACGCTCTGCCATATCGCCCGTTTCCGGATTACCAATAATGTTTGCGAGCACATTCAGCCGGCCGCGATGGGCCATTCCAACGTAGATTTCCTCGATGCCGCGATCTGCTGCGCCTTCGACAATCCGATCGAGCATAGGAATAACGGTTTCGCAACCCTCGAGGGAAAATCGCTTCTGGCCGAGATATTTACGATGGAGAAATTGTTCGAACTGTTCGGCTTCGATCAATTTACTGAGCAATTCTTTCCGAATGGCCGGATCGAGCGGTGTTGTATCTACGAAATGGTTGCGAATTTGCCGCCTGATCCAATCCTTTTCGTCTTTGCTTTGAATATGTCGATATTCGATTCCGACTTTGCCGCAATACGCGCGCCGCAGAATGTCCAAGATGCGGCGCAGCGTAGCTGTTTTTTCGCCGTGCAATCCGCCGGTTATAAATTCGCGGTCTAGGTCCCAGATCGTCAATCCGAACGTCTCGAGTTCGAGTTCCGAGGCTTCGTGCCGCGTCATATTGAGCGGGTCAATATCAGCCAAAAGATGGCCTCGCGTGCGATAGGCATTGATAAGCTGTAGAACGTTCGCCTGCTTTTCGGCCTGTTCAGTAAAGCGATCGCCGCCAAGCAGCGAAGGGTTATAATCTTCTGCCCAGCGAAGCGGAGGATAATTGACCTCTAAATCTCGGAAGATCTGGTCGTAAAAGTTATGCTTACCGATCAAACATTCGTGAATCCTTGCGAGGAACAATCCGCTTTCGGCGCCTTGAATGACGCGATGGTCGTAAGTGCTGGTCAGGGTAATAACCTTGCTAATGCCGAGTTGAGACAGGGCAGCGGGCGTCATTGCTTGATATTCCGCGGGATATTCGATTGCACCGGTCGCGATGATTGCGCTTTGCCCGGTCATCAGCCGCGGGCTGGAGGCAACAGTTCCAATCGTGCCAGGATTTGTGATTGAGATCGTGGTGCCCTGAAAATCGGCAATTTCGAGCTTCCCTTCGCGGGCACGGCCGACGGTGTCGTTATACGCACTAAAGAATTCGGCAAATGTCATTGCCTGACAGCCTTTGATATTTGGAACGAGGAGCGTTCGCGAACCGTCCTTTTTCTCGATATCGATCGCAATTCCGAGGTTTACGTTTTTTTGTTCGATACGCGACGGTACTCCGCCAACGACTGCGAAGCTATGATTCATTCGCGGATATACCTTTACGGCCTGGACAATTGCCCATGCGATAAAATGCGTGAAGGAGGCTTTACCGAGCCCGCGGTTTGCCAATTGGTCATTTATGATTCGGCGGTTTTCCTCGAGGAGTTTGACCGGTATCGTCCGGACGCTGGTCGCCGTCGGAACCGAAAGGCTCTCTTCCATATTCTCGACGATTTTTTTTGCCGGGCCGACGATTGGACGAGCATCGTCGCTTTTGCCGAGAGTACTCTCTGCCGCGGCTTGCGCCCGAGTTGGCGAAGGTTGAGTTTTTTGTTCGGCCGCGGGTCGATTCGCAGTCGGTACCGATCCAAGCATTTCGGCGAAAAACGATTGCCATGATTCATCAACCGAATTTCGGTCGGCCTGATAGCGTGCGAGCAGCCCTTCGACGTAACTGGCGTTTGCGCCAAAGTTTTCGGCAATGTAGGTGGATATATCGGAAATTTTCTGGCTCACTTTATTACTGACCTCGAAACGATTCAACTGTGTTTAATCAGTTTATCGCAATCTGGGGCAAAAGATAAGCCTTGCCGAAATAGCAGTGCTAGAGTGCGGATCCGAAAACACCGCTGGCGGTTTTAGGCCCGGCCTCACTTTCGAGGTCGAGTTTTATCGCGTCCAGGATACCATTGATGAACTGTGTTGCCTCAAAAGTCGAAAAGCGGCGGGTAATTTCGAGTGCTTCGTTGATGACAACGGTTTTTGGCGTGTCCTCGAAGAGAAATTCGTAAACTGCGAGGCGGAGGATATTCCGGTCAACAATCGCCATACGCTCGATACGCCAATGCTCGGCGCGCGAGCGAATTCTATCGTCTATCGTCGAAAGGTTTGCAAGTGTTCCATTGACCGCCTTGTTTGCAAAGCCCTTGGTCTTTTCATCGAGGTTTCCATCGCCAAGCTCGGCCCAGTATGAATCGATCAGACGGTCATCAACCGACCGGGCGATGTCGGCGGCAAACAGCATCTGCAATGCACTTTCGCGGGCCTTTCGTCTGGTACCAGAAACCTTTTCTTCCTTTTCAAACGACATGAGGAAAAGCTTTCTCTTTTTGTTGACCGGCGCCGGCAAGGTCTGCCGCTTTCAACAAGTTTGCCATTTCGATTGCGGCAAGGGCAGCTTCATAGCCTTTATTACCGGATTTCAAACCACAGCGATTTGTGGCCTGCTCGACCGTGTCTGCAGTTACAACACCGAAAGCGATCGGGGTTCGGGACGACAGCGAGGCTGAAGCAATTCCGCTGGCCGCCTGACCGGCCACGAATTCAAAATGCGGAGTTTCGCCCCGAATTACGACGCCAAGGGCAATGACGGCGTCGAATCGCCCGCTCTCGGCGGCTCGCAATGTAACAAGCGGCAGCTCCAATGCACCCGGAACCTCGAGCACTTCAAGCTGATCTTCGCCCGCGCCGCAACCTTCGAGTCCGCGGAGGGCTCCACGGAGTAATTGTGAGGTAAGTAGATCGTTCCAGCGACTGACGACGATCGCAACCCTAAGACGTGAGGCGTCCAAGTTTCCGCGAACAATCTTTGGTTTCAGCTCAGACATTTTTTCAATTGCCAATCTAAAAGAGAAATCGGCATCGGTAATAGAGTATATGTAACCGCGAGGCCAAATTACAAGCAGAAAGCGTGAAGTCTGACGGCTGCGGTGGTAGAATCGTTAGCTGAAAGTCCGATGATCCGAACCGAAGAAACGCTGATCATAGAAACGCCAGAGAGAGTAATTCTTGAATTTTCCCTTGCTTCGATCGGGAACCGGTTTATCGCCGTCGCTATCGATCATGCAATTCAGTTCGGGTCGTTAATCGCGGTCATTATAATCTTTGGCCTTATCTCGCCAGAAGCAGCCGTGCCAGATATGTCGGATTTGCCAAACTGGCTTATAGCGACGATGATTTTTCTGCTCTTTATAATCTTCGTTGGCTATTTCATTTTTTTTGAGTGGTTCTGGAGCGGGCAAACGCCCGGGAAACGATTGATGAAACTTCGCGTAATACGCGAAGACGGCCGACCGGTAACACTCTGGGAAGCAGCCGCACGAAACCTATTGCGAGGCTTTGATGCGATGCCGGGATTTATTGTCCCGATCTATTCGGTCGGTTTGATTTCCGCTTTCGCCAGTCGTCGAGATCAGCGAATCGGAGATCTCTTTGCAGGGACAGTCGTCGTTCGCGAGCGCGTTTCCGATGCGCCGACGTTCGCCGAAGCATTTGCTGACGCAAAGTTCGACTCTGCGATGAGGCGGCAAATGCCGCGTCTGCAATTTACTGCGGATATCCGCAATATCGGAGAAAACGAGATCGAAGTTATCGAAGCCTTTCTTCGCCAGCGGGAAAACTTCGACCTACGCCGAAGAGAATGGATGGCCTGGCGTATTGCGATTCCGTTGATGTTACGCCTTCGACCGCGCTATGACGCGGCAAACTTTTCGTACGAAGGATTTCTTGAAGAGCTCCTCCATAAATACTACTCGCAAAACGGGCGGCTTGACTAAATCCGCAATCGGTTAATTTACGACTATTTCGATAATTTCGTTATTTCCGGATTCTCTCCATTTGTACTGGAAAATTTTGCCGGCCTGCTCGGGTGTAATGTCGCCACCGAGGAGCTTTACTGCCATTGCTAGTACCGGATCGCGGTTCGCTGCCAGGTCGGACGGCGTAGTCAAGACAATCTGATTGGGTATTACACCGACGTGTTCAAGGCTTTTCCCGTCGGACATAATAACGTCTGCATTGGTCACACTTACGCCGTATAATATTTCATCATTTCCGCCCATTGACAACGGTTTACGTACAGATTGCATGACCGCGCCGGCGGAAACGTCACCGAGGACCACCCCGCGCTGCTCTAACTGAACAACACGCGCGAATATTTCTGCTGCAGAGGCCGACTGCGAATCGAGCAATACAATCAGATTGCCTTTATACACGCTTTGGCCCATTGATTTTGCTTCCATCGGGTCCATCTTTTTCCGCCCTTTTAAATCGGCAATCTTGATATCGCGGTCGAAGAACCAACCGGTGAGCCGCTCGAGCGTTTTTACCAATCCGCCGCCGTTTCCGCGAAGATCGAGAATCAAATTGGGCGAAGATCTAACTTTTCCGATCATTGTATCGATATCTGCAGGCTCGATACTAAAGCTGGGCATTTTCCAGACCATTATATTTCCGATCGGCTTGAAGTAATTGTATTCGATGTCGGATTTACCGGATGTGTCGAATACTGTAAATAAGGTGTTTCGGTCAATCGCCCGAGGAAGTTTTGTTATTTTGGACGCAATTTCCAGATCGCGGGGCGCCGAATCGCCCGGGCTAAGGACTTTAAGTCGGATCAGGCTCCGCTTGCTAACGACATTGTAAAAATACCGGACTTTCCACATTTCCTTTTTTACGGGCGTGAAACCCTCAATCGAGAGAATCTGGTCCCCGCGTTTGAGGCCCTTTGCCTCGGCGTCGCTTCCCGGTTTGACAAGCCAGACGACCAATTTATCGCCAAAAAAAGCGTCGCGCCATCCGTATTCAACGCTGGTTGTCAGCGCCGGCGGCAAAAAGAAAAGGTGCGAATCATCAAAGTCGGCGAGAAATTGGGCAATAACTCCAAGAGCCTGTCCGGTAAAATCAACCTGGTCAATTCGATCGACCGATTTCTGGTATTTCGCGTCGATATCGATACCCTTTAGCGAAGGGTCAAAATAATTGTCCTTTACGGTTTCTTTTACGACGCGCAGCATCGTTTTCAACCGCTCGCGCTCGATACGGTCCATTTTTTTCTGGCCAAAAGCCACGGGCGAGGCGACGAGAACAAAAATTAAAGACAGCAGAAAACAAACGCGAGAGAAAGATTGGGGCATCATAGAATCGATTCTAGTTTAGGCGTATTTTTTCAACGAGCTAGGCTTGCACCGAAGTTTTTCGCATTTTATCATTAGCAAATTGATTTCTCAAAGATTTTTTCGACTTTAAAATCTTGTATCTCAAATCAGGAGCGTCGCGGCCGCGGCAGCAGAAAGCCAAGCTTAGGGAAAAGACACGTTGAAGAAAATAGAAGATCGAACTCACCAAATATCGGAGAACGGCTGACACAGTGAGACAAAATATTCTGATTACCGGCGGGGCAGGTTTTATCGGCTCGCATCTTGCAGAGAATCTGCTATTGGAAGGTAAATTCAACCTCGCAATTATTGATGATTTGAACGATTTCTATTCGCCGCTACTCAAACGTCATAATCTAGCAACACTCGCCACGATCGGCAAATTTCTTTTTTTTCAGGTCGATATACGCTCTCCTGAGGCTCTTGCTTTGGCTTTTTCGGAATTTTGTCCGGATATTATCGTTCATCTTGCTGCAAGGGCCGGGGTCAGGCCTTCTTTGGAGGAGCCGCTGCTTTATTCCGAAACGAACGTCAACGGAACGCTGAATCTTCTCGAGCTAGCGCGCAGATACAAGATCCGGCGGTTTATCTTTGGCTCGTCCAGCTCGGTCTACGGAATAAACAGTAAAATTCCATTTTCAGAGGACGACAAGATTCAGCAAACTATTTCTCCGTACGCCGCTACAAAGGCTGCCGGCGAGCACCTTTGCCACACGTATTCTCACCTTTACGGAATCCGAACGATCTGCCTTAGGTTTTTTACAGTTTACGGCCCGCGGCAACGCCCCGATTTGGCGATCTGTAAATTTTCGCGGATGATCTGTGAAGGAAAACCGATCCCAGTTTTTGGCGACGGCACCACACGACGCGACTACACCTACGTTGACGATATAATTCAGGGCGTCAGAGCAGCGATCGATTACGAATCGACGGATTTCGAAATTTTCAATCTCGGGGAATCGCAAACCGTTGATCTCAACCGTCTCATTTCGCTTCTCGAAGAGAATCTTGGCCAAGAGGCGATCATCGAGCGCCTTCCGATGCAGCCGGGCGATGTGCCGGTGACGTTTGCCGATATCTCAAAAGCTCGAAGTCTTTTGGGTTACAACCCGCAGACAAAAATCGACGATGGCATACCCAAATTTGCCGAATGGTTCAAGGCCAATCGCTCTGCTTTTGTTGCCGTTTAATTCTTCGGCGACGTGATATCCCGGCACCCCGCAGGCCTGAGGTTAGCCTTGCGCTCTACAGAGCCTTTTACGACGACGGTAAAAAGTTTCGATCACCGCATTTTAAAAATCAGGTTTCTTTTTTTTTCGTCTCCTTGACGACCTATTTTATCTCCGGATGTCGAGGAAGGTCTTACTCAAGACGCCGCCGCAAAAGATCGTGCAATGCCTGGGCTGTTGCATCGGCGAAAAATATTTCTTCGCCAGCTTTCACAAATAAACGAAAATTATCGGGTGATTCTTGTGATGTTTTGCGTGAACGCATTCGATCCGGGGCTTGTTTTAATCTGGAAGAATTCGGCGTTCCGTTTTCAGAGGTGGTTTGCGGTCTCCAGATAAACTAATGCTCAATCGTTCGATTCTATCTTCGGCGCGCCCTTTTTTACCTTGCCGTCGCGCGTAAGGGTCGCAGAGATGATTCCTTAGGATTTCTGATGTCTGAAGGATTATAGACAATCTGATTATCGACATTAAATGCCAAACGCTTGGCGATTTGATCCGGTGTTTGATCTTCGGGTTGAAGTTCACCTGTCGCCTTCTCCAGTGCCTTGTCATAACAGACTATCTTGGAGCCGGCCGTAAAGACTTTTTTTGTAGATCTTTTTTGATGGAATCCAGCTTCTTTTTATTAGGAAGTGAATTTGGTTCCCGCAATTGTTCCAGAGTTTTATCAAAGTTAAGGTGATTTACCCGACGCGCTAAAGCGGTGGCGGCTAAAGTTCGTATAAAATAGTCTTCCTTTTCGTTGTACACAATCTCGATGAGAAACTTTATCCATTCTTCCGAAAGCGAGATTTCGTCAATACTTGCCAGGACATTCAAGGCATAATACTTTGAAATGAACATCGACTCCCTACCAAAATTAGTCTGCGAATTTTGGGTGTCTCTCTCTTTGGCAAGTATTTCGGTTGCTTCCTGAACTAAATTTTGCTGCGTCTGCTCGTCCAATCTGCCTAAGGTCCGAACGTCAACTTTTAGATACTCACTGATTGCCGCAATCAATTCTTCTCCGGTTGCTGGTTTGCCCTTTTGCGCAGCGCTCTGTTTTAGCTTTTCCAATAAAACTGTTAGTGGACGGTCAACGCCCCTCTTCTTCGATTCTTCAATCATCAAGCGAATCAACTCTTGAGCCGCTACATATTTTTCGAGTAAGCGCATCGCGCCCTTTTCTCTCATAAAGAGAAACATATAGACCCAATCAAACCAACGACCATGATCTCAGCCGAAAAGTCTTTGCCGTATTTCTTCGCGGTGAAGCACGGCTTGAGCGGAAATTTCTTTTTCCCTCGTTAGCATCTGCGGAGCAAATTGACGATGAATCTCAAGCCCGACATAATTTGCCAAGCCCTCTTCAAACCAGCGACTCTTATCGTGGCTAATCACTTCTTCCAAAGCCGAATGAGTAATCTCGTGCGGAATTGATTTATACAGGCTTTTGCAAAATTCCTCATTTTGAGCGCACTCTAAATTAAGACTTGCTGGTTTGCTAAAGACTTCCAAATAAAGGAAAAGATTATCCTGCTTGGGCAAAACTATTTTGTAGCTTTTCGGCGCATTGTCCATTTGAAGCAAATAAAAACGGACTCCACTCAAAGAAAGCGGTGACAAAATTTATTGTATCTTTTCAACCACGTTTTTCGAAACTTGCGCGATTTCTTCGGCTTTTGATAAAAACTGCGGCTGAAATCTAACCTCCACAAACGTAAGTCCGCTTTCTTTCCTAACTGACCCACTACATTCTTGTGTCGCTTTCTTCGAGAGGTCAACAAGTTTTCTGTCTTTGACTGTAAAATTAATATATTCCTGTTTTTTTGGGCATCGCTGCTTTCGTTAAGAATAACAAGCGATAGCAAAACAGCTAAGAGCTTTACCGCTAAAAATCTTCTTTTTCTCCTAAAGTCTTTGAAAGTAATCACCTGTCTTTCCTCCTTCTGCTGAAATTGCAAAGCATAATACCGCCCCGCCCGGCGAAAAATGTCAACTATTTTTTTGTTAAAAAATAAGTCCTGAACGTTCCACCCATCGGTGTTGCCGCCCTAACTCTTTTAGGCGAAGTCACGGCGGCAAGACGTACAACGCTTTTTGGCACTAGAAAGATGTTGACGTAAAAGCGAAGTTGAACTAATAATAACGACAACCTGAGCCTAGCTTAATCAGGAGTAAATAATGAACAAGCATTTTTCAATATCGAGGCTGTCTGCAATTTCCTGCGTGTTTGCGCTAATTGGCGGGGCAGCGGCGGGACAAGCGACGAAAACATCGGGAGACGCTGGCAACAAAAAGATACCGATTATTGAGGAGGCAGTTAAGCTTGCAACTTCCGATGGGAATTTATACGGCACGCTGCTGGTTCCAAAAACGGAAAAAAAGGTGCCGGTAGTTTTGATAATAGCCGGTTCGGGGCCGACCGATCGCGACGGCAATTCTCGGATGTTGAAAGGCCCCAACAACAGTCTTAAATTGCTGGCCGAAGGCCTCGCTTCGAGCGGTATCGCCGCGCTTCGGTATGACAAACGCGGGATAGGCGAAAGCGGCAGGGAAATGATGTTAGCCGCTCAAAAAATAGGAAAGATGCCGCGCGAAGAAGACCTTCTTTTCGATACTTACATTGATGACGCGGTTCTCTGGGCTGAAAAGCTGCGTCGCGATAAACGGTTTTCCACCGTTTCGATCGCCGGGCACAGCGAAGGTTCTTTGATCGGTATGGTCGCAGCAAGAAAATCCAATACAGATGCATTCATATCGATTGCCGGTGCGGGTCGTCCCACCGGAGAGATCCTTCTTGAACAGTTAAGAGAGCAATTACCACCCGATGTAATGAAGTCGGCGGAGGATATTGTTAGCCAGCTTATTTCAGGCAAAACTGTCGCGTCCGTTCCGCCGGTATTAGAGGTTGTTTTCCGGCCGAGTGTGCAGCCATATATGATTTCATGGCTCCGCTTGGACCCGGCAAAGGAAATTGCAAAACTTACTGTTCCCGTGCTGATTCTGCAAGGCACGACAGATATGCAGATAACCACTCGGGATGCCGAACTGCTCGCTCGCGCCAACCCATTGGCAAAGATGTCGTTGATTAACGGGATGAACCATGTCCTAAAGGCTGTTCCAGCCGATCCAGTAAAACAGGGAGCATCCTACAGCGATCCGACGCTTCCGGTCATTCCTGAACTTATCAGCGAAATCAGTCGATTCGTCGAATTCGTCGAGAAAACGAAAACGTCAGACGCTGACGAATAAATTCCTTTGAAGAGCAGCCAGGGCAGAGACAATGTTATCAACGGAGTTCGGGACTTTTTAATAAGCTATTTCTAGTTTGCCCTTCGCCGAGGTGGAAGTTTTTGTGAAGACGTTCAAGCCGTCGCGGTATCGACCCGGTTATACACCGTATCCCGCTCGACTGGCTCAAAGCCGGCGCCTCGGATCAATTCCATGATCTCCTGCTTCGTCATTTTGACTTCGCCACCCGATTCAACCGAGTAGCTATGGGTGAGTTCTCCTCCATCGGTGATCGTTCCGTCGAGGTCGTTTGCGCCAAAGTGGAGCGCAACCTGTGCAAGGTTTTTCCCGAGCATTACCCAGTAGGCCTTAATGTGCTCGAAGTTGTCGAGCATCAACCGCGAGACGGCGATTGTCTTTAAGCTGTCGATGCCATCAGGTCCGGGCAATGACGAAAGCGCTGTGCCGGGCGGATAGAATGCCAATGGAATAAAGCATTGAAACCCGCCCGTCTTGTCCTGTTGCTCTCTCAATCGGGCGAGGTGATCGATCCGATCTTCGATGGTTTCGATATGGCCGTAAAGCATCGTTGCGTTTGTCTTAAGTCCAGCCTTGTGCACCTTACCCGCGAGCTCGAGCCAGCGGTCACCATCGCATTTGTGGTCACAGATCCGCGAACGAGTCGGCTCGGCAAAGATTTCAGCACCGCCGCCGGGGCAGGAATCCATTCCTGCGGCTTTCAGCCGCTCGATCACTTCTTCGTCGGACATTTTGTAAAAGCGTGCGAAAAAATCTAGCTCGACCATCGTCAGCGCTTTCAGGTGCAGCAAGGGGAATTCGCGTTTTAAGGTAGAAAAAAGCTCGGTGTAATATTGAAACGGCAATTTTGTGTTGAGTCCACCGACGATGTGAAGTTCCGTTGCTCCTTCGTTCACAGCTCGGCGTGCGATTTCAACCGCTTCCTCGATCGTGTGCGTATAAGCATCTGCGGCTCGCGAGCGCCTATAAAAACCGCAAAACTTACAATCCGCTACGCAAATATTTGTATGGTTAAAATGCCGGTTGACGTTGAAGTAGGTCGTCCGACCGTGCTTTTTGCGGCGGACGAAGTCGGCAAGTCTGCCCAGGCCATTCAGGTCGGTTGTGCTGAAAAGCGCGAGCCCGTCGTTGAACGAAAGCCTTTCGCCCGCTTCAATTTTCTCAAAAATTCTGTAGAGATTAGGATCGAAGGAAAACGTCATACCTAAATTATTTTAGCACCCGGCGAGCGGTTTTGCCTTTTTTTGCAGTATATGCTGAGGGACAAATATCTTCCAAAATGCATTTCTCGCATTCGGGCGTGCGTGCCTTGCAGATTCGACGGCCATGCCACGTAATTAATTGGCCAAATTTTATCCAATCCTGTTTGGGAACTATCGCCATTAGGTCGCGCTCAATTTTCTCCGCCGTCTTTTGCCGCGATAGACCGAGCCGTCCCGCAAGACGTATGTTGTGCGTGTCGACGACAATCCCGGCCACAACGCCCATTGCTTCGCCGAGGACGACGTTTGCTGTTTTACGTCCGACTCCGGGAAGCCGGAGCATCTCTTCCATCGAATTTGGGAGCTTGCCATTGAAATCCTCGAGTATAGCTTTTGAAACGGCCCTGATTGCCCGCGCCTTTTGCCGAAAGAAACCGGTCGAATAAATATCGCGCTCAAGCTGGGCGGAATCCGCAGCAAAAAAATCGCTCGGCCCGCGATACTTTCGAAACAGGGTCCGGGTGACTGAATTTACGTTTGCGTCGGTATTCTGAGCTGCGAGGATCGATGCGATAAGAAGCTCAAACGGATTAGAAAAATTCAATTCAACTCGCGCAAGCGGATAGGCCTTTTTCAATCTTTTGATTATTTCGGCTGTCCGTCTTTGGAGTTCTGTCGCCATCGATACAGCAATTATACTCCGATGCTAAGCCGCGTAGCCAAACCGAACACGTCACCTACACCTTGCACGCAAACGCTCGAAAGTATACGAGTTTTAGTTTGGTTTGTGATGCAAATCATTTTTTTTAACGCAACGTGCCGATATAGTTTGTTGTAAAAGTTTAGATGGCTTTAATTGGAAATTCCGGAACGTCCACGAATATCCCTTGAGAGAATGTGAAAGTAGGAGATCCGAAATGAAAAAACTCTGGATTATCTTTGCGTGTATTTTCCTTGGTTCGTTCGCAGTGTTGGGATGGGTTGGGGCGGAAATTTTCCGTCAGGCACCGCCTATTCCAAAACGCGCGGTTGTACGCGATGGCCCTATTTTGGTGCATGAAGGCGATATCTCCGACGGCCAAAATATCTGGCAGGCAATGGGTGGAATGCAGGTTGGCTCGGTATGGGGACACGGTTCGTATGTCGCTCCAGATTGGACTGCGGATTACTTGCATCGTGAGGCCGTCTATGTTCTCGATAAATGGTCCACTGCCGAATTTGGTACCAAGTACCTTGAGCTTAACAGCGAAGAAAAAGCAATGCTTCGGCAGCGGCTCGAAAATCTTGTTCGAACTAATACGTACGACACCGCGACGGAGGACCTAAATATTGATCCCGTGCGTGCGGAAGCTTTTGATCAAATTCTGTTGCATTACACGGATATTTTTACAAACGGTAATAGCGCTTACGCGATTCAAAAGGGAGCTCAAAGCGACCCCGTAAAATTGCGCAAACTAACCGCGTTCTTTTTTTGGACTGCGTGGGCCTCAGCCGCAAATCGACCTGGAGATACGATTTCTTATACGAGTAACTTCCCGTCTGAGCCACTAGTAGGAAACGTCCCGACCAGTTCAGCGATCGTCTGGACAGGAGTCAGCGTAATTATGCTGATTGCAAGTATTGGGGCGATGGTTTGGTTTTATGCCGGTTGGCATAAAAGCGCCCCGGACTCTGACACTCCGGATTCTGATCCGCTGATCGGGACGAAACTGACGCCGTCACAACGATCGACTGTCAAATACTTCCTGGTAGTTTCTGTGCTGTTTCTTCTGCAAATAGCGATGGGTATCATTACGGCGCATTACGGTGTCGAAGGTGGTGGCCTTTACGGTATTCCGTTGGCTGATTATCTACCATACGTTGTAACCCGCTCGTGGCACACGCAGCTCGGTATTTTCTGGATTGCGACCGCATGGCTCGCCGCCGGTTTGTTTATTGCCCCGTTCATTGCCGGTTATGAGCCAAAACTGCAGAAGCTCGGCGTGGATGTGCTATTCGGAGCTTTGCTGATCGTCGTGGTGGGATCGATGTTTGGCCAATGGGCGAGCGTTATGCATAAGCTTGGCAGCGGAGACCTTTGGTTCTGGGTCGGGCACCAGGGCTATGAATATGTAGATCTTGGCCGGGTTTGGCAGATTGCACTTTTTATTGGTCTTTTGCTGTGGCTTTTTCTGATTGCACGAGCCGCAGTTCCCGCCATCAAGCGGGGCGAAGAAAGTCGCTCGCTTATTTTAATTTACCTTTTGTCCACAACTGGTATTGCCCTGTTTTATGCACCGGGCCTTTTTTGGGGAATGCGGTCACACATTACTGCAGTAGAATATTGGCGATGGTGGGTCGTCCATCTGTGGGTCGAGGGTTATTTCGAAGTTTTTGCTACAGTTGTAATAGCTTACCTTTTCGTTAAGCTCAAGGTCATCGACCCGGCGCATGCTGCATACGCTGCATTTCTTTCCGGAACTATCTATTTGAGCGGAGGTATAATCGGCACGCTTCACCATCTTTATTTCGCCGGAACACCCACCGTCGCGCTTGCATTCGGTTCGGTGTTTAGTGCTTTGGAGATAGTACCTCTCGTATTTGTCGGATACGAGGCGCTTGAAAATATTCGTCATTCACAGGCTCGGCATTGGCTTGCCCAATACAAATGGGTTGTCTATTTCTTTGTAGCAGTGGCGTTCTGGAATCTTGTTGGAGCCGGCGTTTTTGGTTTCATGATTAATCCGCCGATCGCTCTTTACTATATGCAAGGGCTAAATACAACTGCCGTCCACGCGCACGGCGCACTCTATGGCGTTTATGGTACTCTCGGCCTAGGGTTGATGCTTTTTTGCTTGCGGGCAATGGATCCCGAGCGCAAATGGAATACGCGTTTACTGGGATTTGCCTTTTGGTCTATCAATATCGGAATGATGATGGAAATACTATTCAGCCTCCTGCCGATTGGACTACTACAGACTTACCAATCTGTATCGCAAGGCTATTGGTCAGCCAGAAGCCCAGAATTTATGCAGACTGAGATTATGCAGATTCTAAGGTGGATGCGCATGCTCGGCGACACTGTTTTCGGCGTTGGGGCAGCAGCCTTTGTCTGGTTTGCGCTTGGCCTAATTTTTTTCAGGCCCGGTCAAGGACGCGTTCCTGAGACCGAGCTTGCAACCGCAAGGCTTCTGGCATAGTTCGAAAGAGCAAAATATGGTGATCGAAAAAAGAGACATTTTAAATCGCAGAGACATTGATATATTGATGGAGGAGTTCTATCGGTGTGCGTTTGCAGATAAGACGATCGGGTATATTTTCACCGATGTTGCGAAAATGGACCTTAGCGAACACCTACCCATAATAGGAGATTTCTGGGAAGGAGTGATCTTCGGAACCAGAAAATATGTCGCTCGTGGACGCAACCCAATGGTAATTCATCGAGAGCTCGCGATGAAAGAACCGCTTCGTGAAGCGCATTTTGAACGCTGGTTAGAACTTTTCTGCGGTGCGGTAGATGGTCTTTTCGAAGGGCCGAATGCGGAGAATCTAAAGTGGAGAGCTGCCCAAATCTCAGAACGTATGATCGCAAATATATGCAGAGCAATCCATTTTACTTAGCCAAGAAATCGCGCAGTGGCTGTGTTGCCTCAACAATGATTTTACCCCGCTCAATTTTCAATAAGCCGCGTGCAGCGAGCTTCCCAGTTGTGCGAATCGCCGTTTCCGTTGCGAGCCCCGCCATCTCGGCTATCTCCCGCCTACGTAAGGTAACGCGGATCGGGACGCCAGTTTTAGTGTTTTCTGCTAAGCGTAGCAAAACGCTTGCTACGCGCCTCTCAGCAGAAGCTGTTGCGAGACTTTGTATAATCGCAGTCTTATCCCTCAGCATGCGACACATACACTCGACGATCGCAAACGCAAATTCGTTGGATTCGGCAAAGAGATTCACCGCATCGGTTCGGTCGACGGCAAGTATCGTGGTCTCATCCATCGCAAATGCACTGGCCGGATACGGCTCCCGATCGAATACCGGAGGAATACCAAAAGCTTCACCGGAGGCAAATAACGCGATGATTACCTCTTGACCGCTGCTGTAAGGATGGCAAATTTTTACGCGGCCCGACATTACTATCGGTAAAAACTCAGCCTGCTCTCCTTCGAGATAGATAATTTCGTCAGGCACGTACGTTCGGCGCCTTCCGACCGACTCGATTCGTGCTTTTAAGCTATGCGAAATGTCTGGCCAGATCGGTTTCATTTTTATCGCAGAGGACTGGAAACAAAAAGAGCTGTGCCGAAACTAAGGAGAAGAATGATGCTAACGGACGCATTAGCTGTAAAGAAAGCAGCATTCATCCGGGACAGATCGCTCGCGCGAATCAGAAGATGCTGGTAAATAAGAAGAGCGGCTACGGCGCCGACGCCGAGATAGGCGGGCCAGCCAAAACCTGTGAAAGCGAGAAGCAGCAAGAGAACTAAAAAGGCCTGAAAATGAAATATACGGGCGATCCAGAGTGCGCGCCCAACTCCAAGGCGCGCAGGAATTGAGTAAAGACCCAAACGCCGGTCAAATTCCGCATCCTGGCAGGCATACATAACGTCAAAACCGGCCGTCCACATCAGGACGAAGAGCGATAGCAGAAGTGGAATCTCCGAATCGATTGTTCCGCGGACTGCAATCCAGGCGGCCGTCGGCGAAATTGCAAGCGCCCATCCGAGCATCAGATGGGAAAATGTTGTAAACCGCTTTGCGTAGGAATAACCGAGGATACTGATTAACGCTACGGGCGAAAGAAGAAAAGTCAGCCAGTTTAGCGACCAAGCGGCAATTAGGAAAATCGCGATTGAGACAAACAGAAATAACCACGCAAAATTAAGCGAAACTTTTCCTGTCGGAAGTTCGCGGTTTGCGGTCCGCGGATTTTTTGCGTCCAGATCGCGGTCCGCGATACGGTTAAAAGTCATCGCTGCCGAGCGTGCTCCTACCATTGCAACGATTATCCAGAACGTCTGCCACTTCGACGGGAAGCCATTCGCGGCGAGTATCGCGCCGAGCAATGCAAAGGGCAGAGCAAAGAGCGTATGCTCGAATTTGATCATTTCGAAAGTAATTTTCAGCTTGGTGAAAAATTCGGCCATTCGATCTTTCAAAGCAAAATCTTAACAAATCCGGAGGAGCAGAGCTATTGCACCGCGTCGTGAGCTACTTTCCGACTCGGGCCCGCGAGAGGCGTTCGGCTTGTTTCCGGACGGCATCCGAAACGTTCTTGTTTTTTGCCAAAGCCTGCAAATCACGGGATTGCAATCGCGGGAGTATGTTCATTGCATTAGCAATCGGGGTGCGTGGATTGCGTGCCAGGTTGTGTGCAATTTGATAACTTCGTGACCATTGGCGATCGCTGGCAATTTCCCGAAGGATATCTTCGGAAACCGAACGCATTGCTGCGATTTTTTCAACTTCCTGTTCGGTAATTCGTGGGTTTTGGATAACTGCCTTCGCCACGATTCGATTAGGATCGCGTATCAGGATGTTTCGGGCTTCGCGGTCGCCTTTCATCGCTAGCCGGACGCGATCTTTCATACCCATTTTCAAGATTCGGTTCAGGGTAGAAATCCGCTCCGTCGGGACATCGTCGGATTCGATTCTAAGTTCGCCGAGAATTTTGTAAACGATTGCTTGCCGCTGCTCTTCGGTTTCTTCGTAAAACTCTTCGATGTATTCGAGCGACATCCAAGAATCGTCCACTTCGCTATCGGTGGATTCGATCAAAGAGGCGATAAAAGCGGCATCATCCAAATCGATCCCGGCTTTCTCGGGATCTTGCGCAAATTCTGCCTTTTCAAGAAACTGTGCCGCGGCTTCTTTCCCCTGTGCGCGAAGTTCGCTGGCAATTTGCTGGAGCCCCCGTTCTTTTTCAAAGAACTCACGCCTTGTTTCCGTTACTCTGCGCTCGGCCTCTTTTGTGCTCGAATCGTTTTGTAATATTGCATCGATAATCGCCGGATTTTGAATCAGAAGCTGCTGATTGTAGGACAATAATTCCAGCAGCGATCCGTTTTGTGTTGTCCGGGCAAAGGCTAGGATAGCTTCGGGAGGCGTTCGTGGATTTCGAATTGCGATTTCCTGCGCTTTGGCAGAAACTTCATTCGACCTTGCAAAATACGCCAAGATCGAAGCGGGAATATCAGGAAGGCTAAGAGCAGCCTCAAGTCCGGATTCTTCACGTGTTGCTAGCGTTTCTTTTGCGGCCGCTGACAATTCGGCATCGTCGGATTCGGCAAAACCGACTAATACCTCGAGCAAATCACTTTCCGGTAAAGGGAGAATTCCGCGCGCTGCCGCAAGGCAGGCCGGTCGCGGAGCGGCTCTTTCGAGCAACGTCTTAACAACGGGATTTGATGATACAATCTCGAAACCCATACAATGCCCTAAATGTTACGAATCTAAGGCGTTCGCTATCGCGTTTTGCCTTAAGCGCAGAAGCGATTTTAACATATATCCGCGCTTGGCTTGACTAAATACCTTTGGCTGCCATACGGTTTGAAGTGAGCAAAATGAAATTCGCCTGATTTTAAATTTTGCAGATTATTTCAAAGCTCGAAATTAACACCATAAACGAATGGTAAGAGAAAAACTGGAAGCACTCATTGACTCTGCCGAGGCGACTATCGGCGTAATTGGCCTTGGCTATGTCGGCCTTCCATTATTGGTCGAATTTGCCGGAAAAGGCTTTTCGGGAATCGGTTTTGAAGTCGATCAAAAAAAGATCGATGGTGTAAACAACGGCAAATCTCATATCGTTGACGTTCGGGCCGAAGATGTAAAAAACGGCGTCGAATCGGGAAAACTTGTCGCAACCGGCAATTTTCAGCGACTCAAAGAGTGCGACGCGATAATTATCTGTGTCCCGACTCCATTGCGAAAGACCAAGGATCCAGATATGTCCTTCATAATGGCGGCTTGCGAAGAAATTAAAAAACACCTTCGCGCGGCACAGTTGATTATTCTTGAATCGACAACGTATCCGGGAACGACAGATGAGGTTTTGCTGCCGATGTTCGAAGAAACCGGACTGCGGCTCGACGATGACTTTCTGCTTGCGTTTTCGCCCGAGCGCGTTGATCCTGGAAATCCGAAGTTTCAGACAGGAAATATCCCAAAGGTCGTCGGCGGCGTCAGTAAAGATTCAACGGCGGTCGCCGGACAACTCTACGGAACGATAGTAAACGACGTTCATATGGTTTCCTCCGCGCGGGTTGCAGAAGCCTGCAAGCTATGGGAAAACACGTTTCGTGCAATAAATATCGGGATGGCAAACGAAATGGCTCGTCTTTGCAATACGCTCAATATCGATACCTGGGAGGTTGTTCGGGCGGCGGCTACCAAGCCATTTGGCTTTATGCCGTTTTATCCCGGCCCCGGAATCGGCGGCCATTGCATTCCTTTGGACCCGCATTATCTTTCGTGGAAGGCCCGCCAGCACGGCTTTGATTCACAATTTATTTCACTAGCGGAAAAAATCAATTCGGGAATGCCGGCCTACGTAGTTAGCCTGATCTCCGATGCACTCAATGAGGAAATGAAATCCGTCAAAGGTTCAAAAATTTTAATCCTCGGCGTTGCCTACAAACGGGACATTGACGATATTCGAGAATCGCCAGCTTTGTCAATCATCGATTTGCTTCGATCCCGCGGAGCAATTGTAAATTACCACGATCCATTTGTCCCGGAGGTTACCTTCGATCATGCCTACACGATCGGCGACGGCGAGCCGCTACAAAACATTGAATTAAGTGATGCGGCAGTCAGCGAGGCAGACTGTGTAGTAATTTGTACCGATCACTCGGGAATTGAGTATAACCGCGTATGCCGTTTCGCTAAACTTATCGTCGATACCCGAAACGCCCTCGACGAAAATACGCGAAATTGCGGCCAGGCACGAATCGTTCGTCTGTAGAAATGCTCAATGTTCACCTGATAGTCGGGGCTAGGCCAAATTTTATGAAGGCCGCGCCCATCCTCTCCGAGATGCGAAAACGGCCGAAGCAGTTTTCCCCGACCTTAATACATACCGGCCAGCATTACGACGCTGCTATGTCTACGCAGTTCTTTGATGAGCTGGGCCTTCCGCAGCCGGATTACAACCTTGGCGTCGGCTCCGGCACGCACGCCGAGCAAACCGCTCGGATAATGTTAGGCTACGAACCAATCGCGACCGGAATGCCCCCGGATTGGACAATCGTTGTAGGCGATGTCAATTCGACGATTGCCTGCGCACTTGTCGCAGTAAAACTAGGTATTCGCGTTGCTCATGTCGAAGCAGGTCTACGGTCACGCGATAGGACTATGCCGGAGGAAATCAACCGAATTCTGACAGATTCGATCGCAGATCTTCTTCTGACTACGGAGCCGACCGCCGAAGAGAACCTCCGAAACGAAGGAATCGATTCGAGAAGAATCAGATTTGTCGGGAATGTAATGATCGATTCGTTGCTTGCGAACCTCCGGAGCGCTGAACGCTCGGATATTCTTAGCAGATGCGGCCTCGAAAGCCGGGAATTCGTTGCCGTCACGCTGCATCGCCCTTCGAACGTAGATTCCCCCGAAACTCTCAGCCGGATAATCGCAGCAATGCGCGAAATTTCCCGCCGGGTGCCTGTAATTTTCCCCGTTCACCCGCGAACTCGCGAAACTTTACGCGGTATCGAAACCGGCGACATTACCCTCACAGAACCTCTCGGCTATCTTGATTTTCTTCGTCTATTTTCGCAATCAAAGTTAGTTTTAACTGATTCCGGCGGCTTGCAGGAGGAAACCACAGCGCTCGGTATTCCGTGCCTTACCTTACGCGAAAACACGGAGCGGCCCGTTACGGTCGAAATGGGGACGAATAAGGTAATCGGAACTAATACGGAAAGAATAGTAACCGAAGCGCTTCGCATTATTGAATCGGGCCTTGAGCCGAACAATCGAAAACGGCCGCCACTATGGGACGGCCGCGCTGCTGTTCGAATCTGCGATGAGATTATCGCTGCTTCCTCTTGATGCCAGGCTTCGGGGTTTGCTCTGCTGGAGGCGTAGACTCCATCGGATAACCTGCTTCCCGCCAAGCCCGCGTTCCACCAAGAAGGGCAAATGCGTTTTCAAAGCCTAATTTTCGTAATTCAGATACCAAACTGGCACTGGAATGCTCGTGAGCTCAAGAGCAGTAGGCAATTAACTTTTTACTTTTCGGTATTTTGTCTAAATTAAACTTGGCGAGGTTAACCGGAATATTAATCGCTCCCGGAATATGAGCCGCGTCAAATTGGTCTTTTGAGTGTGTGTCGATAAAGACAGCCGTTTTGTTGTCAAAGTCTCGTTTTGCCTCTTCAAGACTGATGCGCGGAGCATCGTCGTCGTGAAGATCGCCGGCAGGTGCAGGAGTCGGGCCGCCGCTATTTACCACTACAGGAGGCCGAGCCGCATCTGTGCAAGCAGCCGATAAAATCACGATCGAGCTCACAACTCCAAATAAAACGCCTAAAAATAAGGTCTTTTTCATTGTCCCTCCTCAAAAGCTTTCATCACCTCGTCGGCATGCTCGGATACGTTCACTTTTTCAAATATCTTCACGATTTTGCCGTCTTCGTCGATTAGGAACGTTTTCCTCAACGTTCCCATATATTTTTTTCCGTACATCGATTTTTCGCCCCAGACTCCGTATTTCTCGACGATGTGTTTGTCCGTGTCCGCTATCAAATCAAAAGGCAATTTATATTTTTCTATGAATTTCCGGTGCGATTTCTCATCGTCGATCGATACGCCGAGGACTTTAATTCCCTTTTTTTCGAAATCTGAAAACGAATCACGAAATGAACACGCCTCTTTGGTACAGCCCGGCGTATCATCCTTCGGATAAAAATAGAGGACGACTTTCTGACCTCGAAAATCAGAGAGCTTTATTTTATTACCGTTCTGGTCCTTTGCCGTAAAATCCGGAGCTTTTACGCCTTCTTTTATCATTTGCAGCCTCCCATTGTCGGAAATTTAATTTTCCCTATTGTGAACCATTTTAATTGCCGGGTGCAATTGACGGCCGGCGAATTAACGCTTTGAGCCGAAGCTCCATTTTATTCCTGTCGTTAGAAGGAAATCGTTTTTTCGAGATCGGCCTGCGGGATCGTTATTGAATCTATCGCCGGCAGTTATGTAGAAACCGACGCGTCTGGTTACGTCGATATTCATCGTTGCATCGAGTAGGAAACGGTATTCATTTAGATCGGTTGCATTTTGATAAAACGTAAACGATTTCTGAAACTTGACTCGCGGATTCAAACGCTGTTTCATTACCAAGCCGGTAAGAACCTCAGGCGAATCCGTATTCGGGCCTGCCTGAAACGTTCGATTCCAGGCGCCACCGACGATAATGTCTATAACGCTTTCATCGCTGTTTCGGAGATGCCTTCCGATGCCGACGCCGGGAACCGATCGGAAACTCAGCTTTTTTGGCCGATCGCGTTCGAAATCATAAGAGACGAAAGAAAAGAGATTTTGGCCAAAATTACGGTCAAACCGAATGCCACCCCAATACGCATTCTGTGTTGTTGTTGTTCGCCCACGGCTTCGAGTGCTATTCCAAAGACTGCGGACGTAAAAGGTTAATTTTTCGCTGCCGGTGCTTTTGGTTGCGCGAAGACCCGTTGTCATTGTCGAATTGTTTGAGTTTCCCGAGGAGATCGAAAAGCCAAAATTTCCGCTCCCGTCCCAATTATCGAGAAGACCAAAAAAGGGGCCGGAGAAGACAGAGCCCGCATCCGCTTTTTCGGCGGGTTTTGAGGCGGCCGGCTTCGCCTCCTGATCAGTCGCTCGGCTCGCGTTTTTGCGGATCTCGATGACGGCTGAGCGTTTTATTGTTATCGTGCCGGCATATTCGGTTTCAACGGCGATTACATCATCGCCTACGGCCTTGATGTTTCCGGTAATCCGATCGCCATTTTTGAAAATAATCTCATCGCCAAGTGCGGTCGATGCGGACGTTAAGATTGCAAATATTAGGATAATGAAGCATGGGCATCGCATGATAAAATAGTTTATCCTATGGGGTTTTTGGATTAGCCGCCGGGTTGGCAAGATCCATTATAAATCGATCAGAGTCAAAAACTAAGGTGAATTATTCCGGCATAGCTGATCTCGCGGCGTGCTTAGAATTTGATCTGGAATTCGACCTATGCGGGCAAAGTCTAAATCATCGCTAATAAAATCGCTAGCGACTATTCGCGATGAATTCCGCGCAAAGATTTCTGGCGAGTACGAAATTCGCGCTCAACCTTGTGCGAAATGTATGACCCCCGGAATTTGCTGTACTGACCGGCACTTTGTCAATGTGGAGATATCCGAGCTTGAGGCGGAGGCGATTTATCGATCAATCCAGCGACTTGATCCCAAATTGCAAGCGAGAATTTTTGGACGAGTTGATCACGAGGCCAAAATCCTTTTCTCCCGGAGCACTGGTAAGTATTCCTGTCCGCTATTCGAGGCCGGTATTGGCTGTACGGTTCACGAAACGGCAAAGCCGCTCCCCTGCATTTTCTATTCCTGCTACCATCGCAGCGAAGATCTGCCTCCGGACGGCCTCCTTGAATCCGCAGAAAAGAGTGTCGCGCTGCTAAATCGGCTGGTTTATTTGCGGGCTCCAAAGTATCGCCCGATACCGATTGCCTTACTCGACCGATTTCAGGCGGCCGCCGAGCAACGTCGACGGGATGATGAGCAGAAGGAATGCGACGTGATACCAAACGGGCAGATATTGCCAAATAAGGATTTCCACGATAAGACCAATGACAAAAAGCAAAATTCCCAAAAACAGCGGTGCTTTTCGATTCTCTCCAGCAACAAATGCTGAGAGGAGGCCCGACAAAACACTAATAACAAAAGCTCGCATTAGGTTGAGACCGAGAACCAAGGCATCTGCTGTAAACGGCTCCTGATTGCGAAAAGCGCGCGCGAATTCTAGCTGATGCGCTCCGTACCATCTGGGCGATAAGAGCATCAAAACTTGATCGCTGCCGACCCAAAGAATGCTCCAAGCAACAAAGCCGGCAATAATGCCAAGGATTATTTTCAGCATGTGCCTACCACCTTCTGCAACGAGTGATCGGATTTGGGTAAATCTTCTCGAGGATTATAGGAGAAGATCCGCCGGCAAGCAATCCAATTTGCCAGCGGATGATAACCGCGAACCTTAGTAGACCTTCACGCGCAATTTAGCGTACTTCGAAATGAAACGGCAAAATGAGCAATGCGTCGCCCCGTTCTAGGTCGCTAAATGAGCCTACGAATCGGAACGCCTTGCGGGCACCTTCGGGCAAGGATTCGATGAACGCCGCCCGCATTTCAGCTCTACGAAGTTCTGATGAGTCCTGATCGGCAAGAAGGCTCTCGAAGAACGGTTTTGGCGCCGGGAAAACAACCCGCCGGACGTCCTTATCGGCAGGCAGGCCGGCAAGCTCCTTGGCAATGGAGATGGCCGTCTCGAGGCCACCAAATGCATCTATCAGGCCGTTTTGCTTTGCTTGCGCTGCTGTCCAAACACGGCCCTGACCGATTGCATCGACCTTTTCTGGGTCCATATTCCGGCCCTTTGCGACCTTCGGAATGAAATTATTGTAATAGATATTACTGATTTGCTCTTCCATTTTTCGGCGTTCGTCCGCCGTCCATTTTTCAGTTTCGCGGAAAATGCCGGCATTCTTTCCGCGAAGGATGTATTCATTTGTAATCCCGAGCCAATCGTAGAGCCCTTTTACAACTGGCTTGCCGCCGAATACTCCGATAGAACCGGTTATCGATGTGGGTTCGGCGACGATCTTATTTGCGTTGCACGAGATGTAATATCCGCCGGAGGCCGCAACGTCTGCCATTGAAACGACTACCGGTTTTTTTGCCTTTGCGTCTTCTATCGCTTTCCATATCAAATCGGATGCGAGCGCTGAGCCTCCGGGCGAATCGACCCGAAGTACGATTGCTTTTATCGACTGGTCCTCGGCGGCATCGTTAATTGCCTGGACAACAGTATCCGAACCAACGGTTGGCGATCCAAATGTTCCGTCATTTGATTTGCCGGAATTTATTGGCCCGGACGCAAAGACGACGGCAACACGTTCGCCCTGATTTAGTCCGAGCGAATCCGAGGTAACATTCCTATACTGACCACCTTTTGTTATGCGGACTTTTTCACCTTCTTTGTAGCCGAGAACTTTTCCAAATTCATCCAATACCTGATCCCGATAAATCGCGTTATCAATCAGGCCCAGTTCCTTTGCCTGCGGCGCACTATAGGGCGCGTTATCGATAATGGCTTTTACGTCCTCAACGGATTTTTTTCGCGATTCGGCAATTGCAGCCGTATATTTTGCAAAATATTCGTCGAGGATCGCGTTGATTACCTCGCGCTGGCCTTCGCCCATTTCTTTGCGGGTGTATTGATCGGGTGCGTTTTTGTATTTTGGCCCGATTTGTATGACCTCAGCCTCGATTCCTAATTTGTCGAGAGAGCCCTTGAAAAACATAGCCTCGGCAGCGAAGCCGTTTACGTATAGGTCCCCCGGAGGCGGAAGAAAAATCTTATCCGCGGCGGTCGCAATATAGTATTCGCGGTTGCTGCCGAGTTCCATAAAAGCGTAAACGGGCTTGCCGCTACTCCGCAGGTCCGCAACAGCTTCGCGCAGTTCAAACGCTTTACCCCAACCGATATCGGGGAATTTTATCTCCAGCAAAACGCCGCCGATACGTTTGTCGGCCTTTGCTTTCCTTAGTTGCGTTAGCAGAGACGTAAAAGACTGCTTTTGTGCAAATCCGAGTGCTCGGGCAAATTGGTCTTCCGGCGCGTAATCAGGCAGATTGCCGGAAATATTCAAGACGAGGACGCTATTTTCAGGAACTTGCCGCCGCCCGACTGATTCAGCGAAGAGAAAAAGCCCGATTATGGCTACGATTACGATGGCGACAAAGATGCCGCCGATGATCAGAATTATCTTGGTGCCTTTAGAAACTGCCATTTTGTTGATTCCGTTGCTCGGATTTCAGTTAGCAAGAAACTCGAAGTTTAGAGCCGACTTTTCACCGGATTATACGAGATTTACGGAGAAAAAGTTTAATTAGGTTACTGGACACATCGGGTTACGGCATATTATCAGGTTGACGATACCCGCAAGTTTACTCCGAACCTCGATTACTTCCAGCCCCGCCTCAAAAGCCGTTTCCGCCGTTTTGCGGTTGAAATGGTCTTCAATAAGTTTTACGGTTGCAAAGCTAATCCAATCAAATATGTTTCCAAGCTTTCCGGGTGGCCTTACGTGTTCAAGTAAAACTATGGTTCCGCCCGGTTTTACAACGCGGCGAAGCTCTCGAAACGCCGCCAACGGATTTGGAATAGAGCAAAATACCAGCGTAGAAAAGGCGGCGTCAAAGCTCGCCGGTGCAAATGGTAATTCTTCTGCATTACAGTTTACGAATGCGTTGTCGCGTCTTTTTCGCATTGCAAGTTTAAGCATCTCAAATGAGATATCGGTTGAGGCGGCCAACCTCCATTTGGGATAAAATTCAAAATTTGCTCCCGAACCGCAACCGATCTCCAATATCGAGCCAGTTTTTGGCAAACGCGAAATGGTCTCGCGACGGAGGCGGGATAGACCCAGCCGCTCTAACGGATAGAAGAGTGGATCATAAAATCGGGCAAGTCTGTCGTAAACGGCTGGCATCGCGATAAATGTTACGCTTAATCGAGCAACAAGGCCATAGAGCGACTCAGCTCTCATCGAGAAAAGAATAGCAAGCCCGCCTTGCAATGAATTGTTCAAGTCAATCCATCGGTTTCTCTAAATTCAATCGAGACAATATAATTCAAAGTTGGAAGATTTTTAAGGGAACGTCCCCGATCTGGTCCGTTCCGAAAACGCATATGGCAAAAAAGGGTACTGTCCTTGTTTGTGACGACGAAGAAATAATGCGCGACGTGCTGGAGACTATTTTATCGTCCGCCGGCTACAAAGTCTCGCTTGCGAAAACGGGTGAGGAAGCTCTCGAGAAATATGCGGATCATCCGGCGGACGTCGTCTTAATGGATGTATCAATGCCAGGAATGGGCGGTTTGACGGCTCTCGAAGAGTTGCTAAAGACAGACCCGAATGCAGTAGTTCTAATGATCACTGCGTACGCTACTTTTGATACGGCAATTTCAGCGTGGGAGAAAGGCGCAACCGGCGTAATCCGAAAGCCATTCCAAAACGATCAGATCTTAGCCTTTGTAGCCCGCGGCATTCGTAAACGTCGGGCCGAAGAAGAGCGCCAAAACCTACGGTCCGTGTTTTCACGGTCGGTCGAGCGCGATGCGATAATCGGGCGCTCGGAAAAAATGGAAGAAATATTCCGACTGATTGAAAGGGTTGCTCCCGCCCGTTCAACAGTTCTAATAACCGGCGAAAGCGGAACCGGTAAGGAATTGATTGCAAAGGCGATCCATGAGGCAAGCGCGAGGGCTGATAAGCCGTTTGTAGCGGTAAATTGCTCGAACATCCCTTCAGAGCTTCTCGAATCGGAGCTCTTTGGACATTCGCGCGGAGCATTCACCGGTGCCGTAGCCGCCAAAAAGGGGCTGTTCGAGGTGGCGGATACCGGTTCAATTTTCCTCGATGAGATCGGCGATTTGCGTCCCGAAATGCAGGTCCGCCTTTTGCGCGTAATTCAGGAAAGGGAATTTACACCAATCGGGGAGACATCGCCTATAAAAGTGGACGTCCGCATAATCGCAGCCACGAACATCGACCTGAAAGAAGCCGTAAAAGCGGGCACTTTTCGGGAAGATCTTTATTTCCGGCTGTCTGTAGTGCCGATAGAACTTCCGCCGCTTCGTCAGCGGCGGGAAGATATCCTCCCTTTGGCGCAGCACTTTGTCCGAAAATATAATGCCGAAAACGGCCGAAAGGTCTCCGAGCAGTTTTCGCCGGAGGTTTTATCGCTGCTAGAGAATTACCATTATCCCGGAAACGTCCGTGAACTGGAAAACATAATTGAGCGGGCGGTGGTGATTGCTCCGGGCGATGAGATAACTGTCGAATGCCTCCGGCCAGAAGTTCACGACCCTGCTCTCGCATTTGAATTTGCACGCCGCAGCGAAGGCACCTCGCGCGAAATCGATGTTTCTCGCGGCATAAACTTTTATGATGAAGTCAAGCGATTTGAAATAGACCTGATCCGACGAGCACTCGAGCAGACGGCGGGACATCAATCGCGAGCGGCACAACTCCTCGGCCTTAACGCGACAACACTCAATTCCAAAATCAAATCGTACAATATCTCCTTTCGTGAAGATTAAACGGCGGCGGTCGGGATTGAAATCCAAAAAAAAAATGCAACAAAAATCTGAATATCCTCGGATTTCGAATACCGATAGAAATTATTAAGCTGAGTCCTTCCTATAAATTGCCGATTTCATGCCGCTCGGCATAGGAATTGCACTGACGTTGCTGTAGTCCCAATCACTGCGATTTAATTTGCTAAATTTTTTGTCAGCTGTACGCAAACCAGCTATTGCGGGCTTTGCCATTCTCCCTTGTATATGATTTTGGGCAATTCGCCTAACGCCTCTGTGATGGGCATTTGCCTTTTAAATGGGTTTTTGCATTCATTCGTTGTTATCCGGTTACTAGGGTTTTACCGAATTTAATCTCATTTTCAGGAGGATAGAAATGAAAGATATAAGGCGGAGGCTGATATTTAGCCTTTCGATTTACTTAGCCGTAGTCGGTTTTGCGGCGGTTTCGGGAGCTCTTGGACAGGCTACAACGGGTGGTATCGTAGGTTTGGTTACTGACCCGAATGGGGCTGCCGTCCCCGGGGCAACCGTTACTGCCAAAAACGAAGCTACGGGCGTTACGACCCGAAACTTTGTAACAACTAGTGAGGGGCGGTTTGTAATTACGAATCTGCTACCCGGCACCTATTCCGTAACAGTTGCGGCATCGGGATTCAAGACTAAAACCGTCTCGAATATCAATGTCCGGCTCGGGCTAGATTCTGATATTAATATTGGGCTGGAAGTCGGACAGCCGTCCGAGACGATTACGGCTGTAGCTGGCGCGGATGAGGTCGCTCAGACTACGTCTGAGATTTCAGCTAACTTTGACCGGCGAAAGGTTAGCGAGCTTCCGACAAATGCTGTTGGATCTGGTATAGATACGCTTGCACTTACCGTTCCAGGTGTTACCCCCGGCTTCGGCAACGTCAATAGCAATGGCACGACTCTTTCGGTTAACGGTAATCGGGCGCGGTCAAATAACTTCACAATATGATGGCACCGACAACAATGACCTTTCGATCGGTGGCCCGAGCTACTTCATTTCGAACCCTGAGCTTGTCCAGGAGTTTCAGATAATCACGAATAACTTCTCTGCTCAGTACGGCCGAAATCAAGGTGCCATTGTAAATATCGTGACCCGCGGCGGGACGAATGAATTTAGCGGCGCAGCGTTTATTTATCACCGAAACGCAAGCGCACTCGATGCGATGACGAATATCGAACGACGTACGCCGGGGCGCTCAAAGCGCGACAAGTTTATAAGCAACTCCTTTGGTGGAGTTCTTGGTGGCCCAATTATCAAGAACCGATTGTTCTTCTTTGGAAGCTATTTCGGCATCCGCCAGCGTCAAAATTTTACAGCGCGCGCCGGCAATCCGGCGATATTAGCTAGTGAATTTCCACGGCTTTTGTCCACATTTCCCGGCAATGCTGCAATACAGGCTCTAACCCAGCAAAGCACATTTGCGCTTACGAATTTTGGCACCGTTCGTCCGCGTGCAGATCGTCCTCTGGATCGAATTTGCATATCGGCGTCACCGGCGACCAACTGTGTGGTGGGCGGTAATGAAACGGGCTTTTTTGCGGCAGCATTTCCTGAGCGCGAATTTTCCAATCCCTTTACACAAAATGAATTTATGATACGCGGGGACTGGAATGTGACGAGCCGAGACAACGTTACGGTCCGATATCTATGGCAGGATTCGGTAAATGCGAATGCGCTTGGGGGAAGCAATGGCTTTACTGGCAATATCCCGGCGCGTAGCAAAAATTTGAGCGGATTTTACACTCGGCAAATATCCGCGCGAATCGTCAACAATTTCCAAGCTACGTTCCAGCGCCTTTCTCTAAAATTCGGGGGTGGCTGTGACGATCCACTTAAGGGATGCATACCGGATCCGCGTCGGATAGGTGAGGCTTATGCAAGCATCCAGTTTGCCGGCGTTCCCGGTTTAAGCGGTGCTACGATGCAAACGCTCGGTGGCGCAACGAACCTTCCTCAAGGGCGAATAGTTGATGTTTATCAATTTTCCGATAAGGTATCGTGGACAATTGGGGAGCATTCGCTACTGTTCGGCGCTGACCTCAGGTATTTGAAGAATTCGGTGCCGTTTTTACCCAATATCAACGGCGTCATTAGGTTTAATTCACCTGCGGCGCTTGCAAATAACACACCCTCGAGCGTTACACTTGCGGACGGGCCCTCGGATTTGGCTTACAAGCAATACGACCAATTTTATTTTATTCAAGACGATTGGCGTATTCGTAAGAATCTGACCCT
Organism: Blastocatellia bacterium; assembly: GCA_040289905.1. Classification (GTDB taxonomy): domain Bacteria; phylum Acidobacteriota; class Blastocatellia; order Pyrinomonadales; family Pyrinomonadaceae; genus OLB17. The sequence continues at coordinate 33,927 of PSMA01000018.1, forward strand.
CAACTTAGGGCTCCGTTACGAATATAGCGGCCAGCCAATAAACCGCATTCACCAGGTGACTTTTGAGCGAGAAAGCAATCCCTCGACTGCACTTTACCGCCAGACATTGCCGGTCGAGGCAAGAAGTTTTCCGAAAATACCGTCAGACAAAAACAATTTTGCACCGCGGCTAGGGTTCGCTTGGTCACCGTATTTTGGTGAAAGCCGCCTTGCGAAGATTCTCTTCGGCGGACGGGATGAATCGGTTATCCGAGGCGGATATTCGATAGCTTACGATGCAGTGTTCTACAACATACTGTTGAACATTTCTACTTCTGCGCCGACCGTAATTCTGGACACGTTTGTTCCTAGTGTAGGATTGCCACCCAATCCGACCGGTACTGCGTTAAGAAATGCCTACAGTGCAAATCTACGGCGAAATACCTTTGACCCGCGGCTGCTCTCACGGACCGTCGTGTCCAATGATTTTCATTCGCCGTACTCGATGCAGTATTCCCTCGGCATTCAGCGGCAGCTCAACCCTAGCAATGTATTTGAAATCCGCTATGTCGGAAATAATGGAAAGGATCTGTTTCAGACGGTGAACGCAAATCCTTTCTACGACCGGCTGTACAATGGCTTTACACAAACCATTACACTTGCCGGCACTCCGACACTTATCACGTTCCCAAACTTTAGAAATCTGCTTCGCGGCGCACCGGCTCCGCAAAGTTGCAGTGATGTTCCCGGGACGCCCGATAATGAAGGCGCCTGTAATGGAAGGCTACTGCCCGGCCAGGGCCTTATCCGCTCGAGGACGAATACGGGAAGTTCCTCATATCATTCGCTGCAAACAAGGTACAACGGACGCTTCCTTGATAAGACTCTTAGCCTCGGAGCAGCGTATACCTTGAGCAAGGCGATTGACAACGCGAGCGAGATTTTTGCCTTCGGTGAAAGCCCGATTGCACAGAATCCGTTTGATCTCAAGGACCTTGAGCGCGGTATTTCCGGCTTCGATCGGCGACACGCGTTTTCCACTACTTTCACTTACGACATTCCGTTGTTCAAAGAGCAGCAGGGATATCTAGGGAAGTTGCTTGGCGGATGGCAGATTAACGGGCAATATAATCTCGCAAGTGGCCGGCCGTACACGCCTGAACAATTCCGAAATTCGCAAGTCTTTGTGGCGAATTCCTATGTAGATGCTGCCTTTGCCAACACGTTTATCGGCCTTGACAACCTGAGACCGTTCGTTGGCAACCCGAGAGCAGACATTCGGCGCGTTGCGGTGACCAATATCGATGCACGGCTAATGGGACTTCTCGGGCCTAATACGCCGCTGAGTCCAACCGGATTTTACTTGCTAAACGATCTCAACAGGTTCGTTGGTGGCAGCCGGGTTCTGACCCCTGTTACGCCAAACGACGTTCGGTGGATTTACAACGGCCCGGGAGCGGCCTTGTTTTTCGGAACTCCGTTTGGCACGGCGAGCCGCAACAGCGTCCGCGGCAAGGTACTGAACCAACTGAATATGGGCGCCTTCAAAGCAATTCGTATCGACGAAAAACTTCGGGTGCAGTTCCGTGCCGAAGCGTTTAATGTTCTTAACACGCCAAATGCCGGATTCGGCGTGGCAGCCGGTGCGTCTCTTCCAATTCTAACGATGGAAAGCGCAGGCGTCGCCAGTTCTGGATTTGCTGATAACGGAGACGTTTCTCTCAGTAGCCGACGCATCCAATTTGGACTCCGGATAATATTCTGATCGAAACGATCTGTCGCGTTTGACCATTTATGCCCGCGAATGTGCGGAGAGGCTTTTCAAGGCTTCTCCGCCATTTTTGTGTTACATAGGTTGCCTCCGGGAAAGTACATAAAATTCAAAAATCTATAAATTTATCCGAGATTTTGAGTTTTCGGCCCGTGGCTTGATGTGCAAGTCATTGAAAAATAGAAGTCTGTCGCTTCGGAATTATTGGCATCAGATTTGCAAACGGCGTTCTAGGTAGTAACCCATAGAAAAGATTTAGCATAGCAATTCTTACACGGAGCCATTCCCCGTTGGCTCCAACTAATTAAGGAGAGAAGTATGAGAAGAATTATTTTTGTATTGGCATTGGTTTCGGCCTTCGCCTTTACGGTCACCGCTCAGTCCAATACGGGTTCGTTAACCGTAAACGTTTCGGACTCGAGTGGTGTGATTCCAGGCGCGACGGTTGTCGTAAAGGATGAGCAGACCGGAAGGGAAAGGACGCTTACCACCACAAATGAAGGTTCAGTTACTTTGCCCCAACTCGATGTTGGGCGGTACACCGTCACCGTTACCGCACCGGGGCGAAAAAAGGCAGTTTATACGGGCGTCAAAATCGACGTCGCTCAGACTGCGACCCTGACAGCGGTTTTGGAGGCAGGTGATATTTCTGAAGTAGTCGAAGTGACTGCCGGAGCGGACATTATCAACAGTTCAAACGGTGAGATCTCGACAACGGTTTCGACGCGCCAAATTCAAGAACTTCCGCTCAATGGTCGAAACCCGCTTGCGCTGATTGGCTTGCAAGCCGGAACGTCTTCAAATGGTGCGACCAATACGGTGATCAATGGCCAGCGCACCTCTTTTACTAACATTACGCGTGACGGATTAAATGTACAGGACAACTTTATCCGATCGAATGCCACGGACTTTGTTCCGGATCGTCCAAACGTTGACGATGTCGGTGAATTTACCATTACGACGCAAAACGCTGGACCAGAAGCTGGCTACGGAGCATCGCAAGTACAGCTTGTGACGCCGCGCGGCTCCAATGAATTTCACGGCGCCGCTTACATTTATAATCGTAACTCAAAGTTTGCGGCAAACAGTTTTTTTAATAACTTCAACCGCATCCGGAGGCCATTTTTGAACCGAAATCAATTCGGCGGTCGGCTCGGAGGTCCGATTCTTAAAAATCGGCTGTTTTTCTTCGGTGCTTACGAAGGTTTCCGCCTGCGGCAGTCCGCAAATATAACGCGGACGGTTCTTTTGCCTAATGCAAAAAACGGCATATTCACCTACATCGACGGTTCAGGCGTTACTAGAACGTTGAATATCTTTACTGCGCAGCAGGCCGGGTCTGGGCCGAACATTACGGGGATCGATCCCGTCATCCTCAGCCGGATCCTTGCCAATCTCCCGAACGGTAACAACCCGACAGTCGGTGATGGAAGGAACACGATCGGCTATAGCTTCTCACAAAAGCAAAATCAGGATCGCGAAGCAGTTTCGACCCGCTTTGACTACGATATAAATTCAAAGAACACAGTCAACGGCGTGTACTCATGGCGGAAAGAAAATCTGCTTCGCCCAGACGTAGATAATGGAGGTTTCAGCGCTACTCCATTCGGATTCCAGGTCGCCCGAACCTATACGACAAATATCGCTTGGCGCTTTACGCCGGCGGCAAATTTCACGAACGAATTTCGTGTCGCTAATCAGCTCAGCCGGCCTGTTTTCGATCGAAAGAACAAGCCGACTAACTATTTTCTATCGTTGCCTCTGATAAGCAGTCCCGAATCAACATTTGAGCGTCAGGGTCGTAATACGTCGACTTGGAATATGGCCGACAACGCTGTTTATACCTGGGGCAACCACTCGATTAAATTCGGCGGACAAATTTCCTGGTATCGCATCAATCCATTTGGGCCGCCTGCGTTCTCAAACTCAACGATCCCAACGATTACGCTCGGAACGAACGTCAATACGCCAACCTTGGCCAATAACACAACCAACTTTCCCAATGGAATCGCTGCTGGTCAGCTTGCGACTGGAAATGCCCTTTTGGCGCTATTAGGTGGAATCGTCAGTTCGCAGTCGCAGTCTTTCAATGTGACGAGCAAAACGAGCGGCTTTGTGCCAAACGTCTTGCCGAACCGGCGTTTGCATTTTGAAAACTACTCGTTGTACCTCGGCGATTCGTGGCGTATCAAGCAGGGGCTTACGTTGAATTACGGTCTTCGCTACGAAATCTTTACTCCCGTAAGTGAGCCGAACGGCCTTGCGCTTGAGCCCGTCATTGGCAACAAACCGAACATTATTGCAGCGATTCTTGATCCGAACGGAACCTATAACTTTGTAGGAACCAATGTCGGTGACAACCGTATGTTCAAGCCGGACAAAAACAATATCGCTCCGAATATCAGCTTTGCCTGGTCACCAGACTTCGGGGGGGTCCTCGGCAAACTTTTTCCTGGCAATGGTAAAACCGTACTTCGCGGTGGATGGAGCATCAGCTACGTAAACGACGAATTCGTCCGGGCTGCAGACAATGCTCTCTCCGGAAATCAGGGCCTGACTCAAGGCGTAACGCAAATCAACCTCAATGGTAGGCTTTCAAGTTTTACTCCGAGCCTGACTGCTCCCGCCTTCCAGGTCCCTCGCACTTACGCGCAAAACAATGCCCTGGCTGGTAACTTCGGGACGGTCTTTGCAATTGATCCCAATCTGAAAGTACCGGGACTGATGCAGTGGAATTTTGGCGTCACCCGCGAATTGCCCTGGAAAATGGCCCTTGAAGTGAGATATGTCGGCAACAAGAGTGACAACCTTGTGCGTGGTCTCGATTATAATCAAGTTCGCCTCCCGGCGGCTTACCTTGCGGACTTTGCAATCGCAGTCAATAATTGCATTGCACAAGGTGCGACTCGTCCAGGATCGGCATCGCCGCTTCAGAAGTGCACTAGCGCAGAGTACAATCCAAACATTCCTGGCAGCCGGCAATTGAACTACTTCGATTCTCAGCTTTCTGGCGGCCAGCTGACAAACAATACGGTGCTCGGTTTCATTCGTAACCCGACCCCGGCCGATCTTGCGATACTATACGCTCAGAATCTAATCGGAAATGCTCGGAATGAATTTCTGCCTAATCCCAACACGGGCGTTGCCGACCTGCTCACAAATGCGGCGCGCTCGCAGTATCATTCTCTGCAGGCAGAACTGCGCCGTAGATTCACTGGTGGGATTTACTTCCAGTTGAACTATACGTTGGCTAAGGCTTTGACTGATGCCGCCGGTGTTGGGCAAACCCGATTCGATCCGCTGATCGATAACAACAATCGGCGACTTGAATACGCGGTTGCGGACTTCAACACGGAACACGTTATCAACTTCAACGGAATTTATGAACTACCGTTTGGAAAAGGCCGGAGGTATCTTGATCAGGGCGGAATAGTCAATGCAATTTTTGGCGGCTGGCAACTGTCCTCGATCATTCGGTTCTCGACAGGGGCTCCGATTACGATTACCGATCCGCGCGGAACATTGAATCGAGCGGCTCGATCCGGTCGTCAGACCGCGTTTTCCAATCTGACGAACAAGCAGATCTCGGCTCTGATCGGAATCTACAGAACGCCGTGTGGCGTATTCTGGATCAATCCGCAGGTGATAAACATCAATCAAGCCGCGCTCAGCTCCGGTAACTGCTCGCAGGTCCTAAGCGGTGCCACCGGAAGAGCCTCGAACGGTTTTGATCCGAGCGCAAACCCCTTTGCCGGACAGGTGTTTTTCAATGTGGCTCCGGGACAAACAGGCAATATGGCTCGAAATGCTTGGAACGGCCCGCTTTACTTCAATTGGGACGCTTCATTGATAAAGAATTTCCGGATTACTGAACGCGTTCGTTTCCAGGTACGAGGGGAAGCCTTCAACGTACTGAACCGAGCAAACTTCTTTGTCGGAGTTTTCCCGGGCACCGGTAACGTCAATTCAACGAACTTTGGGCGAATTAATTCGACCTTTGATCCAAGAATTGTCCAATTCGTTGGCCGAATCGAGTTCTAAGCCGCTCATGGTTCTTGTTATAAAGCGGGAGACTTGCTCTCCCGCTTTTTTGTTGAATGATCAGAGATTTAGTTGGATAATTGCGTCGAGGTAAATGTGGATTATGAAAAAGTTGTTTTGTCTTGCCGGATTCATTTTCGTGATAGAGATGATGGGAGCGAATGTTACCGCGCAGAAGTACACGGCCGAGGAAGTGCGGGAGAGGCATCTTGCCTCGATCGCCATTAAAGAAAAACTCGCAGCACTGAAAAACATCCTTGCGACCGGAACCGTGCGATACAAGGTGCTGCGGCAAGGCGGCGTTGGGGCAGATGGGCGGGTCGCTCTTGCAAGCGACAGCGGCAAATCCCTAATTGCGATGAATTTCCCGATCTCGACCTACCCCTCCGACAAATTTGTATTTAATGGCAAAAAAGTCAAGATTGATTTTGCATACAACAATGTCCGGTCGTACTTGGGCAATTTCCTCTATGGTTACGATGAAATTGTAAGTGATGGTCTGCTTGGCGGGATTCTTTCTGTGAATTGGCCGCTCTACCAAGTCGCTTCTGAAAACTACAAGCTTGATTTCGAAGGGAAAAAAACGATCGAAGGACGCGAAATGCTCGTTTTGCGCTACGTAAGAAAGGGCGGTAGTGATCTGGCAATCAAGCTCTTTTTCGATCCTAAGACCTTTGCTCACCTTCGGACAGAATACCGGCGGCTGGTGTCATCGCAGATTGGCAGCATCTCCGGCGCTCAAGGAGCTGCGGCTGCTGATGCGTCGTCGAGTGTACTTGAAAGTCGCCAATCTCTCATTGAGGAATTTAGCGATTTCAAAAATGTCGATGGATATAATTTGCCCCAAAGGTATCGCGCGTATATTTTACTCGAGGGCAGCCAAGGAACTCGCGAATATGAATGGGTAGCAAGCCTTTCCGATTTTTACGTGAATCAAGCGATCGACGCAAGTGTATTTGAAATTCCCAGCAATCAGTAAAATCGGCTGGTGAGCAGATCGGATCTAAATTGGCCACTCGCGAATTCTCATTCGAACCTCTAACCGCAGGCGATCTGGTAGATCGCTCAATACGTCTTTATCGTGAAAATTTTTTTGTCTTTTTTCTCGCTGCGGCTCCGCCGGTGATCATCGGGATGCCGGTAATGCTCGGTTGGTGGTACCTTGCAAGACTTTTTTTCTATCGCGGAGCTGGTGAACTGGGCGATGCGGCTCACTACCTATTTCTTGCGCTCGGTAACTTGATCATCTGGGCCGTCAAGATGATTTCATTACTTGTCGTAATGGGCGGGGCATCGCGTAATTTCATCCGCAATATAATCTTCGATGAGCCCCTTAGCATTGCGGCTATTTACGGTAATGCGATCCGGCGATTTTCCGCATTACTGGTTTCTGCTATTGTGATATGTCTCTTCGTCAGCTTTATCGGCGGCGGCATACTTTATTTCGGATTGCTCATCTCTCTTCTTCTTGCGATTCTTATAGCCGGAATTTTTGGGAGCGTTCCAGCTCTTGCACTAGCGCTTTCGGTTATTGTCGGTCTGGCAACAGCATTTTTTACGCTGTGGCTTTTCTTCCTTGCGGTCTCAAGACTCGCTTATGTTCCGCAGATCGTTACGGTTGAAGAACTCGGGCCATTGTCTGCTATAGCTCGAAGCGCTTCGCTTTCCAGAATTAAAGTGGGGCGTATCGCCGCGCTATTTCTTTTTACTATCGTAGCTACGTATTCCGCTCTTGCAATTCTTTACGTTCCGCTAGGCTGGTACGCGTGGTACGAAGGCGTACGAATCGGCGAGGTGTTACTCGCCGACCCGGATGTAGTACCGGTCTGGTTTGCAGTTGCTCAGCAGGTAATTTCGCAGATCAGTCTTGTGCTGCTTTCGCCGGTCTGGTTGATTGGACTTTGCCTACTCTACATCGAGGACCGGGTGCGGAGCGAAGGTTACGACTTGGAACTGATGGCAACAAGGCGGCTAGGCGATATACCCGATGTGCCGAAGGACTACCTGAATCCGCTGCGACCCGCTCTCGGACCCGGAATGAATACGGATACGGTTTCAACCGCGCCGGTCGGGCGGCGACAGTCATCGATCTTGGGACTCAACGATTAGATGAAAAATACGAAAAGCGTAATCTCAGCTTTGATCTTTGTCCTTGCGCTCGCTTTAGTCGTGCTGGCTTCACCGCCGGCGTCAAAGGAGGACTACCTACGGCGCGTCACTTCGGCTACCGACCGAGTCTCTCAGCTGATTTCGGCCTTGGGCGATGACAACCTAGCCCCGGGCCAACGCGAAGAGATAGCCAAGATCTATCGCGAACTTTCCGAGCTATTGCCGCCGAAAGAGACGATTGACATCAATGGTATTGCGGTCGAGGTAGATAACCGCTGGTTCGGGCAGAGCCTTGCACAAACACAAACCGAAGCAAACGTCGCAGCTAAACTGCAGATTTTGGGCGGAATTTATTCGCGATTGAAAGAATTGATCCTAGCTTTGGATAAAACCGCAAGCGAGCGACAATTTTCTAAAGATGAGCAGAAGCAAAGGCTCGCGGAAATTTTGCGGCGTCCGGAGTTTCGAAAGCCGCAGGAGCGTGAGCCAAATGTAGGCGAACAATTCATAAAGTGGTTCATAGATTGGTTGGAGCGGATTTTTCCTTCGCCATCGCCCGGTGCGCAGCCATTCTCGATCGGGCGGCTTCCGGACTTCGTAAGGACGCTGATTATCGCCCTACTCGTGATCGCCGGCGGTTACTTGATCTATCGAATCGTCAAAGCGTTGTTGCCGGAAAAGCTCGAAAATGACAGCGAAGCATCTTCCATAAAGATTATATTGGGCGAGCAGATTGCTGAGGGCCGTGATGCCGAATCTCTGTTTCGCGAAGCAGAGCAGATCGCAAACGCCGGCGATGTGCGCGGCGCAATCCGAAAGACGTACATCGGATTACTACTTGGATTAGGAAGCCGACGTACGATTTCGCTCGCCAAATACAAAACAAATCGTGATTACCTCCGCGAATTAAAGCGCGCACCTGCGCTCTTTGGTCCAGCCGAGGAGGTAACACAACGGTTCGAAAACGTCTGGTACGGCGAACGCAGCGTTGCAATATCGGATTGGGAAGAGTTTCGCGATTGCTGCCGTACGATACTTGGGTTTTAGGGTTTATGAAGCAAAAGCTGGGAATCATTATCGGTTTGACCGCAATCCTTGCGCTACTTATCATTCTCACCCTTGCGACCCTTCAGCAACGCGATGACACGCGTGACACTGAAGCGCAGCCGAACCGATCGAGCTTTAATGCCGGTGCGACCGGAACGCTTGCATTTTACACGCTTCTTGCCGAATCTGGACAGAATGTAATCAGGTGGCGGGAACGTCCCGAAACTCTACAATTCGGTCGACGCGGGCAGCCCGGGACGATGATCGTCATTGGTCAAACTAGAAAGCCGATTACGGAAAACGATCTTCGGGAATTTCTCCGCTGGACGGAATCGGGCGGCACATTAATCTTAATCGATCGGGAATTCCCGGATGGCCTTTCATCAATTGCTAAGGCGGCCGGATTTCGTTTCGATGTAGCGAGCGGAGAGATCTTTGCTCAGAGTGTCGATCCGTACGATCCCGATCAAATGACGTTTCGGACGCCTGCAGCTCGTCCGGTTCAGCCTACCGCGATGGTTGCCGGTGTGGTTTCCGTCCAGGCGTCGCGATTAGCTTCGTCGATACTTCTGGAAAATCCTCGACCCGAACCGTCGGCTGATGTGGAGCCGACGATTGCTCGCCCTGCGATTGTTCACGTAAGCGGAAAAGACAAGGGAATACTGGCAGATGTGCAATACGGCGAAGGCAAGATCGTATTTCTTACCGATCCTTTTATCGTTTCAAACACAGGTCTGCCGCTTGCCGATAATGCGATTCTTGCATCGCAGATTGCGTCCGCTGGAGGTATCCCGATTGCGTTTGACGAATTCCATCAAGGTTTTGGCTCGGGCGAAAATGCGATACTGCGATATTTTGCTGGAACGCCGCTGCCGTGGATTGCGCTTCAGGGCGCGATTATTTTCGCTCTCTTTGCAATTTCCTCGTCGCGGCGTTTTGCTCGACCGTTGGACCAGCCCGAACCTAATCGGCTCGCGCGGCTCGAATACATCACGGCGATGGCGGAATTACAGAAAAGTACCCGCGCATTCGATCTCGCGTTGGAGAACATCTTCGGCAGCGTACGGCGCCGGGTCGCAAATTTATTTTGCGTCGATAATACTATGGCTGGGCGAAAGCGTATGCCGGCAATGATCGCCGCCAGAACCGGTCGCAAAACATCAGAGATTGAAGCTCTTTTTTCCAGATGCGAGGACATAATTCGCTCAGAGCGATCGAGCAAGAATGAAATCGTTGACATCGTTCGAAACCTCCGCCACCTTGAATCCGAGCTCGGACTTTCATCACGAAGACCGGAGGACGGCGAATGAGTTCGCTTTCGATATTGCTTCTCCTTATCGCAGTGTTTTTTGTCACAAGCGTGATTGGAGTCGTAACTGGCAGCAATTCGCTGATCGCCGTGCCGGTTATGTTTCAGGTGGGGATTGACGAGAAAGTCGCGATTGCTACAAATATGTTTGCTCTCACGTTTATGGCGATCGGCGGCTCTATTCCGTTTCTGCGGGAAGGAAAAATAGATCTTTCCCGCACCCAGCCTTTGATCATTCTGACGATTTTAGGTTCCGCATTAGGCGCGATCTTGGTCGGCAAAATTTCTGAGCGGACGGTGCGGCTAATCGTTACGGCCGGGATGCTTGCCGTCGTTGTTTTCACGATTTTCGCTCAAAACTCAAGTCGCCAGAAAAGCAAAGATGAAAAATCGTCGCGGCTATTGCTCGGCCTGCTTTCTACGTTTGGTCTCGCTATTTACGGCGGACTTTTCAGCGGCGGATATGTAACGATTCTAACCGCTGTGTTCGTGTCTTTTTTTGGAATGAGCTACGCCGAATCGGTGGGCACGACGAAGCTTGTTAACCTTTTCTCCTCGCTTGTCGCAACGGCTGTCTTTATTTGGCAAGGCCTCGTAGATTATCGGCTTGGATTGATTCTCGGGCTTACGATGTTTGTAGGCGCATTTGCCGGGGCAAGCCTTGCTGTGCAAATTAATGAGAAGCGGCTACGGCAGATTTTTCTAACTGCCGTGTTTCTATTATCTCTGAAAATGCTTTACGATTTGACGTATCAATTCTGACCGATTGGAGACTTGCGATCGTTAGACGTATGCTGGAATTTACACCTTCAACTGTTGAACATATTCTGAATGAACTGCGAAAGGTCGTCGTCGGGCAGGATGACGTCATCGAACAGGTTTTAGTCGCGATTCTGGCAGAAGGCCACGCACTTATCGAAGGCGTACCCGGCACCGCGAAAACACTGATAGTCAAGACAATCGCCACGATTATCGGAGCGCGGTTTTCCCGAATCCAGTTTACGCCGGATTTGATGCCTTCAGATATCACCGGCACGAATGTCTTCAATATGCAGACATCGGAATTTACACTTCGTCATGGGCCGATTTTTACTGACATCCTTCTTGCCGACGAAATCAACAGAACACCGCCTAAAACGCAGGCCGCATTATTGGAGTCAATGGAGGAGCGACAGGCGACGATCGACGGCGAAAGGTATCCGCTCTCACCACTTTTTACTGTATTAGCGACGGAGAATCCGATCGAATATGAGGGCACTTACCCGCTTCCCGAAGCACAGCTTGACCGGTTCTTGCTGAAGATCCATATCGGGTTTCCGGATCGCGATGAAGAAAGGGAAATCGTCGCCCGCTGGGACGAAGGGTTCGATTCGCACAATCTCCTATCCGCCGGCATCGTTCCGATTTCGGACGCGACCGCGATTCTGAAATGCCGCGAGGAGATAAGAAAAATGCGGACGGAACTAGGCGTCCGGAATTATATCGTAGATCTAGTCAGAAAAACGCGTGAACATCCAACGATCCTCTACGGCGCAAGCCCGCGGGCCGCAATTTCTCTCTTGCTCGGATCAAAGGCATTAGCTGCAATGCGGGGACGTGAATTCCCGACGCCGGACGACGTACGCGATTTGGCAACTCCCGCACTTCGCCATAGGCTGACCCTTCGCGCTGAGGCCGAGCTCGAGGGAGCAACTGCCGACGCAGTCATATCCGACTTACTGCTGACGGTCGACGTCCCACGCTAAGTCTCTTCTTTCGAAATCGGTTTGGTAGCCGGCGATGCGCTGGGCAAATTACCATTTTGCCTTGGTGATATAGCGGGCGACGGAGTCGGTTTCGCTTCTTTTTTGTTCGTTGATGGGCTCGACGCTGCAGCATCTGAAGGCACTCCCGCGTTTGCATTTCCGCCAGCCAGTGGTGTTGATTTTGGTGTTGGCGTCGGCTTGGGAGTAGGAGTTGGCGTAACGGGCACTGGGCAAAGAAGTATGCCGCTTGGCTGCATTATGCAATTAGAGTCCTGCATAAATGGACTCTGTCCCGGAGGAATCGTGATCGTTTGTCCCGGTGGCGGTATCGGTGCTCCACGCGGCGGGACGCCGCCATTTGCCCATGGGTTATATCCATCGCCGCCCGGTAGCGAATCGATTGAACCTGCGGAAGTGGCATTTGAGTTAGGTTCAGAAGTCAATGGTAGCTTGGCTAAATTTTCTTCCTCGACACCGGTTGCTGGATTTATTGGCTGGACAGGTAATGAGCCAGGAATCGGCTCTGCAGTCGTTGCCGGGTCGGCAATTTTCGTGCGGGTAGCATAAATCAGCGCTGCCGCCAAGATAAGTACACCGACGAAAATTACCATTGCGGTTTTCCATTTCTCCAGGCTATTGACTTTGGCTACCGGTTCCTTTGTTGATTCGGACGCTGCGGGATTGATCTCGGCCGCAAATTCCTTCAACGTCGGCCTGAGCTCAGGTTCGGCAGAAAGTGCTCTGACAATTGTCGTTTCTACTAACGGCGGAACATCCGCGCGATAGGACGAAAGCGGAGCGGGCAACGCGTCATAATTTCCTATTTCGGAAAACGGCGCATTACCGGTGAGCATAAAATACGTAACGGCCGATAGGGAGAATACCTCGGATTTTTCGTCTGGCGTCTTTCCGGCGCGCAGCTCCGGCGCAGCAAATAACGTTGCTTCGGCCTCGATTGATCCGTTCAACGCGTTGCCCATCCCGAAGCCAAAAACTTTGACCAATTCTACTTCATCATCCGTAAGGCTGACGAGTACGCGAGCAGGCGAAAGGCTGCAATGAAACACCGATTTTGCTGCTGCGGCTTGAAGGGCTTCGGCGATTGCCTGTGAGATTGATGTTGCGACGCTGAGAGACAATTTACCTCGCTCTTCAAGTATCTCGGCAAGAAGCGGTCCCGGAACTGCTTCGAAGATCGCAAAGCGATTCCCGTTTTTGTCGCCGCCGATATCGAGTAAATTCAGCGCGTTCCGATGGTAGATCTTTGCTAAAAGTCGCGTCTCGGCGAGAAATTCTTTTTCCTCTTGTGGCGAATGTCCTGCGGGAAGAAGCAGCAAGGAGAGCTCGTTGCCGAGGATGACATTCTCGGCGTGATACAGACAGCTAATTCCGAGCTGGGCGATCTTGCGCCCGAGTTTATATTTTTTTGCTATTAGGTCGCTCATCGCGCTTTTATCCCTTTATTCTCAGTGGTATTGGCAACGCCGCGATTGCCCAGCAGCTGAAACAAAATGCGGACGAAACCCGCTAAGGTCCCGTCCGCAATTCGCAAAAGTAATGTCGCCGTCTTACGAGGGCTTTACGACCGTAAAAGCGATCAAAAGAGCGAATAGGACCAGCGATTCGATCAGTGCCAGGGCGATAATCATCAGCGTCTGAACCTGGCTCGCCGCTCCCGGATTACGTGCCGCACCTTCTGCGGCACGCGAACCAACGAGACCCTGTCCGATCGCCGCCAACCCAGCTGCGAGGCCGAAGCCAATGCCTCCGGCAATTGCTCGGGCAGCGCTGACGGTGGATGCATTGTCAGCAGCGCCTTCGCCCGGCTGAGCGGCCGCAACGATCGTCATCATTGCAATCGCTAAAACCGCAAAGACTACATATTTGAATTTGCTCATTTTTTATGACTCTCCTTATTTTTTATTGTTTTGGAGATGTTGGAAGCCGTTCGCAGGGTGTATTATTTCGCCTCGCTTCCGGTATGCGCTTGATTTATACTCTCTTGAGTCAAGGCTCCTGTCGCGTGCGGGCACATCAAACTATAAATCGCGAACAATAGCTTCTTCATCTCCGGGTTTTTCGGCTGACAGGATTCGGCTCACCGAAATCCTTTGGCCAAAACTTCAAATTTATGCCGCGGCCGGCATTTCACTATGGGCATTGTCGTATTCGTGTTCATCATCGTGATGAACCGGATGGCTTACTTCGCTCAAGTAAATAATCGACAACAAAGTAAACACCAGCGTCTGAACGATGGCGACAAATACGCCCAAGGCGGTGAGAATAATCGGCACCACAAAATGAGTAAACGGCGGATAGAGGTTTGTAATTTGGATAAAGACCTGCTCATCCGAGTACATATTTGCGAAAAGCCGGATCCCAAGCGTGAAAGGCCGGATCAGGTTGCTTATAAATTCGATGCCGAAAATAAGCATCGTAACTATAAACATGTACCATGGCAGCTTTGGCCCTGCGAGATGCTTGAGGTGATTTATAAATCCGTTTTCTCGGATACCTACATAGTTGTAATAGATAAACGATGAAATACCGAGTGCAAATGTAACGTTTACTGACGCCGTCGGCGAAATAAAAATTGGGAATTGGCCCATTAAATTGGAAATCAAAATCAGGCAGGCAAACGTTGCGACGACCGGGAAATATTTGAATCCATGCTCGCCGACGGTACCGACGATCATATCCTTCAAAGCGAGAAATCCTGCTTCGAGCGTAAGCTGGCTATGCGAGGGATCGTCCTCGGAGAGTTTATCTCTGAGAATCCAGATTACGGCAACCGTCAGCAGACAGGCTATCACAAACATTACCGTGTACCACGGGATTGCTGTTTCCGGCGAGTATGGTCCAAATACGGCTTCGGCGTCCGTTCCGAAGCGGCGGAAAAAGCTATCCCAGAGCGGCTTCGTGTAAGCAAACTGAAAACGGTAAACCGGCTCACCAAGGTAATAATTGACAAAATCGACAATCAGCGGTTGATGATGACTGCCTTCGGCAAATAAAAACATTGTTTTCAAATGAATCGTGTCAAAATAGTTAAAATATGGTACTCAAAACTATCCTCAGAAACTAAGTTTATCGCTTCGGACCCGATGAAACCGCTGTTACCAAACGGATCGTTCCATCGGCGACCAATGCAAAGGCAAATGCTGCGGAGCCCAGCAAGACGGCGGAAATTGGCACCAAATCGAGCGCATAAACCATCGCAAAAATGCCGCCGATCACGAGATATCTGATGAAATATCCGCTTCCTGCAAATCGTGACCTTTCATTGCCGCCTTTAAAATCGAAAGCCCTAACTAACGCTCGCCGGAGCCAAAAATAATTTACAAATGCAATCACCGTCCCAAATAGCAAGCCAATTCCGAATCGAAATGAGATGACCACAGCGGAAGCGATGCCCGCGACCAAACCGAAAATAGCCATAATTAACAAAATTCTGGTATTTGTCGGATTATTCGCCCGTGCGGCGACGCCCCTGTTCTCTTCGCTCAAATAACCCACAGCAAACTTTAAATAATACAAGGCGTAAAGCCAAAATTCAACATCGGTTGCCCGCGGGTCGCCTATTTTCGAAAAATCTGCGCATTTATCCGGAAAAACTGAATGAATCCGATGATTGCGCCGAGGACAATTCCAATCACGATTCCCCAGGGCGAGGATTCAAAAAGCAAGTCGGCTCCCCATCCGACGATGAGCATGAAAACGACCGAAGCTGCTAATGCGATTGCGGCTGAATAAGCGAGGCCACTTTGACGAAATGCTTCGAGACTGGATTCAGCCGTGTCTTTGCTGCTCTCGGTGGCATTTTCCGAAAATATGGAAACGACCCGTGAAGGCCGTCCGTCCTCAGTTTTCGATTCGCCTCCATCTGGTTCTCGAAAGTTTTTCATAGCGGCACGCTCGCTGCGTTCTTACTCTCGTGATTTTGCCTACTGCTCGGCCGAAACTGAAAGCAAATGAAAAAGTTCCTGCTGTACGTCAGCGTTCGTTACCAATTTACTGTGCAATTCGCATCGAAAGACCTGCGTCTGTACTGGGAGCACCGCTGCTTTACCTTTTATTAAAATGTTTTCTACCGAAAGTGAACTTTTTGGGACGACGCCATCGCCGCTTGTATAGATTACCTTGCGCACCTCTTCCGCTGTTACTTTACGCCCCGAAGAATTCGTAAAACTTGCTGGGGCGAATTGAGTTATCCAGCGGTCTTGTTTTTTATCTCGGCGGAGAATTATCCCAGCCGGAGTATCTTTGCAATCGGCACCGATAATGTGAAATGTGACGGGAATATTCTCGCTGCCATTTGCGTTCAGGGCTTCCTGAAACCGACGAGCGCGCAAGAGCGCAGCACGCAAATATGCACGAGCTGCCCGTTGCTCGGGAGGTTTAAGTTTTTTCGAAAATCCTTTATCTTGCCAGATTGCCCAATTGTACTCTTCCCAAGTTTCGGGCTCGTAGATATCCAGTAAAATAGGTTCGAGATTTTCATCGTAGGCGCGGAAAGCTCCTTTCTGCGGAAGCAACTGATAAAGCGAAGGAAAACTGAAGAGGTCAAACCGCGAAAGATTCTGGACCCAAGGCAGGTTTACGCCAGCGATGTAATCGACGCCATTGAGCAATGCGTCAAGAGCCGAAACTGAGCCTTCGTTGGGCGTGCCGAGCAGGAAAATCCGATCAAAATGTCGTCCACCCTTCCAATTTGGTTTTGGTCTGCCGGCGGGGATATCCGCATCTCCGTACATTGCGGCATATCTGGCTATCAGACCTCCCATCGAATGCGAAATAACGTTAAATTTTAAATCCCGATTTTTCAGTCTGTTCTTTAGTGTTTCGATTTTACGGACCAATTCGCGGGCTGATTCGACGTTGTCGCGTCGCCAATCATATGGATAAACAAAATAAGAGTTAGTTGCATCACTGGCCGCTGTCGTATCCCATCTCGCCTCATGGTAACCATTTGCTTTTAGCGCAGCTAGGAGTCGCTCGTAAATTTCGACCTCAGGCAAAAAAGAAGCAATTTTGATTCCCCGAATTATGTCTCTTGCAACCAGCGAATCACGATTGCGATTAAGAGTGGGCGAGATCGGAAGCCTAACGTCATCATTCTTTGACCGGCTAACGCGAAACCACACGAGTTCACCGGTTTCGCCGTTCACAAGCTCCGAACCGGTCAGGCCTGGAATAATGATTATCGGTCGGCGGCCCTGGCGGTTTTCCTGAGCTTCGGCCGCACTTGTCAATGTCAGGAGCAGGAGAAGTAACCTTGCTAATCGCCGAAAGCTCATAAACTTCAAAGGGAAAGTTTAATAATTTATTAATATGATAACATCATTTTCCGCGATCAGAGCGGCTAAGATCGTCGTTGTTTTCGATAACCTCTAACTGCCAATCCGATATCAATTCATATTCGATGCCGCGCCAAACAATTCTCCTTGACGCGGCTGCCGCGAGCGCATTATAGAAAAAAATGTATGTTGTAAGCGGCCATAGAAGGCAATGCATAGCCGCCTGAATCCGGACCGAGCCAGCACGTTCGGGTAGCGCAAGTGCAATAGCGCCTGCGCGCAGGACGATCTTCCCAATGCTCAGCAAAGCGACGATAAGAAGAATCGTCCCCAAAATTAATTGTAAGGCGGCATCGCCGGAAACGGTCTTGACTCCAAAAACAATAACTGCGGCTGCGGTTACAAATACGAAGAGGCCCGACCCGAGCAGCGATGCAAGCCATAGGTTGGGAAAATAGACACGAGTTATTTTCATCTGCCGAGTAGTGAATTCTAGGAGCTCCGCAAAACTGCAATCTCCCTTTGAAACCGACAATGCAGCCGGGACAAATACAATCCCCAAATTTGCCTTTTTCAGCTCGCGTGTCAAGATAAAATCGTCCGATGCCGTCCCGAGCCAGCGATCGCGAATTTGCAATTCCTCAAATATGCTCCGACGAATTGCGGTAGAGCCGCCCCAGCAAAAATTCTTCCCTCTGTTTTCCCCAAGAGCTGAGGCAATCGAGGCGTTCCACGCCGCCCTAATCTGACCGGCAAGCGACCAAGCTTTCGGCAAAAACCAGCGATAGCCGGTCGTCGCACCGACGTCCTCATTGCCGAGCGGAGCTACCAGTGCAGCGAGCCAATCAGCGCGCGGCTGGACGTCCGAATCAGCAAATACAAAAACTTCCGACGCTCGATCCGCGACAAGAGTTGCAGCGCGAAGGAGCTCAACCTTGCGTCCGGCTCGATTCTCTGGCCTTACTTCAATCAGCCGGGCCATACAATCTTTACGATTGTCGTGCACAGAGACCAGGTGCTGTATTACCGCCCGTGCAGGATCTCGGATGTCGTCAACCGCAAAAATTATCTCGTATCTCGGATAATTCTGTCGTAATAAGGACTCTAAATTCTCCACCAAAAAAGGTTCGTTGCCGCGGCACGGCACAAAGACCGTCGCAAATGGAAGATGCCCGGCGCCGAGCGCGCTCTTGTTGACCTTAAACCGCTGAAAATACCTTAGGTAAGAAATTCCACCTAGGAAGGAGCGAGCGGAAAAATAAACTTGGAGGGCGCCAAAAAAAATAATTACAAAATCCACAAAGCGCAATTGAAACAGATCAAAGCGGCAAACAGCAAATGCGGCTCATATGCCTTACGCTTCTCTTACCCAAATCAACAATCTCGTAACCAATAACAACAACTTTCCTACCGCCTGCCGTTTACAATCGTCAACAGCCTAACCTACTGATGCTGTCGAACATCGTTGCTTTGATCCACGCCTCTGCGCGAGCAGAGGCGAAATCCGAAGCTTGGCATTCTCTA
>PSMA01000019.1:0-40315 GCA_040289905.1 Blastocatellia bacterium
ATCCAAACGGTGTACCGGGCTCGGGTTGCTCGGCTGGTTTCCAAAACTTTTCCTCGAACTACCAGATTGACTATGACGTCTCGACGCGTAACACATTTGATGTCGATGCAGGAGTTATCGGTGTCAACGCTCTCGGACGGCATAACTTCAAGTTCGGTTATCAACTCAACCGCCTGTTCAATACGACCGAGCAGGGTTACAAAGACACAGGCGTAGTTATTCTGTTCTACCAGGTGCCGATCTCTGATTTGACCGGACAGACACCGACTGCAGGTAACCTTGGCTCGGGATTTTTGCAGCGGTTTGGTACTCTTGGCAAAGCGAGCAGCACAAACCATGCATTGTTCGTTCAAGATTCCTGGACAATCAGCAATCGGCTGACTCTCAATCTGGGCGTCAGGATCGAAAACGAGACAGTGCCGTCATTTGGCGGAGCCAATACCCGTTCAATCAAATTTGGTTGGGGAGACAAGATCAGCCCGCGTCTTGGTGCGGCATTTGACCTCTTTGGCGATGGCAAGACAAAAATCTTTGCCAGCTACGGTTGGTTCTATGATCGCTTCAAATATGAACTTCCGCGCGGATCATTTGGCGGCGATTTCTTCCGTCGCGACTACTTTGAGATTCTGCCTTCGCGGGGTGCCTTCTATGGCAACTATACGCGGCAAGCAATTCTCGGCAGCGCTACGGATCCAATCGGCGGTAGGTGCCCAGGACCGAATGCTCCAATCTGGCCAGGTGGCTGGTCAATCTGCCAGTATGACTTCCGTATCCCGACCAATTTGGTCGGCGGTGATGTATTTGAAACTGGCGCAGTCGATCCAAATCTGAAAGCCGCTCGTCAGAGCGAATACACTATCGGCGTAGAGCGTCAGCTTGGTAGCAACTTCCTGCTTGCCGGCCGCTTTACTCACAAACAGGTTGACCGAGCCATCGAAGATATCGGAATCAACACGCCGGAGGGTAGCGAAGCATACGTAATCGGTAATCCGGGCTTCGGCCTGCATTGCGAAATTGCGGTTCCGCTTGGTTACAAATGCGCGAAGGCCGAACGCAAATACGACGCCGTCGAAGTACGTCTCGACAAGCGGGCCACAAACTACTTCTTCAATGCGAGCTACACCTGGAGCCGTCTCTTCGGAAACTACTCCGGCCTGGCAAGCTCTGATGAAGCAGGACGTTCCAGCCCGAACGTCAACCGTTTCTTCGACTTGCCGCCACTGGGCTTCACCGCTGACGGTAAACCGGACAACGGCAAGCTTGCAACGGATCGCCCGCATGTCTTCAAGGCATACGGCGGATATTCCTTCAACTGGTTCGGGCGGAATACGAACCGGACAACGGTTTCTGCGTTCACGAGTTTCCAGTCCGGAACACCGATTACCACCATCTACAACCTGTACAACCTCGGCACCACAATCCTTAATGGACGCGGAGACCTTGGACGCACAGAAATGTTCTCAGAAACGGATTTCTCGGTAAATCATCGCTACAAATTCGGTCGCGATAACCGGTTCACGATCGAGCCATATCTCGATATTCTGAACCTTTTTGACGAGAAGAACGTTTTGGGTAAGGACGCAACCATCAGCACGGCGAACATAACTGCCCGCTTGCTGACCGCAAATGGCTGCACTACCTGCGATGGTGAAGCTGGAACGTTTAAAACCATTTTCACTACCGGTATTCGCCAGTTTGTCTTGAACTACATCAATAATCCTTCGACGCCGCTGGCCAACCGTCAGCGAAACACGTACGGCCTAGCTGATAGATTCCAGGGCCCACGTGATGTTCGGTTCGGTTTCCGGTTCTACTTCTAATCATCTAGCTGTAGAACCGAAACTCTTAGGCCCGCCTTTTGGCGGGCCTTTTTTGTCCTCAAGAAAATAACCTCCACCCAATTCGCGCGGAGGTTATCGCGGCCTACTCTAAGCAAAGCTTAGTTTCCCGTTTGCTGTTGGGCCTTGGCACGGAGATTGGCTATCACCTGTTTTGTCTTTGCTACCTCTTCCTTAGTCATTTGCGTAGCGGATATATACTCTTCCAAGACTGCAGCGGCATCGGAATATCGCTTCAAATCATTGGCATAAAGTTGAGCGAGTTCTTTGAGCAATTCGGGATTTTTTGATTTGGATTTTTTCTTCGCCGCCAGCAAGTGCGTTTCCGCATCTTGAAACCTTCCGAGCGAACGTTCGATTGAACCCATCAGGAAAGGAACTGCAGCCGATTCGGGAGCCTGTTTTGCCGCTTCTCGAAGTGCAGTCAGTGCTGCTTTGTAGTAATCCGGACCGAGCTTTGAGAAACACAACCCGATGTAGTAAAGGCTCATTCCGCTGCGCGGGTTTACCTCCACGGCTTTGACAAAAACTTGCGCAGCGTCAAAGAATCGGTCGCGGACCAACAACTCGCGCCCAAAGAGCTGGAGCGCAAGATAATACGTCGGGTATATCCGTAACGCTTCCTGCACGCTTGCAAAGCCCTCCGATTCCCGCTTTTTCTGAAAATCCTCGAGAGCTTGCTTATATGCCCTCTCCGCTTCTTTCGGAACATCCTGTGCGTAAATAACGCTGGTCTCCCTTTCCCGGAGTCCGCCTTTCCGTGGTTGTAAATAAAAATCCTCGACGTTAAAGGACGAGCCCGTCTGCCCCGGAATTGCGTTAACGCTAAACAAATCGACTTGCCTCGTTTCATCTTCCAGATCATATCTGAAGGCGTACACACGAATATAAAACAATCCATCACCGAGATTCTGAAACTCGTATCGTCCCGAAGAGCCGGTCTTTTGTCTCGCTAACAGGCGGTAGAATTGATCAAGGAGTTCGACGTCGATATCCTGAAGCGGATTTCGCAGGTTGTCGTAAATTGTTCCGGTAATGGTGTTAGCCGCAAACGCGCTACCGGAGATCGCCGTCAGAAACAATACGACCAGTAGCGGCTTGACGAATACTACGGGCAATTTCGAAAAGAAACTTTTCATTGCGTTTCCTCCATTGGCGAGAAAGGATAAAAATGGGCGAACAGTATTATATCATTCTGTAGTCCGGGCGAAATAAATTTTTATTCCGGATTTGTTAGGATTAGAGGTAGCTAAAGAAAACTTGCTATGGAGCCCAACGACAAAGTGCCGGAACGAAATTACCGCGATGCGGTTCATAATATTATCCGCATCAATACTTCAACGCCGGACGGCGCTCTCGCAGCCGAGCTTATAGACACGCCCGAATTTCAACGTCTTCGCCGGATCCGCCAGCTCGGCCTTGCATTCTTCGCGTACCAATCAGCCGAGCATTCGCGTTTTACTCATTCGCTCGGAGCGTTCCATATTGCAACCCGTTTACTTGACCGCCTCGGGGCAAAATACAAGATCGCGGACGAAGACAGGATCGCTGTACGCATTGCCGCACTGCTCCACGACATTGGCCACGGGCCATTTTCCCACGTTATGGAATCCATTCTCGGCTTCCACCATGAGGATTTTACGATTGCCGCAATCAGCAATCCGGCGAGCAAAATTGCTGGCGTCCTCACAGATTTTTCGCCGGATTTAGCTCCGGCAATTGTCGATATAATCAGCGGTAACTTCCATTGTAAATCGCTCGGACAGCTCGTATCGTCACAACTGGATGCAGACCGTATGGACTATTTGCTTCGCGACTCAATAATGACCGGCGTCAAATACGGCATTTACGATCTAGAGTGGATTATTCGATCGCTGGAAATAGATGAAGAGGGAGACCGACTATTCGTTTCGTCGCGAGGGCTTTATGCCGTAGAGGATTATCTTCAAGCGCGTTATTACATGTTCCGTCAAGTGTATTTTCACCGCACGCTCCGTGCGGCCGAATGTGTTCTTCGATCATTGATCCAAAGAGCGATAGATCTTGTCCGAAATGGAGAGCAGGTTTTTCGCGCTGAAGACACGGCCTTAGATTCCGTCATAGCAGGTCGCCCTTTAACATTCGCAGAACATTTTTCGCTTGATGACAGCGACGTTTTGTTTCACATAAAGCAATGGCGAAAGTCCAGTGACCCGATATTAGCGGACCTTTCGGCTCGGTTTATCGAACGTCGCCTTTTCAAAATACTGGATTTGGATATGCCGGAGGAAAGTCGGCCGGAATTTATAGAAAACGCTCGGCGCGCCGTCCTTGATGCCGGATTTGACGCCGACTACTACTTTGCCGAAGATACCGCCGCCGATGAGCCTTATTTCTTTTATTCAAGCCGGGAAGCGGCGCCGCGCGACCATATATTTGTGGAATCGGGCTTTTCGTCGCCTTCACTGCGGGAAATTTCGCAGATAAGCCCGGCCGTTCGCGGTCTTCAAAAAGGTCACCGAATACACCGCGTCTCGTTTCCTGAAGAGGCCAGGGATGCGATACTTGCACATTACTGCCATTAGTTTGCACCGCACGATAAATACGGCATTCGTAGCAATTGCCGCGGTCGCAATTTTCCCCGTTTTCGCAAAAAGCCAGTCGGCCCCGCGTGTTGCAGTAATCGATCCAAAGCCAGCGATTGCGGATTTTGCCCAGAGCCTCGAAAAGAATTTAACATCGCGTTTCCGAGTTATCGATCGCGATACGGCAGGTGTCGCCTTTCTCGCTGCCGGAGTTGAAAATGCGTTCAATCTTTCTATTTCCGAAGGGAAATCGCTAGCCGATTCGATTGGTTGCAATTATCTTGTAATTGTCCGGACGGGCCTGCAGCCGCGACAAAATGTCGGCCGGTTGCCGTACGTCGAGGCCTACGCTGCTTTGTTCCTGATCGAAGGTCGCAGTGGACGATTGCGTAAATTTCTCCTTTACAACGTTGAGTCGAGCGAAATTGAAAAGGCACGCAATGCCCTTATTGCGAGGGCAAGCGAAATCGCCGCCGCCGTATCCGATACATTTCTTCATCACCAAACTTCTGCTGGGCCCACTTTCCCGTACCTATCTTTATCGGATTCACCTGAAGCAACGAATCTGCGGCAACCGGCGCCGTATCGACGCGTCAAGCCGGATTATCCTTTGACGGCGTTTCTTTATTCAGTCCAAGCGAGCGTTGAGATCGAGGCCGATATCGATGCAGATGGCCGGGTTGGCAATACGGCAATCGTCCGCTGGGCCGGCTTCGGACTCGAGGAGGCCGTCGAAAGGGCCGTCCGAACGATGAACTGGCGTCCGGCGTATCGCGATGGTAAACCTTTGGCCGCTCGCGTTTTACTGCGATACAATTTCAGAAAACCCGTAAGCAATGAGGAACCTTAGAGCGACAATTCGATTTCTAGCACTACTGCTCGCAACCTTAGGATTTTACGCCGCGTGGTATCTTGGGCATTTTTTTATTCCAAACAAAATTTTCTGGCGGCAGGTTATCTTCGAATTATGGTCGCGGGCATTCGTTAGAATTGCCGGAATGAAATTGGAAATAAATGGCTCGCCGCCAAAGCCGCCGTTTTTTCTAGTCAGTAATCACCTTGGTTATATCGACGTCCCGGTAATCCGCTCGGTTGCGAAAGGCGTCTTTGTTGCAAAGCATGATATCGAGAATTGGTTCCTCGTCGGCCGAATGATTCGCGATATGGGAACTGTGTTCATCAATCGTCAAAATCGGCGAGACATTCCGCGTGCCGGCTCTGAAATACTCAAACGGCTCGAGTGTGGCGAAGGAGTAATCGTCTTTCCCGAAGGGACCAGCACCCGCGGCGAAGAAGTCCTGTCGTTTAATTCATCGTTTTTCGAATTTGCGGCGCGTGCAGGTGTTTCGGTCTGTTGCGTTGCGATAAGTTACCGGACGCCGGCCGAGGAGCTGCGACCAAGCGAGTCAATCTGCTGGTGGGATGACACGCCGTTTTTAAATCATCTTTTCCGCATGTTGTCCGTTAGAAGCTCTACGGCGGTGTTGAATTTCTGCACGGAGGCCGTGTCGGCAACTGATCGAAAAGAACTAGCCGCGAGGCTTCGCGAACGCGTCGCCGAGCTGTTTATTCCAGTTTTATAAACTAGCAATGTGATCTGCTCGTCACTCCGAGCGGCAAACGATGAAAACTTTTCGCTCCTCGGATACGTAGAATTAGCGTCATTTTTCCAAATTTCCCGAAACTCTTGGAGCAATCGATGAGAAGGAACAAACTTAATTGCGTAGCGGCGGCCATCGGGCTGCTTTCGCTTTCACTTTCGACTCTTGGACAAAGCAAAGCCTTCGATCCGGCTAATCTCGATCGTGCCGCGGATGCCTGCGTCGATTTTTATCAGTTTGCAAATGGCGGCTGGTTAAAGCGGACAGAGATCCCGCCGACCGAATCCCGTTGGGGCACGTTCAACATTCTCGCCGATCGAAATAATGCGATGTTGAAAGAGGTTTTAGAAACCGCTGTCAAGTCAAGGGCAAAAGCGGGCAGCAACGAACGGCTTATCGGCGATTTCTATGCGGCCTGTATGGACGAAGCGGGCATCGAAAAAGCCGGTTTGAAGCCGATTCAGCCGTATTTGAATGCAATCGACAGAATCAAAACTACCGAGGACCTAAAAAAACAAATTGCTGAATTGCAGAATAACGGGTTTCCGGCACTTTTCACTTTTGGCGCCGGGCCGGACTTGAAAAATTCCAATCTGGTTATTCTCAATGCTGGCCAAGGCGGTCTAACGCTCCCGAATCGCGACTATTACACTCAGACAGATCCGAAGTCATTGGAAATTCGCGACCGGTTCGTTGGATACGTCACGAACATGTTCAAGCTGCTTGGCGAAAATCCGGAAACGGCCGCCGCAAATGCTGCGAAGATCCTGCAAATGCAAACGCGCCTTGCCAATGCTTCGCTTACGCCCGTCGAACGGCGCAATCCGGATAACAACTACAATAAAATTTCAATTGCCGCAGCCGAGGAATTGACGCCTCATTTTTCGTGGAATGCATTTCTGGCCAACCGCAAAATACCGCCGACAGGCGAAATTAACATCGCACCTCCCAAGTTTTTTAAGGAAATGGACGCAATGCTGACGGACGTTTCACTAAACGATTGGAAAATCTACCTCCGCTGGAGTGTCCTGAATGCAGCCGCTCCTAGCCTCCCGAAAGCATTTGCCGATGAAAACTTCGATTTCTTCGGCCGCTATCTCAGCGGGCAAAAGGAGCGTCAGCCGCGATGGAAAACCTGCGTCAGGAGCACGGATGCAGTTCTTGGCGAAGCGCTCGGAATGGAATTCGCCAAGCGCGCATTCAAACCCGCGGCTAAAGCACGAATGAACACTCTCATCGACAACTTGATGGCAGCTCTAAAAGACCGTATTGCAAACCTGGATTGGATGAGTCCGGAGACAAAGACCGAGGCACAGGCAAAATTGGCCACTTTCAAGCGGAAAATCGGCTATCCGGATGTTCTTCGCGGTTATAAAGGCCTCGAGATCAAACGCGATTCCTACGCACGCAATTTAATTCGTTCCAATGCCTTTCAGGTCCGAAGAAATATCCAAGACCTCGGCAAACCGCGCGACAAAACGCGATGGCCGTATTCGCCGACGACCGTAAACGCTTCTTATTCCAGCGTCAACAACGATATAACGTTTCCTGCCGGAATACTTCAACCGCCATTCTTTGACTTTGAAGCCGATGACGCGATAAATTACGGAGCCATCGGCGGTGTAATCGGCCACGAAATATCACACGGCTTCGATGATTCCGGCAGCCGCTTCGACGCCGAAGGAAATCTAAAGATGTGGTGGACGGCCGAGGATCGAAAGAAATTCGAAGATCGCGCCGCCTGTGTCGTCGAACAGTTCAACGGCTATGAGGTCCAGCCCGGCGTTTTCATAAACGGCAAACTGACCTTAGGCGAAAACATCGGCGATTTTGCAGGACTAACGATCGCTTACGATGCATTTATGCGTTCGCTTGCCGGAAAACCACACCCGGCGCCAATCGACGGATTTACCGCCGAGCAGCGATTCTTCCTCGGCTGGGCTCAGATTTGGGCCTCCAAATCGACGCCTGAGGCCGAGCGTCAGCAGGTCAAAACCGATCCGCACGCAGCGGCCCGTTGGCGCGTCAATGGACCGCTTTCGAATATGCCACAATTCGCTAGAGCATTCGGCTGCCGCGCCGGCCAGCCAATGGTCCGGGCAGATGCTTGCGCAATTTGGTAGTCAGCAAACAATTAATTTTCTCTAAAACAAGAGCGGCAAAACGATTCGAAATACAAGAGGCCGATTCATTCGGAAATCGGCCCTGATTTTTAGTAGCTTCCCTAAAGTTTGATGCCGCCGTTGCCATTCCGTATGTTCGACTCCGCAACCCGAATACCGCGACACAATTCGATTATTTACAGCTCTCTTAACACCAGGCCTGCTGGATCGATGATTGGCGGCGATCCGGAGAAAGCTATCGTGGCTGCTCCGTCTTTCATTTCAACACGTTGTGTCTTTCCGTTTATAACTACGTCGATCGGCATCGGAAATGGCAAGTTGTTCGGCGTTTCCCACCGAAGCAATAGAGTGTTACCGGAAATTTCGCTTATAAGCTTAGGCAGTTTCGGTTGCCGCAGGTAAAGCGAGAAGAACCAATCTAGCTTTATCCCCGATTCCTCTTCGGCAATGGTAAGGAAATCATCCGTCGTTACGAGCCGGACCTGCCTTCCGTCCGTAATTTTTTCCATTGCCGGCGTCGGGTACGCCATCCGCCTCAGTGCACGGAAAAACGCATCGTCGCCAATCAGGTATCGCAGAGTATGCAGAATATATGCCCCTTTGCCGTAAATGTCACCATCGCTACGGCGGTAATCTGGCTCTGCCATATATACTTGATAGGCGATCTTCGCTTCGCTGGGGGCGACTGGCTGCATATTTCTAAAATTTTTTGCCCGTGCAGCCATTGCTTTGTTGTAGGTCTCGCGGCCGTGGAGATATTCTTGATAAAGCGTATCCATAAAGGATTGGAAACCTTCGTGAAGCCAAAAATCTTTCCAATCCGCCGCGGTTACAAGGTTTGCCCACCACTCGTGACCGAATTCGTGCAACATAAGCGAATCCGTGCCGTCCGCGTCAAATCGAAATTTGTTGCCGTAGGCGATCGCGGTCGAATGCTCCATCCCGAGATGTGGCGTCTCTACAATCCCAAGTTTCTGCAAGCGAAATGGATATGGCCCGAGATATTTTTCGTAAAACTTTATGTATTTTTTTGTCTCTTCGATGAGCCTCGGTGCCTTGTCCTCATTTTCCGGTAAGACGTAAAAGATAATTGGGACATCATCGCCTGCAATAGAACGAAACCTGTCCGAAACCGCCCTGTACGGAGCAGCGTTGAATACAATCGAATAATTCGAAATCGGATTCGTCATCCGCCAATTGTATGTCGTTGTTCGATCCGCATTTTTTACCGAGCTCTCAAAACGCCCTGGCCCGACGGCAACGAGCGGATCCGGCACTGTCAGATGCATTGCGACGCCATCGGGCTTATCTGACGGATGATCTTTACAGGGGAAGAGTAGGTCGGCTCCGTCATTTTGTAGCGCTACGGAAACCCAGTCCGCGCCACTAGCCGTTTTTTCCCACATAAAACCTCCGACCCAGGGCGGCCGCGGCGCAATCCGCGGCACACCGGAATACGCAATGACGGTTTCAATTTCCTCGCCCGGCTGTTTTGTTAGCGGGAAGAAAATTCGGATCGTCGTCTCCGCCCGCTCAAATTTGAGGGGTTTGCCGGCGCCGTCCGTTACGCTGATGACCTTATACGGCGAATCCAGGTCAAGAAGTACAACATTAGTCGGGATTACAATTTGCGCACGCATTACGCTTGTCCCGCTGATCGATCTTGATCTAGGATCAACGCGAAGCGTTAGGTCGTAAAAACGGACGTCGTAAACCGCCTGCTCAAATTTGAGCGGCCCGCCAGAATCAGTCGGCCGAACGCCGAGGTCGCGCTGCGCCCTGGCCATCTCGAATGCCGCAAATAGCAAAAGCGTGAAAATAAAAATTTTTTTTATCGTGTGCATACTGGAGTACTGAAAGCAATTTGTCCGTTTCGGTTTCAAAATCTAGCTATTGAGAAATCGTTTTCGGCTCACTTTCAAATCCGCATTTTGCAAATTCGAAAAGCGAGCCGAAATTGTTTACCGACCTACTGAGGTCGTATTTAGCGGGAGTAACGGTTGACCATAATCGGAAATGCCCTCACCGCTTCCGGCGCGTTAGACCAAAGGATTGGCTCTTCGACGAGAATTTGCTTGGCCGTTTTGCCATAAATGGCGCGATTCAGGCTGTCATCCTGGGTAATTACCACGCCTTTGAGTGCAACGCCGGCGAAAAGACCTTTACTTCGCGAATAGGTTAAAATCTCTGCATCCATTCGTGCGTTCGTTGACGCAGCCGCGGTTCGCCCGACAGGACCTGCCGCAATGCTTCCCTCGCCTCCGATCTCAAATTTGTCCTGAAGAAGTTTCTTCAGACCCTCGTCATTCATAATCAATAGAACATAATCGGTGGATTGTCCACCGATTTGCGGCCCGAAGCTGCCGCCGCCCATATTGAGATATGCCGGCGCGCTCCAGCCTTTTGCCAAACGCGAAATCGCAACACCGCTGCCACCCTGTCCGCCAAATATAAAACTCAGCTTAAGCGAACCGGGAAAAACTACCACGGCTTTTGCCTTTGCTAGCAGATCCTGCGGGATGGATTTTTCAGCAATCCGCATTATCTCATGGATCGTTTCGGCGGCTTTCTCGCTGCGTTTCTTTGCCTCTTTTATTTCTTTTGCGCTTGGCTTTGCCGTCTGCGCGAAAGCGAATTGCGTGAAGGTAAATGCTATCATCAGCAATCCGAACACTAAAATAGATTTTCTATTTCTAAAATTCATAGTTTCATCTTCTCCTATATCTGCTCGACGGGAAATCTTCTCATCCCACTTACGGGCATAGTTTATAGCTAACCGAAAAGCGACGGCTGAGCAATCGCCGAGTCCGAGGGACCTGTTGCAACTTCTCCGACTTCGTTATCTCCCATTGTCGGAGATTGCGTCGTGGCCAAGCCAAGCCGCCGCACTTGAAACTCAAAAAGCCTCCGTGCAACCGCCCATTGTTCGGTCTGCCCGGTCAAACGTTCTTTGTAGGTCCGATGCCGTAAACTGCCGCCGCGTTCGCGCCGAATCGCGTTCATTATTTTTCGCACTGCGGGCTCGGAAAGCTTCTCCCGCATTTTCGCAAGAAAATACTGCTCTATCGAATCCGTATCAATATGCAAAAGCGAGACAAATGCTCGCCGCGCACCGCATTCTTTCGCCCGCTCGAGCAACCGAGGTATATCCGGTTCATTATAACCTGGAATCAAAGGTGCAATCGCAATTCCCGTTTCGATTCCCTTTTCCGCCAGCCTTGCCATTGCGCGGAAACGCACCTCCGGCACTGGCGCAAAAGGTTCGAATGGATTGGATTTTTCCTTTGAAAGAAACGGTAGTGAAAAATAAACGCTTACCTTTTTTAGGCGCTTGAGGACGTCAATATCCCGAACGACGAGTGGCGATTTTGTGACAATCGTGACAGGTATGCGAAAGTCCACGCAAACTTCCAAACATCTGCGAGTTAGATTGTATTCAGCTTCAAGCGGAATATAAGGATCGGTTGCGAACGAGAAATCAAGATGCGGAATTCGACCTGCTAATTTCTTTAGTTCGAAGCGCAAAAGCTCCGGTGCCCGCGGCTTGACGACGATTTTAGTTTCAAAATCTGTGCCCGCACCGTAGCCGAGATATTCGTGATACCGGCGGGCGAAACAATAAGTACATCCGTGAATACAACCGCGATAACAATTTACCGTATAGCGCCAACCGCCTTCCCAATCCGACGCAAATGCCTTCGTGATAATAGTTTTTGTCGCGGTTTCCTCGAAAACCTCGAGTTTCACGGGAGGCGCTTCGCCGATAAATTCGGCGGAGTATCGGTTATATGGATTTGGCGGATTTTCAATCCGTCGCACAAATGCAACAATCCCACATCTTCGGGACCTCGTCAAGATTTGCCTACGAGTTAGCCGCGAAAGCCGCGTTTTTTTATTCTAAAATATCCGTCATTCGTTGCATTCGATAATTTCTAAAAGCGACGCGAGTTCCGTGGGCAGCGGCATGGAAAACTCTATAAATTTCTGGGTTTGCGGATGCCTAAACCCAAGATGCGCCGAATGAAGGAAAAACCGCCCGAGTCGCTCTACTGCCTTTCGTATTTCCGGGTTCGCGATCGTCTTGTCGCGACCCTCGTTGTAGACCGGATCGCCAACGACCGGATGATGAATCGAAGCCAGATGGACGCGAATCTGATGTGTTCGACCGGTCTTGATGTTAATATCCAGTAGGGTAAATTTGTTGAATCGGCGCCTGACGCGCCATCTCGTGATTGCCCGCCTTCCTTGGACGGAAACCGTCATCCGCGTTCGGTTGCGGCGGTCGCGGGCAATCGGCCGGTCAATCTCGCCCGCTGCTTCACGGACGGCTCCGTGAACAAGCGAAACATAATTCTTCTCAACGCGCCGCATTCTAAACTGTGCCGAAAGCCAATCATGCGTTGCTTCGTCTTTTGCAACTACGATCAGCCCCGACGTATCTTTATCTAGCCGATGAACGATCCCAACGCGATGGCGGACGCTGTCCGAACCGCTAAATGCGAGCCCAAGGTGATAGGCGATTGCATTTGCAAGCGTTCCGCCGGAGAGGCCCGCGCCGGGATGAACAACCATACCGGCAGGTTTATTGATTACGGCTAAATACTCATCTTCGTAGACAATGTCGAGCGGCAGATTCTCCGGCTGAAATGTTGTATCCGGCGGAGGAGGCAATTCAACTTCTATTTCTTCGCCGGTACGGATCTTGTGTGACGCTTTAGCGGGCTTTCCGTCAACAGTAACGTCTGAATCAGCAATCACCGATTGCAGCCGCGAACGCGACCAACCCGCAATTTGCTCGGCCAAAAATGCATCGAGACGCTTTCCTGCATCTTCGACTTGGACGGTAAAACGAAGAGCGTCGGGATCATTAACCACGTGACTTGGGCAACTCGGCTGCGCGCACGGTACGGAGCCGGCGGAACATAAAAATCGCTGACACCAGGGCGACAAAAAGGCTGACAATCTGCGAAGTTGAAAGACCCGTAGCGGAGGTCAAGCCGAGAAGATCGCCGCGAGGATCATCGCGAATAAATTCGATAAAAAACCTGAATGTCGAGTAAATTAATCCGTAGGTGATTAAAATTTGCCCGTCAAATTTCTTTCGCGAATGCAACCAGTAAAGAAAAGCAAAAACACCGAGCATCACGAAAGATTCGATTAGCTGCGTCGGGATTAAATAAAGTGCAGTTCCGTCCGGGCCGAAGGTTGGGACGCCGGTGTATTCGTGCCCGGTCTGGGTAAAATGAACGCCGAAGAAAAGATCGGTCGGCTTTCCCCAGCAGCAGCCCGCGGCAAAACATCCTTGACGACCAAATGCCTGTCCCAAGGCGACGGCTGGCGCAAAAGCGTCTGCGACTTTCCAAAAAGGCAGCCCATAGATACGGATCAAAACTGCAACGGCGAGAAATCCACCGATCAAACCGCCATAATAGACACCGCCGGAGCGAAGAAAATCAAAGGTGAAAATTTCAACATTTGGCTCAACAAAAATCATTAAAATCTTCGAGCCAAGTAAACCGCCGAGCAACGTCCAGAGCCCAAGATCGTAAATCCGCTCGCGAGGCAATCCGTCGCGAGCGGCTAGCCGCGACGCCATAAACAATGCAAGCAACATTCCCGCCGCAAGCCATAGGCCATAGGCTGTTATTGGAAAATTGCCGATGCGGAATAATTCGGGATACATAAAAATCTCTTCTGCGGATCGCTTGAGCGGTATTGGCGATTCGCTCAGTTGTCCGCGCCTGATTTATCGCTAATCCGGTTTTGCTGTCGCTTGGAAAGAAACATATCGAGGACAATCAAACCGGCGCCGCAAACTATTGCCATATCGGCGACGTTGAAGGTTGGATAATGCCAGCTACCGAGCTGGACATCAATGAAATCCACGACGAAGCCGAGCCGTACTCGGTCGGTAACATTACCGGCAATGCCGCCAAGCAGCAACACCAGCGAGCCGAGAATACGGTCATCCGAGCGCGGCGTTCGCCAAAAGAAGTAGATTACCAGAGTTGCCGCAACGATGCCGACCACGGAAAGGCCCCAGCGGCCTGCATCACCATGATCGTCGAGCATCGAAAACGCAACGCCGGTGTTCTGCGCATAGGAAAGATTGAGAAAACCAGGTATTAGCGAAATATCTTCGCCGAACCGAAGTCGGCGGATGGCCCATGCTTTCGTTGTCTGATCGATCAGAAAAACGCCGCCGGCAATACCGAGATATGCAAGTTTCCAAAGAAATTCTTTTTGTGTCACGACCTATTCCGTGTAGGGAAATACCGCCTTCGGCGCCCGGAATCTCCGCCACCAATCTGCATAACAGACGTCAGTACAGCCTATGGCATATTTTACCACTTTCCAGCGATTCCCACTTTTTCGTAGGAGCGCAGAAAAGTTGTTATCGAAAAAGCCTTCGCGGTACCGCTTTCGTAGGGCGTGCGGCGATAATCCGGAGTATTACCACTCGGAGTTTGCGGCCGGCCGCTCAAAAAAGCCCAGTTTTGATAAACGCGAAATTCATCGATCACAAAAACGATCTTCTGCCCGAGTTCGATGGGCGAACGAAGCGCGCCGAGAATCTCTCGCCGCTCGGCCGAATTTTTTTCCGGTGTCCGGACATTTTGCGCCGACGTCGCAAGAACGACAAACACCATAGCGCAGAGTAAAAATAACGCTTTCGTAGTCATTGCTCCTGATGTTGACGCGGCATGAGATCCCACTACGTCATGCAGCCGTTGCGGCACCTTCGATCTCTGTCAGCGCAGGGTAGCAGCGCTCACAAACTGTTGGATACCGCTCAAACTCGCCGACCCGGACTGAATAATTCCAGCATCGCTCACATTTTTTTCCGTCAGCGGGAAACACTGTTGCGGAAATGCTTTCCCCTTTTTCAAGATCCACCTGTGAAACGATAAAAATATAACGCAGGTCCTCGCGGCGGGCCGCAAGCAGATCGTACTCCTCATCGAAAGCCGTCAATCTTACCTTGGCTTCGAGCGACGAGCCTATTTGCCTTGCATTTCGAGCCTCTTCGAGCGCTTTTAAGACAACGTCGCGAACATCAAAGATCTTTTCCCAATCGCGCAAAATCGCCGCGTTAAATGCATTGGCGGCCGGAAATTCCCCCAAATGCACCGATTCTGTTTGACGCGCTGGAAGATTTTCCCAAGCTTCGTCCGCCGTAAAAGCAAGAATCGGCGCCAACAGGCGGCAAAGCGAATCGGCAATGATGTAAAGCGCCGATTGGGCCGAACGCCGGCCTGCAGATTTCGGCGCCATTATGTAAAGACGATCTTTGATGATGTCAAAATATCGTGCGGAAAGTGTAACGGTGCAGAAATTGTAGAGTTCCGAGTACGCGACCTGGAAATCGTAAGCTTTGTAGGCTGCGATAATCTTTATCGTCGCGTCACGAAGAGCAGCAAGCGCCCAGCGGTCGATTTCGAGCATTTCCGCTTCCGAGATTTGGTCGGTTTGTGGGTCAAAACCATCGAGGTTTCCGAGCGCGAACCGCAAAGTATTCCGGATCTTTCTGTATGCGTCAATGACGCGAGAAAGAATCTCAGGCGAGCAGCGAACGTCTTCGGTGTAATCGACGGCTGCGGCCCAGAGCCTGATGATTTCCGCTCCGGATTCATTTATTACTTCGTGTGGCGAGGTTACGTTTCCGAGCGATTTTGATTGTTTTCGCCCTTGCCCGTCAACGACCCAGCCGTGCGTGATAATTTGTCGGTACGGGGCAGCGTCGTGAGCCGCAATACCGCAGCTTAGGCTCGAATTAAACCATCCGCGGTATTGATCGCCCCCTTCGAGGTAAACGTCCGCAGGAAATCGGAGTGTATCGCCGCGCGTCTCGAGCACGGCAACGCAGCTAGAGCCGGAATCGAACCAAACGTCGAGAATATCTGTTTCCTTGCGAAAATCTAAGCCGCCGCATTTGGGGCATTTGAAACCTTCTGGAAGCAACTCCGCGCTTTCACGTTGAAACCATGCATCCGAGGTTTCGCGCGCAAATATGTCCGCTACAAAATTTACAATCGCAGGATCAGCAATGGTTTCATCGCAGCCGCGGCAATAAAAAACCGGAATCGGTACGCCCCACGCACGCTGACGCGAAACGCACCAATCCGGCCGGCTGCGAAACATATTCGCCATTCGCCCTTGTCCCCATGCGGGATGCCATTTTACCTTCTGGATTTCTTCGAGTGCACGCTCTCTTAAGCTTTTCTTGTCCGCGCCACCGGCTACTTCGTCCATTGAAATAAACCATTGCGGCGTTGCCCGGAAAATCACCGCGCGTTTACAGCGCCAGCAATGCGGGTAGCGATGCTGGTAGTTTTCGCTGTGCAGCAAAATGCCGCGCTCTCGCATAAATTCGACGATCTCCGGATTAGCCTCAAATATATTTTTGCCGCCGAAATATTCAACCTCTGGTAGAAAGCGTCCCGCATCGTCAACAGGATTGTAAATTTCAAGCCCGTAGCGTTTGCCGATATGAAAATCATCCGTCCCGTGAGCAGGCGCGGTGTGAACTACGCCAGTTCCCGCTTTGCTCGACGACTTACTTTCAAACCGGACGTCTAGCTCGGTTTCCGCGTCCGCTTCGCCGAGAGTTACATGCTCGCCGGTCATAATCAGCGAAGTCCGTGCAATCCACGGATGCCGAGCCTCTAAGCGGTCAAGTTTCTGCCCCTTGAAGCGTGCCAATTCCCGACAGCTACCGAGCCCGGCCGTCTCCGTAAAAGTGCGTGCAAGTTCGGAAGCGACAATATAGACTTCATCGCCGAATTCGAGAGCCGAATATTCAAATTCGGGATGCAGCGAAAGGCCCATATTTGCCGGCAATGTCCAGGGTGTCGTCGTCCAGATGACAAGAAAAACGTGGCGGCCGGACAGGGCCGCGTCAATTGCCGCCGGATCCGATTTAAGCGGAAATTTCACGTAAATCGATGGCGATGTATGCTCGGCATACTCGACCTCAGCTTCGGCGAGAGCGGTTTGGTCGTTTATACACCAATAAACCGGTCGCAGACCCTTATAAACGAACCCGCGGCTCAAGAACGTCCCGAAAAGGCGAGCTGTCGCTGATTCGTATTCGGGCGACATCGTCAGGTATGGATTCTCCCATTCGCCAAAGACGCCGAGACGCTGAAAATCACGCGTCTGGCTGTTCATTGCCGTCGAGGCGTGGTCACGGCAAATTCTTCGAAATGTTGCGGCGGGCAGATCCGATTTATTCTTGCCTTTTTCGGATAGTTTTCGTTCTACGAGATTCTCAATCGGCAAACCGTGACAATCATATCCAGGAACAAAAGGAGCATCATAGCCCATCATTGAGCGGCTCTTAACAACAAAATCTTTCAGAACTTTATTAAGCGCCGTGCCAAGATGAATATCAGCGTTTGCATAGGGCGGACCGTCATGAAGTATAAATTTCTCGCGACCGCGACGGCTTTCGCAAATTTTTCGATAAAGGCCAAGTTCCTTCCATTTTTGCAGCCGCGCCGGCTCCATTTGTGTAAGGTTGGCCTTTTGCGAAAACCTAGTTTTCGGCAGGTTAACGGTTTTCCTTAAATCCAGAGGTGCGCTCATAAAGAATATCGGCCGGCCCAGTGCCGACATAAGTAAAAGGGAATTTTAACATTTATTTACCCTCTGGCAGAAACGGCTCCCAATCTTCGCGGCGCTCGGAGGGCGACATTTGCCGCATCATTCCGGTTCGACTGTAATCAGCAGCGGAAACTCATTTGCGCGGGCTCGTTCAGTTGCTTTCCTTGCCTTTGTTTTTGCGATTTCGTAAGTATAAATGCCGGCGATACCGATGCCCTCGTTATGCACCTTCAGCATTATCGCAATTGCTTCGATCGCCGATTTATGAAAAATATCCTGCAAAATCGATACGACGAAATCCATTGTCGTAAAATCATCATTGTGGAATAAAACCCTGTAGCGACTTGGCTTGTCTAGCTCCTGCTCTTCTGCAGTTAGGAGTTCCTCGTCGGACTCGAGATCGCGGATTCTGGGCATAGCAATCGTTTTGTCTTAGACGTAACTGAGTCAGGCTCCCGCTTCGACCGTGGCCTTCCGCTCAAGTTTTCCCCAACCGACGACGGCCCCTCGAATTGCCGTTAGCACGGATTTTACCATAACCCAATACATCACCTGCCGGTATCCGAAACGCTGGAGCAGTAGCCAAAAAAGCAGCTTTTTGTCCTCCCGCTTTTCCATGAAAAACGCGGCGAATGCTCCGAACCAGTCGATCGCGAGAAAAAGGGCGTAATAAAAAACAACTTGGTCGAGATTTACCGGCGTATGGGCATATTCCCGCTGGTGCGCGAACGCAGCGATTGCTGCAGAAATTAGCGTCCATACAAAAACCAAATCCATCAATGGGGAAACCAGCGGAAAAAATACCTGAAATATCCAAACGTTCGGCATTGCAATAAAGCCAAGCGTTCCATATTTCGGATTAAGCAGCGCGTCCTTGTGTTTCCACATTGCCTGTAGCGTCCCAAACGACCAACGAAATCGCTGGCGGGCAAGATTTTTCAGGCTGTCCGGCGCTTCGGTAAGGCCAATCGCGTTTTCTTCGTAGCCGATCTTGTATCCGAGTTTTCTGACCTGAATTGTCAGGTCTTGGTCTTCGGCGAGAGTATCGGAGGAAAAGCCGCCGGTGTTTTCAAGAACTTCGCGTCGCCAGGCACCGACCGAGCCTGGAACGACGGTAATGCAATTAAGCGAGGCGAACGCCCTGCGGTCAAAGTTTTGGGCGGTAATGTATTCGAGCGCTTGCCATTTGGTAACGATGTTTATGCGGTTGCCGACCTTTGCGTTTCCGGCAACAGCGCCAAGTTGTGGGTCAGCAAATCTGTGTGCCAACGCAGCAATTGTCGTTGGCGCAAAAACAGTATCGGCGTCCAGGGCAATTATTATCTCGCCGCTAGACTTTTTCCATCCGAAATTGAGCGCCGCCGCTTTTCCACCGTTTTCTTTTCGATAAATTTTGACGCGCGGATTGTCACCGAAAGCTGCAGCAGCAACTGAATATGTGCTGTCCATCGATCCATCGTCAACGACAACGATTTCAAAATCCGGATATTCCGATTTCAGAAGGCTTTCGATAGTCCGGAAAATTACCTTTTCCTCATTAAACGCCGGAACTATTACCGATACCGACGGCCGACACTCCTCGCCGAATTTCGACGATTCACATTTTCGCGAACGAACATATTGTAGCAATGCTAAAATCCCGATAATCAGCATTCGCCCGATTCCAAGGAAAATTCCCATTAGAAATAGCCAGCCGAGCAGCCAGCCGCCCATCGAAAGACCGTAAAAGACGTACGCGTCTGCCTTTGAATAAAAACTCTGATCCGCCGGAACCGGTGGCATCGCAATATCGGGCGAAATGCCGGCAAGATCCGATATGGTCGTAAACTGGTATCCACGAGCCCGCAGCTGCTCGATAATCTGCGGCAGCGCAGCAACAGTAGCAGAACGGTCGCCCCCGCTATCGTGCAAAAGTACGATACTGCCACGTTCTTCCGGTGTCCGGATTGCCGCGGCGCGGATGACCTCTTCGACGATCTCTTCAGGCGTATGAGGCGTGCCGTCCTCATTCTTCAATTTCCAGTCGGCTGGATCAAGATGCAACCCGACCGATATGTAGCCCAGATTCTGTGCTTGCACAGTAGGTACGATTTCGTCCGGTGTTCGTGGCTCGGCATCGCCAAAATAAGGAGCGCGGAAGAGACGAGTCGAACGGCCTGTCAGCGATTCGATAAGCCTTTGCGTGGTGTTTAATTCAAGTTCGGTCATCTGTCGCGGCACTTCGCCCAGATTCGGATGAGTAAAGGAGTGATTTCCAATTTCGTGCCCCTCGGCGACGATTCGCTTTACAAGATCCGGGTTTGCCTGCCCGTTCTGACCAACGATAAAGAAAGCGGCCTTCACCTTTTCGCGAGCAAGGATGTCGAGTATTTGCGGCGTCCACTTCGGATCCGGCCCGTCGTCAAAGGTAAGAACTATTTTGCCGGGTCGGTCGCCGGTTCGCCGTATAACGTAAGACGATGGAATTTCTCGATAAATTTCGCCCGTAATCGTTCCAGCATCGTCGATCCTTAAATCCCGGACGCCGTCTTGCGGCTCGGCAATCACCTGCAGTATTTCGCCAGTTCCTTCGAAATCCACGTCATAGCCGTACTTTATCTTTGCAATCAGGTTCGCATCCGTAGCCTCTTTTCCGGCTCCGAAAATCTGCCAAACGGAAGGGTCTTCGCTGCCAAGTCGCCAAAGCGCAAGCCCGCCAACGGGATACTTTTTGGATTCCTTTATTTGGTTAAAAGCCGTTACGGCGTCAAGAAACCAGATTGTGTGGTCACGGCCGTCATCTTCCGTATATTTAAAATGTGGGTTTTGTTCCGGATTGGAAAATTCAATCTCGGACGGGTTGTCCAGCGATTCCTTAGCAGCGAGAACGGCCTGTTGAAACGAAATGTCCTCAGCTTCTTTGTTTCCGCTAACCCAATCATAGCCATAATTGCCGAAGCAGATTATAGTCTTTTCTGGCGATAACTCCGCCATTCGCTTTTTTAGCCCCGCCGAGAACCAATCCTGGCCGGCTATTGGCCCGGGCTTCCCGGTTGCCCAATGCTGGTCGTACGCCATCAGCATTAAATAATCCGTAGCCGCAGCAAAAGATTTATAATCCCAATCAGGATTATCAAAAGGAACTGCCTGCGCGAGGATAAGGCCGCGTTTAGCAAATTCCGTGTGCAGCTCGCTCACAAAAGCAAGTAGCACGGCCTGTTTGTCGGCCGGTACCTCTTCAATATCAATCGTAAGTCCGCCAAATTTGTTTTCATCGATTACCCGCAGCAGCTCTTGGATAACGCGACGGCGACCGGCGGATGTAGTCAGTGATTTTGAAATCAGCTCTCTGTCCCATTGCTCGTTACGGTAGTTCTGCAAAAGCGGAAGCACGCGGAGATCAGGTTTTTCCGCCTGAACCAGCTGGAGAGCCTTTTGATCAATATCAAGAACTAGAGGATTTTCGTCTTCTCCGGAAAGCCGAATCCATTCCGGAACAAGCCAGTCAAGCGAGTTAATATTCTGCTGCAATGACGCGAAACTAGAATCATCCCAATTTACAAAAAACCCAACGGCGACGCTGTGGCCCGCCGGCGCGGACGGCAGGCTTCCCTTTCGGTGTTTTTTCTCGGCTTCCCGTTTTATCCGCTCAATTATTTTTCGCTCCTCGCGCCGCGATTTTTCGTCGCGAATGCGTTCGCTCTGTCGCCGAAGCTGCAGTTCTTTCCGCGTTGCTGCAGGTCGCTCAGGCACTGGCAGCACTGTATCGTCGGCCTGCGGAAGCGCGGCTAATGGCTTTAGCCGAATTTGCGGCAGAAAGGGGTTTACCAAAACGCTGACAATGAACACGGTCAGCAAAATTGTCAGCAGCGAACCGATAATTATGCCGCTATAAGTGAAAAGGCGGCGACGTCCGCCTTTCGGATCGTGGAATACTGGCCGAACGCCGATTACCGAATCGTTTTGGCTCATAAATTATTCATTTTAGCTGCTCGGCTTCCGCCGGCACCAGCAAAGTGAATTAGATGCCGGTATCGAGCTCGGCGATTCCGCTGACGCAATTACCCGGCAGAAAAATTATAGACTTTCCGGATGATTTCTGATAGATTTCCCGGGCGCTGCTTACTAAGTATTCAATCAAAAATTCTCCCAGGCTGAAATTTTCACCCAATTCGTAGTTTCCTGAGGGGAACGTACACAATGATATACAGTTCGGATGCCGTAAATTCAACGTCGGACAACAACCCTGCGCCCGTGGTCGGAGGCCAGCGGCGAAAAACGCGTTTTGCAGTCTCGGAAAACCTTGAGGAAGTCTTTCTTGCAGCCGGCAGAGAACTGCGCAACGGACAATCGTCCAAGGCATTGCGGCTTTTGGAAGATTCAATCGCAAACCGGTCACATTCGCCAAATGACCTCGCGAATCTAAAGCGCCTGATGGCGTTTACGCTAGAAACGCTAGGGCGATACAAGGAATCGCTCGATTCACTGCGTCCTTACGAAGAAGAAGTCTTTCTGAAATCGCTAGAACCGGAAACCCGGATCCGTATTTCTACGCAGCTTGCCATTTGTTGGAACAACGTAAACGATCATCCAAAAGCAGTAACACTTCTCAAAGACAATTTGGAAAAAGCTCGCTCGGCTGGCCTTCACCACCTGCTCGGATCAATCAATACAGCACTTGCGAGGGTTTATCGTAAATTGAACGAATGCGCGATTTGTCGCGATTATGCCGAAAAGGCACTTTCAGACTTTCGAGCTACCGGAGATTGGCTCGGTATGGCGGAAGCGTATCGCGAAATTGCGATTAGCTTTCATCAAGAAGGCCGAAGCGAGCGGTCAATCGAATATTTTCAGCTCGGAATAGAAATTATAGGCGACCGCTCGGCACCATTTATGCTCGGTAAAATCTATACGGATTTGTCAGGTGCATACTGGTTTCTTCGCCAACCGAAAAAAGGTATTGAATGCCTTGAACGATCGGTAGAATTTTTCGAAAAAACCGAGCATGTTCTAAATTCCGTAATTGCCTACAACAATCTTGGCATCAACTTGATGCTCATCGGCGAATGGCAAAGGGCCGAGCGCATGATTCGCCGATCTTTAGAGCTGGCTCTACCAACCAAACACGCCCACATAGCGGGCATCCTTGATTCGCTCGGCGAATTGAATATTCTTCGCGGGGAATATGAAGCAGCAGAGCGAAACCTAAGCGAAGCTGTTTCGATTGCCCGCCGCCAAGGGCGGCTCTGGTATGAAGTCCAGGCATTGCGCAATCTTGCGCGCCTTTTTTTGGCGAAGGGCGAACCCGGGCGGGCAGAGGAGATCGCCCGCGAGACGATTGAAAAATGTCGAGAAATTGGCGACAAACATTACGCAAATATGTCGGGACTCGTTCTCGCAGAAAGTCTTCTCGGACAGGAGCGCAGAGCAGAATGCGAAAATTATCTCGAGATCGTCGAGGAAAGCAATCCCGTCTCGGATTACTTCGTTTTGGGCAACATTCAGCGAATTCGCGGACTCGCAGCAGCGGCCGCAGGCAACGGCGAGCTCTCTATCCATCATCTTCGCCGGGCACTGACGCATTTTGAAGCAGCAGGTGACGTTTACTACACGGCGCTTGCCAATTATCTACTCGGAAAGCATTTACCCGCAGACCAGTTTGAAACCGCCGCGGCACATTTAACCCAAGCAATAGCAGGTTTTCGCAGCCTGAATGTCACCACACTTCACGAAGCTGCTGAATCCGAACTCCGCCGCGTCGAGACGACGGTCAGCAAAAAGAAGCATACCGGAAACAAACAAAACCCGCTCACTACCCAATTGCTCACCGTCCGCGTTGCCGAAGCGACCGCTTCGCGCGAATTGCTCTTTCGCGAGTTGATCGCCATCCTTCGACAGGAAACCAACGCCGGCCGGGCAATGATTGCCGACGCGGGCGAAAACCGCCGGCTTAAGCCATTCATCACGCACGGTTTTTCAGTTTCCGAAAGTATAGAACTGCTGGGAAAATACGAAGTCGCACGCGATAGCGGCAATGAAAAGATCTTCCAGCGGCGACAAAACCTCGCCGTTTTTCAGCTTAAGCCGTCAAATGGACCGAGCGCAGTACTTTTCATTTACCCTGTCGATGTAGCGCGGCTCAGTGACGGTAGCCCGCTCGATGCTCTTTTGCGGGTCGTCGAGCTCGGAATGGAAGTAATTGCACTTCGTGAACGCGACTTCGCCTCTCCGGCTGGAGCGGAGATCGGCAGCTATGTTCCTAGCAGCCTGATGCCCGGATTCATTCATTCTTCGCCGGCAATGAGTGCGCTTGTAGAAGAGGTTTACAAGATCCGATCCTCAGACGTCACGGTGCTCGTCACCGGTGAATCCGGCACCGGTAAAGAGCTCGTCTCAAGGGCAATACACACCGTGTCGAACAGGAAAGATCGCGTTTTCGTTCCGTTTAACTGTAACGCATTGCCACGTGAGCTCGCCGAAGGCCAACTCTTCGGTTATAAAAAAGGCGCTTTTACGGGTGCATACACGGATTCGGTCGGTATTATCCGCACCGCAGATGGCGGTACGTTATTCCTCGATGAGATCGGCGATCTTCCGCTTGAGGTCCAGCCGAAATTGCTCCGTTTTCTCCAAGAAGGCGAGGTACAACCAATCGGCGAAAAGCGTCCCGTAAAGGTGGACGTTCGCGTCATTGCCGCAACGAATATGCCGCTTGAGGAAAAAGTGGCTGCCGGAACTTTTCGCGAAGACCTTTTCTATCGGCTAAATGTCATCCGACTCCACGTTCCGCCGCTGCGCGAGCGGCGATCCGAAATTCCGCCGATGGTGAATTACTACGTGAATCATTATTCTGCACGCTTTAACAAACGCGACATTACCTTTCTCCCGCAGACTATAGACCTGCTGATGGTTTGCGATTGGGAAGGAAACGTCCGCCAGCTTTGCAATGAAATCCAGCGAATTGTCGCTCGAGCAGAAGACGGCGAAGTAATTACACCCGAGCACCTTTCGCCCGAAGTGCGTCGAACAGCACGCCGGCTCGTCGGCGTTCCCGAGGCTTCTCATGTCGTCCCGATCACAACTGACGACGGCCAATTTCGGCCATTTGCAGAAATTACGCCGGGCCGGACGCTCGAAGAAGCGGTTGCGGAAATGGAGATGAAAATGATCCGCGAATCGCTCCGGCGGCACAATTGGAATATTTCCAGAGTCGCCGCTGAACTTGGAATTACGCGGCGAGGGCTTTATATGAAAATTGCCCGTTACGGCATTGAAAAGGCCGCCTGAATTACTATTGGATTCCGCTTTTCCTAAGCGAAGCTGTGCAATCTGCAATTATCGCCGCTGCGGCATCCAGCTCTGCCGTAGTTACGTCAAAACCGAATGAAAGATGAACGGCGCCGATTGTATCCGCAAATGGTATTCCAGCTGCGCCAAAGAAAGGATACGGCGGTTGTGGAGTTCGCGCACACAACGAAAGGGCCACTGCGCGAACGCCGCGGCGCTCTAGAATCGCGGTCAGCGATTCCGCGTTGATCCCGTAAATGGAGATAGCCGTCGTATTGAAAAGCCGCTGCACGCCCGCAAACAAAATTTTTGCTGCCGGTATGCGACTCAATAAATTATCTTCGAACGCCGTTCGTAGTCTATGACGATGTAATAGCGAAGCTTTGTCAAACCGCTGATCCGAAACGGCACTCGACGGCGAACATGGATCGCTAATCGCGCAAACTGACCGAGCAAGACGCGAATTTCCCGGTAATATCAAGATTTTAGATTCCTCCGAGTGCGAACCAGTAGCTCCGGCGGAAAGCGTTATCAAATCAGCCGAGAAAACCGACCCCTCGAACTCTG
Source organism: Blastocatellia bacterium (assembly GCA_040289905.1). Classification (GTDB taxonomy): domain Bacteria; phylum Acidobacteriota; class Blastocatellia; order Pyrinomonadales; family Pyrinomonadaceae; genus OLB17. Next base: position 25,566 of record PSMA01000019.1, read on the forward strand.
CATTACCTATTGCCGCAGTTATATCGATATGTACGAACGCCTCCGGAAAGGAAGAAGCGAGCCCGAAAACGTCTGCAAGCGGCATTATCAAACCGGTTGCAGGATCAGCGAAGGGAATCGAAACAAGCGCCGGCGGACAAGGCAAGTTTTGCATAAATTGCAAGTCCAGGTGGCCGGAGCCGTCGATAGGCATTTCGACGAGTTCAAATTCGCCCGCCGCAGCGGCCGCACGCAGCGTGCGGTGGTCAGAGGAATAACCTGCCGGCAATGTCAATATCGTCGCGTTCTTGCCGCTAAGTCGAGCGAGTAATGCGATAAACACTTTTTGTAAGCTTTCCGCAAACCGGACAGATGGCCCAAAATTCTCGATCCAGCCGGCAAGAATAGGCGACCGAATCGAGGACGTTGGAAGATCCGTCCCTCTGCACCCATCTCTCGGTGAATAGTTGTAATCAAGAAGATACACTTTAGCCACTCGAATCTGCCGACAATCGGCGAGTTTACCATTACAACAATTACGATTTACAATAAACTCAAGGTGAGCGCGAAACTAAAAATTTCAGAACCCGACGGTCAAACCTGGGAATTCCCGCTCGAGCCGGGCCGCGTTTATACGATCGGCCGGTCGAAAGAGAACGACGTCGTTCTAAACGACCGGCGCGTTTCGCGCAAGCATGCACACATTGTTAGCACGGGTGGCAATTTTACGATTGTCGATGGTTTTTACGAAAACGGCCAATTGCGTCGGAGCGTAAATCATCTCTACGTAAACGGTAGCCCAGTACTTGAAAAATCGCTCCTGCCGGGTGATTCGGTTATGATCGGCGAGACGATCATTCGATTTGAAGATACCGCACCGCGGCCCTTCATTCCCGAACATCAAGCCGATTATTCGCTGTCGGGCACCACACCCGCACCGACCGCATTGACAGAAGCCGTCGATGCCCCTCGCGGCATTTATTACGACGATAAACCACTTGGGCAAACACAGTTGCAGATTTCCGCTAGCGAAATAATCGGCCGCCAGTCACATCTTTCAATCGAATCGGCAATTGCGACGCCGGAAGAAATAAAAACGCTCCGACGAAAGGCGAAAATGCTCGATTTGCTCTACGAGATGAGCCGCTCGCTCGGCGACGTTTTCGATTTCAAAGCGGTATTTGACCGCGCGACGGACCTCGTCTTTCGCGGTACACCGGCGGACCGGGTCGTCGCCTTGCTCGCCGATGAAACAGTGGATGGAAAAATTCTCGATTACAGTCTTGTTCCAGTTAGTATGAAACTGCGGACGGCCGGCGAGCAAATAGAATCGCTGACCATCAGCCGAACAATTACGTGGAAAGTTATGCGGGAAAAGGTTGCGCTGTTATCGCAAGATGCGCGGTCGGATGAGCAATTCCGCGGAGCTGAATCCATCGTCGCTCAAGGCGTCCGTTCGACGATTTGTGCTCCGCTGATTACAGAATCTAACGTGCATGGCGTAATCTATGCCGATCGACTCGATCCGTTTGCCGCCTTTACGGCCGATGATCTCGAGCTGATCGGTGCCGTTGCCGCGCAAACTGCCTTGACGGTCGAGACCGTAAAAGCTCATAAAAAACTTGCCCGCGAAGAGGTTGCACGCGCAAATTACAGCCGATTTATGCCGGAATATGTGGTTAAACAGCTTCTGCAAAACCCGGATTCTTTCCGGCTCGGCGGCGTAAACCAGAAAGTAACAGTCCTTTTCGCTGATATTCGTGGATTTACCGCGCTTGCCGAACGCGAAAAACCGGATAAAATCGTAGCCCTTTTAAATCGATATTTCAGCGCAATGTCCGAAGTAATTTTCGAACATGGCGGAACACTCGATAAGTACATCGGCGACGGGCTGATGGCTATTTTCGGCGCTCCTACGGCAACAAAAGAAGATGCACTGAATGCGGTCAAGGCCGCCGTCCGAATGCAAAAGCGCCTTGCGAAACTCAATGAGGAATTGCGGGCCGAGGGCTTTTCGGAAATCTCGATTGGTATCGGGCTTCATACCGGCGAGGCCTTGATTGGCTATATCGGGTCCGACAAACGGTCGGAATATACCGCAATCGGCGATACCGTAAATCTTGCCGCGCGGCTCGAGTCTAATGCGGAAGGCGGCAAAATTTTGATGAGCGAAGCAACGGCACAAGCGAGCGGAAATCTCATACCTGTTCGGCAGCGTGAGCCGTTGACGGTTAAAAACCGAGTCCAGCCGGTCAATGTTCTGGAAGTCCGTTGGAGCTAAGCATCGGTGAGCTTGCAAATTATTTTTCTTGGTAGTAATGCCCGCGAGAACATATAATTGACCAACCGATAATTGACCAACCGACGCGCAATTATGCTAAAAATTGGTTCGCTGAAAAAACTGGTTACGGATGAAATGGCGATTGACCTCGGAACCGCGAGCACGATCATTGCCGTGAAAGGACGCGGCATCGTGCTGGATGAGCCTTCGCTGGTTGCCGTAAACGAATTAACTAACGAGATCGTTGCCTGCGGAAGGGACGCGGCCGAAATGGCCGGTCGCGAAGGCCGCGATGTCGTCGTCAAGGCGCCGCTTATCGGCGGTGTCGTCGCGGATTTCGAGCGGACAAAGAAGATGCTAGCGTCTTTCGTCCGAAAAGCGAAATCGGGCGGGGCCAATATTTCCATTGCTGCTATAATGAGTCTGCCCTCAGACGTTACGCACGTTGAGCAGCGGGCATTGCTCAATGCTGCAGAGGACTCCGGTATTCGAAAAGTTTTTATGATGGAGGAAGGCCTGGCGGCCGCTTTCGGCGCCGGCATCCAGCCAAACGATAAGCGCGCTTCTGCAATCGTTGATATCGGCGCGGGAACAACGAACATCGCTGTCGTCGCAAAGGGAACAATCGTCCAATCGGTCGGCGAGCGATTTGGCAGCAACGAAATTAACGCGGCGCTCGCCACGCACCTGCGACGCCACCGCGGACTTCAGGTCGGCGAAGAGACCATCGAAACTCTGAAAACATCGTTTGTCTCTACATTTTTGCCGGACGACATCTCCCGAGAAACCGAGGTGCGCGGACGCGACGTGCAGACCGGAAGTCCCGCCGCCGTCAATGTGACGACCGGCGAACTCTACCCTGTAGTCGAAGCCGTCGTCCGAAGAATTGCTGCACTCGTCAAGGACACTTTGACCGAGCTCAGACCCGAGGTTGCCGCCGATATTTACGACCGCGGCATTATCCTCACAGGCGGCGGCTCCCTGCTCGACGGTTTGGACCGATATATGCGTTCGTTCGTCAATTTGGCGGTATCGCTCGCTGAAGAGCCAAAGTACGCAACCGTTAACGGCCTTGTGAAAATGTTCGACGATCCGAAGTTGCTCGAACGCGTTACTCAAAACGAGCTCAGCATTCTTCAAAACGCCCAAATTCCGTTCGAAGCATAGATTTCAGGATTAGTAGTCGTGAGGCCTCTTTGCATTTTCTAACGCGTCCAGCGATTACTTAGGCCCCAACCCCTGCAATTACGCGGCGCCCCGAGGCAAAGATCCAATCGACTTTCGCCCGAAGAAAAAATTTCGAAGTTGCTGGAAAGGGACACTCTATGTCACCTAACATTTGTTACTTTGTAACGGTGAGTGGTAGAGAACCCTTCCGGCATTCAGCTGCGTTGGTGTACGGAATGCACGTTGTTGAATTGACTAACAGGTCGAAGAACCTGCCGTAGCGAATAATTGCAGCAGGCAGCCTGCCCGCGGCTAAGCCCTCGGCCTCTCCACTTCCTGAAACCGGAAACCAGTTAGGAGAAATGAATTTATGATCGAAACACTTAACAATTTCGTTGCAAATCTTAAGTTTGGCGAGCCTATCGTTCACGACGATTTAATCATCACGCCTATCCTTGCCGACACGGATTACTCGGTCCCGTTTCTCGGGCTCGAGGAGGCACTTGCACGCAATGCTATCGAAATTACCGAAAAAGACGAAGCGGGCAGCGTGCCTGAGCTACTGGTTAATAACAAAAGTGAATTCGATGTGATTATCTTCGAGCGAGAACAATTGATCGGAGCCAAGCAGAATCGAATACTCAATACAACTGTAATTGTTCCCGCAGGATCGACAATCGTCGTGCCGGTCTCTTGTGTCGAAGAGGGCCGCTGGTCCTACCGGACGAAAGGCTTTTTCTCAGCTAAATATTCGGCCTACCCCGAGCCTTCGAGCAAAGACTCAATCAGCGGTAAAAAGAAGCCTGCGACGCCAGGGCCAAGCGCGATCTAATCAGCACGAGGTATGGTCGGATCTCGCTTCAAAATTCGAAGCTCTAAAAAGTGAAAGCGAAACGATGTCGTTTTACGAAATGGCTGAGCAAACCGTTAGCCCTGAGGTCGAAAAGTCCTTGTTTGAAACGATCGAACCCCAACCCGGACAAATCGGCTTTCTGACGTTCATTAGAAACGGCTTTGCGGGCGGGGACATCTTTGGATCCGAAGAGCTTTGCAAACAGCAAATACCTAAATTACTTCGTGGGATCTATTTGGATCTGGTAGACAATTGTACTTCATTTCCATCAATTGATTCCGCGAAAATTCTTGCGCAACTCGCTGCTGCAAACTTTGAGACCTTCGACACCGTCGGTAAGGGCACCGAGCTGCGTTTCGAAACTGACGAAGTTCAAGGAGCTCTGAAAATTGCGGACCAACAAGTCTCCCATTTAACCATACTGCCAAAAATTTAGTTTTTTGCTGAAGAGAGTCTATCGGGCGTCTTTCTAGCATCAGCCAAAGCTATCTTGGACGGGTTAAAAGACGCCCACAACCTGTAGTCGAGTTAAATTATGCGATACTTACTTTGCGAACATTGTCGGCAACGCAGGCCAATTTTTCTTCGAAAACGTTGGTACATAGATTATTTCGGCAACATTAAGACAAAATTGGTGGTCGCCGCGGATCGGGAACATGCCCTCTGTACGAAGTGCGCAAAGAGCGTTTACCAACAAGTGCGGCAGTCCGAATACGGAAAAACGCTCAAGGCCCTGGCGCTTACCTTAGCAGTCGGCGAAAAGAAATAAAGGAAATGCGTGATTCCCGATCGCTTATCGGCGAAACGGATCTCGTCCGCTTTTGGGCAAAGACCACGTACGAGGCTGAAAAGTGTCCGCGCCCTTACCATCCGCTGACCTGCCATCTGATCGACGTCGCAAGCGCTGCCCTCGCGATGTGGAAGGATGTTCTGCCGAACACAAGAAAAAGGCGTCTCGCCAAACCTTTCACACTTGAACACGACCTCGACACGGCTGGAGTTCTAATTGCATTTCCCGCCGGTCTTCACGACCTCGGAAAATGTTCCCCGCGCTTTGAGCTGCGCGGCAAGCATACGCCGGAGACTGTCCCAACTTGAGGATATCAAAACTTTTTAGGCGCGCTTGAAGATAGCTGGCTCGCTGGTGTTCTCCAAGCACGTGGAAATGAACAGCCGTGTCATCGGTGCGATGAGGCGGCGCATTTGAGTTCGCCACCAATGCCAAAAGAATAGTTGAACGGCCCTCAGCCAGTCGGACGGGACTTGATTAAAGTCGTTTCCAATTTTTACCGTAACGCGTGACGATAATATGGCGGGACCCGACTTCATGGCGGATAATTAGGCAACGACAGCCAAATCGATAAAATAACTTCGATAGGCTACCTATCCAGGTAGCCTTTTTTTGCCCAATTTGGGGCTATTTAATGCTAACGATTGCTGAATTTGCTTTCCGAATAGTTTACTCGAAATGCCCTCAAAGATTGTTAATCATATAGACAAATGCTGGGACTACGGCAACCGATACCTGTCTGCGTCATAAAACGCGCCCAAAATCACGCGTCGATCGCCAGCTTTTCGAGATATCCATACAGTGGAATAATTTGGTGAAAGAGCCAAAAGAATAAGTAAGCCCAACCAGATCATTACAAAAAAAGAGAACAATAAAGCCGTCCCAAACCTATGCCGGGACGGCCATTCCAAAACAAAAATTGATATTCGCAAGCAATGCTCTACTGCGGCAAGCGATTAGATTTATTTAGTGCCGCTTGCGAGTTTGCCAATAAGTGTAAACAGCGGCAGATACATCGATATAACGATGCTGCCGATAGTGATGCCGAGAAAGGCAATTAGAACCGGCTCGATCATCGCAAGCAGATCTGAAATCGCAGAATCGACTTCCTCTTCGTAAAAGTCCGCGATTTTACCGAGCATCGCGTCAAGCGCTCCCGTCTGCTCGCCGACGCCTATCATCTGCCCGACCATATGCGGAAAGACCTCGGTCGCCTTTAGCGGCTCCACAAAACTTTCGCCCCGTTCGACGCCGGCGCGGACCTTCATAATTGCATTTTCGATTACGACGTTGCCAGCGGTCTTTGCCGTAATATCGAGAGATTGAAGAATCGGAACGCCGGACGAGAGCAGCGTTGATAAAATCCGCGAAAATCGCGCCACCGCAATTTTTCGCAAAATTGGCCCGAAAATAGGCAGTTTTAGAAGAATTGTATCTATTTGCCAACGGCCAGTCTCGGTTTGGTAATAGAAACTTATCCCGACGGCCGTTGCTATTAAAATTGCGAGCAATGCAAGCCCGCCCCAACCCGCAAGAAAGCTGCTTATGCCCATTACAATCCGCGTTGGGAGCGGGAGCAGTTCACCCGGACCGAGTAGGCCAATAAAAATTTGTTCAAACTGCGGGATAACGACCACCATAATTACAGCAATCGCGGCGATCGCAACAAGAACGACTGCGGTCGGATAAATCGACGCAGAAACGATGCTGCGTTTTAGTTTGACAACCTTTTCAATCAATGTTGCCAGACGCTGGAGTATCAGGTCGAGAACGCCGCCTGTTTCGCCCGCTTCTACCATATGCGTATAAAGCGAATCAAAAACCTTCGGATGTTTTGCAAGTGCGGCATAGAGCGTCGAGCCTTCCTCAACGTTCTGTCGAACCTGCCGCAGCACATCCTGGAAGAACTTGTTCTGCTGCTGCTCGGCAAGTATCTCAAGGCATTGGACGAGCGGAAGTCCGGCATCGATCATCACCGAAAATTGCCGCGTAAATACCGCAAGCTCCTTTGCGCCGACCTTTTTACGGCGCCCGATTTTTGGAATTGAGATGACGTTTCCCTTTTCGGTTGCCTGCGTCATCGTAATCTGCTCGCGACGAAGCAAGGCGCGGAGGTCATCCCGATTTGCTGCCTCCCTTTCGCCCGTGACTAATTCGTTCAGCCGATTTCTTCCTTTGAATGCATATGTTGGCATTGCGTTATTTGCTCCTTAGTGCGTTGGTGCTGTGTGGGCCCGCTTATTTTATCTGTGGGCGTTGTCCTATCGGTCGTCCTTGAGCATACGGACTTCCGCCGCCGGGCGTGACGACCGGTTTCCTGACGCCCGCATAAGATTGGTTTACCCCGGAGCCGCGCTCGATCAATTCGCGAAGCTCGTCCGGATTGGAAGACCGCTGCATCGCAACCTCAAGCGTAATAATTTTCTTGTGGTAAAGCGTGGCCAGCGATTGATTGAACGTCTGCATTCCGAACTTGTCCTGTCCGGTCTGCATCATCGAGTAAATCTGGTGAATTTTATCCTCGCGGATCAGGTTGCGGATAGCCGCATTGGGAACGAGAATTTCGAGCGCCATTGCGCGGCCGTCTCCGCTTGCCTTAGGCAGCAGCGCCTGACAGAGAATCCCCTCTAGCACGAACGATAGCTGCGTCCTGACTTGTGCCTGTTGGCCAGCGGGGAATACGTCAATAATACGATTGATCGTAGAATAGGCCGAATTTGTATGCAGCGTCGCAAACGTCAAATGACCGGTTTCGGCAATCCGAAGCGCCATTTCTATTGTTTCGAGATCGCGCATTTCACCGACAAGGACAACGTCCGGATCCTGACGAAGGGCAGTCCGCAATGCTGAGGCAAAAGAATGGGTGTCCGCCGCAACCTCGCGTTGATTAACTACACAGTTTTTGTGATTGTGGAGAAATTCGATCGGGTCTTCGATCGTCAGGATATGATCGTGTCGGTCGTTGTTGATTTTATCGATCATCGCCGCCAGCGTAGTAGATTTACCCGACCCCGTCGGGCCAGTTACGAGGATCAATCCACGCGGTTTTTTACATAAATCCGCTACCACGGGCGGCAGTCCGAGAGCTTCGAATGACTTGATCTCGTAGGGAATAGCACGGAATACTGCCCCGACGGCGCCTTTTTGATTAAACAGGTTCGCACGAAATCGCGACATTCCTTTCAACCCGAAGGAAAAGTCAAGTTCAAGATTTTCTTCGAAACGGTGTTTCTGGGCATCGGTAAGAACCGAATAAGCGAGACGCTTCGTGTCGGCGGGGGTCAGCGGCGGATATTCGCTCAGCGGTCGGATATGTCCGTGAACTCGGACCTGTGGAGGCGAATTGGTCGTAAGATGCAAGTCAGATCCGCCCGCGTCGATCATTTTTTTGAGAAGTTCGGGAAGAGTTACTTGCGATCCAACATTATTTTGGGTATCGAAACTCATAGGAATATCTTTTTTGCCCGTGCGGCTGATGCTTTTAGGAAAAGGCGGGTTAATGAGGGGCGGCCTGGAAATGGATATCGCCATCGGCCGCCCGACAATAATTCCGGCAATTATTCCTCGCGGATAGCCGCTTGTTGGGCGGGCCGCGGCCGTGCCTGGAGAGAATTAATTACCTTTTCGGATTCTTCGGCAATACGGTCCGCGGAATCGACGGCAGTGTTTGTTGCGACGCTAAAGATACGTCCTTCAACTTCCGTAAAGTAGAACATCCGCGAATTTATTTTGCCGCCTGGACCTTGTGATTGAGCGACGACGACATAAACCTTTTTGTTACCAATGTCCTTTTGGTAATCGTTTACGACCCAGCCATTTTCGCGGATCATCCGGTTTATCACTTCCCGTCGAAGTGCGGAAATTGGAACTCCGCCGACGGTTCGGTTGCGTCCGGTATCTATTGTTTCGCCCATTGCCGGCCCGACGACAGAGATTGAAGCCGTTCCTCGGCCGCCATCAACTGAAAATTCTACTTCTCTTCCAGAATTTTGAGCTGGAGCCCAACCATCTGGAGCAGGAGCGCCGGTCAGAAGCATTGCCGGAGATTTCGTAGCCAGCTGTAACGGGACGGCCTTTGCAACTTTCATCGTGGTCGGTTTCTGCTTCGCACGCTGCCGCGCAAGGCGAAGCTGGCGAAGACGCAACGCACGTTTGCGTGCCATCAGAGCCCTTTTTCGCTTTTGCTTTGCGCGATATTGCCGCCACCAAGCTTTGGAATACTTCCTGTATTTTTTCTTTTTGTGGTAGCGCTTTTTTCTGTGTTTTCCGGCTTCTACCGATTCGGTTGCTAGCGGGATGATCGTACCGAGACCGATCAGCAAAGCCAGCGAAAGTGCGATTGCCCTATAAAACATATTCCCTCCAAATTCCTACAGAACCGTTTCCTTTACGACCTCTTCGATCGTGGTAATTCCCTCGCGAAGCTTGCAAAGCCCTGATTCTCGCAAGGTTATCATTCCGAGTTCGATGGCTTTGCGACGTAGCTCGATTGCGCTAGCGCCAATGATTATCAATTCACGGAGCTCGTCCGTGATTTCCATCACTTCGTAAAGTCCAACGCGGCCTTTGTAACCTGTATTGAGACAGGTGTCGCAGCCGCGCCCCCGATAGAGCTTGATCGAACCGATTTCCTCAGGTTTGAAGCCGATTTCGAGCAGAGCCTCTGGCTGGGCTTCAATCTCTTCTTTGCAATCCTTGCAGATGCGCCGGATTAGCCGCTGTGCCTGAATCAGGTTTACACTTGTGGCAACTAAAAATGGCTCGATTCCCATATTGACGAGCCGCGAAATGGTTGATGGCGCGTCATTTGTGTGCAGCGTCGAAAGAACGAGGTGGCCGGTAAGAGCTGCCTTGATAGCGATTTCCGCCGTTTCGAAGTCGCGGATTTCGCCGACGAGTATGATGTTCGGATCTTGACGCAGGAAAGATCGCAGAGCTGCGGCAAAATTCAGCCCGATCTGCTCTTTCATCTGAACCTGATTAATTCCCTGCAAATTGAATTCGACAGGATCTTCGGCCGTCATAATATTGGTTTCCGGCGTGTTTAGCGATTGCAGGGCAGAATATAACGTATTTGTTTTTCCAGAACCCGTCGGACCTGTTACAAGGACCATTCCGTATGGATTAGCAATTGCCTTCTTGAACTTTGCAAGGCTCTCCGGCTCGAAACCGAGTTTGGACATATCGAGCATCAGATTGTCTTTATCGAGAAGGCGGAGCACAACCTTTTCGCCGAAAAGCGTCGGCAAAGTAGAAACGCGGAAATCCAGCTCACGCGAGCGCTCATCGACACGGACTTTGATTTTGATACGACCATCTTGGGGAAGGCGCTTTTCCGAAATATCCAGTTTCGCCATTATTTTCAGCCGAGAGATCAGCGGATCGCGAAGTCTCATTGGCGGATGCATGATGTCGTAGAGAACGCCGTCGATGCGAAATCGGATTCGAAAATCTTTTTCGTAAGGCTCTACGTGGATATCGGAGGCCCCGCGGCGGAGCGCGTCTATCAACAAGACGTTGACCAGACGAACAACGGGCGCCGATTCGCTCGCATTCGCTAGATCACCAAGGACTATCTCCTCGTTGTCCTGAACTACTTCAAGGTCGTCAGGACCGGCGGCAATTTCATCTAAATCGATCGTCTCGACACCGACATTCAGGTCCTCTGCAGTTATCTTGCTTGACTCGACAACGCTCGCGCCGCCGGATTTTGAACCGTTTTTGCTACCATTTTTTTCGTTCGTCGACGGTCTCTCGACTCCAAAGTTTTTCGGATCGAAAATATCTATTTGAGTCGATCCGCTGTAATATTTACCGATTGCCATCTGGATGGAAGCCTCAGAAGCGATTACCGGTTCGACGTTAAGACCGGTCATAAACTTTATGTCGTCCATCGCAAAGACGTTCATCGGATCCGCCATTGCAAGCGTCAGCGTCGAGCCCGTTCGCGAAACCGGTAGGACGGTATATTTGAGCGCAACCTCTTGCGGAATGATCTTTATGACCTCTGGTTCAATTTGGAACAGGTCGAGATTTATCGACGGCACGCCATATTGCCGCGAGAGGACCGCGGTAATGACGTCGTCGGAAATAATGCCGAGTTTTACTAGACTGGCGCCGAGACGCCCGCCGGTAGCTCGCTGATAATCGAGGGCTTCGCGAAGCTGCTGCGACGTGACCAAGTTTTCGCGGACAAGAATTTCCCCTAACCTTTCTGACATCGTATTTTGAAATGGTTCCTAATCGATTGGGCGACGAGTTAGGAAGAATCGGTGGCGATTTAGAACTAACCAAAAAGGTGCTGACGTAAAAGCGAAAACAGTGGTAAACACTGTTGTGAAAGTATAATAATTGTTTGCCCTTTGAGTGTCAAGCTTTCTTTTTTTCAAAATAAACGATTTCGGCGGCCAATCGGGCAATTTGACCGATTGGCTGACCTAGGGTGGAGAGCATTGCACGGATTTACGTTCTTTGAAATTTCGGCAAGAAAAAGGATACCCTTTCTTGCCGATTTCGTGGTGAATCTAGACGCGAGTGAGCGGTGCCGTTCTACTGGTGGGATTGAATCACGGACGAAAAAGATATACGATGCGCTCGAACGAGGACGAAGCTATGAACGGTGAACCAAAAAAGTACAGCGAGTTTTGGGATTTCTACGTCCGCGAACATTCAAAACCGATGACGCGGACTCTACACCTTGCGGGTACGTCGATCGGTATCGTTCTCTTGTTGTATTTTATTGCAACTGGACGATGGTATTTTTTTCCTGTTTTTTTTGCCGTCGGCTATGGATTTGCATGGTTTTCTCATTTTTATATTGAGAAAAACCGGCCGGCAACGTTCAAGTATCCGCTATGGTCTTTTATCAGCGATTTTCGGATGATCTGGTTTATGTTGAGCGGACGGATGGGTTCGGAGGTCGAGCGAGTCACCGGTAACCATTAATTACCGCGGCGCTTATAACATTGTCGCTCGTCGTTTAATTAGACTCAGGAGGTGATTTATGCTTTTGATAGCAAACAACTGGTGGGCATTTCTAATCCGCGGCATTCTTGCGCTCATTTTCGGCATAGTTGCCTTGTTCTTTCCGGCAGCGGCCTTTCTAGCACTGGTTTTCGTTTTTGGCGCCTTTGCTTTTTTTGACGGAATATTTGCCCTTGTGGCGGCATTTACCTCGAATGCAAAATCTGAAAATTGGTGGTGGCTTATTCTGGAAGGTGTCGTCGGGCTAGGTATCGGACTTCTGACTATTTTCCAGCCGGCTGCAATGGGCGAAGCTTGGTTAATTTTAATCGCAGCCTGGGCAATTATTACCGGCATTCTGGAAATAATAACAGCCTTTCGGCTTCGCAAGATAATCGTCGGCGAATTTTGGCTCATACTTGGCGGCGTTTTAAGCTTGGTCTTCGGGTTGGCCGTTGCTTTTTATCCACAGGCCGGAGCTTTTGCAATCGGTCTTCTGATCGGGCTTTATGCAATCCTTTTTGGCGTCATCTTTGTTGCATTAGGTCTAAAGCTTCGCAGCTTTGCGCGGGCGCTACAAGAATCCTAGCTTAAACGTGATAACTTTATTTGTTTTATGCTTTCCGGTGATTTGGTCTCGGTACGTCCCGAAAACCTCAATAGCACGATAGAATTCTTGACAGCGATGATTACCCCGGCCCTGCTGATTTCGGCTACCGGCTCGCTAGTTCTTTCGACCTCGACGCGGCTCGGGCGCGTCGTTGATCGCGTTCGCGAACTCGAGCGTCGGCTCAGCGAGCTTATTTTAACGGAAGACCCGGAGAAAGTGCCGCTCTACGAAAAGAGGATCGAAACCGTTGTCGCACTTCTGGACAAGGTAACAAGCCGGGCGCGGATTCTGCAACGAGCGCAAGGCGCCTTTTACTACGGTCTGGGCTTTTTCGTCTTAACAAGCGTAACTATTGCCGTCGCTGGGCTGTTTAATATTTATCGTTGGCTTCCGATTCCAGTCGGGATAGTTGGGATTTTGTTTTTGCTCCACGGTTCGATTCAGATGTTGCGCGAGACGCGAATGGCAACCGCGACGATCAACGCCGAAATGGATTTTACCTGGTCGCTGGCCAAGGCCGTCGCTCCCAAGGAGATTATCAGCCGGTATACGCTCAGCGACGTCGGAACTATTGAGCGCACGGACGACAGCAATTCGTAATTAAATATGGTCGCAACCGAGCCAAGCTATAAACGCCTACTCGAAAGCGGTGAATTGCAGCGCCGCGTCCTTGCGCTCGAGCAAATGCTTTCGGCCTGCAATATTTGCCCGAAAGCGTGCGGAAATAATCGTTTACGGGATGAAATTGCTGCCTGTTATTCCGGCCGGCTGCCAATTGTTTCCTCCTACACGGCGCACTTTGGCGAAGAACCGTGCCTTTCCGGATCGGATGGTGCCGGCAATATTTTTTTCGGTAACTGCAACCTTCGGTGCGTATATTGTCAAAATTACCAGATCTCGCAAACTTGGAAAGAGCAGAGTAGGAATGCTGTAACTCACAAGCGCCTCGCTGAAATGATGTTGGAGCTCCAAGACCGTGGCTGCCACAATATCGGATTTGTCTCTCCGACACATTTCGTCCCCCAAATGGCTCGGGCAATTCTAATCGCAGCCGAAAATGGGCTGCGTCTTCCAATCGTTTACAACACGAACGCGTACGATTCAATCGAGGTGCTACAATTGCTCGAGGGAATTGTGGATATCTACCTTCCGGATTTGAAATATGCCGAGGCTGAGGCCGGTTTTCAATATTCAAAAGTCCGCGATTATCCGGTATTTGCCCGCGCCGCTATAAAGGAAATGCGGCGACAGATGGGCACGGATTTAATATTTGATGAATGTGGTTTGCTCAAACGAGGTTTACTTATCAGATTGCTCGTGTTGCCGAACGATATCGCCGGCCTCGAAGAGAATCTCCAGTGGATACGCGACGAACTTGGGCCGAAAACTGCCATTTCCTTAATGGCACAATATTACCCGACAAATAAAGCCCAAGCCGACAGCCGCTATATCCTCCTAAGCCGCCGAATATCCGAAGCTGAGTGGTTTGCGGCTGTCGAGTTACTTGACAAGCTTGGCTTTGAAGAAGGATTTATTCAAGAATATGAGTCGGCTTCTTACTACTACCGACCCGATTTTACAGACCCTGATCGACCTTTTAAGGACATACGCGATTTTCAGTGATCGCGCTCGGCACACGCGGTAGGGAGCGACCGTTCCCCTTGAGTCTAAATTTAAGCGGCTATTCAGTTGGAGGTAGTTTTATGGGAAAAGTGAATGTCGGAGACAAGGCTCCCGAATTCAGTCTTCTGGATGCTGGCGGCGTCGAATTCAAGCTCAGCGACCAACTCGGCAAAACCGTAGTCTTGCTGTTTTATCCTGGCGATAACACTCCCGTGTGTACTGCTCAAATGTGCTCGGTACGCGACCATTGGACAGAGTATCAATCGACCGGAGCCGAAGTCGTCGGAATCTCGACAGATTCCATCCAATCGCATAGCGGATTTGCCGAGCGCCACCGGCTTCCGCTTCGCTTGCTTTCAGATTCAGATGGAAATGTTAGCCGACTCTATGGTATGTCATCCTGGGTACCGGGTCGGTCGGCTCGCGGCGTAGTCGTGATTGATCGCACCGGTAAGATCACTTATAAGAAGGTACAGCCCATAAG
>PSMA01000019.1:40325-44545 GCA_040289905.1 Blastocatellia bacterium
CTCCTGCGGCCGGCCGACGAAGACGTCCTCGCCGCAATCCGCGCCGCCGATTGAATCACCTAAAAAACGATCTATTTTCACTCATACATCCGGCCACGTATTTGCTAAAATTACTCTATGGGAATTTTCGGGGATAAATTCAAATGCGGACGTTGTGGCGAAAAGAGTGAGCCGCTCGGGTTTGCACCGCTGCCTACAGAGCTCGGCCAACGCATCGGTGCGGAAATTTGCAAAGATTGCTGGACCGCATGGCAAAAAAAGCAGATGCAACTTATTAACCATTTCGGGATAGATGTTTCGGATCCCGAGAGCCATCAATTTCTTTTCGACCAAATGCGAATCTTCTTTTTTTGCGAGGGTGTGAATCTCGCCGAAATCGATACTTCTAAAGAAGGCAAGATTCAGTGGTGACCCACCGCTATGAAGGCCTTAAAATGTCGCTGAGCAAACTCGAAATAATCGACGAGCGATTCGTGCGTCGGCAACTACCAGAAGCACTTCTTGAGATGCTTTGGGCCCGAGGCTGGCGGCATTTTGGCTCGCAGTACTTTCGGCATAACTATTTTTTCTATTCTGGCTATTTTTGCTCGGTACAGGCGATCCGAATTCGGGTCGCGGACTTTCGCCCCAGCCGCAGCCAGCGGCGCGTATTGCGGAAAAATGCTGATCTGGAATTACGAATTAGCGAAATCAACATTACGCACGAAGTCTTTGAGCTTTTCGAAAAGCACAAAGAGCGTTTCGGGCAAAATGGGCCACGGGACATCTTTGACGTAATCGCCACATCGGAAGAACGTCATTCAGGGAAGACATTGCAGTTTTCTCTCTATCAAAATGGACATCTCTTAGCGGTGAGTTTTCTAGATCTAGCGGGAAAAAGTAGCAGCGGCCTCTATGCATTTTTTCACCCCTCGGCAGCAAAGCGCAGTCTTGGGATTTACACGATGCTATGCGAAATCGAATTTACCCGCGAAAATAAAATGAAGTTTTATTATCCCGGATATGTCTTTCGTGAAAAGTCGTTTTATGACTACAAAAAAAGATTTCGCCCAGCCGAGGTTTATGACTGGCACGGTCGCTGGCTTCCCTACGAGCCGGAATACCGAGAGCTACTGACAAACGAACAGAGTCTCGGCATTCCAGGGTGTACATTGGACCTTTTGGATATCGAAATCGACGAAAGCTGAAGCGAGAGGCTACGATTATCTCATTGTTCTAAGTCAAGCAGTGGTTTCGCTAGCTTGAGCGTCCATTCAATATATTTCTTCTTGTTGAACTTGCGGCCCGTACTGCTGCTTTTCATACACCGAATTTTCCCGAACACCTGCCGCTCCGGCCACGGTCGGTCGTGTTTGCCGAAACACCATAAAATTCCCGCATAGGAATTCGGATCGCGCCCATCGAGACAGTATTTGTTATTCAGATGCACCAACCGCTCAAAGGCTTCTTCATAAGTTTGCGACCAAGCAATAACGTTTTTTCCCCAGAGCATTCGAACGTAATTGTGCATCTCGCCCGTATGAAGCATCTCGCGTTGCGCCGCGTTCCACAATTCGTCGCCCGTCGCGGCCGATTCGAGTTCTTCTAGGGAATAACCGAACTCGCGAGCGTCGGCAAGATGCTCGCGCATTGTCAGCTGTGCCCAGGGCGGAAGAGCTCTGAGCGAATCATAGTGCGGATTATGACGCGTCATATTAAAAGAGAGTTCGCGACGAACAATAAGCTCCTCGAGATAAGCCTCACGGGATTGTTTCGGCGCATCCGACAATGAAACCGCAAGCGCGATTTCAAGCGGCGAAATGAAACCGAAATGAAGATATGCGGAAAGCCGCGACGAACCGTCGATTTCCGGTTTGTTTCGCGTTTCAGCATATCCGGGCAAAATCTCCCGGATAAATTTCGAAAGGCGTTCCGATCCAGCTCGTCGGCCGCCACGATAAAGCGGCGAAGGTTTCACGGAGTGATCTATCCGGCAGCTGGCAACAAGATCAGGAATCTGTGAATCGTCAAAGTGAGTTTGTGGGCAGTCTAATTCGAGCCCAAGCGATTCGATCCGAACCTCTTCGTCATTGTACTGCTTGAGATAATGCGGGAGCAGCCTCGCAATCTTCGGCCTAATCGTGTATGCCGCATATTCTTCATTCGGAAACTTGGACATCGGAATTATTCCGCAGGAATCGACAATATGAACCGCAACATCTGATCGCATTGCAACTCGGCAATTATGCTCCGGAATTATGAAGCACGGAAAGTCGTCCGTTACTACCAGCGCGGCATCTTTTGCGAGCTCGGCAATCGTATTTCGCGGAGAGGTCTCATCTCTTTGTAAATAGAAAACGTAACGAATGCCGCGGCTCTCCAATGCTTTGCGAGTTTCGTTTACACCTTGAAGAATAAATGTATGTATGCGGTCATTTGCCCAAGGATAGTAGTACTTCAGTCCTTCGTAAACAACTAGCGGCAGACGGAGTTCATTTGCCATTTTAATTGCCCAAGTGAGCGCGTGATTCGATTCGGCGCGTTTGAACATTTGCATCCAATAGAGGACGAAACGTGCCGACTGCCTAATCTCTTTGTCGTTGATCTGAATTACCCTTTCGTTAATTTGCATTGCCAATTAATATAGTTCTGTTTTCAGCAAATTTTTTCCCCGACGGGATGTCTTCATTTGCATTTATGAGATTCGCCGATCTTCGACATCTGGTTTTTGCGTTTTGGATTGCTTCTTTCTTTTCAGCCGATGCCACCGGGCAGAGTTTTAAGCCGGTAGCAGACGGCGTTGAATTCGCAGAACTCAGACACGCAATCGGCGACGAGCCGATAAATATTTTCCTTTTGCGTCTCGATCCGAACAAAATCCGATTGGACGTCGTGCACGCAATGGATAGTGCAATCGGGCTCGAGAACACATCGTCGATCGCACGGCGATACGGCGCGATTGCCGCGATCAATGGTGGTTTTTTCCGACTGGACAACAGCATTTGGGCGGGCGACGCATCGGGAGTTTTGATGATCGACTGCCGGCTTTTGAGCGAAAGTACGAATAACCGAATTGCGTTGTTGATCAACAATACGCGCGGCAACAAAACAAATATCGAATTTGCCCCAGTCAAGACCGATCGCTACTTTCAAATTGGAAATCGCCGATTTAATTTTACTGGTATCAACCGGCAGCGGAAAGAAGAAGACTTGATAGAATATACGCCAGAATTTGCCACGACGAGTTTGACCGAGGCCGGCGGGCTGGAAATTACGGTCGTAAAAACCTCGATCGTCGCGGTAAATAATCGAAGGGGCTCAAATCCAATTCCGTCCGGCGGTTTTGTCATCTCTGCAACTGGAAAGTTCGCTGACGAATTAAAACCTCTTGCGATTATCGGCAAACGAGTCACCCGGTTTACCCGCGTTCGCCGCAAAATGATTCTACAATCTAGAAATCCGCTAAGCAGCCGAACCTTGAGAGCCTTCGCCTCGGCTGAAGACATTACAAATGGAGTTTCGGAACTTGTGCGCGACGGCAAAGTTCATCTTACCTGGGAAACGGAAAAGGCATCTACATCGTTTGCGCTCAACCGTCATCCGCGCACGGCTATCGCAAAGCTTGACGACGGTAAAATTCTACTCGTCGCGGTTGACGGGCGGCGGCCAAACATTAGTGTGGGAATGACGCTTCAGGAGTTGGCGGAATATCTGCTTTCTATCGGAGCGACTGATGCGATGAATCTCGACGGTGGCGGCTCGACAACAATGTATCTCGATGGACGCGTGGTAAACGCACCATCAGACGCAGGAGGCGAGCGTCGAATCGCCGATGCGCTTATTGTTACACTGCGCAAAAAATCGACGTCCGCACGAAAAAAAATCACATCGCGATAACGGACGATTTTTTTTTGCGCACAACTCGTCATAAATAAAGTAGAATGGTTCCGAAGGAGTAAAAGACGTGCCATCGAAAAATTGGCGATAAAAAAAATTAAAAAAAATGCTTGCGCACCGTTTTTTTGTTAACAATCTTTGACATTTTATGCTAAATTTAGTGCGGTAGTTTTTTAACACCACAACATATATGGAGGATCCTAATGGCAGCAACTAAGACAACTGCAAAGAAAACAACGGCAAAGAAAGCAGCTCCGGCTAAGAAAGCTACGACTGCGAAGAAAGCAGCTCCGGCTAAGAAAGCTACGACTGCGAAGAAAGCAGCTCCGGCTAAGAAAGCTACG
>PSMA01000019.1:44555-52612 GCA_040289905.1 Blastocatellia bacterium
TCCGGCTAAGAAAGCTACGACTGCGAAGAAAGCAGCTCCGGCTAAGAAAGCTACGGCGGCAAAGAAAGCAGCTCCGGCCAAGAAGACCGTGGCTGCAAAGAAACCGGCAGCAAAGAAGTAAATTGCAACTTTGCGTTGCCGTCAAGAATGTAAAGGCCCGACGTCTTCGTCGGGCCTTTACATTCTCCAATCTCACGGGTGCCAATTCAAAACTGCAATTTTAAACTGCCGTCTTCGATATCGACCGAAACTGCGCCGCCATTCGCGAGACTTCCAAACAAGATAGCTTCCGCGAGCGGCTGCTTTATCTTTTCATTGATCAATCGGGCCATAGGCCGCGCGCCGTAGCGAGGATCAAAACCATTTTGCGCGAGCCATTTCCGCGACCGCTCGTTCAGATTTACGCCTACGTCTTTTTCGGCAAGTTGTGAATTTAATTCGGTAATGAATTTATCGACGATCTTTTCAATGACCGAAAGTTCAAGCGGTTTGAATGGAATCCTCGCATCGAGGCGATTGAGGAATTCTGGATTGAACGTGCGTTCGATGGCGCCTTTCGCGTTTCCTTTCGTTTCTGCGCTATTGCGAAAACCGACTCCGCCGGAAGAGAGGTCGCGCGCGCCGGCATTTGTCGTCATTATCAAAATAATGTTTCGGAAATCCGCTTTCTTTCCATTGTTGTCGGTCAGTGTAGCCGAGTCCATTACTTGCAGTAGAAGATTGAATAGGTTCGGATGCGCTTTTTCGATTTCGTCCAATACGAGTACTGCGTGCGGCGTCCGTACGATGGCCTCGGTCAACAGGCCGCCCTGGTCAAATCCCACATAACCCGGGGGAGAGCCGATAAGTCGCGATACCGTATGCGGCTCCGAGTATTCGCTCATATCGAATCGGATAAATTCGATGCCGAGCGTTTCAGCGAGCTGTTTCGCGAGTTCGGTTTTACCAACGCCGGTCGGGCCTGAAAATAGAAACGAGCCAACGGGTCGGTTGGGCAGGCCGAGTCCGGCTCGCGAGGTCCGAATTGCGTTAACTACACGATCGATCGCCTCATCCTGCCCGAAGATTACTTTGCGCAGATCCTCATCTAGCGTTTTCAGTTTCGCGCGTTCGTCGGCTACGACTGTCTTTGGCGGAATCTTTGCCATTCGAGCAACGGCGACTTCGATCATATGAGTTGAAATCTCCGTGGGCTTTTCTGAATTGGTCGCAAGTTTTGCCGCCGCGCCTACTTCATCGATGACGTCTATTGCCTTGTCGGGAAGAAATCGGTCGTTGATGTATTTTCCGGCGAGCTCAGCCGCAGCCCGTAGTGCTTCGTCGCTGTAAATCACCGAATGATGATCTTCGTAGAATTTCTTTAGACCTTTTAGGATTTCGAACGTTTCATCGATCGTCGGTTCACGCACCTCGATTTTCTGAAATCGACGCGCGAGCGCTTTATCGGCTTCGAAGGCCGCTTTATATTCCGTGTATGTCGTTGCGCCGATACAGCGAATCTCGCCGGCAGCAAGTGCGGGCTTCAGAATGTTTG
The DNA here is from genome assembly GCA_040289905.1 of Blastocatellia bacterium. Classification (GTDB taxonomy): domain Bacteria; phylum Acidobacteriota; class Blastocatellia; order Pyrinomonadales; family Pyrinomonadaceae; genus OLB17. Next base: position 46,090 of record PSMA01000019.1, read on the forward strand.
CAGCATCAAGGGTTATACCACGTGCAGAGCCGGCTCCAACGACCGTATGTATTTCATCGATAAAAAGTATTGCGTTTTCCTGGTTCTTTAGTTCCTTCAGCAGTTCAGTCAGCCGCTCTTCAAAATCGCCGCGATAGCGCGTGCCGGCAACGATTACGCCCATATTGAGTGCGTAGATCTTCGCATTTTTCAGTGGCTCTGGGACTCTGCCTTGGCTGATTCGCAGCGCGAGCCCTTCTGCGATGGCTGTCTTCCCGACGCCTGATTCGCCAACGTACATTGGATTATTCTTTTTTCGACGGCAGAGAACGTGCATCGTACGCTCGATTTCCAGCTCGCGTCCGACAATCGGATCAATTTTTCCGTTTCGTGCAAGTTCGACTAGCTCCATCGTAAACTGCTCGAGAACCGTTTCACGCTTCGGGCCAGCTGCCGGCTCAACTTCCTCAAGATTCAAACGGACCAAGTCCGGATCTGGCATCTGTCCCCGCCGGCGAGATCCATCGGGCCGTTGGTCTTTTCGTTCCGATGAGACGAAACCATGGGCGATGCAATTCTTGAGTTCGAGCCGCGAGATATGAAACCGCCGCGCAAGGAACCTAATGTCTGGGTCTTCGGATTCAAAAATTGCTATCAGAAGGTTGGTAACGTGTGCCTCGCTCTTCCCACTTGCGCTTGCCTGATTTATTGCGCGATTGATCGCTTCATTGACCGAATCGCTTAATTCGGGAATCTGCCCAACCGGAAGAGTGTCATCAAAAGTTTGGTCGAGCCTGCTCCGCAAAATCGATCGTAGACGTTCCGGCGAGGACCCAATTTTCTGCAGAATTTCAACGCATTCTGGATCGTACAAAAGTGAATAGAGCAAATGGCCAAGCGTCACGTATTCGTGCCCGGATTTATGCGCTAGCTCAATCGCTCGGTTGATAGAATCCTGTAATTCACCAGTTAACATATTTTGTATTTTATCACTTTCCCGGCGTGCCCTTGAAGAAATTCCTAGCTTGTCGAGCGATCGCGGGGAATTTGGAATTTTTCCGGGCAGAAGCAAGCGAAGCTAACTAATTTTTCCGAAGAGAAGTCGCTCTGCATTTTATATTTTTCTCGCTCTGCGGCAGAATGGGATCGCAAAACATTTTTTTTCGCGATGGGCTTGCGATCGGCGACCTGTATTCAAAATCCAACGCTTCCGAACAGACGCAAATTTGCAAGCTCTAGTTTCAGTCTGCTAGGACGACGTTGCATTTGACGAGGCGTTTTTAGTTCCTTTGTCGGTTTCACGCTTTCTACGGATTTCGCAAGGACGGGAGGAAAATATACTGAATCATTCAAGAACAATTGCAAAACGGAGTTATAATATGCGTTACACGCTTTCCAGACAGCTAAAATCATCGGTTGCAGTTTTTCTGCTATTTCTGCTCGCAGGTTCTATTTTTGCCCAGCAGCAGTACTTTCCCGCGCGAGATAAATGGGAAAGACGCGAGCCCCAGCAAGTCGGAATCGACCCAATCCGCCTGCAAAGGGCAGTTGAATTTGCGCGTGCAAATGAGTCGAAATCTCCCCGCAATCTTGCACTCGCTCATTTTCAGACGTTTGGTCGGGAACCGTACGATGAACCTCTCGGTCCATTTAAAGAACGCGGCGCGGTTAGCGGCCTGATTATCAAAGCTGGTTATATCGTCGCAGAATGGGGCGATCCGCAGCGCGTCGATATGGCATTTAGCGTCACAAAGAGCTTTCTTTCAGCTACGGCCGCCGTCGCTCTCGACCGTAAATTGATTCGAAGTTTCAGCGACCGCGTCGCTGATTACTGGACACCAACGCTTGCCTACGACCCAGGCACAAGGTTTGACGTCGCCGTAAGGCTTGGCCGCTCACCTTTCATTGAGCCGTTCGAATCCGAGAACAACCAGACGATTACCTGGGATAATTTGCTTCGACAAACCAGCGATTGGGAAGGCACGCTTTGGGGAAAACCGGACTGGGCGGATCGTCCGGACCGCGATCCAACGAACTGGCTAACCCGCAAGCGAAACCTCCCCGGGACAGTGTATGAATACAATGACGTCCGCGTGAACCTTTTGGCGCTTTGTCTTCTGAACGTCTGGCGGCGACCGCTGCCCATGGTACTTAAGGAATTTGTAATGGATGAGATTGGCGCGTCGAATACTTGGCGCTGGTTCGGATATGAGACGTCATTTGTCGTAATCGATGGACAAATTGTGCAATCCGTCAGTGGCGGCGGGCATTGGGGCGGCGGGATGTTTATAAATAGCTTTGATATGGCGCGATTTGGGCTTTTGACACTCCGTAACGGCCGGTGGGCGAATAAGCAGATACTGCCGACGGAATTCATTAAACAAGCAAAATCGCCGACGATTCCGCAACCGACTTACGGATTTATGAACTGGTTCCTGAACACTGAACGAAAACTCTATCCGTCTGCTCCTTCGGCCGCATTTGCGCATATCGGAAATGGAACAAACCTAATTTACGTCGATCCCGAGTCGGACGTCGTCGCGGTCGTACGGTGGATAGAAAACAGCAAAATAGACGAATTCCTGGGTCTTTTGACTCTTGCAGTATCCGAGCAAAAGAAGTCGCAAGTAGGCGACCGCGATTAGAATCGTCAACTACCACTTTGGAAATCCGGAACATTTTTACCGCCAAAAACGTAACTGCAATTTTGGTATGCCAAAAAAGTTCGATACTAATCCGCTCGATCCCGGATTTCCAGCGAAAGTTGCGAGCGATTCGATTGAACCTCCAAACGATTTGCCCTTTCGTACCGCCGAATATCCGATCGAGACAGCACCTCCGAGCGTTACAGAAGTTGAAACGCGTCGCTTCGCCGAAGCGGACGTTCGAGCATATGGCGGCTTAGAAACGGCCACACTTCATAATCCCGTTACCGATCCGGCTGGTCCGGCTGGCTTCGGACCACTCAATCGCGCTTCAGGCAGAAAAGTAGCAAAAACGGGTGTGCCGGAACGCTGGTTGGTCGGCCTGCCGTATCTGCCATTTTCGATTGGGCTTGTTGCTGGCCTTATCGAGCTGCTTGTTATTCCAAAATACGAGACAAAAGTTAGGTTCCACGCGGCACAGGGCCTCGCTGCCCACGTTGCAATCCTCGTGATTACTGCGATACTTGGCGGGCTCGGAAGCTTTTCGGGCCTTGCCTCTGCGGGCCGCTCCGTGTTTGTCCTAGTAACGACGATTATGTTGATCGTATTTGCGATCAAGGCGTGGACCGGAAAGCCGGTACATATCGAATCTGTTGACGATCTTACAAACTGGCTTGAAGAAAAAATCAGCCCGCGAAAAGCATAAGACGCTTAGCGAGCGATTCAATCCAGCAGCGAACGCCCTTTTGTTTCGGTAACGATCGGCAAAAGCACAATCCCGAGGATCGGAACCGCACCAACCCAGAAAAGCACTTTCATCGCCCTATCAAGCGCATTTGCTCCCGTAGCCGCTATGCTGCCGACGAGGAATGGCCCGCCGGCCGCGATAATTCGTCCGACATTATATGTAAATCCAGCTCCCGTCGCGCGAAGTCGCGTCGGAAAAAGTTCCGGTAAATAATATGTAAAGCTCCCAAACACGCCAAAGACGCTCAACCCGATGGGAAAATAGAAATAAAGCCGCGTGTGCGGCTCCAAATCGAGACCGAAAGTGCCCATTATTGCGATCGCTGAAGCCAAAAAATAGATAAAAAACATCTTTTTACGCCCGAGCATTTTTGCGGCAGGTATAGTCAAAATCGTCCCGATCAAACCGCCGAGGTTGAAACTGTTCGTTGCAGTCTTTATCCAGTGCTGACCCATTGCCTCGGTCGCAGCTGCATCAATTCCGAGGATCGCCGCCTCACGGGCTGCCAACCCTTTGGAAACGACCGGAATGAACGCATTGCAGCTCCACCACATCAGCAAGGCAGTAACGGCCATCGCAAGCCCGCCGAAGGTTACACGCCGAAATCCCGGCGCAAAGAGTTCGCGAATTCGAACCCGACTGCCAGCCGTTTGTTTCCATCTCTCCGGCTCTTTGACGAATAAACGGACCAGAAACGCAACCGCCGCAGGGATCAAGCCAAAAAGAAATACGTATCGCCAAGAAACTGCCGGATCAGGAAAATAAACCGTCGTCACCTGAAACGTCACGAACGTTGCAAGAAAAAGCCCCATCGGCGCCGAAGTGTAAAGAAGTGCGCCCGCTTCGACGCGGCGGTTTTCCGGTACGACCTCCGCCACCATCGCGGCGCCGGCAGCCCATTCGCCACCTATTCCGAGACTTGCAACAAACCGGAATAAAAGCAATGCCGAAATATTTGGCGCGAATGCACAGGCAGCGGTTCCAAATGAATAGAGCAACATCGTCAGCATCAAGGTCCGCGTGCGACCGATGGCATCCGCAACCTTGCCGAAAAGAATTCCGCCAACAGCCCAGCCGATAAGCAAAACGGAAGTCAAGATTCCGGTCCATTCCAGCGTAGCGGCCTTCGCTTCCTCAGAGCCTAGAGGCAATCCAAGCAGGGTCGGGACACAATTCGGCGCAACATAGTTGAAGAGCAGGCCGTCAAATACATCGAAGCCCCACCCAAGCCAGGCCGCAAGTATCACGAGCCACTGGTAGCCGCTCATGTTCAGAACGGTCAGACCTTTCCGCATAATGTATGTCTTTTCCGAGATCAAAAGAAAGATCCAAAGCCAGATAAATTTACGCGAATCGACCGGTTTTGCGCAAGCCTTCGGTCTAATCGTCTTGTAGGCATGTTTATGACGACTTCCCTCTTGACATTATTCGTTATAACAAATACCCTTATCAAGGATAGTCGGTATGTCAACGCTTCTGGAAGAGCTGAAACAACAAAAACCATTTAGCAGCATTTATGAGCAGGTGTTCCTTGAGGTATTGGTGACAGCCGAACGACTTAAAACAGAATCTACGGAAATCTTCAAGGATTTTGACCTTACGCCGACTCAGTACAACGTTTTGCGCATTTTACGCGGCGCCGGCGCCGAAGGTCTGGCCTGTCGGGAAATCGCTGATCGAATGATAACCCGCGATTCGGACATTACGCGTCTGCTCGACCGGCTAGAATCCCGCGGGCTGATCACTCGCGAGCGGCAGACGGCAGATCGCCGCATTGTCCGTGCTTTTATCTCAGAAAAAGGCCTCGACGTATTGGGCGAGCTCGACTGGCCGGTTTCTAATTGGCACGCTGCCCGAGTTTCCGATTTGACCGATGATGAAATCAAAACACTGATCGATTTACTGGAAAAGCTTAGAAACGCTAAGAAAAAAGAAATTGAGGGATAATCTTTATGGAAAAGATAAAAATACTTGGCATCGCCGGCAGCCTTCGCAAAAATTCCTTTAATCGGGCCTTATTGAATGCGGCTGTAGAACTTTCTCCGGCAAATGCAGAAATTGATATTTTCGATATATCGGAAATACCGCCGTTTAATCAGGACCTTGAAACAGATCCGCCCGCGATCGTCGCGGAGTTCAAGAAAAGGATCCGTGCCTCAGACGCGGTTCTCTTCGTTACTCCCGAATACAATTATTCGATTCCGGGCGTACTAAAAAACGCTATTGACTGGGCTTCGCGGCCATACGGTGACAGTGCATGGGAAGGGAAACCCGCCGCGATAATGGGCGCTTCGATGGGAAATATCGCAACGGCTCGTGCACAATATGACTTGCGAAAGATTATGGTTTTTTTGGATATGCATCCGCTGAATCGGCCTGAAGTTATGGTTGGAAATGCTCACGAAAAATTCGATCAGAACGGCCGCCTGACCGACGAAACCACCCGGGAAATTGTCAAAAAGCAGTTGGACGAGCTTGTGAAATGGGCACGACGTCTCAAGGCAGAACATGAAAACGGGCGGTGAATTATTTCCGCCCGTCCGTCTCTACCGAAGTTTTCAATTCATCCGATTGTCTAAATCCTGCCTGACGGGGGGCGAACTTTTTGTTTTGATCGTGACGCCGGCTGGAAAGAGCTCCGTTGCAAAGCTTTCGACGCCACATTTCTCAAGCTCTATGATTCGTGAGCTTGTAATTCCGGGTTTGGCCAAAATAACGATCAACTTGACAGGCTCTCGCGTCGCTGAGCTTGGAGCAATCGTCTGACGATCGGCAGCCGTCTGCCTGAGATGCTTGATGCAGGAATAACCACAGCAAAGCCTGTGTCATTACAATAGTTACAACATCCCTGCAATTCGGGCGGGCATTTGTGCCAGTGCCGGATGTAACAAACAAAACGGGAGCCAATTCACCGGGTGGGCTTGTGCTTGCCCATTCTGTAAGCTTAAGCTCAAAAATATCTTCTATTGGTGAGCCAGCCTTCGGGTTGCTAGCCGGGCCAGATGCACGGGCCGCATCGGCTTTTGAAAGCTTCGCGCCGCTGGAATTAGCAGCAAGCGCTGGAATTAATTCTGATTTTATCTTCTCGGTTTTGGGCAGGGTTCGGACTGCTGGATAAACGATAAGAACTCGGATGTCTTTTTTTCGATGC
>PSMA01000020.1:0-50924 GCA_040289905.1 Blastocatellia bacterium
GCCGGGCGGCGATGACCCGCTAACACCACAAGCCCAGCGCGGAGCCGTGATTCAGATGTTTTGGGTGATGAATTGGTATCTGTCCGAGACGTACCGTCTTGGTTTCACTGAACCTGCGCGTAACTTCCAGGCAAACAACTTCGGACGCGGTGGAGTTCAGGGAGACCGCGTATCCGCCGAGGGTCAAGACAGTTCAGGAACAAATAATGCAAACTTTTCGACGCCCGCTGATGGTGGCCGCGGAAAAATGCAAATGTACATTTGGACTGGTCCGACGCCGAATAGGGACGGAACGACAGATGCCGAAATAATTGTCCACGAGGCAACCCACGGCCTGTCGAATCGATTGCACGGAAACTCTTCTGGGCTATCCGTCAATATGGCTCGCGGTATGGGCGAAGGTTGGTCGGATTTCTACGCCCACGCGATGCTGAGTGAACCTTCTGATCCAGCAAATGGTATCTACACAATTGGCGGTTATTCGACTCTTCAAATCACGGCTGGATTCAACGCGAACTTTTATTACGGAATCCGTCGCTATCCGAAAGCTCGACTTGCATTCACGGGCGGAGCCAATAACAAGCCGCATAATGCTTTCACCTTCAGTTACGCCAATAACAACTGCAACTCGAGGCTTAACAATTCCAATTTCGCATTTGCTCGCGGCCCGATCGGCTCGTCCACTTGCGATCAGGTGCATAACCTCGGCGAAATCTGGAGTTCAATGCTCTGGGAAGTTCGTGACAGATTCATTACGAACGACGGTTGGGCTGTAGGCAACCGAAAGGTGCTTCAGTTCGTTACCGATGGGATGAAACTCGCCCCGCTTAATCCGACGTTTATATCCGAGCGCGACGCCATCATTGCAGCAACTCAAGCAAGCGGAACCTCCGCAGACGTCGCGGCGATGTGGAGCGGTTTTGCCGCCCGCGGACTGGGATTCAGCGCTTCGATACAAAATCCAGGCACCGGTAACAATAACACCGTTGTAACGGAAGCATTTGACCTGCCAAATCTCCAGCAGACGCCACCGATGACCGTTTCGGACGCCCCGGGTAACAACAACGGCTACCCGGAACCGGGCGAGCCGGTCGAGATCACTCTGCCACTTACCAACTCAACCGGCAACACGGCCACTGACGTCACGGTCGAACTTGTTGGAGGTGCGACCGTAAGTTACGGAACTATCAACAACGGCCAAACTGTTACCCGGCAGTTTAACTACATTGTTCCGCGCAGTGCGACTTGTGGTAGCGTCCTAAATTTAACTTTTAACGTAAACTCAAGCCTCGGGCCAACGCAGTTTATCCGTCCGATAACCTTAGGCGTACCGAACGTTGGGTTAAGTGAAAATTTCGACGGGGTAACTGCACCGAATCTACCTGCAGGCTGGGTGCAGAATCAAACTTCAGGAACTGGTATTACCTGGGTTACGTCAACGACGTCGCCTGCGTCGCCGCCAAATGCAGTTTTCGCTAATGACCCTCCTGCGGTCAATCTGACCTATTTAGAGTCACCGTCATTTCCAGTCTCTTCTTCCAGTGCGAAACTGACCTTTAAGATTCTGTATGCAACGGAAGCGGGTGCGTCAGTCGGTTATGATGGCGGCGTTTTGGAGATAAAAATTGGAACTGGCGCTTGGCAAGACATTTTAGCCGCAGGCGGGACGTTCGCCGCGGGCGGCTATAATACCACGATTAGCCCTAACTTTGGCAATCCCCTTGGAGGTCGCCGGGCTTGGAGTGGCAATTCCGGGGGATATGTCTCCAGCGAGGTAAACCTTCCTGCCGCCGCGAATGGCCAAAATATCCAGCTCCGGTGGGGAATGGGAAGCGACTCATCCGTTGGCGCTACGGGTATCCGAGTGGACGATGTGAGTGTGATTAGCGGTTATAACTGTTCATTCGCTGCTCGAACTGTACGCGCCGATTTTGACGGAGATGGGAAGTCTGACCTGGCGGTCTGGCGTCCATCCACCGGAACGTGGTGGGTCGCCGCAACTACGGGCGGCGTTTCTGCCTCGCAATGGGGAGTCTCTGGCGATACGCCAATGGGCGGCGACGTCTCCGGCGATCGTAAGGCGGACCTGATAATTTATCGTCCAGCGTCAGATCCGTTGCAGCCAGATTTCTGGGTGATAACTACGGATACCTTCACGTTCCAGGCGATCTCGTGGGGCTTGCCGGGAGATATCCCAATGATCCGCGATTTCAATGGAGACGGCATCGAAGATTTTGCGGTCTGGCGCCCGTCTGACCTGAAGTTCTACATACTGCTTCAAAACACAGGCGGAAATGTAAGAATCTTCGACTACGGCCTCGCTGGGGATATTCCGCTGGTTGGGGACTTCGATGGCGATGGAAAAGCCGAAATTGCAACGTTTCGTCCATCAAATGGAACTTGGTACATTGCCCAAGCCTCAGGCACCCCGTCCCGTAATTACAATGCTATACCGTTCGGACTCAATGGGGATAAACCGGTGCCCGCCGACTACGATGGCGATGGAAAAGACGATATAGCTGTATTTCGTCCATCCAACGGAACTTGGTATATCTTTTTGAGCGGCACACAGCAACTTGCTATCGTACAGTTTGGCCTAAGTACGGATATTCCCGTACCTGGCGATTACGACGGCGATGGCAAGTACGACATCGCGATTTATCGCAACGGACAATGGTGGGGATTGCTTTCAACGCAGGGGCTCAGCGTTGCCCAGTTCGGCGTTGCCGGCGACAAACCGATCGCGGCCAGCTACATACCGCAATAAGCCTTAGCTCCGGCTGCAGGTCGCAGCCGGACATTGAATCTCGAATGGCGGCCCGTTGAATTTTGCGAGCCGCCATGTTATTTCAAGAGTCGCCTTGGCGACATTTCTTTTGACTTTTTTCGAGGTGCGGCGAAAAATTTGGTTAGCCTCCCTGGTCCAAATACCGGCCAATCGCGTCTAAACTAAAGTTTTCACTTTTAGGGAGTTGTAACGGATGAATCTAAGATCAGGCAGAAAAACCCATCTCAAACTCGTATTCGTTGCCCTTGCGACAGCATTCGCTCTTGCTGCTTCGTTTAACTCGGACCTTCGCGGAACCCGCGTCGAAGCCTCCGCTTTCGGTCCGGCTCCAACCTACACCGGTGCGCCAATGGAGGCAAACTGCACCGCTTGCCACGGCTCATTTCCGGTAAATAGCGGAACGGGAAATGTTCAAATCGCGGAGCTGCCCCGCGCTTATGCTCCGGGGCAGCAGATTCCCGTCACAGTAACCGTAAATCAGAGCGATGGCGTCGTGTACGGTTTTCAAATGACCTCGCTCGACCCGCTCGGCCGCAACGCCGGCTCTTACATCCTCCCGACCACCTCGCCGCAGCCGCTACAGGTGGATACCGGTTTTGTAAATGGTATCGAGCGAAAGTATATCGAGCACACGATCAACGGCATAACACCAACTCGATTTGGCACAAAATCTTGGCAATTTACCTGGGTCGCTCCCGCTAGAAAAGTCGGTAAGATCAGCTTCTATGCCGCGGGAAATGCTGCAAATAGCGATGGCGGCACGGGCGGCGATTACATTTACACAACCTCTGTCAGTATGCTCGCCGGGCCTGCAATTGCCAATTTCGACGGCGACCAGAAAAGTGAAGTTTCGGTTTACCGACCTTCGAACGGCGTCTGGTACAGCGTTGACAGCTCTTCAGGTAACGCTCAGATTGTCCAGTGGGGACTTTCCGGTGATTTGCCGGTGGCTGGCGATTACGACGGCGACGGCATCACAGATCGGGCCGTTTTCCGACCCTCGAACGGAACTTGGTACATCCTCAAAAGTTCCGGAGGCATCGCAATCAATCCATTTGGTCTCAATGGTGATGTTCCCGTCCCGGGCGATTACGACGGCGATTTAAAGACCGACCTCGCCGTCTTCAGGCCTTCGACTGGCACTTGGTATATCGCAAAAAGTTCCGGAGGCATCGCTATCTATAATTGGGGCCTGCAAACTGATCTAACAGCACAGGCAGATTACGATGCCGATGGAAAAACTGACATTGCGGTTTTCCGGCCATCCGAAGGCCGCTGGTATATTTTACGAAGTTCCGATGGATTGCTTATTCGGCAGTTTGGCCTATCTGGCGACCGTCCCGTGCAGGCAGATTATGACGGCGACGGGCGCGCAGACCTGGCAATCTTTCGGCCTTCGACCGGCCAATGGTGGATAGAGCAGACGACCGCGGGAATAAGTGTCACGGAATTTGGGCTCTCCGGTGACATTGCAGCTCCCGCGGACTACGATGGCGACGGACGAACGGACATCGCCGTGTTTCGCCCCTCGACCGGCGTCTGGTATGCCGGATTAAGCGCAACGCAAACGTTTTTTATCTCTCAATGGGGCCTTGCGGGCGATATTCCCGTTCCAGCAATGAATCTCGCCTCGCAGTAACGCCTCAAAAACTGCGAGCTTCGACACCTTGTGCAAAGTAAAAAGGCCCGAACGCTTTTCCGCGTTCGGGCCTTTCGCCAGGAAGAAACATTCCTATTGCAAACCATTTCAAATTTATTCCGAAATGGTCCGCTTTTTCGTAGCCGATTATGGCTTCTGAGTTGCCGGTGTCGGTGCCGGCTGCTGTACCGGAGCGATCGGCAAGAGCACGGGATTCGGATTTTGAACCGGCGTCCGCTCCGGCGCTTCCGAATTCGATTTCGGGTTACCTAATGGAACCGGCTGGAGAATGGTTCCCGAAGGTTTCACACCTGAGGAACCGGGCTGCGGTGCATAATCCGGACGGTAAATACGCGGAGTTATAAAGAACAGAATTTCATTAGTGTTCCGCGAAACTCCTTTCCGTTTGAACAAGTTGCCGAAAAGCGGTATTTTCGAGATCCCGGGCGTCCGACCTTGGCTCTCCCGCTCGTCGTCAAACAAGACGCCGCCGACTACGGTCGTTCCGCCATCGGGAACTGTTACCTGCGTTTGCATTCTCTGAGTATTGATCGCCGGCGCCCTATCACCGGTTACGGGCGGCGTCGAGCTATTTTCGGCAAGCACCTGAAGAACTATTGTGCCTTCGTCAGTAATTTGCGGGGTAATCTGTAATTTCAGAGGCACGTCAACGTAGGTCGTCGTCGCGATAACGGCGCCGCCCGCGGCCTGACCGGGTTGAACGGTTACGATCGGAATCTGCGTCTTGCTCTCGATGATCGCCTCGCGGTTATTCAGTGCGGTCACGCGGGGCGTGGCAATAACCTTGGCCTGTCCTTTTTGTTCGCCAGCAGAGATGAGCATATTTATCTGGGCAGTGCCGAAGACGCCTGTTGTGAGCCCAATTACAGTATTCGGAATCGAGGAAAAGAGGCTATTGTCTGGACTCTGAACCGGAACACCGTCAGGAACCGGGATGCCGGGCTTCGATGCTCCGGTCGGAAGCGTCCCGCCTTGCGCACCACTACCGCGAGCACCGACAACCAACCCGGAAAGCTGAATACCAACATCGCGGCTAAAGTTTCTGGTCGCAACGACTATTCGGGCTTCAATCTCGACCTGGGGCTCCGGTTGATCTAAAATTGCGACGAGTTGCCGAATAGCATCGATATTTTCCCGGACGTCCGTGACGATGATCGAATTGCTTCGGTTGTCGACTTCTATTGAACCGCGTCGCGATAGCCTTCGCTTGATGATTGGAAGAAGACCTTCGCCCGAGCTGCTACCGCCCGACGCGGCCGCCGATGCTCCGCCTACAGAGCCGGCTGGCGTACCGCTCGTCGGTTGGCCAGCAGCAATCGAACCAGATGCTCTGGCGTAATTCAGTCGAATAAATTCCGTGTAAAGCGGCGAACTGTCCAATTTAGTTTCATTTGCCTGCCGCAGGATCTCACCCTCGGTCGCTAACGTCTTCGAATCCGCGACTCGGAGAATCGGGCCATTTACTTGTATGCCGAGCTCTTGAGCCCTGAGGATGGAATCAAGCGCAATATTCCACGGTACGTCGCTGATGTTGACGGTTACCGGCACCTGTTTGACCGATTTATCGATGACGAAATTTACACCATACTGCTCGGTCACATAATTCAAGATGTCGCGGATATCGGCGTTGACTACGTTTAGGTTAATCGGCTCTCCGACAAATCCTGGATCGCCATATCGTTTGCCCTGTTGGCCGGCTTTCTGTGCGATGGAAGCCGCCGATACAAGGCCAATGAAAATCATTACGATCATTGTCCGCTGGACAATTCCGCTTTTCGAAAGTTGAGAAGCCATGTTTCCTCCGTTTCAGATTTCGTTTCGTTTCGCCATCCGGGCAACAGACGCACGGCGCGAACCTCTTTCTGTCTTTTGGTGGTAGATTTGCAGGCACAAAACGTCGTCCTGCAAAAAGTTAGCTTTCCTAAGAATCTACTTGTTGCTCTTTGCGACCTTGACTCCTTTTTTCGCGGGTGCCTTTGCCGATTCGACCTTCGCCGGTGTAGCGTTGAGCTTCTCCATTTCGACAAGTGGCGAGACTATCGCGACCGATTTTTTCGACACTTCGCTCACTGCCGACGTCTGCGATCCTGCAGTCTGCTGTCCGCTGGCTGTTTCGGATCCGGCTGGAGCTGTTCCTTGGATCACGTCGCGCTCGGTATATTTCCGGAGAGGCTTATTTTCAACCGATGCAACAAACTTACCATTGCTCATCTTTGATACCTTGCGAAAAACAAGCCGGTTCTCTTCGACCGCTACGAGCTGGCCATCGAAAAATCGGTCGCCGGGGTAAATCGTGTAAGAAAGTTTTAAAGGCGTCGCTTCAACCATTGCAGCGTAACCGCGCGGTGTCTTAAAGATTCCAGTTACTTCGAGTTCGCTAAGTGCCAATACGCTTGTCACCTTCGGCAACGGCATTCCACTAGCCACCGCCTGTTCACGAAGGCGTTTATAGTAGTCGATACGCTGCTCGATCGGCGGTATGCTCACACCCGTTATTGCCTTGCTCTGGCCCGCTGCCGGCGCACCGGGCCGAGATTCCTTCTGCTTTGCCCAGGCGGGCTTGGCAAATGGATCACGCTGAGCGGTTACCTCGCTCAGATAACCACAGAGGAAAACGATCGCGGAAGCGAGAATAACGATTTTCAAACGGCGTGCGATGGTCGAATTCTTAGTCATAAGCTTAATCTCTCTTTGAAATTTCATCTCACAAATCCGGCGCGTTTATCTCGCCGGCGTCTGGGCTGGCAGAGCGGAACTCGCAGGTGCAACCGGAGCTGCCTGGCCCGGGACGCCCGGTTTTGCGGGCTGTGTGGGCTTATTGAGAGTATCCGGATCCGCGTAGTATGCCGTCAGGAGAAACTGCGCGTGCAGCGTCTTATCCGCGGTTTGCTTTTCGAGCTGATTTATTTTGAAATCCGTAATCGAAACAATCCGCGGAAGTTTCGCCATCTTTTCGTAAAAGGCGCGGAGATTATTGAAATTTGCATCTACCTCGACTTCGACCGGCTTTGCCATAATCGAATTCTGGCTCGTGTCTTCGCGCGGCGTAAATCGCATCACGACGAGCCGTGCCTCTCGGGCGTTATCCTGAAGGCCTTGCAAAACATTGGTTATTTCGCGCTGTTCCGGCAAAAGCACCTTGAGTTCCTCGTATTCAGCAGCCTTGCTTGCGTAAAGAGCGCGAAATTCGTTGATCCGCAGCGTCGCGAGCCGCGCTTGTTCGTTCTTCGCCTGCAACTGAGCGACCTGTGCGTCAAGCGCCGCAATCTCGTCCCTTGTCGGGCCGGTTATGAAATAGTAAACCATTCCATAAATGAGCGCCGCTGCAGCTAGAAGAACCAGCAATTGGAAATGCCAACTTCGATTTTTGATTTTTTCTAACATTTTTGTGTCCTTCGGAATCTGTTTAGACAGTTGCTCTGAATTGCCCGGCACAAATGCTGCCGGAGACGGGATTTTCAGTTCTTGGCTACCTGAACACTCTTAGCAGGCGTTCCTGCCTGGCCGGTAGTGGCCTGTGCTGTGGCGGCGCTGTCGATATTGCCTTTTGCAGAGTTATAACCCGCCTTGATCGTGAAGTTGACGACGGAGACCTTTGGCACCTCGCCGCCCGCCGCGGGTGCGCTGGCCATCTGATTCGCTACCTCCTGCCGTTGTGTCTCGATATTTAGGTTAGAGAACAGACCGCCCGAGAATTCGAGGCTGCGGCCAAATTGCGTTACTGCGCCTTCATTAGGTGAATTCCCTTTGATAATGACCTGGTCGCCCGATTGCTCAACGCTCTCAAGATAAAGGCCCGGCACCATTGCTATACGTTCGCGTAAAGCCTCGAGCACGGCGCTCGGCCCGCGCTGCTCTTCGCGAAGCTTCTTTATAGCAGCGATTCGGGCATCGATATTCTTAATACGGTCCTCGAGCTCCTTTTGCTCTTTCATAACGGTTTCGAGCTCGGCTGCTATCTGCTTTTGTTCCTCGAGCTGTCGCTCGGATTTGGCTTTTGCCATTTGTGTGCTGATTATGTCCCAGCCGACCACGGCAATCAGAAGAAAGGCAACGGCAAGCGACATAAACATTAGCCGCGTCCCCGGGCTTGCCACCTTCCGGTCAACAGCCACGAGGGGACCACCCTGGCGTTCGGTTACGGAATTAAGTAGGTTGATCTTTATCATTTTCTTAGCTCACTCCCCTTAGTGCCAATCCGACGGCCACGGCCATCTCCGGCATTATTTCGCTTAGGTAATCGGGCCCAAATTTGCGCGTATCGACCTTGATATTGCGGAATGGATCGAGCGTTTCGACCGGCAGATCGAGCCGCGCCGAGAGATCTTGGGCAAGACCATGCAGTTTTGAGCCGCCGCCGGAGATCAAGATTTTTCGTACAACGGTTTGCGTATCCTCGGTTGTTGCTCGGTAAAAGTCGAACGT
This sequence comes from Blastocatellia bacterium, assembly GCA_040289905.1. Lineage (GTDB taxonomy): Bacteria > Acidobacteriota > Blastocatellia > Pyrinomonadales > Pyrinomonadaceae > OLB17. The sequence continues at coordinate 8,874 of PSMA01000020.1, forward strand.
CTTTTGAATTTCCATTACGACAATTTCGGTTACGTTGCTCATCAGCGGCTCAATAGATTTTTCATCGACGCCCTGCACAGCGCTATTTACGCCGCGTTTAACGGCTTCCGCTTGCTGATAACTGAGGCCGAGATTCCGCTGGATAACGTCTGTGAACTGGCTTCCGCCGACTGTAATATCGCGTGAAAACAGCGAACGCGTGCCTTTAACGATATTTACATTCATCGTCGAGGCGCCAATGTTAAGGAGCGTAACGACCTGCGAAGGATCGGGCTGATAATTTACCTCGTAGCAGTTCTGTAGGGCGAAGGTATCCACGTCAATGACAACAGGTTCCTTTCCAGCCAGCTGAATCGCTTGCCGGATATTGTCGATCCGCTCGCGCTTACAGGCGGCAATTAAAACTTGCGTCGCGTCCGCGCCGGCCGCCGTTACTTGGTAATCCAAGCTAACATCTGCAAGATCGTACGGAATATGTTCTTCGGCATGCCAATCGATGGATTCCTCGAGCTCCTCTTCGCTCATCGGCGGCAGGACAATATTCTTGATAATGACCGAATGGCCGCTTACACCGGTTACAACACGGTCCGCCTTGATCTTATTGCTAGAGCAGATGTTCTGAATTACCTCAGATACTACATTGAGCTCCATGATCTGGCCGTCGATGATCGTATTGTCGGGCAAATTCTCGAAGCCGAGACTGACGAGATTGAGACTGCCGACTTTGCCGTCGAGTTCGACCATTTTGACCGAACTGGAACCGATGTCTAGACCGGCAACGCGTTTCTTTTTTCCGAACAGCATTATTTTCTATCTCCTTAACAGAGGTAAATTCCAGAATTAATTGACAGGATCATTCTTCGATATCTCTTCTCATGGCAACCGAACTCGAAACGGCGAATTGGACTTTGATGGATTTTGCCACTCCTCGGGGGACGCGAAGTTCGAAAGATCGTTAAAGGGACAGGACAACTGAAAGCCGCGCCAATTTACCGTTTCGTATCGGTTGATTCAAAGCCGGATAAAGCCTCGAAAGATTTTCTGATTTTGAATTTTTCGGTTTCGCATTGGGTGGCGACAAGGTAACCGGTGCCGGAGCTGAGCCGACAGGAAAGAATTTACACGTCACACAAACGATTGTCAACAGTTTTTTACAGTGTTGAACGCTTTTTTGCCAAATTTCGTTCAAACTGACGTTGTGGGAATTTTCGGAAAGTTTACGGGATAGATCGGAACCAGCTTGCTAAACGCCATCAACTTCCTGATTATGCAAGCGTTATGGGGCCACAAAAAGCGGAGCAAATATCAATCAAATTAGGCAAGGAGCCGAAAACAATGCACGAAACGGGATAACACGAAACGGGACAAAAGGTACCCAAGGAGTTAAAAGCCCGAGGTTCTGGAAAGTGCAAATCACGTCGGAAGCGACAATTGCAATTGCTATCACGAGGTCGGCTTGGAGCAAATTCCCTTTTCTAATTCGTTATTTCGTAGCTCGCGAAGTGCGTTGTCTCCAAGTTTCGGGAGAGGTTCCGTCGTCGCGCCTAATCATCGTAATCGCCCCGGGCGACGGACAAACAAGGGCACAGAGGTTGCAGCCGACACATTCTTCTTCGATTACCCGCGGGTAGCGGAAGCCATTTGATTCAATAAACTCGATACTCTGGTGAGCGCCGTCCTCGCAGGCAACGTAGCACAAATTACATCTAATGCAATTTTCCTCATTGATGTGCGCTTTTACAACATAATTTAGATCCAGGTCACCCCAATCTTTTATTCTTTCTGCTGAGCGTCCGACAAGTTGCCCGACGGATTCCAATCCCTTGTCATCCAGATAATTGTTCAGTCCGTCGATTAAATCTTCGACGATTCGATAGCCGTAATGCATCACTGCCGTGCAAACTTGAACGCTGCCCGCTCCGAGGAGGATGAATTCCGCAGCGTCCCGCCATGAAGATATCCCGCCAATTCCGCTAATCGGAACGGTAAAATCGGGGTCGCGTGCAAGTTCCGAAACCATATTCAAGGCAATCGGTTTGACTGCCGGCCCACAATATCCGCCATGTGCAGACATACCGTTGACGTTTGGGTGCGGAATCATTGTTTCCAAATCAACACCCATAATCGAATTGATTGTGTTTATTAGCGAAACCGCATCCGCGCCGCCCTTCATCGCGGCTTTCGCTGGAGGAACAATGCTTGCGACATTCGGAGTTAATTTTACGATTACTGGAACTCGGGCGACCTCTTTAACCCAACTGGTCACCATTTCCGTATATTCGGGTACCTGACCCATCGCGGAGCCCATTCCGCGCTCGCTCATACCGTGCGGACAGCCAAAATTGAGTTCGATCCCATCGCAACCGGTGTCTTGCGTTTTTTTGACGATTTCGTGCCAAGCCTCTCGCTTTGATTCAACCATCAGCGAGACTATTAGCGCGTTGTCCGGGTATTTCTTTTTGCACTCGTAGATTTCGCGCAAATTGACATCGAGAGGCCGATCGGTTATCAGTTCAATGTTATTGAGCCCGGCCATTCGGAACGCACCGATATCGATCGAGGCAAGGCGGGAAGAGACATTTACGATCGGCTCACCGAGTGTTTTCCAAACTGCACCGCCCCAGCCGGCATCGAAGGCCCGCTCGACCATCGACCCCATATTTGTCGGAGGTGCGCTTGCAAGCCAAAACGGATTTGGGGATTTGATCCCCGCGAAATCGATACTGAGGTCTGCCATATTACTTTTCAATTGATCCGAGCCCAGCGAACCAGACTTTTTGCCCGGTAAGCTCGAAATGGATTCCCTGGGCGGCGATTTTTCCCATTTGGGCCGCCTCGACCGCTTCGCCGCCGCCCGTTGTACAATCGCCACCGGCAAATACTTTTGGATCCGAAGTTTGCATCATCTCGTTAACGCGCACGCGCCCGACGTCATCAACCTCGACACCTGCGACATTCTTGAAAAAAACTGCAAGGCGTTCCTGCCCGATAGCTGTAATTACCTGATCGCACTCAACGTCAAACGTCGTAGCGGTTCCGTCAGTTTTTTCGCATTTCAGAGCCTCGACTCGTCCGTCGCCTGTAATTGCGATCGGTCGAGTCTGCCAGATAAATTCGATACCGTCTTGCTTTGCGAGTTCGAATTCATAATTGTAAGCCGGCATTTCGTCGGGCGTTCGACGATAAATCATAAAAACGCGCTCGGCGCCGAGCCGCTTTGCCTGTGTCGCAGCGTCGATTGCGGTATTTCCTGCCCCAATTACTGCTACAAAACGGCCAACCGGAACTAGATCCCAATGGCGCGTTTTTACCATTTCAATAAACCGCAAGGCATCCGTCACGCCACTGAGATGCTCTCCGGGAATATTGATTCGGCGCGTCGCCCCAAGCCCAATCGCCAGGAAAATTGCGTCGTGCTGCCGTTTTAATTCGGCATATTTGACCCGAGCGCCGCCGCCAGCGTCTGCCAAATCCTTTGTCTCGACTACTTCAGTATCGAGGTGGAAAACTGCTCCCATCTGGCGGATCCGTTTGGCTTCGGCAATCGAAATATCGCGGGTCATCTTATACTCTGCCATTGCGTACGTATCGAGTCCGCCGGGATCTTTTCGCTTATCGTAAATCGAAACCCGATATCCAAGCCGCAGCAAATAAAATGCACAGGAAAGCCCGGCCGGGCCCGAGCCAATGATTCCAACCGACAGTCCATTTGGCTCCCCGGCGCTGAAAAGTGGCCGATCACTTCTGAGAAGATGATCGGTTGCGTACCGCTGGAGCCGGCCGATTTCGATCGGCTTGTTCAAAAGAGTGTTTTCAACGCAGGCGCCTTCGCAGAGAACCTCTACGGGACAAACGCGTGCACAGGTTGCGCCAATCGGGTTTGCGTCAAAAATCACGCGAGCAGCGCCCGTAAGATTCCCTGTTGCAATTTTCTTTATAAAGGACGGAACCTCAATATGGGTGGGGCACGCTTTTGTACACGGTGCGTCGTAACAGTAAAGGCAGCGGGCCGCTTCGGCCAGAGCCTCCGCATCGAACATTCGCGGTTGCATTTCCGCAAAGTTTTTCTCAATCTCCTCGCGCGACAATCTTGGCATTGAAGTAACCTTAAGACTCCGCATGGGAATCAATCTTTGACAATTGGTCCGTAAAGATCGGGACGGCGGTCCCGAAAAAACTGCCACGTATTCCGGACTTCGCGTATTTTTTCCATCTCGAGATCGGCGATGATGAGCTCGTCTTTTTCTCGGCTTCCCTCGGCTAGGATCTGTCCGCGCGGATCGCAAAAGTAACTTTGACCATAAAACTCACCGATATTCCACGGCGCCTCCCATCCGACGCGGTTTATCGCGCCGACGAAATAGCCATTTGCAACTGCATGGGCCGGCTGCTCCAGTTTCCATAGATATTCGCTCAACCCAGCAACGGTTGCTGACGGATTAAAGACGATTTCCGCTCCATTGAGGCCGAGAATTCTCGCTCCCTCGGGGAAATGCCGGTCATAACAAATGTAAATACCGATCCGCGCAAATGCAGTATCGAAACACGGAAAGCCGAGATTGCCAGGCCGAAAATAAAACTTTTCCCAAAAGCCCGGGGCGACATGCGGAATATGGGTTTTCCTGTATTTACCGAGGAAAGTTCCATCGGCGTCAATAACGGCCGCGGAATTATAATAAACACCGGTTTGCTCCTCTTCATAAACAGGAACGACCAAAACCATTCCGAAATTCTTGGCGACGTCCTGCATAAACTTGACGGTCGGGCCATCCGGAATTCTTTCAACTGCGTCGTACCAGCGGACGGTTTGTTCGGCGCAAAAATACGGAGTAGTAAAAATTTCCTGAAAACACAGGATCTGTACGCCCGCGCGTGCAGCATCCTCGACAAATTTCATTTGATGATCGATATTCGCGCGCTTGATTTCGTCGATAGGTGCTCCTGCGTTCGCAACATTGTGAGCCTGAATCAGGCCCGCTTTTACTGTTCGTGACATTCCTTTAACCTGCAAAATAAATTTATCCCGATAATTTATTAGGGCCGGCCGATTTCGCGCGACAGAATTGCAAAATTCCAATGATCTTCCATTTCCGGTATGCTCAAAGCCGAATCAATGACCAATGAAAACGTTCTCTATTACGAGCAAATCAATTTCCGGGCGGATGCGGAAAAGGTTTTGAATAGGAGTTTACCGCATACCGGCTTGCCACGACCGCTTTCTCCAAGCCTCATTCGAACGGTACTTAGCGAACACCTCCGGCCGCTGTTCCAATCAACTTCAGATCCGATAAGACGCAAGCTTGCTCGTTTTCATAAGTTCATTCAACGCATCGCGGTTTCATCAGAAACTTCGGGAGCCTTATAAACATAAACCGGCCCGTATCATATCAGAAGTCACTGCGGACTGTCTCGCGTGTCGATGCAGCGACGCCGAGTGGCGCCGTAAGGCGCCTTGGACTTTGCGATTCGCCCGGCGCAACAGCAAACGATTGCTCCAGGAAGTTCTACGGAAGTTCTACGAATTTTCAAAAAACCCTCAAAAATCAAAGAGACTTCGATCTGGCTTTAGTCAAACAAAAGAGCCAAAATTGTGCTTGCCGTCAGTCTCACCAAAAGCTGCTGATACGAACACGCGAAGAGTAGAGACTATGCGGTGCCGCGCTAGGTCAATCTTTGACACTTTTTTTCTACTCCGATCTGATGTTCCCTTGAGATGCTCCAAGTCAGTAATCTGCCTCCGATCAGCCAAATCACGATTTTCACCAAACGGTTGATACGCCCAACATTGACAAATGCTGTTTTTAGACATTTCAACGCCCAAAATTTCAAAACGTTGCCGTGTATCAAACGCCACAGATTTCGAAATACCGCGCGATTTCAGGATATTATTGCAGAAAGCTCAATCTGTAAAGTCACCTCAAGGAGCTCATCTATAAACCGCCGAGGCAACGTTCGAGTAAAAAACTTCGAAAAAACTCGCTAACGGATGAATCTAATCGCCAAAGTTCGTCGAGTCAGCTTCCGTAGAACCGTAATCTTTCAATATTTGCCAAATATTCACTTTAAAGCTGGCTTTCTGCAAGCTTCTCGACGAGGTGATTTGAAAGCCGGTCCTTGTTAAGCTCCTCACCGACGGAATGGGGCTATCTAGCTTCTGGAGCACGCGCTGCGGAGCCCAGGGTTCGGAAGATTTTTTACTTTTGCAATTTTCGGGCCTGAAGCCGCTGAAACTTGTGATTCACCGCGCTAGCAACGCAACACAACTAAAAGGAGGAAGAACAAATGAAAACATTTAATTGGACTAAGCAGATTGGAACTGCGGTCCTGGCGAATGCTCTATTTATTTCTATGGTATCGCCAGCAGCTAAAGCATCGAGCCATGCGGAGGCTCCGCTTATTAGCATGGACAGATTTGCAGATAACACCGATACCTACGCTTTCCGGAGTGTCGAACCTGGTCGAGAAGGTTTTGTAACGCTCGTGGCAAATTATATTCCGCTCCAAGAACCGTCGTCCGGGCCGCAGTGGTTCAGATTTGACGACACGGTACTTTACGAAATCAAGATCGACAACACTGGCGATGGTGTCGAGGACGTTACCTATCAATTTCGGTTCAGAACACAAACAAACAATGGCAACACCATCCTTGGACATTCTGCGGTAAACCAAGATGGAGTTATCAGCTCGCTAAACGACCCCGACTACAATATGCCGCAAACCTATACGGTCAGAAAAATTTCACGCTCGACCGGCCGAAAAGGTATTCGCCTCGGAGGAACATTCATCGTTCCGCCAGCCAACATCGGCCCTCGCGTGACACCGAATTACTAGACTAATTTAGGCCAGCCTGCGATCGGTACGCTACCGAATGGCGGCCGCGTCTTTGCCGGGCCTCGCGATGAATATTTTTACATAGATCTCGGCGTATTCGACGCCCTCAATTTGCGGGCACCATTGTCGGAAACTGGCGGTATAGATTCAACTAAGGGCTACAATGTGAGCACGATTGCGATCGAAGTTCCGATTCAGGAATTGACCCGCACGAATTCGGTGCCCACCAGTCCTACCGCTCCGGATGCGGTGATCGGCGTTTGGGCAACCGCAAGCAGGCAAACTGTGCGCGTCATTGGCGCCGGTACTGTTAGTAGCGAGGGAGAATGGCGTCAGGTTTCACGTCTCGGAAATCCCCTTGTCAATGAAGTGGTGGATCCGTTGCAATTCAAGGTGCGTTCAATGCATCAAAGCCGACCGGCGATGCATTTCTAGCACCGTCTGTTCAGGATCCCGAGTTGGCTCGACTTCTAAATGCCGTCTTCGGGATCACTGTGCCGCCTCCGCCCAGGAACGATTTGGTCGCGATATTTGCTACCGGAATTCCTGTAAATAGTGTCACCGGACCGAACTACACTACGTTTTTGTCTGACGGCACTCCTCATGAGTACCTGAGATTAAATGTTGCGATTCCGATTACCCCGATCGGGAGTATTAATCGACTGGGCTTATTCGGAGGCGACCCGGCCGGCTTTCCCAACGGAAGACGGATTCATGATGATGTAACGGATATCGCTCTTCGAGCGGTTGCCGGCGGAACGCCATTTACGCCCGCGACCAATCAGGCTCCAAATAATATGCTTGCTGACGGAGTCAGCTTTAATCCAGAGGGACCGCTTATGAATCGATTCCCCTATTTGCTCCCGCCAAATCAAGGGAATCAGCCGCGAACTTCGAATCAGCAGTAGCCGCCACTTTAACGGCGCGGCGATCGATCACTAACAAGGTCGCCGCGCCCGTAATCGCTTTTGGGAGTCGTTAAGAATATGCGTACTATGCGTACAATGTCTTTTGTTTTGTTTGGACTGCTCGTAATGGCAGTCGGGATCATATTATCCTGTAACAATGCCAAGACGACGTCCATTTCCCCCGAGGCGGAGTTCACTTCGGTCGTCGATAGTCAGGAAATCACAAGAGCGCTCGACTCCGTCAAAAACGCTCCTAAATCTTCGGCTGCCTATGTACAACCTGCAACCGCGTACATTAGCGAGGCCCGCCGTTCGGGAAATTTCTCTCTCAATGCGGAAGCGCGGCGAGCCGTCACAAAAGCCCTCGAAATTGCCCCGCGCGACCTGGCCGCGCGTCGTCTTGAAGCATTGCTTCACTTGACCTATCACGAATTCGATCAGGCTTTGAAGCTTGGCGAAGAAATATATTCCGAGGCGCCGGACTCCTTCGCCATGGGCGTGATCGTAGACGCTCATACTCAACTTGGCAATTATCCACAGGCCGTTGAATGGGCTCAGAAGCTAGTCGATACTCGGCCGGGCTCGGCCGCGTATGCGCGTGCGGCATTGATTAGGGCACTGCACGGCGATACAAAAGGAGCTGTTGAACTTTACGAACTTGCATTTAGGTCCGCAGATCCGGCGGACAAGGAAGCACAAAGCTGGTGTCTCAGCCAATTAGGAGATCTTTACTGGCGTAATGGTCGATTCGATGACGCAGAAAAGACATTCGACGAGGCTTTAACGATAACTCCGAATTATCCACTCGCGCTATTAGGAAAAGGAAAAACCCGCGCCGCTCGGGGCGATTTCGACGCCGCCTCGACCTTCGTTAGCTCCGCCTTCGAGCGATCGCCGCATACCAGTTATGCGATTCTTCTTGGTGACATTAAATCAAAACAAGGTGACAGTAACGCTGCAACAAAGTTTTATGAAATTGCCAGCGACAAAGCTGCGCTCGGTGACCTCTATGATCCTCATCGCATTGCTTTGATGTGGGCCGATCATAATATCAACCTCGATCAGGCGCTCGAAATTGCCGCCGCTGATTATTCAAAGATAAAAGACATCTACTCATCGGACATCTTAGCCTGGTGTTTGTTCAAAAAAGGCAGACTTCAGGAATCTCGCGAAAAATCACAAGAGGCTCTTCGTTTGAACACCAAAGACGCTTTGCTGCTTTACCACGCGGGAATAATAGAACACGCTCTCGGAAATCGCAGCGAGGCAAAAAAATTATTGGAATCTGCTCTTAAACTCAATCCATCGTTCGATTTGATTCAGGCGGATGTTGCCCGAAACGTTTTAGCGGGACTCTGATGTGGGATAACGAGCTATCGCTATCGGCTCTCTGATGACACCGAAACAGCAATTTGGAGCCGCTTTCTGCTCGCGTGTTAATGAACTACAGACCGTAGTTATGTGAGCCCGCTGCTATCTGAGCCCGACTCTTTGTAAAAGAGCGGAGAACTTTGGATCCTTTCGCAGGCCATCGTATTCATGGCCGATCCCAATATATTTCAGCAATGGATCGTGCAGGGCATACGCTTGTTCAAGCAAATCCATAGCCTTGTCATTATCGCCGAGGGCAGAATACGCCGCAGCCATTACGGCCGGTGAAGCATAGGTTGCGCTGCGCTCGACATTGGCCAAAATTTCGCGAGCTCTCGCCTGTCGGCTGGGAATCCTTGCATAAACCGCTGCAAGGTAAATCAGCGACTGACTGTATTCATTGTATCCGCCTAGTCTCTCGACGGAAATCTCGAAATGTTTGGCCGCCTCTGTATACATTCCTTTGCCCGCGTATAGGTATCCGAGCGAAAAATGCGGAATTTCACGCGAAGGCTCGACAGCCTGTGCAGCACGATAGGCCTCGAGCGCCTCCTCGAATCGCCTAGCTTGAGTAAGAACGATTCCCTTTTGCAAGATCCCGAGACGCTCGTTTATCGGATCACGAAGCCGTTGCTGTTCAAGTTGAGACAATGCCTCGTCGTGGCGACCCATCGAAGATAGAAAAAAGGCATAGTTGTTGCGAGCAAAATCCAAATTCGGGCTTAGTTCAACCGCTCGGCGGTATTCGTTCTCGGCGTTTTGCCAATCGAAGTCGTATTCGTAAAGCATCGCCTTCACTACATGGGCCTTTGCCGATGCGGGGTCGAGGCTAAGAGCGCGGTCCGTCGCTTCGCGTGCCCTCGGGACAAGCGAGCCCGGGTTGCCGCTTCCGTTTGCGCGCGACATATAAATCCAAGCGATCTCTGCGTACGCGTCTGCAAAACTCGGGTCGAGTTCTGCCGCCCGCTCAAAGTATTGCAGCGCCTTACCGCGGACATCTTCCGGGCCGTTTAATTCGACAAGGCCATTAAGATAGTAGCGATATGCTTCGGAGTCCTCCGTGTTGCTTAAATGAAACCGCTTTGATTGAGAATCTGTTAATTTGAGCTTAAGACTGCTCGCGGCGCTTTCCGCTATATCGCGCTGTATGTCGACGATATTTCCCAATTTTCTCCGCAACTTACCACCGGCCAGATGCCGACTGTCGGCAGGATCGACGATTTCGTAGCGAATATCGAGCTCATCACCTACCTGAGCGATCGTTCCGGTTACTATTGCCCGAACACCTAACTTCGAGCCAATAGACTGCAGGTCCATTTCGGGTCCCCGAAACTTAAAACTAGAATTTCGGGAAATGACCTTGAGCTGTGGCAATTCCGACAAACGATCGATCAACCCTTCGCTAATACCATCAGATAGGAAGTTTAGCGACGGATCGCCGGTGAGATTTTCAAACGGCAATACTGCTATCGAATCTATCTCTGTTCGACCCCGCGAAAACGATGCTATGTAAAATGCAGCTGCAGCGAGAGATATCCCAATTAGAATAAGAAGTGCGGTCCGCGCCGCCGCGACACGAAAATTTCCGACGCCACGATCCGCATTGGTAATCTCCGCAGTCGGATCAGGAAATCCTGACGGCCTCTGCACGGCTTGCGTGTGCCGGGCTGCGTGTATATCTTCTGGATTAGTCGCAGCTCCTGCGCTAGTGCTTTTTCGATTAGCTAAACTTGTGCTGATTCGACCCGCGTAAGAATCACCGAAGGTCGAGCTAATCTGAAGTTTCGTTTTCAGTACTTCGAGATCCGCGCGGAATTCGTCCATCGACTGGTAGCGCGCTGCGACGTTTTTAGCTAGTGCCCGTCTGACGACCGCTTCAAGCTCTAGAAAACTACGATCAGGATCATTGAAAATCGGCCTCGGCTCGTTTCGCAAGACCGACACCATCGTGTCAGCCGCAGTCTCGCCCCAAAATGGCCGACGTCCGGACAACATTTCGTACAATACCGCTCCAAGGCCCCAAATATCCGTCCGAGCGTCAACCGCAAGACCTCGGGCCTGTTCAGGAGACATATATGCCGCGGTACCCATGACCATTCCAGGCTTTGTATGAACTATCGGGATTGTAGGATCTTCAGACCCAGAATCAACGGATACGGTATTGGCCTGTATCAGTTTCGCGAGACCAAAATCAAGCACCTTAACGTAACCATCGAAACGAACCATCACATTCTCGGGTTTTACGTCCCGATGAACTATACCGGCGCGGTGAGCCGCCGAAAGCGCAGACGATATCTGGATTGCGATCTCGAGCGCCTTCTCGGTAGAAATGCGATCGCGGATCAAAGCACTAAGCGGCCGGCCCTCGATATATTCGGCTACTATGAAAAGTGAATGGTCAGGCGTCGAATCAACCTCATAGACGGTCATTATATGGGGATGATTCAATGCGGATGCCGTCTGCGCTTCAAGCGCAAAACGCTGAAAGTTCTCCTTTTTCGAGACAAGGTCGCGGTGCAAGACTTTCAGCGCAACACTACGACTAATCCGCAGATCCGTTGCCAGATAAACCTCACCCATTCCACCTTTACCGAGCAATCGGACTATTTCATAACGCCCGCCGACGATCGAGCCCGCCGTGAACCGATCGCCCTCCGCAGACTCAATCTCTTGCTTTGCGTCAGCCGAATTGTCGATGGAATTAAACGCTAGATCTTCGCCGCTACCTTCATTTGAGCCGCGATTTACGTCCTCCAGTGATTCGGCCTCATTCTCTGAAAGTTCAATCATCGCTTCGATTCTAGCCTTCAACTCGTCGTCGTTTCCGCAAATGGTGGTACGAAGTGCTTGGCGATCGGTGCCAGTGTGTTCGCGTGCTAACGCAACCAATTTCTGCAAATACCGTTGGCTGTTTTTGGCCAAGTTAACACTCTCCGCGAATAGATTTCCCTTTGGTCTACCTGCTCGCTCACTATGGCAAGAGAATATCAGGAAATCGGTTCGTTAACAATATTTTCCACGGAAATATTAGAGCGTCATCAGTGTCGCTTAACGCGGCGGAAGTTAGATCGAGACTAAGCCTTTTCGCTGAAATTCGAATTGCCGTGTAATAAGTCAGATTGGAGGTATCCGATGATTTTTTGCCGATTTCGTGACAACGGCGCCTTCATACAAATCGGAGCTCGGTCACCTCAGGCCCATCGTCGCTCCGAGGCACGGTCGGAAAACGAGTTGCTCAATTAGCCGGCTCTTCACGGCCGCAAATCATGACTGACAAACGTTCAAATAAGTGCTGACGCGCCGAGCTGCGCCGGAGTAACCTATTCACCGACTAGAGCCGCAAAATGAGACCCGAAAAACTCCTTGTCAACAGTCGTCGGCAAACCGTCACTTCCGACAACAATCCAGCCCGGACGGTTACGGTCCAATACGAGCCGTAAATCGACGTTTAGCCTCGGAAGTCCGCGGTGTGAGATTCTACCGATTGCGAGCGCAGCGCCACGAATTATGCCGTCTGAGGGCCTTCGCGGCCAGCCGGCTTGTAGTGTAACGCACCGGACGCCAAGTCGAGCAGAGATCGATAATCCGGTCAACGTTGTGCCGGAATGGACAAATTGATGTGGCTCCTCCCGCTCAATTTCGACGCCGGCCAGCAACGGGCTCGCCGCCGCAGCCTCTACAAAAATTTCAACTAGCCAGTCGGCGGCCGCCGCGCGAAGTCGATCATTTCGTAGCCGGAGTTCTAAGTATTCCGCTGCATCCGCGTTTCCTGAGGCAATGGCGCGGCGGTGAGCCTCGCTCAGCATTTCATCCCAGATATCATCAAGCCGTCGCATCTTCCGATTCGCCGCCTCAGGCATTTTTCGCCTGCCGTCGCCTCGGGATATAATGTTATCATTCTTAACGTGGCTGGCAATCGGAAAATTCGTAGGCTGTTAATTCTCCTTCTGATCTCGTTGGCAAATGTCTTTTTTGTGCTCGGACAGAATTCTCGGCAAGCTTATCCCGAGCCGAAAAGAAGCTCAAACGCCGGGACAAAAAAGCCGGCCGCAACGCCGGCTGAAAAAGCTAGCAGCAAAGCGAAACAGCCGACCAAGTCAACCCCGAGGCTCGATCCGACTCCCGATCCCGCCGCTGAGAAAAAACGATTCGATGAGGCAATATCGATTCTCGATCCGTCCGAAAAGTCTGCCGCTCTGATCAAATTCATAGCCCAATTTCCAAAAAGCGAGTTTCGCCTTCGCGCAATGGAGTCGCTGGCAGTATCGCGTGCAGCGGTCGCAGAGCAAAACCTGATCGCAGGAAACGCCGATCTAGCAATCCGATTGCTCGAAGTTGCGATCGACGAAGCGCCAAAGCCGTATAGCCGGCGCCTCTTCGATGAAGTAATTAGTAAAATTCCGGATGGGCTATATTGGAGAGGCCAGGGCGAAGCCGCTTTTCGCTTGGCTCGGAAAATTGAGACCACGCTTGCTGGCGAGCCTGCAAGATTACTTGCGCTCGCTGCTTTTTATCTTTCGGTAGAAGCCGCAGGCGAGGCCGAGCGCCTGGCTACCGCTGTAATCGAGGCAGATCCGGCGAATGGCTCAGCTTATGTCACGCTCGCGATGGCATACCGAATCGGTTTTGAAAGCGAAAAAGCGGAAGCAGCATATCGCAAAGCGGTCGAACTTGCTCCCCGCGATCCGATCGCGCGGCGCGGACTTGCCGATCTCAATCGTGCAAACGGCAATCCTGCGGTCGCGATTGAAATCTATCGGTCGCTTCTCGAGGAAAACGAAGCGGACGATGCAGCGCGGTCAGGACTCGTTCTCTCGCTTTTCGAGGTCGGCAAATCCGAAGAAGCTGCAAAAATACTCTCTAAGGCAATAGAGGACGGCACTGCAGGTGTTTTCCTGCTAGGCGGCGCTGCGCATTGGTATGCCGCAAATGCAAATGGCGACCGAGCCGTCGAACTTGCTCGGCTCGCCTTGGCAAAGGATCCCAGATATATTTGGGCTCAAATTGCACTTGCGCGAGGACTCATTTTGACCGGCAAACCCGTCGAAGCCGAGCAACTGCTGATCGCATCGAGCCGCTCTTCTAGGTTTCCGACCGTAGAATACCAAATCGCTGCTGCCCGATTGGCAGCCGGTTTTTTCCGTGAAGCAGCGGAAGATTTATCGAGGTCATTTGAGATCACAGAGGAAAAAGTTCGGACGCGGCTTGGAAAGCGCGTGGAACGCGAAGCGGAAAATTTTACCGATCTTATCGGATTGGAAACTCGCGCCGCGATCTTCAGCCCGCTGCCGCTCGCTAGCCCCGAAGAGTCTAAACTTCTCAAACTGTCGCTCCGATTAAAGCAAGCCGCCGCGACGCCCGATATCGCTCCTTCGGCATTAATAGCCCTTGCACGAAATTTCGCCGCCGGTGACGATAAAATGGCTCCTCATCGGGCACTTTACGCGGCCAGCGTACTGCTCTCCCACAATGTCGGAACCGAAGCTGCGAAGGCATTTGCAGAAACGGCTTCCGCTCGAGAGGAAGACGCCCTGACGGTAAGCAATCCCGCCGCGGCAATTATGGCGACTGAACTTTATGACGCCCGCGAGATTGCATTTAGCCGAAATGAATTTCTACTGATCCCGGACGTCCCTCGGCAAACGCTAAGCGCGATTTATCGCGGGCGAATAGAGGAGATACTAGGCGTTGCACTTCTTCTCGAGGGAAAGCCTCAGGATGCAGTGATAAGATTTCGTAGAGCATTGACTGTTTTGCCGAAGGATAGTGCCTGGTGGCGTTCGGCAATGTGGAATCTCGGCCTGGGAGTCCGAAGCCCTGCGGACCTATATCGATAGCTACAAGACCGATAAACCGAATCCGCCCCGATACCTGCGAATTGCGACACTATTTAAGAAATTAAACGGCAATCTGAACGGCCTCGAGTCGGAAATTGGTCCAAACCCGCTTGCGTCGCTGCCGGACACAGAAAAAAAAGAAATATCCGGCCAAGCGGCGACTGACACTTACCGATCTTTCGATCGAGAAGTTGTGACAGAGCCGGATGCCCCTTCCCCCGAGCCGATAAAGAATGCCGAAAACCGGAAAACAGATACGCCGCTGGCGAACGACGAAAAGACAAACATAAAATCAGCCGAGGCTCAATCCCGCCCAGTAGAAAAAAGCGATAATCAGCCGGCCGAAGAGATTCGGCCGAGAATTGTTCCCGGCAAAGAAATTACCGAATCGAATCCAAACTGCACTTTGCGACCGAGCCAAAACCATGTTTCCATTATGCGTGGTGGCGGCAGTATCGCGTTGCTTTTGGATTTTGACCGCGAGATTGCAAATGACGCAATCAAAGCTTTTTCCGAATCGCCCGAAGACATAGAAATTCACCCTCAGGCCGATCTAGCTGGCGTTCGTGGCCGGATGCTTTTCGTAATCCGATCGCTGAGCGAAAATACGGGCGAATTCAGCGTCAGGTTTGAATCGCCCTGCACGAGTGTCCGCATCAAGGTAACTGTCCGTTAGCCATCGCCACGATCGGCAGCTACAAATTCCTCTTTGATTTTCGCCGTTGCGATTGCAACCAGGAGCATAAAAAAATAAGCGTTTGACCAGGTTCTCAGAGGAAAATCGAAAAAACTATGAACCAAGACGCCACAGCAGCCGGCAAATGCGCCGAGCCGAAAATGTCGCAGTCCCGAGCGATCACCCGCCGATTCCTTGATTCTGCGTAAGGCTTCCCGAAAAAACAGAAAAAGAAATCCCACCGTCAGCAAAAACCCCGCGATTCCGCCATCGGCAAGCATCTGTAGATAGTCGTTGTGGGCCTGCTCAACACGGTAAAATCCATTGCGGGTATCAAACTGCGTAAAAGCGACGCCAAAAGCGTCCATTCCAACACCCAAAAGAGGATGCGCGAGGAATATTTGCCAGGCTACAGCCCAAAAATAACGCCGACCGCTGGTAAAATCTCCTGCACCGTAATTTAAACCAAAGCCGCGGAGGATCGATTCGTCTCCGCCGAGAAAAATCGCCAGGCCGATAATAACTGCAAAAACCAGCAGCCCAAGGCTTATCGGCACAAGCATTTTATCCGAGACGACTCGTTTTTCGTGGAAACGAACCGCGGCCAGGGCAATAGCCGCGACCATCGTAAGATAAGCAAGAATGCCTCCGCGCGAGCCGGTAAGCAGCACTGGGACTGCCATCAATACGGCCGCAATCAGATAAAGCAGCCGCGTCTCTAGCCGGCGGCGGACGAAAAGTTCGGATATCACAGGGCCGGAGAGAAGCACCATTAACGCGGCAAAATGATGCTGATTTACGTATGGCCCAAACGGGATCGCGTTTGCCGGTCGGCTCACGCCGTAAATCGCCTCTGGGCTCACCAGCCGCTGAATAATCGATCCAAATCCAATTACGCCGCCGAAAATCGTCAGCGCAGTGATTAAAATCCGCCGACGGCGAATCGTATCCGTAAAAGTCAAAGCACCGGCAAAGAATAATGAGAGAGCAAAGAATCTGAAGAGAAAAATCCGAGTCGAGTATGAATCGAAGCTGAGCGCCGCAGATGGCTGCACCGAGATCAGCGAGGGATCGACCGCGGGCTCCGAAAGCGGGAGCAATTGCACAATCGAGAGCAGCATCAGGCCGACAAGCGGCAAATACAGTAGCGAAAAGCGCAATTCAAAAAAACGCCTCCGGATCGCTCTGACAAACCAGACGAGGGAGAAGACGGCGGTAAGCAATGCAATGAGCACGAGCGATGCCGAATCATTTGCTCCATAAGCAAGCGCGAGAACGCACGGCATTACAAGAAGCATTGCAAACAAAGTTCGATTTCCTGCCGAATCCGAAACGGCCGGATCATCATAGGCTTGTATTTTTATCGACTCGCTAATTCTCTTCATTCAATCGGAAATCGTCGAACCAAATTTTGCCATTGATCTTACATAACGTCGGACGGCAGTTTTCGCGTCTCAGCCGGAGTGTGACGCCGTCGATATCGCCCGGTATTTGAAACCGAAGCTCGGCCGCCGTCCAATCCGTTCCCGCTGATAGCGGCTCAGAAACTGCAAGCCTTTTCGAATCGGCTGCGGAGACAATCTCCCAACGGAAGGCTGCATCGGTTCTCAATTCGCTGCGAAACGAGAACCTAAGCCGGTAGCGTTTTGTAGGCTCGACCGCAACGGTCTGAGAAATCTCGCGAAACTCAGCGGAAGCCGAATCCGGAAAGACCATCACTAGACTGTAGTTACCTTCCGTTTTCGTTGCGTCGGTCCGAGCAATTTGAGGAATTGGACCAGCAGATAGGCGCCAGTCAAAAACGCTGGCTCCACCAAGCTGCATATCAGATTCAAATCCCGCGTTCGTCACCGCACCGACTCTTGGCGCGCCGTCGGCGGAAGCTGCACCAACAATCTGAGCGGCTTGTCGAAAACGTTTTGCCGCGATAAATTTTTCCGCCAGCTTTGCAACGAAATCAGAGCGGCTTCGTAACTGAGCAGAAAGGCTGGAAAACAAGTCAAAGGCGTCGTCGAATCGTGAGTCGTTAGCGAGCCGAGCGACGATTTCAGCTGCCGCGAGCGGCTCGCTGCCGATGAGTGCGATAGCAGCTTTGACGTCACCGCCGGTCAGTTCCCAAGCGAGAGCAGCCGCAGCCGGAGCCAGTTGTTCGTCCGACTCGAGCGCGTAGCGGATTTCGGCAAATCCTTCTTCGATCTTGCCTTTTCGGATTAACGCGTTGCCGAGTGCCCAGCGAACGCGCGAATAATGCGGCGCAAGCGACATTGCTTGGCGCAAAGCGGGCTCGCCGTCCATGCCCGCGCGTTCGCGGGCACGCCCTAGCGAAAGCCAGTAAATGTAATTTTTCGGAGCAAGGGCAACGGCGATCTCGTATTCTGAGAGCGAGCGGCTGATTGCTTCGGGATCGAAGGTATTTTCAAGTTGCCTAGCAAGAGAAAAATGCGTCCTCGGATTGAGCGGATCGAGATCGACGGCAATTTCTGAAATTTCGACCGATTCAGATTTTTCGGCAACCGTATCGGCGAAACCCCAGCCCGCGGCTAAAAGGCAAGCTGCGACGACAATTACGGCCGCCGATGCCAGGATTAACCATTGCCAAATGCCGCTGATCGGATTCTTCATTTCCAACATTTTCCTTTCGTATTCCCAGGTTCTGTTATTCGAATTCCACCGGCTCGATACGAATTTCCGCCCGCCGGAATACGATCTCCCCATCTCCGCAGGCTCCGCGGATTTCGCGTAGCCGGTCACGCGATATTTGTTTGGAAGAAACGATAATGTCGCGGACCCCCTCCCGCCTGCAAATCTCCGCAATCGAGCCATTCGTCTCGTAAACGCGGAGGCCGGCGATCGTCTTTTCCCATTTCAACGGATCGTCGTCCAGAAACCCGACCGGTATGATGTTCCATTCGGGATTTTTCCTCAATTCGCGAAGGACGAGTTCGCCACCATCGCCCGCACCGTAAATCAAGGCCGGCCGGCCGCCATCGGGCCTTGGCATTGGAATCAATTCGCGCAGAAGACGAAACGCCAGGCGGCTTAAGACTATTCCGGAAAACAGCAGCGCGCCATCTAGCAAAAAGACAGCGCGTGAAAAATACTGAAAGCGGTAAATTAACAAAACCGCGACGAGGCTAAGCAGCGAGCCGAGAGCGACGCCCTTGAAAAATACGAGCAGATCGCTGATCGAAGTGTATCTCCAGATGCCGCGATAGACGCCGGCAAAAAACAGAGCGAACAGCTTTATTACGATCAATAGTGGTAGCGTACTCAGGAAGAGCTCCAAATTCGATCCCGAATCGACAGGGCCAAAAAGAATGGCGTAAGCCGAGTAATACGAAATCGTTATCAGGACCGTGTCAAGCAGCACCTCAAAGACTCGTCGCTTGTGGGTAAAATGCAAGAGAAATGCAAAGGCCGCATTTTCGCGGATTGCCCGCTCCTCATCGGATTCATCGTAGACCCTGACTTTTGCTAGGTAAACTCCGACAATAGTCAGCGTCGCGGTAAATAGAGCGATCAGCGAAAGGCTTGTCGCAGTTGGAAGCTCGCGGACCAAAACCGCAATCAGCCCTGCTACGATTGCCAGTCCGTACAGAAGCAAAACGGCCGACCGCTCCGAGAGCCCGAGGGCGACGAGTCGGTGCGAGGTATGATCACGACCGCCTCTGGATGCGGGTTTACCGCTGAGTTTTCGGATCAAAGTTACAAACGTCGTATCGAAAATCGGGACGAAAAGAATTAGAAACGGTACCGCAAGGATCGAGAAAATCCCGCGCGATCTGCCGCCGGATTGCGAAAGCAATACCGACGTTGAAAGCAAAAACCCGACAAACATCGAGCCGCAATCGCCCATAAAGATCGATGCCGGATTAAAGTTATAGAGTAAAAAACCGACTAAAGCGCCGATAAAAACCGAGACAAAAAGCAGCTCGCTGAATTGCCCTTCGGCGGAAAACCCGGAGGCGAGCGAAATCGCTGCAATCGCCGCAATCCCGACTGCGAGCCCGTCCATATTGTCGAGAAGGTTGATTGCGTTTGTAATCCCAACAATCCAGAAAAGCGTTATCCAGATATCGAAAATTTGGTTTCCGGTAAGCGGGAGCGTAAGCCCAAAGCCCGTTACGATAACCGCTCCGACGATCTGGCCGAATAGTTTTTGGTAAGGCTTGATGCTGAGAAAATCGTCGATTAGTCCGACGAGAAAAAGCCACGCGGCCGCTGCGAAAATGACGATGGAATCGCTAGTTTTCGGGACGAAAATCAGGTAACCAATCAAGGTTGAGAGAAAAATCGCAATTCCGCCAAGCATTGCCGTCGGACGCTTATGCCAGCGGTCTAGCCGCGGCGCGGCGATGAAACCACCTCGGACGGCAAGATAACGCACAGCGGGTGTCAAAAGACCCGAAACCACGAAAGTCGCAACGCACGCAATTATCGGATACTTAACGGTCTCCATAATAGTAAGGATATTCGGTCTGCTCACCCGGCTATCCGTGGCGACGTCCGCCCGTTTGGATGTCCCGAATCAAATTCCGGTAGAGCTCTTTAATATCACCAACAAGTCTTTGTTTTCCGAAATTGTCAATTACAAAATCCGATGCTTTGCAACCAAGGCTATGCCGTAATTCTGCATCTTTGGCTAAATAAATCAACCCCTCCGCAAAAGATTTCGCGTCGCCGGAGGCAACGGCCAACCCTCGCTCGCGAACCGAAACATCCCCGATCGCCCGACTCTCGCCACCGAGCAGGTCTTCGACGCCGCCGACGAGAGTTGAAATCACCGCACGCCTCGCGGCCATCGCCTCGATTATCGATAGAGGCGTGCCTTCATTGATCGACGTCAGAGCGACGATGTCGAATGCCGCGTAAAGCCTAGCAACGTCCTCACGGTTACCTAGAAATCGGACGCTGGCCGCGAGGCCGCCCTCGCGCGACATTGCTTCGAGCCGTGCGCGTTCAGCGCCGTCGCCGACGATGAAAAACTTTGTATTCGCGGCCCGCGGCGAGGCGAGAAACAGCCTTGCGGCGTCGAGAAACATCGGCAGGTTTTTAATTTGCGTCAGTCGCCCGAAGTACGCGACGGCGACTTCCCCGTCGCCGATTCCGAGTTCGCGTCGCGTCTCGCCTCGGCTTTCCAAAGCGTTTACGAAAGGCTCCAGATCGATTCCCAATGGGACGATCCGAAATTGTTCTGGCCGGCCGATTCGGTAACGGCCATGAATTTCCTGAAATTGTGATTTGGAGATAACGATGATTGCGCTGGTCGCAAACCGCGCCAGAAAACGCTCGATCAGAATAAAAAATCGCGATTTGAGGGGACCGTAATAGCCGTGAAAGACGTGGCCATGAAAGGTATGAACCGTTACGTGCCGACTTTGAGTGCGAAGCGTTACGGAATCGATCAGATTGGACAATATCGCCGCGATTCGGCCAACCGCTCCGGCTTTCGCCGTGTGCGTATGAATAATGTCGGGCCGGAAATGCCGAATCACTCGGAGTATTTTTACAACGCATATAGCGTCACGTAACGAAAGCTCGCGGCTCATTTCGTGGATGTAGTACGGAAAGACGCCGTTAGCTTCTGCAAAATACGCCATATCCTCTTCGCCCTCCGGAACCCTGCCGGCGATTAGCATTGTCTCGTTTCCGTCGGTCGAAAATGCATCTGTAAGCCAGACGACGTGGCGCGCCGGGCCGCCGACATTAAGCCGAGCGATTATTCTGAGAATTTTCATCAGCGGGTTTTTCTGGACGGCGAGCCGGCGAACCGCCCGCGACATTTTTTATGCGGCGGGCGATTCACGCGATCTTGCGGGTGGATCGCCGCCGGTACTTCGTAGCTCGATCAATCGTCCATCCTAAATGGCGACGCCGGATCCGCCTCATGCCTAATTTCATCGACCGGCTCGCTTTTGCCGCGTCCCATATACAATCGATTCGGACAGTTTATTACCATTCCGTCCGTGTTGCCGATATTTTTGTATCCGTGCACGACGCCCTTCGGGACGACGACCGCCAGCGGGCGTTTTTCACCTGCGTCGAGAGTCATCATCGCTTTGTACGTAGGCGATTGCGGGCGATTATCCCAGAGACGAAGCCGAAATGTCGAAGGCCCAAGAAAGCAAAACAGATCCGCCTGATCGATATGTTCGTGCGGCCCGCGGGCGATGCCCGGATTTGTAAACGATATATAAGACATTACGGGAAAAAACTCTTCCGGAAGCTCGTCACAACGAAATAACTCGGCCAGCCAGCCTCGATTGTCGTGATATTTTTTTAATTCGTAAATTATTACGTCGGCAATTTCGCCGTCAGTGAACTCCATTTTTTTATCGCGTTCGATCAAGTTTAATAATCAGTCCAGACGGTTTGCACCGTTTTCTGCGACAAGATTCGAAGCCCGCAGGAGGCTTTCGAACGTTCCCGCATCGGTCCACCAACCGTCAAGTTCGTTCCAGGTCATCTCGCCGCGCTCGATGTAATGATTGTTGACGTCGGTAATCTCCAATTCGCCGCGGGCCGAAGGCTCGAGCGTCCGGATCACATCGAAAACCGAATTATCGTAAAAATAGATACCGATGACGGCAAAATCCGATTTCGGCTCCGCCGGTTTTTCATCGATGCGAATTACGCGGTCGCCGTCGAGCTGCGGCACGCCGAAGCGCTGCGGGTCGTGGACGCGCTTTAACATAATCTTCGCTCCGCGGCCTTGTTGCCGGTATTCGTCGGCTGCAGCTCGGATGTTTTTTTCAATGATGTTATCGCCGAGTACAACACAAACGGGCTGATCATCGGCAAAATGTTCGACCAGCGAGAGCGCGTCGGCGATGCCACCCTCGCCCTCCTGGTATGAATAGTTTAGATGTTTGAGGCCAAAATCTTTGCCATTGCCGAGCAAGCGCAAAAAATCTCCGGCTGAATTGCCGCCGGTTACAATCATAATGTCGTCGATGCCAGCATTGATTAGCGTCTGTATCGGAAAATAAATCATCGGCCGATCATAAACCGGCAAAAGATGTTTGTTTGTAATTTTCGTCAGTGGAAAAAGCCGCGTACCAAGCCCGCCGGCTAAAATTACGCCTTTCATTCAGTTTCAAGTTGGAAAAGTTCGCTCCTAAGATTTAATACGGTAATTGGTGAATTCGCAAAGTGTTCAAATTAATCGAAAGTCATATTTGATCGCATTTTTCACGTACGATCGATAAACCGGTCAAACCATAATTCCAGCATCAGCAGCGTCCACAGTCTATGCGAGTGATCTTTTTCGCCATTTATATGTTCCGTCACAAATTTGGCCATTGCCTCAGGGCGAACAATTCCGCGCCGGAGAGATTTTTCCGAAAGCAGAACCTCGCGGAGGTAGTCTTTCAATTCGCCGCGAAACCATTTTCCGATCGGGACGCCAAATCCCATTTTTTTTCTGTAAACAACCTCTTTCGGGACCAGCCGGGCGGCGACTTTTTTCAGCAGCCGTTTTGTTTCAAAGCCGCGCAGTTTAAGGTTCTCCGGCAGCGAGGCGGCAAATTCGATCACCTTATGATCCAAAAACGGTGAACGAGCTTCGAGCGAATTTGCCATCGACGCGATATCGACCTTGACCAGTAAATCGTTTGGTAAATACGTCATTTGGTCAACCAGCAGATTGGAGTCGAGATATCCGCTTCCGTTCGCCTCCGCAAACCATCGCCGTAAAAAATATTCCGGGTCGTTACCGTTGAGGCTGTTTTCAAACTCGGCGGTAAAGAGTCCTTTGCGTGCTTCGCGGTCAAAGGTAGACATCCAGCGAAAATATCGCTCGACCCTCGGCATCGCGGCCGCCTTCGTAAATCGCTTGGCATCGCGAAAAATATTGCGTTTAAGTTCCGAGGTTGGGATCAGCGCGAGCGGCCATTCGACCAACGCTTTACGGACAAAAATGGGAATCGAGCGGTAACGGTCGGCTAAAAGCATTGCAAAGTAGCGTTCATAACCGGCGAAGCTTTCGTCGCCGCCATCTCCGTTTAAGGCTACGGTCACGCTTTTTCGCGTCTCGCGGGAGACATAATACGTTGGGATTGCGGATGAATCGGCGTATGGCTCGCCGTAATGATCTATCAGTAGCGGCAAGACCTCGAGAGCGTTTGGCCGGACGATAAATTCGTTATATTCGGCGCCGACATGGCGAGCGACTGCGCGGGCGTACTTGAGCTCGCTGAAATCCTCTTCCTCGAACCCGATTGAAAACGTTTTTACTGGCTTATCCGAAAGCTCCGCCATTAGAGCAACCACAGTTGATGAATCGACCCCGCCGGATAGAAAAGCGCCGAGCGGTACATCGGAGATCATCCTCAGCCGCGTTGCCTCGCGAACGAGTCTTGTAGTCTCCGTGATTGCATCGTTTTCCGATATTTTGATCTTTCGGCTAAAATCCGGTTGCCAGTAGCGCCGGGTTTCGATTTGGCCGTCTTTCCATCGGAGCCAATGGCCCGGTTCGAGTTTCCGGATTTCGCGAAACGCAGTCAGCGGCGCCGGAATACAAAGATAGGAAAAATAGGCGCTAATTGCATCACAATCGACTTCACGCGAAATAGCCGGATGCTCAAGCAAAGCCCGGAATTCAGATCCGAAAATAAAATCGCCGTTTGGCCGGTAGGAATAAAGGAGCGGCTTTTTGCCGACGCGATCACGAGCAACGAAAAGTTCCTTGTTTACCTCATCCCAGATTGCAAACGCAAACATTCCGCGCAAGTATTCGAGGCATCCTTCTCGAAATTCGTCGTAAAGATGGACGATTACCTCGGTGTCGCAATTTGTCAAAAATCGGTGGCCTCGCCGCTGCATTTCCTCCCGCAATTCGCGGTAATTATAGATTTCGCCGTTGAAAACGATCCATTTTGTCCGGTCGCGGTTATGGATTGGCTGCATACCGGACGCGAGATCGATGATCGCGAGCCGCCGCATTGCGAGCCCGACGTTCGCTTTTACGTAAAAACCGTCATCGTCCGGCCCGCGATGGATTATCGCTCGATTCATCCTTTCCAAAAGACCGTGATCTATTGCCTTGTCCGAATTTTTTACGATTCCGACGATTCCGCACATAGTCTTACTGCCCCGCCGCACGAATCGACATTGCCGGCTTTCGCCGCCTGACAAATCGCGCCTTCAAATATTCCCAGCCAACGCCTCGCTGCGTTATCGCTACTGCGACGAGCATAAAGAGCAGCGGCATAATGGTTTGCTTATGACGCCACGCAATGCCGAGGTTGGCTAGTCCCCAAATATGCATTCCGGAATAAAGCGCGCAGAAAGCCACTATCGGCGCAATCTCTATAAACTTATCCTTAAAAAATATGCGCCAGGCCGGAAACCCGAAAAAGAGGATTACGGCGACGAAGATATTCTCTACGGCGCCGAATGCGCTGCGCAGCGAACCGCTGAAAATTTCCCACGGAAACGGCGCGAGGAAAAAGTAAACGGTCGCAACCGGTACGGCCAACGTCGGCGAATCGTATTCCGAGTAGATTTCCACGCCCGAACCGGTGGTAGAGGCCATTCCTTCGCGCCAGCCTTCAATTACATTACTGAGCCGCTCAAGGCGCGCCATATCGCGTTTAACAACACCGCTGGACTCAAGAACTATGAAGACGCTGGCGACGATCAGGGTACCGAAAATCGTATTACGGACTAGATTTCGTCCGCCGGCAACCAAAAAACGGAAAAACGCCGCGGTCATCAACATATAAATCGAGTAAAAGCGCATCATAAATACCGCGAGCATTACTGGAATCGCCGCAACCGCATCCTTAACCCGCAGCCCGCTCGGATTTCTTATAATCAAATAAATCAGAAGCCAGGAGAAAAATATGACCAACATCTCCTTTGACGTCATCGCCGAAAGGAGAATATTAGAAGCCCAGAACGTCACAACGATCGCTGCAATCCGTCCGATCTCTGTGCCAAAAATGCGCCGTGCCAGTCGAAAGATTACGATTACCAGAAGAGAACCGGCAAAACTATTGACTACCGACACAATCATCCGGCTTGGACCGCCCGCCAAAAATGTCGGAATCGCCCAAATAAATCCCTGACCTTCGTTTTGGCGCTCGAAAAAGACACGCACAAAATCGTTGAAAAACGCGTCGAGGCCGCCCGCGTACCAGCGGCTTGCCATTCCCCAGGCGGCCGCATATCCCAAGGCATCGTCATCGCCGAAGAGATCTTTTAAACCCCAAGCATACATTACAAGCCCCATCCAGAGCCGGAGCGAAAACGCCCAGAGAAAGATGTTAATTTGAAAGTCGCGGTCGCCATCGCGCGAATTTCCGTTTAGAAACAAAAGCGCCGCACCAGCCAAAATAATTACAAGCGGAATCGCCATCAGCTCGTCCGGCTTATTAGAGAAACTGAAAACGCTCTGCACAATAAACGCTAGATAAGTAATCAGAAAAATGATTTTTCCTGCGGCTATCATCGTAAACTATTGCTGACGGACAACAAGGTTATTCTCAAGTACAAGCGCATCAAAGTTAGCGTTCAGGAAAGTCTTTATAGCGTCCTCAGGAGTGCAAACTATTGGCTCTTGGACATTGAACGAGGTATTGAGAAGCATTGGGATCCCGGTCAGCTTTTTAAATTCGTTGATAAGGTTCCAATAACGTGGATTCGTTTCGCGGCTAACCATCTGCGGCCGAGCAGTGCCGTCAACATGGACCACGGCCGGTATCCGCGCTTTATATTCTTCGGCCACGGCGATTACGGTAATCATAAACGGGTCGTAATGCTCAACGCCAAAAACCCTTACGCTCTCCTCTTCGTGCATCGAAGGTGCCAGCGGGCGAAACCATTCGCGCAGCTTTACTTTGTGGTTCAAAATCTCGCGCATATCTGCCCGCCGAGGATCAGCTAGGAAACTTCGCGCGCCCAAAGCCCTTGGGCCAAATTCCATCCGTCCATTGAACCAACCGATGATCGCTCCCTCGCTTAACATCTTTGCAAGCCGCGGAAGTAGTTCATTGTCGGGCAGCGTCTGATAAGCCAGTCCTGCATTATCTAGAGCGGCGCGGCACTGCTGATCGGAAAAACCTGGTCCCCAATAGGCGTGTCGCATCACAAAATCACGGGGCTTTCCTAGCTTCTGGTTCCAAACGTAATATGCGGCCCCGAGCGAGCAACCTGCATCGCCTGCGGCGGGCTGAACAAAGAATCGTTTGAAGGAAGTTTCATGGAAGATTCGCCCATTCATAACCGAGTTGAACGCAACTCCGCCGGCCATGCAGAGATTTTCTTCGCCGGTCATTTCATAAAGCCTTTCGACCAGATAGATCGCCGTATCTTCGAGTACTTTCTGAGCAGAGCAAGCTATGTCCCAGTGACGCTCGGTGAGTTCCTCGCTGGGCTTTCGTCCGGGGCCGAGCTCTTTGACGATTGCGTCCGGAAACTGGTAGCGCTTTGCGAGGTGGTGGTCGAGCACCCTAATATTGAAGCGAAAATCGCCATTTCCATTTATGCAAAGCACTTTCTCGCTGAAAAAGTCGTAATACCTCGGCTTGCCGTAGGCCGCAAGGCCCATCACCTTCCATTCATCGCCCGCGAACATATCGAACCCTATGAAATTGGTCACTGCCGAATAAAACTGACCAAGGCTGTGCGGCAGCTTTATCCGCTTTAGCACCTCGAACTTATTTCCTTTGCCTCGACAGAAAAGCGTGGTCGTATCTTCGCCCGTGCCGTCCCAAGTAAGGATTGCCGCCGATTCGAAGGGCGAAACGAAAAAGGCTGAGGCCGCATGCGATTGATGGTGCTCGATGAAATGGAATTTAAAGTCGCTCTCGCCAAAATGCTCGCGAAGCCGCTTCGGATGCTTGAACATCCCTAAATAGCTATCGCTAACCTGAGCGACTCCGCGATCGGCCCGAGCCCTAAACATTGCCGGCGAAATCAAACCCGCCTTCAGCGCCTGCACTGCTTTATGCCGGAGTATCCAGGGCTTCCAGTAATGCCCAACGTGCTCGACTTCGGCCAAAGTTATGCCGGCCTGCTTCAAACAAAATTCAATAGCCTTGTAAGGAAAGCCCGCGTGGTGTTTTCGCCGCGAGAAGCGCTCCTCTTCGGCGGCGGCGACCAACTGTCCATCTTTGATAATTGCCGCGGCGGAATCGCCAAGAGTTGTTAGTCCCAAAATATACATACGAATCTAAGACAAAAGACTATAGCAGATCGACGCGGATTGATATTGTTTGGAAGATCAACTTGGGGTTCGCCAAGAAGTCTGGTCCCAACGCATGAGTGTCGAAGCTGCAGGAAAAGCGGCAACCGATCATAAATGCCTCAGATAAAAACAATGTTCCGCGAAAATCTGCGTAAATCCGCTGTGAGCTACTTTAACAGATTTATCAATCGATGATGCTCGAAGCTCCGTGCTCCAAAGTTCAGGATCAAAGCCAGGTCGATTCCCGTCGCCTTCAAATAATTCAACGCCTGAGCTTTATGAATGTCCGTTATGCGGTCGCAAGCCTTGAGTTCCAGGATAACCTTTCCGTCAACCAGAATATCGGCATAATAATCTCCAACGATCACGCCTAGATATTCCACCTTGATCGGAACTTGCTGCTCTGCAAAAATGCCCGCCGATCGCAGAGCGACCATCATAGAATTTTCATAGACCTTTTCAAGAAATCCATGCCCCAAAGTACTATGAACCTGCATCCCAATGCCGATGATCTTGTAAGTAAGATCCCCATGCAACAAACTCTCGCTCATATGTTTTTACAACGGATTAACGCGAATTTACACGGATAAGCTACCCAAAATGTTTGACCGTATTTTAACAAGAACCAATATTTAACAAAATCCGCGAGAATCTGCGTAAATCCGCCGTTAACCGCTCTTTGCCGTTTGAAAAACCTCTGCCAGCTTTTCAGCCTGCTTTTCCACCGTATAATTCTCCAGCGCGTATTGGCGGCCGCGATTGCCCATCTTCTGGCGAAGGCCTAGATCGTTGAGCAATTGCTCCAAACAATTGTACCAGTCTTCTAGTGATCGGGCATTGAAGTGCGTTTCGCCCGCGATGCCGATTTCGGCCGCAATACCAACCGGCGACATGACAAACGGGACGCCACAGGCCAAATATTGAATCGCCTTAAAGCCTGATTTACCCAGAATCCATTCTTCGCTTGCATGCGGCACCGCAAAAATGGGATAAAGCCCGATATCAAGGGACGCAAAATCGATCGGCTCCCGCTCAAGCGACCATTTGAGATTCTCCGTTGGAACGCCGTTTAACTCAATTCGTTCCTTTGCTGCGCCAACTATTTTCAGTCGGAACCTGTAGCGAGCGGCCAATCGTTCCAAAATCGGGAAAAGTTTTTCTACTGATGCAAAGGTAGAATGCGTCCCGATCCAACCGATTATTGGTGGATCGTTTTTGCGTTCGGCAGGACGAAAGACGTCTGTGTCCGCAACTGTGGGGATAATCTCGGTTGTTGCTCCAAGCGCCGCCGCATATTCGGCAATGAACCGATTGCCGCAGATAACCCTCGCAGAGGCTTTAATCAGCCGGTCCGTCTTGCCGAAACATTTCAGCACGCTGCCAAGTTTTCCGTATGTCGGGCTTTTATATCCAACGTATGTCGCATCGTCGAGATCCAGAACTAAAGGCATCCGTCCGATTTTCCGGTAAATCCATTCGAATATCTCCGGCCCGAAAAACATCGCTTCGCGTTGCACAAACAGCAGATCATAATTACGAAGCCCGACAATCTCAATTGTCCGCTTTGCAAGGCCTCGGGCGATGTCCGCTGCCTTAGAGGCAAGATTGCCCGGGCGGTATATTTCGGTAAATAGTTTCTCGGAAAGAAAAGGCTGCAAATCTAATTCTATGCCGCGTTCTCGCAGCGGCGCGATAAATTGCCCAACGCGGAAACGCGTCGATGCCGCTTGCCGCGGGTAACTTGAAATCGCTAAAACACGCATTTACTTTTTGGTCCCGACGGCTGTCCAATATGGAAATTTCGCAAAGCGGATATTTTCGAGGCCGCAACGCGACATCATTTCCTCAATTTCGTTTTTGGTAAATCGCTTTTCGAGCCGTGTGCCAAACCGGTCGAGTGCATCGGTCCGCATTGTATAGAAACTCTTGTCGCGATATTGCGAAAGTGGGAAATTGTGCGTGTTTATTCCGATTTTCTCCGCGAGCGATGCAAAGCGTGCCAATGGAAAATAGACGGCAAGGGCAACCAACTGGCTGATAAAATACCGCAGGCCGTAAGGAAGCGAGCTGACGAAACGACGAAAGGCATCCGTCAGCTCCCAAAGAGCCCGAAACCACGCCGGCCTATTGTCGAAAGCGTAATACAAGTAAATCAGAAATGGTGCCCGAGGCTTTAATTTCGCGACGCATTTTCTCAAGCCATCTTCGGTATCGGGAACGTGATGAAGAACGCCGAGACTGTAGCCAAAGTCGCAGCTCCCGTCGGCAAGCGGTAAATCGTCAACACCTGCGCGATGAAATTCGCAATTTGCAAATCCAGCCAAATTCCTCTTCGCAACCTCGATGGCGTCACTCGGGTCGATAAGATGTAGCTTTCCGACCCGCGGTGCGACTAGTTTTGCCCACCGTCCACTCCCGCAGCCGAGGTCAAAACCGACGGCATCTTTCGGAAGACTCTCCCAGGGAAATTGTTCGAAATAGGCATCAAAAAGGCGCTGATGCTCGGCGGCGTTGAGCCTCGATTGATCCACCCGTGTCCATTCGTCGCCGAACCCCGCAACAACCTTTTCGTCAATGTTGCTTTTCATTAACTATTTTTGAATACAAACGTCGATAGCGCTCGCCGCCGACCGATTCCAAGTCAAACTCTCGCCGAACCACCTCGCGGCATTTTGCGGAGATGTCTCCGAGGCCTTCTATCTTATCAAAGGCCGCAAGATAAGCCTCGCGGTCGAAACTTTCGACAAGAGCCCCGACGCCGTGATTTTGAATTAGCAAATCCACATCGCCGACGCCGCCATTAGCGATCACAGGAAGGCCGCAGGCGAGATACTCCGCAATTTTCGTCGGCGACGAGGCTTGCTTTGAATAGCACGGCTTGATAAACGAGACCGCGACGTCAGCAGCGACCAAATACTCGGGGATCTCGGCCGCGGGAACCTGCGTTATCAAAAATTCATAGTTTCTAAAGCCAGCCTTGCGAAGCAGCGGCTCGATAACATCCGCTTTGCTCTGCGTCAGAATCATTGCGAAGGCGTTCGGATACTGTTCTCTGAAACCTCGAAAGATATCGGCGGTCTCTTTTGTAAGATACCAGCCTCCAAATGAACCGACATAGACCATCACGCGCTTGTCGGTGATCCCGAGCTCTTCGCGCTTTCGCGTCCGGGTTTCCGGAGTAGCGGAGGCAAATCTTTCTAGATCAACGCAGCACGGAATTACTTCAACCGGTCGGCCGAGTTTGTCAAACCCCGTTTTCTTCGACTCTGGAAAGAGGACCTCTCTTGCTTTTTCGGTCAGGACAACGAAGGCATCGGCCTGTTTAATCAGCCACCGCTCGACGCGTTTCGCAGCGCGGTAAAGCAGCCCGCCCTCGGGCCAGATACCGGCATCCGTGTATTCTTCGGGCATAAATCCGCGGATATCAAAGAGCAATTTAGGTTTCGGAGCCGAAAACTTTCTCGCCAATGCGCCCATCAGCGTCGGGACATGAACGCGGCCATGGAGGACATCGAAACGCCCGATTCTCCGCCAGATATAGAACGCGCCGCGAAAGATATCCCAAGCCGTGGCCACCGCCGATGGCCGCTTGTGATAAGGCAGCCAGTCCCACTCGATTCCCTCGGCCGCAAGCTCTGCTCGGATGCCCTCGAAATCCTCAAGGTCCGCCGCTCGACGGTGCGGCTCAAAGGTCAAAAGCAAAACGCTCAGCGGAAAAATGGATTCCTTTTCCGAAACTTTTTCACCTCTTCCCGTTTGCCGATTTTCACCTTTGCGTAGCTCTCGCAAATACGGCAAAACCTGCGTCTGCACGAGCGGCTCACGCACCCCAAAATAACAAATATACAAAGTCCTTGGCACTATATCAGATCGTCCCGCCACCGGCTATTTAGCATTAACGCGAGTTCGTCCTTTGTTTCTTCAGCATCCTCAAGGGAAACGCCGCAAAATATCCGATCCCCGCCGGCCGATACCAAATGCTTTTCGCCGCCATCCGTAGAAAATCTCCGTACTGCCCAGCGCGAAAATACGATCCGGCCAAGACGCGATTGAAATTTCCCAAGGCCCGGCGTCGCAGATTGCGTCCGATGGCATCCGCCGCAAACGCTTTTTCGTAAAAAAGCGTCATCCCCCGCTCCATTTCCTTTACGTTTCGATGGGCCGACGTCGAATGGCTCCGGTAATTTACCAGCGGCTCGGGCACGAACCCGACACGATATCGCCGCGCAACACGATAGCAGAAATCCCAATCCTCACCGCATTTTTGTCGAGGATCGAACCCACCGGCAGCGTCAAAAGCCTCGCGGCTGACCAATACTGATGAGCCCGGAGCATTAACCGCCGGATTTTCCCAAAGCAGGAGTTCATCCGCCACGTCGCCTTCCATTCCATCCAAATGTACCCGAAGCGTCTCGCCTGTATTGCTTTCAAATTCCCGCATACCGCAATGGACAAGCCCGATCCGTTTATCGGCCGCAAAAATCGCCAGCTGCTTTTCCAGCTTTTCCGGTTCCCAAATATCGTCCGCATCCAGAAACGAGATCAGCTCGCCCGTCGATTCCGCAACTCCTCGGTTTCGCGCCGCCGAGACTCCAGCATTCTCCTGACGAATGTAACGAACCTTTTCGCCAAACCGCGCCACAACCGCGGCCGTCTCATCGGTCGAACCGTCATCGACAACGATAACTTCCGCCGGCCGCAGCGTCTGCCCTAACGCTGAACCGATCGCCTCAGCGATATACCGCCCATAGTTGAAAGTTGGAATTACGACCGAGCTTTTCACTTTGATTGAAAACGCCTAAATTCGGCGGCCGCCGCACGAGTAAACGCCTTTTCGTACTCAATTATCTGTTTTGCAATCGTGAGCTTGTTATCTACAAACTCGCGGCCGGCCCGTGCGAGCCTCGCGCGCAATGCCGGATCGCCATACAGAAGCCGAATAGCAGATGCGATCGCCCGCGCATCTTCCTTAGGTATTAAAAGGCCATTTTCTCCGTCTCTGATTATATCCGTTGCACCGCTTACGTCGGTCATCACGAGCGGCCGCGACATCCACATTGCTTCACACATTACTTGACTGAAAGCTTCTTGCAAAGTTGACTGAACGATTATATCGGCGGCGGCCATTATTGCCAGTGCGTCGCGGCGCCATCCCGTCAATATGACATTTCCCTCTAGTCGAAGTTCTTTGATTAGCCGCTCAACGTTTCCCCGCTCGGGTCCTTCCCCGACAAAAAGGGCGAGAATCTCCGGTATTTCTTGCCTTAATTCCGCGATGGCTCGTAGTAAAAAACGATGTCCCTTTTCCTCGTGGTACCTACTGAAGTTGGCAATAGTAAATCTGTCGAGGGTCGAGAACTCGGAACGGACTCGGTCAACCTCGCTGTCCTTGGGACGTGAATATTTTTCGGGGACAAATCCGTAATAGACGACGTCTATTTTATCGGCGGGCACACCTTGTTGCACTGTCAGTATTTCGAGGATCATTTGGGACGGTACAATTATCCGGGCGGCATCGCGATTTATACGCTGTTCAATTGCCAGCAATGCTTTCCTTTTGAGTGCGCTCGGATTCCTGTAAATCGCGTCCGAATAATGCCTCCCTATAACCAATTTCGTCTTTCGATAAAATCGCGTTGCAAGCCAACCGACAATCGCCTGCTCGAAATGGTGAGCGTGGAGAATATCAATTTCCCATTTGCGAAGTAGCTCCGATACTTTCCACGCAGTTGTTAACGCATCACGGCGTGAATTTCCCGGTAAATAAGCATATTGAATTTCCGCGCCATAGTCCGGTTGCTCAATGTTACTTTCCTCGCTCCTTACACACACGGAAACAGAAAATCGTCGGCGATCTGCATATCGAACAATCGAATCAATAAAATCATACCGATTGATCACATCGGCAAACTCGAGAACTCTTATCATCGGAGGACATTCTTTGCCGAATCTGGTATACACACTACGTCAAACAAATCGGTTTGGGAGATGAACGTCTCCCTGGAAATTTTCACCTCCCCTTTTTTCACCACGAGAGAATAGCTTTCGAGTAAATCCCAGATCATATCCAATGATGCGCCGCTTGAATGGATAGCCTGCGGGTGCAAGCTTAAGAAAAATTGTGGCCTGTCTTTGGATATGGTCTCAGCGGCACCGATAAGCAGATCGTACTCGGCACCCTCGACGTCTATTTTGGCGCAGTCTATTTTCAGCTTCATTTCTTGACGTACTGCGTCGAGTGTCGTTAGCGAGACGCATGTTTTCCTATGATGTCTTTCCTGCTGAACCAAGCTATTTGCATTTGAACCAACTTCACCCGTATCAAAAAAATCCGCCTTACCAATCCCACTCGACAAAGCTTCGGGTCGAACGTTGACGTTCCGGCATTTATTCAACGCAATTGTATCCATTAAAACTAAAACCGCTCGAACCGAAGGCATCGGTTCAAAACTGACAACCCGGCCCTCTTCACCTACCAATTGAGATGCTACAACACTGAACAAGCCGATATGTGCACCACAATCCAAAAATGTCGCCCCTGGGTGGCAATTGTGTTCGAGAAACTGAAAAAGTTCCGGCTCGTAATCTGCCGGATAATACCGCGAATATCGGACCGGGAATCTGACGTCGAAACCGCATATCCGGCGCCTGATTCCGCGGCCACGCGTTAAAAAGTCGATCGCGTTATATGTAAGAGATTTGATTGCTTCTTTCATTTTGATGAAAATATGGATTCGACGGAAATCGTTGCCATTTGCCGACACGGGTCTGCTGAGCACCTGTCCCAGTCGCATTGTTGATCACATTTCGGCTCGCGGCCGAAGATAATTTTTGCTGTCGGATACCCGTTTGCGTGTTCGGGCCGGCGCGCGCGAAAAAGTCCAACGATGGGTTTACCGAGCGCACCGGCAATATGAAAAGGGCCGCTGTCGGTAGTTACGACCAGTTGCGAGCCACTTATTACTGCCAAAAGTTCTGAGACACTCAAGCGGCCTCGGGTATCTATCAACCGTTCCAAACTTATCTTCGCTGCCTGAGTTTCCTTTCCGCCGAGAAGCACAACGCGAATACCCCAGCGACTCTCAACTTCGCGGATAAAATCCGGAACTTTCTCCGTCGGCCACCATTGCCGCCTTGTGCTTCCGAATGGATGAAAGGCGATATATTTCTCGCCGGGCAAAAGTCCACTTTGGCTGAGCTTTTTCGCTGCCGTTTGCGCCGCCATCGGGTCAACATAAAGCCTAGGGATTCGGTCGGCCACGTCGTTGCCGAGTACACGAAGGGATTTTAGCCGCTCACTCGAGCCCCATTCCCGCGGGCTCCCGATATCATACGCGTGCGTTAGGCAAGGTTCAAGAATCGTTCCTTTCACACCGACTCGGAGTGGAATTCCCGCCCGGGCTAGTAGATGGGCAAACTGATCGCCGAGCAGAATTATCGCAGCGTCAAAGCTCTGCTCAGGGAGCCACTTTTTCAGTTTTGCTATTTCCGCCGAGCGCCGCAATGAAAAGGGATCGGCATCGCAGACGAAAAATTCGTCAATATTCGGGTCCGCTTTGAGAAGCTCTCGGTTATGCGTGCTGCCAAGGACAGTGATTCGCGCGCTCGGCCAAATTTCCCTTGCCGCTGCAACCACAGGCTGACTCATCACCGAATCTCCGAGCAAGCCCGCAAGCACGAACAAGATTCTTGAACGCGGTCCGGAAACCTGTTTTATCCTTGGCGTACCGCTGCGATCCGCAAAACAAACAAGCGCCGCGGTTTTTTGCCGTAGTTTAAGTTGCCAAAGATATAGCGCGTCTTTGAAAGCCATCCGAAATTCACGTCAATTTCTTCTTCGTCGCTTCTTAGTGATTGCGCGTCGGTTAAAAAAATCGTCAGGTTCGGGACTATCGATCGGCTTTCTGACAATAGCAGTCAGCCATCGTCGCCGGTTATCCCGATCCCTCAAATAAGAGCATTCAAATGATTCGCATCCGGTCGAAGCTAAAAGCGAAGCAAAACTGGAGATTGAAAACTCATGAAGATGCTCGTCGGATTCCCAATGCCCGTTTGGAGTCGTTAGCACCATTGCCCTGCCCGGTGCGACGAACTCAAACGCCTTGTCAATGGTTTCTCTCGGCGTGCGAAGATGTTCGATAACTTCAGACATAAGAACCCAGTCAAACCTCGTATCGGAGCGAAAATTCTCGATCAATCCGTGCACGGTTCTGGCATTAGGAAGACCTAGTTTTTCAAGTTCATCCAGTGACGGGCGAGAGATATCAAGAGCAGTGATGCTTTTGACCTTTGGTGAAAGCAGGCGAGTCATTCCGCCATTTCCACAACCTATCTCTAATAAAGTGCCGCCCTCGATCACAGATAAAACCCACTTAGCACGCGGATACTCGTAATGCTCCGGATCATCAAGAAACTCGCACGCCGTTACCCGGCTGTTGTAGAAATTCGAAACAGATTCGTCCGTGCCAGCCTCGAGCTCGGGCGCCGCCGTAGGCAATCCCAGCCGCCATTTCACTGATTGTTTGATTTGTTTGATCCTTTTAAGCACGAGTTACTACAATGCCCGCGAAAACAAATTTGTCTCTAGCCTCGACACGTAATAGTTGGCCAAACTGTCTGATTAATGAGGAACGCAACACACCCCTGCCAACTACAATAGCATCGGCAGAACCAGAAAGCCATACGACCTTTTCAGGCCGCCACTGGGCAAAGATATCAACTGCTCGCTTTGCTCCTTGACAGGTCGGAGCTTAGTAATCGTCAAAGATTAGAACTCAGCCCTTCAACTTTTTGAGGATAACAAAAATCAAGTACGACCAGCATACTATCACGAAAACACCCACCGCTGAAGCCCATAAACAATTGCACCAATAGCCTCTAGTGTTCTCAATCGATTCTCGTACAAGATATTCGAAAGCACCCTCGTCATCTAATAAACTGCGTCGGGGCGAAAAATTAAATCGGAAAGAACTTGTGCTTTCAGGGGAAAAGCTAAAGCAGATCTAAGGCTTGCTCCCAGGTCACGCCCCACCAAGTGTACATCCGTACTGCGGTCCCGGCAACCCGACCACTTGTTCGTGTTTGTGACGAAAAAATTCGTCAGCCGCCTTCTTTGCGCCCAAGCACGTAGGTGGACCGTAGTCATCGAAAATTATAATGGCGTTGGGCAGCATCCATGGATAAATAAAATGCAATGCATCTTGGACACTGTTAGAAAGATCCACGTGTGCTAGTGAGAAACACGGCGCTTTTTCCGAACTGAAAGCGGGTATCGTTTCACTAAAGAACCCGACGTGCATTTTGAAGTTCTGCCCGATGCGTTAGAGTCCCGCCCTTACGGACTCGGATACGGTGTCGGCAAAGTCGCCCTTTTATGAAAATTGTCAATCTCAGCAACTTCCGGCATCCCACAAAAAGAATCAAAGAGATGACTCGTCTTATTTATTGGAAGATCCTATAACATTAAATCCGCACTCCCGCCATTATAGGAGCCGAAGTCAATTACGTCTCCATCCAGCGCCGATGCTAGATCTAAGGCTGTTAGAAGCATTGCAAGCCTCGGGTACTCAAGCAAAGTCTCAAGCCCCAGCTTCCTCGCACGATGTAACTGCGTCCGAAGCTTTGGAAGTGCGCAAAAGACCGCTAAGTCCCGAACCCGTCGAATCATAAGCCTTCTCTGAATCGCCTTACACCATCACGAATGCCACGCAAAAATCCGATCCCACACTTAGTTCTGTAGCAGGCTGTCAACAAAGCGGAGTTTGTAGCACTTCCATCTAGCGACGTAGTAAATAGCAGCAACAATCCGAAGATCGGCGAAAGACGTATGAATAGCTTCGTCGTTCTTTTCGCGATGCCTTCGGTGTGTTTTACCGCTGCAACTAGGAACGCTAATCACCAGTAATCAAGAAGCGTCTTGAGGCTCGCAGATTGTGCCGCCTTCGACCGCTTTCGAAGGGAGCGAACAATTATAAGCAAGATAGTACGCCGGGCCAAATTCATACTTAGACTAGTCGCTTTTGCGAAGCAAATCTATCGATAATAACTTGCCTTACAAAGGCAATCTCTTCTTTTTCAAACGCTAGTGCAACTGCAAGCACAGAGTAAGCAGTAAGGCTAAGTACAGCCACGGTCAGTACAACCCACCAAATGTTATAGAATAGGAACGCTGCTAGAAGCCCAATGATCAGAATAAGCCCAGGTAATAATCTAATGCATAATTTCCTGAGTGGAAAACTCCAGCCATTTACTGAACCCGCGATACGAAACAATAACAGTGCGTCTATTATTATTCGAAGACTCCAAGCCGCGGCCGCTCCATTGATGCCCCACCTCTGTGTGAATATTACGGCCAGGACGAGATACGGCACGCTTTCGAGAGCATAAAGTTTTACAAAAATATCGCTGCGCCCCTGAGCAATTATAAGGGCGTATGGCAAGTAAGCAGGGATATTGAACAGTAGCCCAGACAAAAGAATAAAGAAAGGGACGACGCTGTTTTCGGAAAATTCGGGTCCAGCCCAAAGAAAAAAAAACGGTTTGGCAATCAACAGTAAAATAAAGAATGTTGGCAGAACAAGCAATAAGTTGTACCTGAGAACTCGAAAAAAGAGATTTTCAAGCTCGTGCCTTTTTTCCGGTCGCTGTAGTTGAGAGAAAGCGGGTGTCAAGGATTGAATCATCGCTTGTGAAAATAAGGTCGCCATTGTCGCGAGTGTAAAGGCAACCGAGTAGTATGCTAGAGCTTTAACGTCTACATAAGCGGGTAGTACTGATTTTTCCGCATTGGCAACGATCATGGCTGCTGCGGAAGCGAAAGCTAAACCGCCCCCAAAGCCGATTAACTGGCGAATGAGAATTGATTTGACGTTGGAAGCAAGGAGCTTAGGCACAAACTCGCTGGAGACAATCAGGTGTCCAGCAAGGTTAATTAGGCTGGCCACAAGCAGGACGGTTACTGCGCCGACGATTCCAAATCCAAGGTAAAGGATTATTGGTGTTGCGATGAGGCCGAGGATGCGGGATCCGGCGTTGATGAACGTATTAAGATCCATTCGGAGCCGGGCGAGTTGCGGTGTGTTAAATATCCCGCAGAGAAAGTTTACAACGAGGGTGACGGCTGCGATCCTCAGCGCTGTTGCCGCTTCGCCCTGCAGGGCTTCGGGAACGTTAAAAAGCCCGATCACTCGCGGGGCAAAAATCATCAATGCCGCAGCGACCGGAACCGAAGTCATCAGCGAAATGAGCGCCGCGGTTCTGACGACGCGAGCCTCTTTTTCCTCGTCGCCCTCGGCATATGCCTCGCTGCCAAATTTTGTCGAAGCCATCCCCATCCCGAAATCGGCAAAGCCGAGGTAGGTCGGGATCAGCCCGACGAGGATCAGAGCGCCGTAGGCTTCGGCGCCGAGCAGGCGGATTGTAAATGGCGTTGCCACTAGCGAAACGGCGAGCGGCGCCACTTGGCCGGCAAAGGTCCAGAGCGAACCTTTGATAACCTTTGTGGTCATTCCGGTCGTTGACCGGCGTTCGACGTTCTCACCGGATATTTCGGCAGCCATTTCTTTTTTCACCAATCGCCACCGGCGTTGCTGCCAGCATCTATCGATTATATTTCAATTTGCAAATTCAGCGATTTCGCCCTCGGCGGCGGCCAGAAGGTCACGGATTTGGGGAATCTCCAAATTGCCGTTCCGCGATGAATATTCGCCGTCGAGCGCCGCGCTCGGCTCTTGGCTGCGGAGCTCCGGCAATATCGGCAAAATTGAGTAATAATCGCCGCGGTCAACCGTCCGATGGCATTCCTCTTCTGAAACCATTATCTCGTGGATCTTTTCGCCAGGCCGAATACCAGTAAATACGATTGGTAGCTGGCGGTCGCCCATCATCGCCTTTGCAACATCAGTAATTTTCGCCGAGGGCACCTTCGGGACGTAAGTTTCACCGGGCCTGGCATCAGCCAGCGCCGCAAATATCGTATCTACAGCCCGATCAAGCGAGAGCAAAAAACGCGTCATTTCCGGCAGCGTCACCGACAGC
Organism: Blastocatellia bacterium; assembly: GCA_040289905.1. Classification (GTDB taxonomy): domain Bacteria; phylum Acidobacteriota; class Blastocatellia; order Pyrinomonadales; family Pyrinomonadaceae; genus OLB17. The sequence continues at coordinate 48,723 of PSMA01000020.1, forward strand.
GGCTCGCCGGCCCGGATTTGCTCGCGAAAGAGCGGAACGATCGAACCGCGCGACGCAATTACGTTGCCATATCGAACACAGATGAATCGCGTCCCAACGCCATCGCGGTTGGCTTCAATCAATATTCGCTCCTGCAAAGCCTTCGTCATCCCCATTACGTTTATCGGCTTACAGGCTTTATCGGTTGAAACGCCGACGACCACCTCCGGCCGCAAACCCATCTCCCGCACTGCGCGGACGATATTCGCCGCACCGATTACATTTGTCTGGACCGCCTCCATCGGAAAATATTCGCACGACGGCACCTGCTTGAGCGCCGCCGCATTAAAGACAACGTCGGCCTCGCGCATTGCCGCCGCCACCGCCGCAAGATCACGAACGTCCCCGATCCGGAAACGCAGCCTATCGCGCGAATTCGTGTAAATTACGTCGTCCGTGGCCGCTGCCCGATTGAGATATTCGAGCCGCATATAATGCTGCTTTGCCTCATCACGCGAAAAAACCGTTATCGCCTCCGGCAAGCCAAGCTCGCCGCTCAGCAGCCGCCGAACCAGCACCTGTCCTAAAGAGCCGGTCCCGCCCGTAACCAAAATCCTTTTCCCCTCAAGCATCTTTTCTCTTTTTTTTCCCAATTTTGTATCTTTGCCTGCCATTTTTCTCCCCGACCGAGCGACTAGAATAGCACGCAAAGCGAAAGCCTCACAGAACTTAAGGCTTGCAGCCTGTCAAAGCCGGCGGCGACGCTCTCCGTTTTCAAAATTCAAAGACTGCCTAACCGACAAATAAAAACCCTGCACACGAACGGCAGGGTCTTACTTTATCCAGCAGATATTAGCTTTATCGCTTGAGATGAACCTCAGAAATTAAGAAATTTTTGGCTCCGCAGGTAGGGCTCGAACCTACAACCCTTCGGTTAACAGCCGAATGCTCTGCCATTGAGCTACTGCGGAAAAAACCATTTCGCGGGCCAAACGCCCGACGCGAACCTTAAGATTAAAAATTTCACTGCTTCTTGTCAAGCTCGGTTTCGGCTCCGCTTCGGGCTGAATTTAAAACCTACCGCCGGATAGGTATAATCCATTTTTTACTAAATCCGAAGAGGAATTTCCCCGTGCGGCACGAACTGATTTTAATACTGGATTTTGGCTCGCAATATACGCAGTTGATCGCCCGCCGTATCCGCGAACAGGGCGTTTACTGCGAAATTCACCCATTTCACCTACCGGCCGAAAAAATCGCCTCGATCGAGCCAAAAGGAATTGTCCTATCGGGCGGGCCGGCAAGCGTCACCGATCCAGATGCGCCGCGGCTTGGGCCCGATTTTTACGATCAGATAAGCAAGATGCGCATTCCGATTCTCGGTATTTGCTACGGGATGCAGCTTTTGGCCGTCGACCTCGGCGGAGAAAGCGAGCCGGCGGAGCGCCGCGAATACGGCCACGCAAAATTGAAAGTACTGAGCGGAAAAACGCTGCTTTTTGACGAGCTTCCGTTTGAACTCGACGTCTGGATGAGCCACGGCGATCATGTCACAGCCCTGCCGCCCGGGTTTCGCCAGACGGCAACCACCGGACGCGTCATTACCGCGATGGAAAATGCCGAACGGCAAATCTATGGCGTGCAGTTTCACCCGGAAGTATCGCATACACCGCTCGGCCGCGAGATCCTGCGCAACTTTCTTTTCAAGATCTGCAAAACTATCGGCGATTGGACGCCGAAAAGCTTTGTCCGCGAGGAAGTCGAAAAGATCCGGAACCTGGTCGGCGAGCGTGGCAACGTCATCTGCGGACTTTCCGGCGGCGTCGATTCTACGGTCGCCGCCGTGCTCGTCCATCAGGCAATCGGCAGCCGCCAGACCTGCATTTTTATCAACAACGGCGTCCTGCGTCATCGCGAATTTGAAGAAACACTCGCCGCTTACCGAGAAAATCTGTACCTTAACGTCCGCGGCATAGATGCCGCCGACGAATTTTTTTCCGCCCTTGCAGGCATCACCGATCCCGAGGAAAAGCGTAAAATTATCGGGCGAAAATTTATCGAGATATTCGAGCGCGAAGCCGTATCCGTGGGCGATGCTAAGTGGCTCGTCCAAGGCACGCTTTACCCGGATGTAATCGAATCCGTGAGCCTCCGCGGCGCCTCGGTTACGATTAAGACGCATCACAACGTCGGCGGTCTTCCGGAAAAAATGCGGCTGAAGCT
>PSMA01000020.1:50934-51655 GCA_040289905.1 Blastocatellia bacterium
GAGCCATTGCGCGAACTTTTCAAGGACGAGGTAAGAGCGATCGGCCGCGAACTCGGCATCCCGGCCGCAATTTTAGAGCGCCATCCTTTTCCTGGCCCGGGGCTTGCGGTTCGCATTCTCGGCGAAGTAACGCCGGAAAAGGTCGCTCTCTTGCAACAGGCAGACCGGATTTTTGTCGAAGAGTTGAAAGCCGCTGGGCTCTACGATGAGGTTTGGCAGGCATTTGCAGTACTCTTGCCGGTCAATTCGGTCGGGGTAATGGGCGATTTCCGGACATATGAAAAGGCGGTCGCTTTACGTGCCGTTACCTCTTCGGATGGAATGACCGCCGATTGGGCACGTCTTCCACATCAATTTCTGGCCCGAATTTCGTCGCGAATCACCGGCGAGGTCCGCGGGATCAATCGCGTCGTTTACGACATCTCGTCAAAGCCGCCCGGCACGATCGAATGGGAATAACCGCCCTTGATAAATTCGCCGCCGGTTTGATTTCTTTCTGGCGAGCGAAACATTTTTTGCCCGTTTTTAGTAAATTAATCCGTATATGAGAACCCGAAACGATTCCCGCCGGTTTTTCGCCCTCTGGCTGCAGCTCTTTCTATCGATTGCCGTTTTGGCCGCTGCCGCAGCCGCAGCGCGGCGAAGGGCGACTCCACCACGTTGGTGGTCCGGATGTGGACCCAGTGCTCCTTCGGGTAGCGGTAGAAGGTCAGCATCCGCT
>PSMA01000002.1:0-73893 GCA_040289905.1 Blastocatellia bacterium
ATAAAAGGCAATTTTAAATCTAATCAGGTTTGGCGTTTCTCAGGTTTGGCGTTTCTCAGGTTTGGCGTTTCCGAAGTGTTCATTTGTGGAAGATTGGCCCTACTCGCGGCCAAGGTGCATTCTCGGTTAGCCGATTTGAACCGCAATCGGCGGCACAGAAATTTAACACGTGCTTACGATGCTAAACAAGTTAAAAAGTTCGCCAGCGCTGCCAGAAACAAGCGGGATGCTAAATCTCGCGATTCGCCGTGAAAACATCCTTTATTTTTGTCTTCGCCTTTTAAGTTCAAAAACTTCGCCTGCGGCAAGAAACGTGATAGAAAAACTTCCAGTTTTCCCCATCGGAACGGCAAACATAACAAAAGATTTGCCAAAAACCTGCGCCGTACGATTGTCTTCCACCGCAACAGCGGTATCCTCATCGATTCCGATACCGATCGTGCCGGGAAACCGCATCAGCAATCCGAAAAGTCGATTGTGCCGCTGACGGACGAGGAAATGTTGATCGATTATTAGTCCGGGAATCAGGCCTAATCCACTCCTAATTCCGGCGCGTTTGCCATCTGGCAGCTTCAAATCTGCTTCGCCAGTCATCATTGGATCGGACATTACTGCCGCTCCCGCGCTTGTCGGCGTCCCGGACCAGTATTTTTCGCAAACTAACGCAAGCAGCTCCTGATCGGCCAAAATGTCCATAATTCGATTCTGGTCGCCGCCGGAGAAGAAAACTCCGGTCGCATCGGCAAGCATACTGATAAACCGAGCACGGCTTTCGGCATCGAGCGGCCCGGGGCGCAGCAACGGCCGTAGCTCCAAATCCGTCCAGATCTCGCATTATTGCGGCAAAACTTTCGTCCGGAACATTACTTGCCCACGTAATCACAAGAATCTTTGCCCGGCTACCTCCCGAACGCGAGACGAAGGCCTTTATCGCTTCGGCAGGGCTTTCGCCACCGCCGATCGCGACCAAATACTTTCCCGCGTGGCAAACTGGTGGCAAAACAACCGCAAACAAGACAAAAGCTAGAGCGACTAAGACATGGCGTGTGAATCGTTGCATAAGCCCGAAATTCGTACGATCTAGTACAATTGTTGTTCGCCTTTGGGACGTGTTTTCCAGCGCTTATGAATCCAAAGCCACTGCTCGGGAAACGCTCGGATGATTTTTTCGATTTCGGCTGTGTAGAGTCGGGTTAACTCGTGGAGATCCTGGACGCGGTCACCAGTCGGCGCGTATTCAATCAAGTTGCCGCGCACAAGCCGGTAGCGCCCAGCGGAATTATCGTAAACACAGAAGGCCGGCAGAATAATTGCTCGTGAGCGGAGAGCCATGATTGCAGGACCGGCGGAGGTACAGGCCGGAATACCGAAAAAATCCACGAAAACGCCCTCTTTGGGATGAGCGTTAATATCAGCCAAAACGCCAAGGATTTCACCCTCGCGAAGAAGGCGTACCGCTGTCATAGCCGAGCCCGATTTATTCAATGGCCGATTTCCAAACCGAGACCGCAGCCGTGCCGTAAAATCTTCCAACAGCGGGTTATCGAGCGGCCTTGCCAAGTAGGCCATTGGCTCATACAACGCGGCAAAAGCAAATACGAGCATTTCCCAGTTTCCGAGATGTCCAGTAACAATCAAAACGCCTTGCTTTTCATTCTTGACGCGGCGGTAAAGCTCCATCGATTGTTCATCGAGCGTAAAATCGACAATCCGCTCAAGCTTTGCAGGCACCAAATAAGGAAACTGGCTAACTTCTCCTAACGTCCGTCCGAGATTTTCAAATGACGCAGTGAGGATTTTCTGCCGCTCCGCATCTGATTTTTCGGGAAACGCGAGCCGCAGGTTTATCATTCCCGTGCGGCGCAGTCGGCCGAGCACGTGGTATGCGAGTCGTCCAGCCGCACGCCCGATTGTAACCGCCGCAGATCGCGGCAAGAGTCCAAGACCGCTCAGAAGCAAACGTGCGATGAGATACTCGGCATAAATCTGTAGCTTTCCTTTCTTCGCTACCATCGGCTCCGAATAGGCTGAATCGGGAAGCGGGAACGCCGTCCCGAGCTACCGCGAAAACAAATCATCAGCAGAATACCAGTAGCCAAGTCCGGATGCGAATCCGGCGAAACGGATTCTAAATACTGACCACTGAAAAACCGGTTTTACAAAACTATGACATTTACCGCCCCGAAAATCTGTTAGCCTTTTATCATCGCGGCTCGAATGCAAAGCCAGCGGACAAAAATAAAAAAGCAGAGAAACGAGAGTGAAACAAGAACATTACTTCAAATCGGAACCGTTAAACTGGAACACGTTTTCCGCCGTCGCAATTTTTCACGTGCTGGCGGTCGCCGCACTTTTTACATTCAGCTGGGCCAATCTGGCTGCTGCCTTAATTACCTGGTGGGTTGCCGGAAGTCTCGGAATCGGGCTGGGTTATCACCGGTTATTGACCCATCGCGGATTCAAGGTTCCGAAATGGCTCGAATATACCCTTAGCCTTTTCGGGACGCTCGCAGTTCAGTCAGGTCCGCTCAGCTGGGTTACAACGCACCGAATTCACCACGCATTTACGGAAACTGAAAAAGATCCGCACAGCCCGCGTTTCGGCACCTATTGGGCGCACGTCGGCTGGATCTTTCGCGGAACGGCGCAACATCAGTCGGAGGTGACCAAAAAACGATATTGCCCCGATTTTGCAAACGATCCGTTTCATCGCCTACTCGACAGATTCTATTACGTACCGTCAATTGTTCTTGGACTAGTTTTATTCGCCATTGGCGGACTACCGATGGTGCTTTGGGGCGTATTCTTGCGGACGGTTGTTGGCTGGCATTTCACGTGGTTGGTGAATTCCGCAACTCATCTTTGGGGCACTCGCCGCTTTGCAACTCGGGATGATTCGCGTAATAATCCGCTAATCGCCGCGATTACTTTTGGCGAAGGCTGGCATAACAATCACCATGCTTTTCCCCGTTCGGCACGCCATGGGCTCAAATGGTACGAATTCGATATAAACTGGATTCAGATTAGACTACTTGAAATCTGCGGCCTTGCAAGCAATGTTTATGCTTACGATGCAGAAACTGAGGCTCGCAAAGCAAAGCTTGAAGCTATTCACGAAACGGCATAGCGTTTAAGCCGCTCTCTTGAACTTCCGACCGCGGGCAAAAGGATCTTTTACTTTTGCCCATTTTATTTTTATCTTTTGGTTATCGTATGCCGCGGCAAAAGATGGCCATATTTTTTCTTGTCCTCGGTATTGTGCTTATCGCCATTGCCGTCGGGCTCAATATTGGCTGGATCATCCTGAATCTGCGCGAAGCCGTCCTTCTCGTCCTCGGCGTATTGTTTTTTACGTTGATTATTACTGGCCTGATTTTAAATACGATTTTCCTTGTCCGCGAAATCCGCCGCGGCGAGCAACAAGACGCGTTTCTAAACGCCGTAACTCACGAATTGAAGACTCCGATTGCCGCGATAAGGCTCTATCTTGACACGCTTCGCTCGCGCGATCTGCCGGATGAAAAACGGCGTGAGTTCTACGACGTCATCGATACCGAGAGCAACCGCCTCCTCAATACGGTTGAGCAGGTTTTGCTTGCCGGCCGCGTAAAATCCGCTGGAAAACCGGACAATCTTGCCGAAATCGATCTCGGAGATATTTTGCAAAATGCAATCGGCGTAATCGAATCACGATACAATTTGCCGCCCGGGGTAATCCGATTGCTCGAAGCGTCCGACGATCCAAAGGTATTTGGAAGCCACGACGAGCTTGAAACAGTTTTTGTCAACCTGTTAGACAACGCGGTCAAATACTCTGGCGAGGACCGCAAAATTTCCGTCCGCATTCGCTCTGGCGGCCGTGGCGGAGGCGTTGAAGTAATTATCCGAGACAACGGTGTCGGGCTTGCTCCGGCAGATTTAAAGCGCATTTTCAAGCGATTCTACCGTGCGCCCGGCCCGCTCTCGAAACGTGTCAAGGGAACCGGACTCGGACTTTTCATCGTAAGAACATTGATCGAGCGACATGGCGGCCGAATCCGTGCCGAAAGCCGTGGCGAAGGTCTTGGAACGGCCTTCATCGTCCGCCTGCCGAAGGCTTGAAGTAAGAAATTGTGACCATGGCTATCCTAATCGTTGAAGACGAAGAGCATCTCGCAACTGGCCTGCAGTTTAATTTGGAGGCCGAAGGCTACAAAACGGAGGTTGCGGCAGCAGGAGAAACGGCTCTCGAAAAGATTTCTTCCGGCGGTGAGTACGAGCTGTTATTGCTCGACGTAATGCTGCCCGGAATTGACGGTTTTGAGGTCGCGAAAGCAATTCGAAAAGCCGGCAACTTCGTCCCGATCTTAATGCTAACAGCATTAGGGCGGCCAGAAGATGTAATCCAAGGATTCGAGGCCGGAGCTGACGATTATCTACCAAAGCCATTTGATTTGAATGTACTTCTTGCGCGGGTCCGCGGCCTTATCCGACGCAGCGATTGGTCGCGTGAAATCGGCAGCAGTCGCCGCCGCCAACCGCTTAACTTGAATGGCCGGATCATCGACTTAGCTAACCTGCGGCTGACCAATGGAGAAAATGTTCTCGAATTAACGCAGATGGAAGCCAGGCTGCTCGGCTATTTTCTAGACAACAGCGGAAGAGCGATCTCTAGAAAGGAGATGCTACAGGGTGTCTGGGGATTGGTCGCGGATACCGACACGCGGGCGATCGATAATTTCATCGTCCGGCTTCGAAAATATCTTGAGGACGAACCGAACGATCCGAGGCTTCTAAAAACGGTTCGCGGCGTCGGTTATCGGTTGGACCTACCTGCAGAATAGAGGCTTTGCTCCGGCTGCGAGCTTCCCATTACGCGTTCGATTACCTTGACTGCAAAGCGCCATTCGCGGTGCAGTTCAAATCTCCAAAGCTCTATTTCCGGCGCCAGCATACGTGCAAAACGATCGAAATCCTTGTGAAAATCCAGGGCCGGTGCCACCGCATAAATCAATGCCGGCCGATCGGCAATCTCTCGCTCGCCGAATAACCGATGCCGGCTCAATTCTCCGCTCCGGCGTTGAGATTCAATCCGCCGCCAATAATCTGCAGTCTGAAAAACGGTTTCGCGGTCCGGCGATGTTTTTAGTTCGATTATCACTAGCCGGCCATCGCGCCGTAGCGCCAACAAATCAATTTTCCCCGAGGCTGTTCGGAACTGATGATATATGGGCGAAAGTATCAAATTACTATCGATCAGCCCAATGTTTCGCCGAAGAATTGATTCCAACCAAGCTTCGGGAGCCGCAAGGTATAGGCGATGGCGTTTGTTTTCCGCAGCGGGATGACGGAAAGCTGCTAATTCCGATAGAAGGCTTTGAAACCGCGACCGGTTTGACTCATCGAGAAGCGTCCGCGGCCTTGCGATGCCGAACCAAATCATCGTCGATCCGGCCAAAATCCGAATTCTGGCAAACGCCAAACCACGAAAACGAAGCGTCTCACCATTGCTCGATTGAATGGAATCTATCGCATCCGGATATTCAGACATAATTAGGCGTGCGGCCTCGCTCGGCACGAATCGTTTCGGTATTTTCAGTGCAGGGCCGCGCCGACGAAGTACGGAATTGATGGACTTTTGCGGAAGCGAAGTCAGCGTAGGTGGATTTTGGGTTTCATCGAGCTCCAATATTTCCAGCTTTGCACGTGTCTCGGCATTAAGAAGAGCGCATAGGTTTGAAAGCCGGCCTGCAATTCGCTTTTCGGATATTATCAACGCCCGACTAACCCGCCGATTCTTCCGAACGCTCGTACGGGCAAACAAAACAAGCGTCGCCGAAAGGATGCTCTCCGGCCGCAGAGAATCCGTAACGTCTGCCACGGCAATCAGATAAACTCCCGTGGCCGAAACAAGGATATTTGCCATCCGGCCGTTTCGCTCATTCAGGCTGACGCTTTCGATCTTCGAGCCCTTCAGCCCTCGACAAACCAGTCGCGCGATTTCGTTAGCCCGCCGGATCCGCCCAAGCTCGATATGCAATTCGAGTTCGCGGGCAAGCGTTCGCGGTAGAAGACGAATTTTTTCACGCTTTTGTCCGAGCCGGCGCTCGACGTCAAGCATTATCGCACCTTCATCTTCCTTGGCCGCGGTAATCCGCCATCGGCGAAGCCCCGCGTCGGTTGGAAGTTCGATAAATAACCGCGAACCGGCTGTAATTATCTCCGCCTCATCCGAACCAAATGCAAACGTTCCACCGTCCTCGAGTGCAATCAGCCATTCCGCTTGAGTAGCAAGTCTGTTATGTAATAAATCCGCGATGTCCCGCATCGGATTATCTAGGTAATCGTGAAGCGAAATATTCTGTCATCGCTCGTGACCAGTCGTCATAACCTTTCTCTGAAGGATGGATTCCATCGGCAAAAAAACCGTCAACTTCGAACTCGGTGGGCTGGGGGTAATAATGAACCCCTTCGAGGTTGACGGTCAGATCCCGCATATTTGCGTCGTGCATTTTCGACAACCTCCAGAGAATTCCTTTTATAGGTTGCGGCAGGACGGGTGAAAATTTGATCATCGGGCAATTAGAGATAAAGATCGTGGCCTGCGGAAACCGTTCGCGAAGCCGAGCTAGCAGATCCGTCATATCGCGGCGAAATCGCTTCGGACTTGTAATCTTCAATACGTCGTTGCCGCCAAGCCCGACAAGTATGTAATCGAATGTTTCTTCCTGACTAATTAGTGGGAAAAGGTCATCTAGCGTTTCACGCGCAGTGACTCCGGTTCTTCCGATCGCACGCCAGCGGATCCTTCGACCTATCACCTGGCTAAGCCAGAAGGCGAATCGCCCGGCAAGCGCTCGATCGTGCGTTTTGGCACCGAGACCTGCGACGGTAGATTCGCCGATTACAAGAAGACGATCCTCGTCTCCGGAGTCGCCCGCAATGCCCTCCGGATTTTCTGCATCCGGCAGAACGCCGACCTTCCATCGAGTAAATCGCCCCTGCAAGTAGAGAAGCGGAGCAGCCGGCAACAATGCGAAGGCCGCCACCAAGTAAATTGATTGCCATTTTCTCAGACTCATTGACGGGAGCCGGTTCGATGACGAAATCGCCGTTATGATAAACTGCACCTTAACCCGCAATTTTGTCAAATGCTCATTTAATTTGGCAGGAATTAAAAGCAGGGAATTTCCATTCAGATGAACGAGATTACCGAAGAGCGGAAAGCCTATGCAATCGAGAGGCTCAATTCACTCCCGCTTGCACGGGCAATGGGCATTCGCCTCGTGGATATTCGTCCTAACGAGGCCGTGATGACAATAGAGTTCCGTGCGGATTTAAGTCAGCCGAGCGGAATTCTGCATGGCGGCGTAACCGCAACACTAATAGATACAGCAATGGCATTCGCGGTTCGTACCCGGCTTCCCGACGACGTCCCAACCGCAACCATTGATCTTACGGTTCATTACCTCCGGCCACACGCAAAGGGTACGGCAACCTGTCTTGCGCGCGTTCTCCGCGCTGGGCAAAAGATTTTTACCGTTACCGCCGAGGTTAAAAACGAGGAAGGAAAGCTGATAGCTACTGCGCTTTCAACCTACGCGCGAATTTAAAACCAATGGAACGATTGCGGGATTTTGCCCGATACTTCAAGCCATATCGGCGCCATATTTCGGCCGGCATTTTATGCATTCTTTTTTCAATGTCTTTTTCGCTCGCCGTACCTTTTCTGGTTGGCCGAGCGGTAGATGACTTTGCCGCCGGAATTACGCGCGAGAAAATCGTTTATCACCCTTTGATCATCCTTGCCGCCAACTTTGCAGGCGGCGTGTTTCTGTTTCTGCAGCGGCGGCTCCTGATAAATGCATCGCGTTATATCGAATTCGATATGCGCGAGGAGTTTTTCCGGCGGCTAATTGTACAGCCGGCGGAATTTTTTCATCGCAACCGGATCGGCGATTTGATGGCCCGGGCAACGAATGACCTTGCCGCAATAAGACAGATTGTAGGGCCAATGATTCTCTATAGTTGCCAGGCGATCTTTGCGCTTGCAATCACGCTGCCGATCCTGCTCAACATTTCGAGGCGACTGACGCTTCTGATGCTCCTACCGCTTCCGCTCGTATCGCTGACGGTTAAATTCCTCGGCGAGCAAATACACAGAAGATTCGAGCGGATTCAGGAATTTTTTGCAGACATCACAGCGCGAGCGCAGGAAAATCTGACTGGCGTACGCGTCGTCCGAGCCTACGCTCAGGAGGAATCCGAAATCCGGCGTTTTGAACTCCTTAACCGCGAATATGCAGAGCAAAATTTACGCCTTGTTAAATTCGCGGCGGCAATGCGCCCGATGCTTTTTTTCTTTATCGGGCTCGGCTTCGTGATTATCGTCGCGGTCGGCGTCCCGATGGCCGTCCGAGGTGAAATTTCGGCGGGAAATTTTACCTCATTTATCCTCTATCTTCAGCGGATGATTTGGTATTTGATTGCGCTCGGCTACGTCGTCAATCTTTACCAACGCGGCACTGCGAGCCTAAAGCGTTTTAATGCCATTCTGGAGATCGAGCCCTCAATAAAAGACGCCCCCGGGGTGAAACCGCAGCCGCCGATCAAAGGTTCGATTGAATTTCGTAATCTAACCTTCGCCTATTCGGATCGCCTCGTTCTTCGCGACATCGATCTTCGGATAGAGCCTGGAATGACAGTCGCATTTGTCGGAAAAACTGGCAGCGGCAAATCGACTCTGGTCAATCTCATACCGAGGCTTTATGATCCACGGCAGGGCACGCTCTTTATCGACGGACGAGAGGTCAGGGAATATCCGCTGCGGCAGCTCCGCGAGGCGATCGGATTTGTTCCGCAGGAAACATATCTTTTCAGCGATACATTGAGCGCAAATATCGCTTTTGGAATATCCGAAGCGGAGATCAGCGGCGATGGCAGAATCAGTGTCGAACAAGCCGCACAGATTGCAGGGCTATCCGATGACATCGCCGGTTTTCCAAATGGCTTCGATCAACTAGTCGGTGAACGTGGAATTACCCTTTCCGGCGGACAGAAACAGCGCGTTGCGATCGCAAGAGCAATAATCCGCAATCCGCGGATTCTCGTCCTGGACGATTCGTTATCCGCCGTAGATACGTATACGGAAGAAAAAATCCTCCGTAATCTGCGTGATGTCCGCCGCGGACGGACCACGCTTATAGTCTCGCATCGGATATCAACGATCCGCGACGCCGATCTCATTTGCGTTCTTCGCGATGGCGAAGTCGTAGAACGCGGGACGCACAACGAGCTGCTCGCACTCGATGGCGATTACGCAGATCTATACGAGCGGCAGCAACTTGAAGAAGAGCTCGAAGCGGCGGCCTGAGGTAAAAAGATAAAAGGCCGCTAAAATCGATAGCGGCCTTTCCTTTAGATATTCAGTTTTGAATGATTTAGATTATAACGGATTTATCGTTACTTTTCGCCTTCCAAATCGTCGAGCTTCGCTACAGCTTGGCATCCAAATGTCTATTTCCCGGCCTTTTACTCCGCCGCCGGTATCGGAAACGAGGTAGTCGCCGCTGTATGCGCCGGCCGAAACAAAGACTCGACTTCCGAGCTTAAGTATTCTCGGGTCCGCGGCAATTATCCCACGGCGTACGCCGTGTCCAATCGCAGTCTTGCCTTTCAAACAATAGGCGGTGGCAGTAAATGTGCCAGCAGCCAAAGATGAAATCTTTCGGGAAGAGACGGTTCTCTTCACGTTCGAATTAGAATTAGTATTTGAATTTGCGTTTTTGTTATTTTCCTGTACTTGATCGAAAATTTTCGGTTCCTGATCTCGTTCTTTGTTCGTTTCTGTTTTCGCAATATCGCTCTCCGCAAATACCCGCGAAGCATTCGCTGAACTGAGGGTTTTTTCCGTTTGCGACTGTGCGAAAATCAAGATGACGAACAGTCCTAAAACCGCAAAGGCAATCCCTCCTCTGACGAAATTTCTCATCTACACTCTCCTTTCAAATTCGTCCCGAGGTGCAGTTTGCAAGCGCGCCAGCTTTTTCATTCAGCAACGGCACATCGCAAATGCGGGAGAAGCACCCCGCGCGGACAGCCAAGAGCAGCATTACGCCTTAACGCCTGCCCATACCTAAAACAATATGCAAAGCCCTTTCGGCCCGCAACAATTTTTTAGGCTAGCACCCCAAAATAGCTCTGTCCACCCGTGAGGGCCGACCGACAAACGCCAAAACTGTCTAATTGCCGGGTCTACAGGCGCTTAGAAGTGGCAAATTTTTTCATTTTTGATACACTTTCTTCGGACTGGCCAGCCAATTTTCAGTCCGATTTCAGAATTTCCCAAATATTCGTTATTTTGTAGCCAATCGCCGGGAGGTCCTAAAAAATGCAAGATCGACGACAGGGTGCCCGAGTCGCCGTTTCCTTTCCGATTCGTGTTAAATGGAAAGACGAGAATGGAAACGAGATCTTAGAAGACGGATTGACCGAAAACGTCGGGCCTGGCGGCACGCTCATTTACCTTCCGCGCAAACTACCAAATGTCGGCACAAAAGTAGACTTGATTGTAACGGAAAATCCAGATGATGAAGTATCCGTAACGGCTGAGGTCATCAGGCTTGAGCGAAATGCAGCGCATCCGCAGGCCGCCTTGAATCTCCTGGAGGGAATTCGCTCCTGGAAGAGAAAAGTTTGGGCGCTCGCCACAGAGACAGTAGCGGCCGAAGCCGAAAAAGACGAAGATGGGTAAAGCGCAGAGATTGCAGCATCCGATATGAAGATTTTGGTCCTTGGGGCAGGGCGAATGGGCTTCGGGGCAGCGTTTGATCTTGCCCGAAACTCCGAGCCCGCGGAGATAGTGACTATCGCCGACCGCGACCACGAACTTGCCGCCGCAGCAGCGGAAAAGATTGGGCCGCCTGTTGCGCCGGCGGCCATCGACGTAGCCGATTACGCCGCGGTAAAGGACCTAATGTGCGATTATGACGCCGCAATTTCATGCGTAAATTACTGGTTCAATGAATCGCTCGCCCGTGCAGCGATAGAAGCGCAGACCCATTTTTGCGACCTCGGCGGAAACAACTCAGTTGTCGATGCCGAGCTTCGACTTGACGATGAAGCCCGCAAAGCAGGAATCAGCGTTATTCCGGATTGCGGGCTTGCGCCCGGAATGGTTTCAATTCTTGCGATGCATGGCGCAAACCGTTTTGACCAGCTTGAGATCATAAACATTCGCGTTGGTGGGCTACCGCAAAAACCGAAGCCGCCGCTCGATTACCAACTCGTATTTTCCGTCGAGGGCTTGATAAACGAATACGTCGAGCGGGCGAGGCTCATTCGCGATTCGGCAATAACCGAGGTCGATTCGATGACCGAGCTCGAGCCGATTGAGTTTGAAGGATTTCCGCCGCTCGAAGCTTTTCAGACATCTGGCGGAACGTCTACATTACCGGAAACGTTTCTGGGCCGGGTAAAGGAACTTGACTATAAAACGATTAGATACCGCGGACATTGCGAGAGGTTCAAGGCAATGATTGATCTCGGCCTTTGTTCGAGCGAAGAAATCTTCGTAGATTATCAAAAGATCCGTCCTCGTGCGGTTTTTTCCGCGCTTTTAGCGAAATATTTGCCGACGGACGGGCCGGATTATGTCCTTGTCCGGTGCGAATTCAAGGGTATGCAAGCTGGCATCCGCAAACATCTACGATACGATATTGTAGATAAGTTTGACGAATTGTCCGGACTTTCTGCGATGATGCGGACTACGGGATTTCCGGCGGCGATAATTGCAAGAATGATGGTTAGGGGCGAGGTTAGCCGTCGCGGTGCGACACCGCAGGAACTCGCGATCAACCCCGAGAAGTTTGTTACTGAGCTCAGTAAGCGCGGGATCAATATTCGTGAACAATATATATTTGAACCTGCTTCCGCCTTTCGATCTATAGAATGAAAAGCCGGCGAATTTACCGCCGGCTTTGATTACCAGAGCCGCCCAGTTCTGCCATTAAGTTTATTCGCGAACCGGTAACAAACGCGGATTCGCCTTTTTTCTTAAAAGCTTGCGGAGTTTTAGCCGGGCCTTGTGAAGCTGCGATTTTGACGTCCCGACAGAACAGCCTAGGATCCTGGCGACTTCCTCGTGCTCAAACCCTTCTACGTCGTGAAGGACAAATACATTTTTATAGCCTTCTGGCAATTGATCAATTGCGATTTCAAGAGCGATTTTGTCCACGACCGGCATCCGGTTCGGATTTGACGTGCCCGCAACCACCTGCTCCGGGGTTTCGCCTTCTTCGGTGACCTTTTCAAATTTTACGTTCCGCTTACGGAAATGCATTAGAACCTGATTTACCGTCATCCGGTGCAACCATGTTGTAAACGCCGAATCGCCACGAAAGCTACTGATTTTCCGGTACAGTTGGATAAATACGTCCTGCGTCAGGTCTTCCGCCTCGTGGGTATTTTGCAGCATACGCAGGCAGATAGAATAGACGCGGCGATGGTGCCGGCGGTAGAGCTCCTCGAATGCCGCCATATCACCATTTGCGGCTAATCTTGTAAGCTCGAGATCTTTTGCCTCTGCAAAGTTCGATCCGGTTTCGGTTGCTGCTCCGCCATCGGCTGCAGTATTCAAAATCGGGAATTCTAAAGTTTCAGTTGTCATATGTCGGTTCCCCCTTTCTGATTGATTCACAAATCCCGTGCCAAAATGCCAAAAGACGGAGAACTTCTAGTGCTTTGACGATAAAAAGCGGTTTTTGTTCCATTTTTTAGACGCACTTGAATATTCGACAAGCATCAAATGATGGTTTCAAATAGTAGTTTGTCTGAATCCGGTCCCCAGATACACCATTTCGTGCGCAGGTTTTTCGTTGAGATATTCAACCATTCCGCTGCAAAGTGCTATTATGGATTTTCGTTGAATTGATTCGGGTTATGAGAAGAATCGAGAGAGGATCTGTTTGGAGCTGGGCTTTGACGATAGCAGTTTCGACTGCTTTGATCCTAGTTTCAGAGAATCCTCCTGCAACTGGCCAAATTCAGCCGGTGATCCGTCCGCAGGAGATATCCGAATCCGACGGTATTCCGGTTCTCATCAAGCATTTGCCAGATTGGGAGAATGCCCGCGGGACCGCACGGCTAGCTTCAACAATTCCGGATTTGAAACTTATTCTCGGTGACCGAAGCGTTTTTTCGGAAATCGAAATGATTGCCGGTAGCGAGGCCGTAACGGCCGAATACTCGACAGGTCGGCTTCTTCTCATTGAGTTCCCGACGCCGCAGGCTTCCTCAGCCGCAGATGCCGCGATATTGCAAAATCTGGCACAAACACCTAGTCCCGGGACGTTTTACCGCCGAATTGGGAATTATAACGCCTTCGTTTTCGACGCTACCAGCGAACATGCGGCTGAAGAACTCCTTGACCAAATTAAGTACGAAAAAACCGTTCAGTGGCTTGGCGAAGATCCGTATCATCAAAGGAAACTCGAACGATATCTTGTCGGTACGTCAGTGGAAGTTTTAATTTCCACGATTATTTTCATACTACTCGGACTCGGCGGCTCCATTGCCATCGGCGTAATCGCGGGTTTCGCCTTTTTCCGCATTCGCGACCAACGCCGCACGCAGCGCATTGCTTTTTCCGATGCCGGCGGGCTAACCAGACTAAATCTTGACGGTCTTTCCGAGCAAATTGAGCCAAAGGCCCGCTAAAGTTCGCCGATTTCATCACGCGAGCGTTGATTTTGTCTATCTGGGCAATGCCGAAACCAACCGGTCAAGATCGCTCTCGTTATTGAAAAAATGCGGAGCAACCCGCAATCTTCCATTGCGGGCGCTGACAATTATCTGTTTATCCGCCAACTCCGAGGCAATTGCACCTGCCTCGCGTCCACCACGATGCCGCAGACAAACAATTTGCGATTTCTCGCCCGGTCGCCGCGAGCTGATTACTTCATAATCCGTCCCAGCGAGCATTTCACACAGCTGATCGGTTAGTCGCTCAAGATAGGCTGCGATCTTGTCCATCCCAACTTCCGTTAGAAGCTTGAGGCTTTCCTCGAGTCCATAAAAAAGCGACGAGCAGCCCGTTCCGCTTTCCCAAGCGAGTGCATCTGACTTAAGCGGCTGATCACGATCGGAGAAATTCCAAGGCTCAATGACGCTCATCCATCCAGGCGAAAGAGGCGTAAGTGAATCGCGAATATCTTGCGAAATGTACAGAAAGCCGCAGCCCTCCGGCGCACAGAGCCATTTATGGCTGGCACCAGCAACGATATCTACACCTATGGACGGCATCTCGAATTTCGTAGCACCGAGAGCCTGTATGACGTCGACGACCATCAAACTGCGTCCGCCGGAACGTTTTTTCAATTCGGCTGATATTCGACCTAAGTCGGAACGAAAACCGCTGTCAAACTGTATTGCGCTAATAGCGACAATTGCGGTTCGATCATCGATTAGCGAAATCAACTCGTCTACATCAACACCGCCTCCGCGTTCGCGGCAGAGTCGAAGTTCAATGCCGAGGCGATCACGGACCGAACGCCACGGATAGTAATTAGCAGGAAATTCTCCCAAGAAACTAACTATATTCTCGCCCGCGAGTCGGTCGCGTTCGGCCCAAAAACCTGCCGCAACGGCTGCCAATGCATCCGAAGTATTTCGCATAAATGCAATCTCGGATGGATTTACGCCCAGATTTTGCGCCAGCAGAGCTCGGGCTCGCTGCTTTGTTTCAATCCAGTCCGAATAATGCTCGGCACCGTGGCTAGAGACATCCTTGAGCTGCCGGAGGACGGCTTCGACCGTCGTAATTGGCAAAGGAGCTACTGCTGCGCTGTTTAGATATACGTATTTTTCAGTTGCAGGAAAAAGTTTTCGTATTTCCGGATTCATTTATCGGGTGTTCGGGTAAATAAAATTTACTCTCGGGAAAATTCCTTCGCGACTGTGCAATGGCAAAACAGGCTTTTGACAAAACGTTTTGCGGACAGTTAACGTCTATTTTGTACAGCCCTGCTCCTAAGAGCGGGCCGAGCTTTGCGTCAAAACATAAATTATGTTTGATTTTTGGCCCAAACGCCAATTCAACCTGCGGCCAGCTGCAGTATTTGAAGACAACCTCATCGAAGTGCATGATTTCCGACTCGAGGCCCGACGCGGTCTGATGATGGAATCCGTTCGGCTTATCCGCGACGTTTTCTTGATTCTTGTCGTTTTGACTCTCATCGGCGTTTTCTTTGTTCAACCCGTTGTTGTCGAAGGCACGTCAATGCTCCCGATGCTCCACGATGGAGAACGCCTGCTGGTAAACAAGTTCGTTTACTATGACATTCAAAGCGTCGGCTGGGGACATCTCGAACGAGGGGACGTAGTCGTCTTCTGGTTTCCGCGAGAGCCGGAGAAAAGTTATGTGAAGCGAATTATCGGCCTGCCTGGCGAAACAATCGAAATCCGCGAAGGACGCGTTTTTGTTGACGGCCGCGAACTGCCGGAACCGTACATTGACCCGGAATATAATCGCTCGATGGCAACATTCCCGCCGCGTCGTGTCGACGACCATCATTATTTTGTGATGGGCGATAACCGCGATAATTCTTCGGATTCGCGTTATTGGGGAACGGTTCCCGAAAAATATATCTTTGGGCGAGCTTTTTTCCGCTACTGGAAACCGAGCGACGTCGGCGTTTTGACCCATGCGGATTACCCGGGAGAATTTCCGAAAACGGCGACTGAAGTGGGCGGAAAAAGGCAGGTAACTAGATAATTTATTCGGGCGATTCAAGATATGGAAACACGGATAAACGCAATTTTGGTATTAGAGGACGGATGTTTTTTTGAGGGTATTTCTTTCGGAGGACGCGGCGAGACGTTTGGAGAGATGGTTTTCAATACCTCAATGACGGGCTATCAGGAAATTTTGACCGACCCGAGCTACGCCGGGCAGATCGTTGCGATGACATATCCGCTGATCGGTAATTACGGCGTTAATGATAGAGACGTAGAATCCCGCCGTCCTTGGGTCGAAGGCTTCGTCGTTCGCGAATCCAGCAGGATTTATTCAAACTGGCGCGCTACGCGTTCGTTGGATGATTATCTGAAAGAAACCAATATCGTCGGGATTGAACATATAGACACACGCGCACTTGTTCGTCATATCCGCGACAAAGGTGCGATGCGGGCCGGAATTTCGACCGTCGAGACCGATCCGGACGCTCTGCTCGAAAAAGTTCTTTCAAGCCCGAAAATGCAAAATCGCGAACTTGCCGGCTCGGTCACATCGAGCGAAATCTACGTCGTGCCAGCAGAAACAAGGGAGCGTTTTCATGTAGTCGCCTACGATTTCGGCGTTAAGGCAAACAGCCTCCGAGAACTAGCCCGCCGTGGCTGCCGGATTACGGTCGTGCCGGCCACAACGCCGGCAAACGAGGCTCTAGCGATGAACCCGGACGGAATTTTCCTTTCAAACGGTCCCGGCGATCCTGCGGCAATGCAAGCGACGGCACGTGAAATCAGGTTGCTTGCCGAAACAAACAGGCCCGTTTTCGGTATCTGCTTGGGGCATCAATTGATTGGCGAAGCGTTCGGCGGGAAAACTTTTAAACTAAAATTCGGCCATCGCGGCGGAAATCAGCCGATACGTAATCTCGCCTCCGGCCGTGTCGAAATAACGGCTCATAATCACGGCTTCGCTGTTCTACCGGAATCGCTGCCAGAAGAGCTCGAGATAACGCATATCAACTTGAACGACAACACGGTTGCCGGCCTGCGGCATCGTCAGTTGCCGGTTTTTTCCGTCCAATATCATCCGGAATCCGCACCGGGGCCGAACGATTCGAAATATCTCTTCGATCTGTTCGTTGCGCTTATGTCCGAGCGGGTTCACAACTTCGGCGGTTAGTAACCTGACTATTGCCGCCACAGCTGTTTTGACTCTTAATTTGCAACTCTTAGCTTTTCGATTTTTCTAATTATTCGGCTCGCGTGGTTGCGGGCAATCAGCGGAAGGCGTTCGTCGATTTCCATTCGTCGGAAAACAGGTAGGATTTGCACAGGATCTGCAATTTCGTTGCGGTCGAGCAGCGATTCAAACGAATCAAGAAGAGCGATCGTCTCGAGCGGTTGATTTTCCCGGGCCACTGAAAATTCGAATAACCAGATTTCGCGCTGCGAGATTCTGCGATATTCGTCCATCAACGCTTTGGCTAGCGGGTTAGTAGTCCAGTTAAAACGTACGGTTCTTTGCCGATCGCCGTCTCGGAGGGTTATTGTTACCGTCCCAAGGTGTGAATAATCCTTTTCAAACTGGTAATCCTCCGTCGATTCTAAAAAATTAAGCCCGGCGAACGCAGTCCGGATTTTTGCGATTATAACCTCCGAGAGCTGAAGCGGCTCCCGCATTTCCTCCGCCAGCCGACGCCCAGAAAAAACTATAAAACCCTTGCCGGCCGAATTATGTACAATTTTAATAAATTCAATGTTGCGGTCTAGCTGCTTGAAACTATATTCATAGCAAGGATCGCACTCCGCATTTTTCAGCGCCGCGTCGGTTTGCGTATTTCTGTCCGCTGTCGCCGCCGAAATCGTCAGCGGCCTTGTATTTTTTCGCTTCGGCTCATCTGGTAGAGGTGTTGCGGGAGGCTGCGTCATCGAGCCGAGAATCTGGCCCGATCCGCCGGTAAATCCCATTTCATTGCTGCCTGCAAGCGAAGCGACACCAGCCACTGTCGATAAAAGAGCGCCTATCGATAAACAGATTGCTCCCGCCGTCAAACGTCCTTTCATAAAGCACAGTATAGAAGCCTGATTGCGGGGAATGTCAATAGGAAATCTTTCCGACCGGTTATTCAAAGCGCACGGATACGATTCGCGAAACGCCCGGCTCCTGCATAGTTACGCCGTAAAGGGCTTTTGCGGCTTCCATTGTTCGCTTGTTATGGGTAATGACGATAAACTGCGTCTTTTCGGACATTTCAGCGATTTTTCCGACAAAGCGACCGACGTTTGCGTCGTCGAGCGGCGCATCTACTTCGTCAAGTAAACAAAACGGTGACGGCCGATATTTGAAAATTGCCATCACCAGGGCAATGGCCGTCATCGCTTTCTCTCCGCCGGACAGCAGCATAATATTTTGTAAGCGTTTGCCGGGCGGCTGCGCGACGACCTCGATTCCCGCTTCAAGTACATCGTCCGCCTCTAGCAGTGACATCTCGCCGCGACCGCCGCCGAACAGTTCACTGAAAAACTCGGCAAAGTTTGCATTAATGGCTTCGAACGCCCGTAAAAACCGCTCGCGCGACCGCTCCTTAATTTCTCGTAAAGCTTCTTCGGCTGATTTGATGCTATCGATAATGTCCTGTCTTTGCGAGGTTAGAAACAGCAGCCGCTCCTCGGCTTGTTCCAGCTCCTCGACAGCGAGCATATTTATTGCGCCAAAGCCTTCCAGCCTTTGGCGCATTTCCTCCACAGCCTCTCGCACTTGGCCCAGGTCGAAATCGTCCGTGACCTCCGTCTGTTTGCCGATCTGATCCGCTGCAATGCCTAGCTCCTGCACGCATTTTTCCTGCAAATTTTTGAGCAGCGTTACGGCCTCCGTCCGTCTGACCTCGACGGCAGACCGTCGGTTCATTGCATCCGCTGACCTCAGGTTTGCATCTGCAAGGTCGGCGCTTGCCCTGTCGGCAGCCGCGCGCGCTTCGGAGAGCTTTTCGATAGCAGCCGATAGTTCGGCTTGCTCTTTTTCGCGCTCTGCCGGTGCGGCTTCCAAGATCGCCGAAACCGCCGCTAGCGATTCGCCGAGCTCGCGAAGACGTGCTTGCGTCTCGGCAAGTTCCGACCGCTGCAGCTCGAGTCGCGATTCCAATTCCCTTTGCTCACCGTCTAGCCGCCGAATCGCATTTTGTACAGATCGCCGACGCTCAGATGAAGTTGCCGCCAGCATTCTTTTTCGGTTAAGCGATTCGGCTTCGATCTCTGCTGCTTCGCGGGCTTGCTGGAGCCGGAGTGCAATTTCCTCGAGCGCGGCTTCGGCAGATGACTGGAGCTCAGCAGCTTTTTTCGCATTCTCCTTTGCCTCTGCGATTTTTTTGCCGATTTCACCCATCTCGGACGTCAACTGGGCAATTTCCTCGGCAACGACCTTCGAATGCCTCTCGGCCCGCTCGATATCCTGAGCAGCAATAGCCACCTGGCTCTCTAGCCCTAGAATTCCGCGCTCAACCTTGATAATGAGCGACTGGACGTCTACCGCCTTTTCCTCGATCGAAGCGAGCTGTTCGCGAGCCACGACGACCTCCGATTCGGCAGTGGCAAGCTCATCGGCAAGCCTGGTTTCCTCTTCGCCAAGACCGGCGAGTTCGCGTTTGAACGCAAGCAGCGATTCGTTTTTTTCATCGGAATTTGCCTGCCCGCAGACGAGCAATTGCCGCCCAAGGCGGATATTGCCGCGGCGGTTTACAAGAACCTCTTCCGAGTTTTCTGCTTCTCGGCCGAAATCCTCGACCAGACGGGCAGACATCTCGCGCGGGAAAGAGCGTTCCAGCAACCCGCGCAGTTCGGCATTGACGCCAAGTAAATCTGAAATGCGTCCGACAGCAGGCCCAGCCGCCATTTCTGCCGGTCCGATCGAAGCGGCCCCAGCAACGATGATTGCGAGCCGTCCGGCCCTCCCTTTTTCAAGCCACTCGGCAATCTGTACGGCGTCTTCTGTCTCAGAAACTATAACGGCTTGCAGATATTGGCCAAAAAGACTCTCGACTGCTTTTTCTGCCTCTGCTGATACGCTGAGGAAATCCGCCAAAACGCCTCGAAGTTTTACGCCAAGTGTCTCGCTTTCGGCAAAGAGTTTCTGAACCGCCGGCGCGTAAACGGCGCGCTTTTCATCGAGTTCCTGCAAAGTTTCGAGCCGATGACAAACGCGCGCGTATGACTGCTGAATTGCCCGGGCGGCGTCTTCACCGGCTCGGACGACGTCGCGGGCCGCCGCCGCCTCACGCATAAACTCTGCTTTTTCCGCGTTTAGCGACTCAAGTTTTTTCCGTTCAGTGATCAGTTCGGCCGCAAATTTTTCAGCCTCCGTTTGATGATGCTGGCGAGTTTCCTCGGCTCGGACAGCCTCGCGCCGAAGCCCTTCAATGCGTTCCGAAAGTCGTTTGAGGTTGTATTCGAGCTGCCGAGCCGTCTCGCCAAACGCCGCTGCCGCGGCCGTATGGCGGATGACCTCTGCCCGCCGAGCTTCCAAATCGGCTTCGATCGCTTTTAAATCGTCGTTTCTAGCCGCAAAAAGCCCTTCCGCCTCCAGTAAAACCGCCTCGGCCTCAGCAGCTTCGGCGCTTTCGCGCTCTTCTTCGGCCTCTAGACGCCGACGCTCGGCATTGGCAACCGCGATTTTTCCTTCGATCGCGGCGATTTCGCCCCTTAAAGATTCGGCTCGATTCGTCAATTCGACGATCTGCTCGGATTGATACCGATGGTCGCGTTCAGCGCGATCGCGAGCGCGCTGCGTCTCACTAAATTCCTGGCGAAGTTCGCTAAGCGTCTCCTCTTCCTGCCTTGCACGTTGCGTCGCTTCGCGGGCAGCCGCTTCGGCAAGCTCGACGGCGCGCCGGGCCTCGTTTTCCGCGTTGACGGCGGCGTTAAACTCTTCCGCGATTTCTTTGATCTGCTCTTCAAGGTGCCGCGATTCCGCGGCAAAATATTTCCTTTGAAGCTCGCGGAATTCTTCTTGAAGTGCAATAAAGCGCCTTGTCTTTCCAGCCTGTCGTCGAAGCGAATTGGCCTGTTTCTCGACCTCAGAAACAATATCGGAAATTCGATGCAGGTTTGCCTTTGCCGCCTCGAGGCGCGTCTCTGCGGCACGCTGGCGCGTTCGGAATTTCGAAATACCAGCGGCTTCCTCAATGAGGCTGCGCTTGTCGGCCGGTTTGCCCGAGAGAATCTGGTTTATCCGACCCTGCTCAATTATTGCGTAATGCGCGCCGGAAAGACCCGTACCGGCAAAAAGATCCTGGATATCGCGAAGCCGACAGGCCTTGCCATTTAAGAGATACTCGCTTTCGCCGGAAAGATATAGCCTGCGGGTGATCGTTACCGCTTCGCCCGGGGCAAAATCAAGTGCAAACGAACGCGGCCGCCAACGCCGTTTGACTTTCGTCGGTCGCTCTATTGTCTGGATCGAGCCGACCGCTGCGGCTTGCACCTTTTCGGCCTCAATTTCGCCGGGCTCGATATGTTTTTTGCCGTTTCCGTTGCTCGCGAGGGCCGCAACTTCGACGGCCGCCGGCTCGCCCTCCAACGCCCCGACGTCAACGGCAAGATCATCTATTTCGCCAAGCGCCTCGTCGATCTCGTCAAGCTCGGATTCCTCGAAATCTATGAAATTTTCATCGCGGAGAAGATGAAGCACGACCTCAGCCATACCTGACGGCTTACGGTTTTTCGTCCCTTGAAATACAAAATCCTTCATCTCGGCGCCGCGTAAGGATTTGGCTCTCTGTTCCCCGAGGACCCAGGAAATGGCGTCCGCGACGTTGGATTTTCCACAACCGTTTGGCCCGACGACGGCAGTTATCCCGTTGCCCGTAAAGACGATTTCCGTGTGGTCGGCAAATGATTTAAAGCCTGTAATTTCCAGGCGTTGAAGTCTAAACATTCTATGGTATGCAGCCGGTTAGGACAGCACTATATTTTGGGGGTAAGCCGGCGCCGATGTCAAATAAAAAAAATTCTCGACCTCCGACCCGACGACAAAGCGTTCGGCTCGGCAATAGAGAAAAATCCGTCCGTATTTTACAATTGCTACTGTATGACGATCGATGAGCAAATCGCATTTTTGAAAAAAGGCACCGTTGATTTAATCCGCGAAGAAGATCTGCGGGCAAAGCTTGCCCGCTCCGAGAAAACCGGTAGCCCGCTTCGAATCAAACTCGGCCTCGACCCGACCGCACCCGATATCCACCTTGGCCACACGGTCGTCATTAGAAAGCTGAGGGCATTTCAACAGCTCGGACACACCGTCATATTTCTCATCGGCGATTTCACCGGTATGATCGGCGATCCTTCGGGGAAAAACATCACGCGCCCGCCGCTCTCACGCGAGGAAATTGCGGCAAATGCCGCGACCTACCAACGGCAAATGTCGAAGCTTCTAGACCCGAAAAAAACCGAGCTCAAATTTAACGGCGAATGGATGGATAAATTTACAGCCGCAGACTTTATCAAGCTGGCGGCCAAGGTAACCGTCCGCCAGATACTCGAGCGCGACGATTTTGAACAACGCATTCGCGGGGAAAAGCCCATCTCGTTGCATGAATTGCTCTATCCGCTCGTCCAGGGGTACGATTCCGTTGCACTCGAGGCGGACGTCGAGCTCGGTGGCACGGACCAGAAATTCAATCTCTTGATGGGCCGCGAACTCCAACGCGAATTTGGACAGGAGCCACAAGTGATCATTACGACACCGCTGCTCGAAGGGCTCGACGGCGTCCAAAAAATGTCAAAATCGCTTGGAAATTATATCGGAATTGAAGAGCCGCCTGATCAAATGTTTGGCAAGATTATGTCAATTTCCGACCAGCTTATGTGGCGTTACTATGAACTGCTGACGGATCTATCGTCCGACGAGATAACCGAATTACGACAACGCTGCGAAAGCGGTGAAGAAAACCCGCGCGACGTAAAGGCTAGGCTCGCAAAACTAATTATTGCCGACTTTCATTCGGCGGCCGCAGCCGATGCAGCCGAAGATGAATTTAACCGCCGGTTTGTTAAAAAAGAAGCTCCGCGGGACGTCCGGGACATTCCTATGGCCGCCGGTGATTATCGGCTTGTCGACCTCATTGCCTCCGTGGGCCTTGCGAACACAAAAGGAGAAGCAAAACGCCTAATCGAGCAGGGCGGTGTGCGCATTGACGGAGAGCGAATAACCATACCGGCAGCTAACGTGACCGTCCGAACCGGCGCCGCGATACTCTTACAGGCGGGAAAGCTACGCTTTGCACGTGTTGTGGGAGCCTAAACAAGACCGGTTGCAATTGCCTTAAATAGTCGCTTGGCTATATACTTGTCGTCCTATGTGGACCTCCCGAAAACGAGACGGCCGATTTATTCGCCGGCTTGTTCCCGCCGCCGACGGCGAAAGACCGCTTCGGTCGCTCGCAGCCGAATTGAGTAGGTTTGCAAAGTATGCAGTCGAGGAAGCAACCAGGCTATCTGTCGAGCGGGTGGAAATACCACTCGCGAGGCTGCCAAAAAAACTCGACGGCCTAAAAATTGTCCATTTATCGGACGTCCATCATAGCCCGCTGACGGACTTGGAACATATTTCGAGTGCTGTCCGGCTGGCGACCTCACTCGAACCAGATCTCGTAGTTTTTACTGGAGATTTCGTCTCGCATCAGGCCAAATACATCGGTCCTGTTGCGGCTGTTTTGGGCCGCCTCTATTCGCGATTCGGTTCCTTCGCTTGCCTCGGCAACCACGATCATTGGACAGATCCTGAAGCAGTGGCTGCGAGTCTCGAAAATAACGGAATCCGCGTCTTGATCAACGAAGGCTTTCGTTTTACCTGCGAGGGCGGCTCGTTCTGGTTTGCTGGCGTCGACGATTACCTCGCCGGCAGAACAGATCTCGAAGCGGCGCTTCGCGGCTCATTTCCGGACGAAATGAAACTTCTGCTGGCACATAATCCAGTTATTTTCCGGAAAGCTGTCCGCCGCGGCGTCGACCTAACACTGAGCGGACATACTCACGGCGGACAAATTCGATTTACAGAATACCAAAGCCGCTTTTTGCCGCGCAGACGTTTTGCAGCGGGCCTCCATAGCCGCGGCGGATCGCATATTTACGTAACCCGCGGAATCGGCACCGTCGTCGTCCCGATACGCTTTCAATGTCCGCCGGAAATCAGCCTACTGATTCTCAGACGAAGTGAATGGCGAGCATTTTAACCATACCAAACCTCCTCTCGTTTTTGCGGATGGCGCTCATACCCGTTTTCGTCAGCCTTGTCTATTACGGCCATGGCGCATGGGCACTTGCCGTTTTCCTGATCGCCGGCATATCGGACGGAATTGACGGATTCCTCGCCCGTAAATTTAAGCAGGAGACCGACCTTGGGACGATACTTGACCCGATCGCCGACAAGCTTTTGATGACTTCGGCTTTTATCGTAATGTCGTTGCCCGGCGTCGTGCCGACGGGTAGGCATTTACCGATACCTTTTTGGGTAACAGCCGCCGTGGTCGGCCGCGATGTGCTGATCATTGTCGTTGCAGCCGCAATAAACATCATTACAGGTTTTCGTGGATTCCGGCCGTCGATCCTCGGCAAAGCCAGCACGCTGGTGCAGGTTGGCGGTATCACGCTTGTCCTGATTGCAGCTAATTTCCCTCAGTTAAAAGGGTTTTACCTCCCGACGGTTTACGTGATTATCACCACGTTCGCCGTAGTCTCCGGATGTCACTATATTTTTCACGTTGCAGCCCTGATGCGAGAAAGCTAATAGGCGCGCGGCGACGATCGATTAACTTCAAAAAATCGGAATCGTTGGTAGACTAAGCTAAGATCCTTGCTCGGAGCAATTTATGTAAAACCGGCCTCTGATTTGGTCGGTTGGTAAAAATCCTGAGGCTCTTTGCAAAAATTACTTGACAATACCATACTCAATTATTATCATTACAACAGGCTCAAATTCGATTGATACAAACACTTGAAAAGCATGCACTAAATAAAGTCTGGAGAGGAAAACAATGAGCAAAATAATTGGTATCGACCTCGGAACAACAAACTCGGTTGTTGCCGTTATGGAAGGCGGCGAGCCGGTCGTAATCCCAAATTCGGAAGGCGGCCGGACGACACCGTCCGTTGTCGCTTTTACAAAGGACGGCAACCGCCTAGTCGGGCAGGTTGCAAAACGGCAGGCCGTAACCAACCCCGAGAATACGATTTATTCGATTAAGCGGTTTATGGGCCGCAAGTACGACGAGGTGCAGGATGAGATCAAACAGGTGCCCTACAAGGTGGAAAAGGCTCCAAATGGCGATGTCCGCATCAACGTAAACGGAAAGCTTTACAGCCCGCCAGAAATTTCTGCGATGGTTCTCCAAAAGCTCAAACAGGCCGCGGAAGAATATCTCGGCGCGAAAGTTGACAAGGCTGTTATCACGGTTCCGGCATATTTTAACGACGCTCAGCGGCAGGCGACGAAGGACGCAGGAAAGATCGCGGGATTGCAGGTTGAGCGGATTATCAACGAGCCGACGGCCGCAGCGCTTGCCTATGGCCTTGACAAGAAAAAAGACGAAATCATCGCTGTTTTCGATTTTGGCGGCGGTACGTTCGATATATCCGTCCTCGAAGTTGGCGAGGGCGTCGTTGAAGTCAAGTCAACCAATGGTGATACCCACCTTGGAGGCGATGATGTCGATGAGCTGATCGTCGGATGGATCATTGACGAGTTCAAAAAAGACCAGGGTATTGACTTGCATAGCGACAAGATGGCGCTTCAGAGGCTCAAAGAAGCGGCGGAAAAAGCCAAAG
The DNA here is from genome assembly GCA_040289905.1 of Blastocatellia bacterium. Taxonomy (GTDB): domain Bacteria; phylum Acidobacteriota; class Blastocatellia; order Pyrinomonadales; family Pyrinomonadaceae; genus OLB17. The sequence goes on from PSMA01000002.1 coordinate 25,522, forward strand.
TCGAGCTTTCTTCGACGATGGAAACCGAAATAAATTTGCCGTTTATTACGGCCGACGCATCCGGGCCGAAACATCTGCTTATGAAGCTGACCCGGGCTAAGTTCGAGGCCCTGGCTGAGCCTGTTCTGAAGCGTCTGATCCCACCGGTTGAGCAGGCACTTAAAGATGCGGGCCTGACAGCAAAGGAGATCGACGAAGTTGTCCTCGTCGGCGGCTCGACACGTATTCCAAAGGTTCAGCAGATGGTGAAGGATTTCTTTGGCAAGGAGCCGAATAAATCCGTCAATCCTGACGAAGTCGTTGCTCTCGGCGCTGCCGTTCAGGCGGGAGTCCTGGCAGGCGAAAAGACGGATATCCTCTTGCTGGACGTTACGCCTTTGACGCTCGGAATCGAAACGCTCGGCGGCGTTATGACGGCTATGATCCCACGAAACACCACGATTCCGACGCGAAAGAGTGAGATTTTTTCAACCGCTGCGGATAATCAGACGTCGGTCGAAATTCACGTCCTTCAGGGCGAACGTCCGCTGGCTGCTGACAACAAGACGCTCGGCAAGTTTCACTTAGTCGGGATTCCGCCGGCACCGCGCGGCGTTCCGCAGATCGAGGTTACCTTTGACATTGACGCAAACGGCATTGTCAATGTCTCTGCCAAGGACCTCGGTACTGGCCGTGAGCAAAAAATTACGATTACGGCTTCTTCCGGTCTGACAAAGGAAGAAATCGACAAAATGATGAAGGACGCCGAGGCACATGCCAGCGAGGACGAAAAGCGGAAAGCCGCAATAGAGGCTCGTAATCGCCTTGACGGGCTTGTCTATAGCGTCGAGAAGTCCTTGACTGAGCACAAAGCAAAACTCGATACAGCAGCAATTTCCGAAATCGAATCTGCATTGTCGGAAGCAAAATCAGCTCTCGGCGGCGAAGACGTCGACGCAATGAACAAGGCTCACGACCGCCTAATGCAGGCTTCGCACAAGCTTGCTGAGGTGCTTTATACAACCACGGCAAGCGGCGGCGAGCAGGCCTCGTCGGCAGCGGCGGGCAGCGACGGCACAGCATCAGCCTCCGGCGATGACAACGTTATCGATGCGGAATACGTTGACGTCGAAGACGAGAAGAAATAAAAATTATTGCCTAATAGGTCGAGTAGAAATCACGGGGACGCGGCCGGGTCAAAACCGATCCCGTCCCCGCAGCCTCGAGGATTCGGCTCCAGATCAAAATGGCGCGAAAAGATTATTACCAGATTCTGGGTGTAAAAAAAGATGCCAAGGCCGATGAAATAAAAAAGGCCTATCGGCGACTTGCGCGAAAATTTCACCCGGACGTAAACCCAAGTGACAAGGCGTCCGAGGAGCGTTTCCGTGAAGTTCAGGAGGCCTACGATATTCTCTCCGACGAGAAAAAAAGAAAAGTCTTTGACCGCTTCGGATATTACAGCGATAATCTGGACGCCGATTCGCCATTTTCAACCGGAGCCGGTGCCGGTGCGGGAACGGGATTTGATTTTAGCGGTTTTGATTTTACCGGCAACGCAAGCTCGTCCGGAGCTAGTTTTCGCGATATTTTCGCCGATCTTTTCGGCGGCGGAGCAGCGCGTACGGCAACCGAGCCCTCGCGTCCGATGCCAAAGCGCGGCGCGGATATCGAAATTCCGCTCTCACTCAGTTTCGAAGAGGCCTTCAAAGGGCTGACGACCAATATTACCGTAAACCGCAGCGAACAATGCCCGCGCTGTCAGGGAGCTGGCGATACAGGCGGTCCAGTAGTTACCTGTACGACTTGCAAAGGTACGGGCCAGGCTCTAAAGAGCAGCGGACGGTTGCAGTTTTCACAGGATTGTCCCGATTGCGCAGGGACTGGCCGCAGACGGACGCCGTGCTCGCTTTGCAACGGCAAAGGAACAATCCCAAAGACCGAGCAGGTAAAGGTCCGGATACCGGCCGGAGTTGATGCGGGCTCGCGCGTTCGCGTTCCGAAAAAAGGTCACGGCGGACGTCTCGGCGCCGAACCCGGCGATCTTTACATCGTAACCAACGTCGGGAAACATCCATTCTTTACGCGCAAAGGCGATAACATTTACGTAACCGTTCCGATCACCGTTCCCGAAGCGGCACTAGGCGCGAAGATAGAAGTTCCGACAGTTGAGGGAAAAGCGCAGCTGCGGGTGCCGCCCGGAACCGAATCCGGGCAAAAGTTTCGGCTCCGCGGACGCGGCTTTCCGAGCCTGCGAAATCCGGACCTTCGCGGCGACCAGTTTGTCGAAGTAAAAATCACACTTCCGAAGGTGATTTCGGAGGAAACAAAGGAATTGCTCCGGCAATTCAGTAAACTCAACGACGAAAACCCGCGAAAGGCTATGGGCCTTGAATAAGCTTTGCTAGACCTCTGATTGAAAGGCTAAGCGGAAGAAGTTAATGGTAAAGAAACGCGTAAAGACCTATACGATCAGTGCAGTCGCGGAAATGTATGATATTCATCCGCAGACTCTTCGTTTGTATGAACGCGAAGGTCTCCTGAAACCCTCGAGATCGGAGGGAAACACGCGGCTTTATTCGGACAGCGATCTCGAGCGGCTCGAGGTTATCCTTTCGCTTACGCGCGATCTCGGCGTTAACCTTGCCGGCGTTGAAATAATCCTTAATATGCGTGAGAAAATGGCCGAAATGCAGCGTGAATTCGAGCGTTTCGTTCAGTATCTGCAGGCACACGCCGCTGAATTCACACGCCGTGGCGCGGCCGAAGCGACAACCGATGCGCTGATTCCCATTTCAAGGATCCGCCGCAGTGTTGCGCTCGAGCATAACGGGGATTCCGAGACGCAAAATTAATCCCTCCTTAAATACGCGTTCTCTGCGCCTTGCCTTCGCAGCGATTTTTTTTGCAAAATAATCCGACAAACTCATCCACAAGCAAATTCAAAGGAGTCGGATTATGAAGCGCTCTATCCCAGGAGTTCTTTATTCGTGTCTTTTTCAACTTCTAATCGCTTTTTGTTTTCCGGTCACTGGGCAAGATCTTGACAAGGTCACTATTTTTGGTCGGATTACGGATTCGAACGGATTGCCGGTCTTGGGCGCCACGGTCACGATAATCGATCAAGCTTCCGGCCAGTCGCGGACCACGACGGCAAACGACGAAGGCCGATACCGAATAATCGATCTGCTTCCAGGCACGATTACGGTTCGCGCCGCAGCCGCGGGCTTTGGAACAAAGGAACGAGTTGGGATCGAAACCATCGCCGCTCAGAACCTCCAACTAGATTTTGCCCTAGGACCCGCGGATGTTCACGCTGAAGCGACGATAACGGTCGGCGACGAAGACGCGCCCGCAATCGACACCTCGCGAACGATCGTCGGCAGTACGCTCACAGCTCGCGAAATTGAAGAAATTCCAAACAATGCCCGAAACCCTCTGGATTTAGTTTTAACGCTAGGCGGAACAGCAGAAGAAGCATTGTCAACGAGCGACCTTGCCGAAGACCGCAATTCCGATCCGCGCTCGACGCCGCTCGAGCAGGGGAATTTTACAATTAGCGGCGGCGCTTCATATTCCAATAACATTACAATCGATGGCTTCGATAATAACGACGATCGCTCGGCACGCGATCGTTTTCAGCCGTCGCTAGAAGCTGTATCCGAAGTCCAAGTAATCCGAAATCAATTTTCGGCTGAATACGGCAGGGCTTCCGGTGGGCGGGTAAACCTCTCGCTTAGACGGGGAACAAATAAATTCCGCGGCCGGGCGTATATGTTCTTTCGCGATGATAACTTAAATGCAAACAGCTGGTATAACAATAGCCGCGGTATTTCGCGACTTCCTCTAACGAATTACAATCCGGGAATCGTACTTTCCGGGCCGATTCGTTTTCCATTCTATGACGGCCGCAAAAGGACGTTTTTTACAATTTCATATGAATACCAGCGGTTCGTGGATACAACGTTGATAGATACTTATCTGCCGGTTGTTGGGAATCCCCGCTTCGTGTTGCCGCAGCCGACTAGTACGGAGCAATTCTGCGATAACTCCAATCCGGCACAATGTCCAGCCAACGCCGGTTTCATCTCTCCTTATCGTAAACAATTTCCGACTCCGAACGTTGGAAATATCGTAACGCTTCGGCTCGATCACAAAATATCGAAGAATAACGACATTCGATTTGGCTGGCAGTTTGGGAGGCGAAAAAACCAAAGGACAACTTCGGCCTTCGTGACGCGTATCGAAGAAGCCCTCCAGGCAAAAAATATCGATTCCGATGCTTTTAACATTACGGATAACCACGTCTTCGGCGCTCGGACGGTAAACGAGATCGGTTTTCAGTGGTCGCGATTTACGCCGAGCTTTCAAACGGACAACCCATTTGCGCCGGTGGTCCTCATTGGCTACCGCAATCCAGTTACCAATTCAACGCAAACATTGGTCGCCGGAAACTCAACAGCCAGTTCGCTGCAAAACTTTGCCGATAACCGCAACGAGCAGCGATACCAGATCAAGGATTCGCTTACGCACGTTGCCGGCTTCCATACGATTAAAACCGGCTTTGACGTCCAATACGTGAATTCCAAAACACTCGTCCTCGGCAATGCTACCGGTACGTTTAATTTCAGTAACGTCTTTAATTTTTCGAATAATACGGTTACGCGTTACCGGCAGAATTTTGGCACGGCAACCGATGTAAGAAATACCTACTGGGGTATCTTCTTCAACGACGAAATGAGGCTGCGGCCAAACCTGACTATAAGTTACGGCCTGCGCTACGAGCGGGAAACGGCGGTCAACGATAAGAACAATCTAGGGCCAAGATTTGCTATTGCCTGGGATCCTTTCCGGAAAGGCAAATTGGTAATTCGCTATGGTGCCGCAATTGTCTATAACCGGGTCCTTCTCCGGACTATAGGTGATTTTATCCAAAACCGGTTGGGTAGCGTCGCCTCTTTCGATTCGAATACGATCCCGACTTCGACCGGAACCGGCACATTGAATCCGCGGTCGCAGATTCTTGCCGTTATCGCACAGAGGTTTCCCAATGGCTTTTCGAGCGTTGACGATCTTCGCTCGGCAATCACCTCGGCTTTGTGCGGCCCGGCAACGAATCCTGTGCCATGTTCGCCGTCATTTGGATTTTTGCGAAATACAGGCAGCAGCGGCAATCCACTACGAAGCGTCGCGCCGGATTTGAAGATACCGGAAAGTTATCAGATGAATCTCGGCTTCGAAAAGGAAATTGGAAATGGTTGGGTTCTAGAGGCGAATTACACCTGGAACAAAACCGCGCACCTTTGGCGCGAATATAATATCAATCTTCCTCTACTACCTCCTGGATTTTCTGACTATACGTCATATTTGCTCGCGACGCCGTTTGTCTTTACCAACGTCAACGGAACGACGAGAACTTATCGTTTCTATCTCGGCCCGACGACCGATCCGATCGGCGTTTCAACCAATCCATCTACACAAACCGGTACCTGCGGCACAACCGTGAACGTCATCTGTTGGATAAACCTCAATACAACCAGCACCTTGACAACGCGCCCGAATTCCAACGCCGGCGACGGTGTTTCGAGCAATTCGATTGGCGGCCCGATCGGGATTGCCCGCGCGGCATTGCAGCGGCTCCGGCCCGACCCGAGCGTCGATGAAATGGAACAGGTCGGATCGATCGGCAACGCGCTCTACAATGGCCTAGTAGTTGAATTTCGTCGGCGTTACCGAAAATTTCCTAATGGTTTCGGGGCATCGCTGCGGCTTGCTTACACTTTCAGCCTCCTCAAAGATGATGGGTTGAACAACACAAGCAACGCAGAGATTAATGGCGATTTCTCGCGTGAATGGGCACGCGCTCTTCAGGACCGGCGACATCGGTTCGTTTTTTCTTCGACGCTCGATACGCCCTTCTGGCTCGGGAAATTGCGATTCTCGCCGCTTATCCGCGTTGCTAGTTCGGCTCCGTTTAATTTGGGTTACGGCGTTGACAGAAACCTAAACGATACAAGTACCGATCGCGTAATTTTTACCGGTAACCTCAAAGACCTGAAATGGCGGCGGCCCGGATCGCCGGTTCCGGAGGCTTTGCTTGCACAATTCCAACTGCAGCCGATCGGCGCTGCAAGCGGAAATCTTCCGCGAAATGCGGGCACCGGCCCGGGGCAATTCTTTTTCGACATTAACATCGCCCGCGAATGGCGGTTCGGCGATAGATTTCGCCTCCGGCCGAACATAGAAATCGGAAATGTATTGAACCTCGCAATTTTTAGCTTCGGTGCGGAATTTGTGGATTTTATCGGCACAAACGCCTCACAAACCGCGCTACAAAATTTCCTTGTCCCGACACGAACCTATCGGCAGCGCGATATCCGCCTCGGCGTTCGGTTCGATTTTTAAAGTGGAGGATGCACCTCTGAGTCGAATTCCTAGCCACGGAATCGGTTTCCGCAGCCTTTCATTTTGACCGAATCGACACAGAATTGATGACCCCGCGCAAGATTTTATGTTATTTTCGATTTGTTGAACGATCTTGCTTCGATCCGATCACCCGCGTTCTATGAATCAAGTCATCGAAAAGCCAGCCGTTCCGGTTTCCGAAGTCTCGATTGAATCCGTGCTGCTTGACGCGGACCTCTTTGTCAAATACAGTTCGCCGGAAAAGGCGTTTTTGCTTCTCCGCAAATCGATCGAGCGAAGCCCGCGCTCGATTCCACTTCGCGAAAAAATGCGGGAAATATGCATCCAGCAAAAAAATCTCAACGAAGCGGCACGTCAATGTCTTGCCCTAGTAACGCTTTACATCGCCCGCGAAGATTTCGACGTTGCGTACGATCGATTGCAGGAGGCGAAACTTTTAGATCCGCGAATTTCTGTTGCTCCCGGACTTGAAGCTATTCGCCGAGCTCGTCGCCCCGATTTTGCGATTACGCGCGATCGCTCGCCGCAAAAAGTACGGACAGACGTAACATTTGCTGGCAATCTTGGATTTGTCAGCGTTTTTGACGCTGTTCAGGTAATAGAAAACGCCCGGATGACAGGGCTAATGGTGATCAAATCCGACCTATGTCTGGCAAACGTCTCATTCAACGAAGGAAAGATCGTAGATGCCGAATGCAACGGACGCAACGGCACCGCAGCATTTAAGGAAATTGTCGAAATCGGTAGTGGTACTTTTGAATTCCAGATTTCCGAAAAAGAGTTCCCGGTTGTCATCAATGTTTCGAGCAACACAAACTTTATTCTTGACGTTTTGACGGAACTCGACAACGAGCGCGCCGAAAAAGAAGGTCTCCGAAACGTTGGTGGTGAACTCGCCTAATAATCGCCCGTTTCAGGATTATCTCTTGTCTTGATTGCGGATTATCCGAAGCTCTGACCTCTTAAAAAACCATCGCCCTTGCTTGAAAATTGTCTGCGTGCGTGTAAACCTTTTCTGGTATGAGCGAGAAATCCTTGCAAGAGCAATATTCGCCCGCTGGAATCTGCTTCGGATGTGGGCCGGCAAATGAAAAAGGTCTTCACATTCGCAGTTTTCCAGAGGGTGATGAGGTCGTAGCTACCTGGCACGCAGAACCGCATCATATGGCGTTTCCGGGCGTCCTTAATGGCGGAATTATCGGCGCCATCCTTGATTGCCACTCGAATTGGACTGCAGCCTATCATTTGATGAAACGCAATGGTTTGGCTACGCCACCTTGCACAGTAACTGCGGATTTTCACGTGAAATTGCTGCGACCGACGCCCGCGGATTCGAACTTGCAGCTTCGCGCACGCGTCGTCGAATCGACCGCTGACCGCGCTGTTGTTGACGCTGAGCTGATTGCAGAGGGCAAGGTTACGGCAACTTGTCGCGGGACGTTTGTCGCCGTAAAAGAGGGCCATCCGGCATATCATCGTTGGTAGGAACCAATTCGCCCACTACCGGCGGTTTACGTCGGGGAAAAGTCGTTGCATTTCTTCGAGGCAGGCGTTGGCAAGCCCGAGGCGGGTGAGCCATCGTAGTTGCTCCGTCCGCAGGCGAGGAAGATAAACAACGTCGCTTAAAGCATATCGAACAAGATCTTCGGTCCAGATCCCGTTCCATTTCCGATGAAATTTCTTGCGTGGCGATTTGTCCAGATCGACCGCAAAGTAACGGTATAGAGTTTCCGCGAGTCCAACGCCCTGCCGAGCGCCACGGGTTAGGAATTTTTCGGCGATCATCGTATCGAAAACGTTCCTAGTTTCTAAACCGTTTGCCGCGAGGAAGGCGAGATCGAACCGAGCGTTATGGAAGATTTTGGTAATTGAACGGCTTCGGAGAATTTCCGCAAACGGCCCAGCCGGAATTCCTTCGCTAACCGGTATTAGAACGCTGAACTCACCGTCGGAAAATTGAATAGAAAAGAGTCGCCCGCTTGATGCCCGAAGTCCGGAGGTCTCCGTATCGCAACCAAGAGCATCCGCCCGCGAAAGACGCTCACAAGCGGCATCGAGTTCCCTTTCATCGCGCAGGACAAGAGCATTCATAATGGTTGCCGAGCCAGGAAGGCAATGCATTTAATCGTTCCAAACAATGCGGCTTCGCAGGCGACGGAGCGTCCGCTCGAGTCCAAGAATCGCAAAAACTGTCAGCATCGAAGGCCCAACGGCGACTCCCGTCAACAGCGTCCTTGCGCCGTTCATTATTACGCCGAGCTTGGTTCCTTTCTCCTCGGCAAAAACCTTGACGACCGATTCGATATTTTCTTCCGTAAAAGGCTTTTTGCCGCCAAATTCGGCCGCGAAACGATCGGCAAGTTCGGGTAGCCACTGCCGCAGCTCGGGAAATTTCCTTAGATTTTTTTCGACAGCCGATTGGTCAAAATCGTAATCGTCACTAAAATATGCGCGGCCCTGCGTCGAAAAATCCTTCAACGTAAAAAAGCGCTGCCGGATAACATTTACCGTAAAAGTAAACCATTCGGGTGAGCCGGTTTCGGTAGGAGCAGCGACGGGAGCCGCCACCTCCTCGCTCAGAGAAACGCTTTCGTACTGATCGCGCCAAAGCTTAGCGGCCTTAAGTTCCGCTTTTACATAAGGAAGCAAACTTGCCAGCGGCATCGTTCGGATATATTCGGCATTCATCCAGATTGCCTTATCGTCGGTCCAGTGCTTCGGGTCGCCCTCGCGAAAATTGAAAACGGCGTTAGAACGATGGATTCCCTCGAGCGAAAACTTTTCTATGAGTTCTTCCATCGTGAAGATCTCGCGCTCAGAATTCGCCGACCAGCCAAGCAATGCAAGGAAGTTACGAAAAGCGTCCGGCAAAAAGCCCGCGTCACGGTAGGTCGTAAGAGACACAATTTCTCCGTGTTTGCGTTTGGAAAGTTTCCCCTTATTTGGGGCTAGAATCAGCGGCAAATGGGCAAATTCCGGCACTTTTGCCCCGAGTGCCTGATAAATAAGAATTTGCTTGTGAGTGTTCGTTAAATGGTCCTGGCCGCGAATAACGTGCGTAATTCCCATCTCGATATCGTCGCAGACAACCGCAAGGTTATAAAGCGGATGCCCGTCAGAACGCAGAAGCACAAGGTCTTCAATATCCTTGTAATTGCGCTCTTGCAGGCCGTAAACCTTGTCTTCAAACTCGGTTTTTCCCTCGGCGGCAACTTTCAGTCTAATTGCAAATGGCTCGCCCGCAGCAGCTCGGCGGTCCGATTCTTCGCGGGGCAAATCGCGATACGGATTATCCCGCATTCCTTTTTCCGGCAGCTCACGGGCGCGCTCGGCAATGGATTGTTTTACATCGCCAGCCTTTTCTTCGCGTGGCGTAAAATCTCGATATGCTTTTCCTTCTTCCAACAGGCGATAGGCGGCCTGTCGGTGTTTTGCTGCATTAGCGGACTGAAAAACTATCTCCTCATCGGGTTGTAAACCAAGCCATTCGAGACCCTCTAGTATCGATCGGGTGGATTCGTCAGTCGAGCGTACTAGGTCCGTGTCTTCGATCCGAAGAAGAAATTTGCCTCCCGTATGACGCGCAAAAAGGTAATTGAAGAGTGCTGTCCGCGCCGAGCCGATATGCAGATATCCGGTCGGCGAAGGAGCGAATCGAACGCGTGTTGTCATATCAAAGCATTCAAACTATACATTTTTCGAAGCTGCCGAGAGCTCATCAATCCGTTTTTGAATCGCATCAAGCTTTTTCAAAACTTCGTGCTTGAACTTTGCATCGCGGATTTCGTTTTTCCCATAAACGAGAAATGTCCCGTTCGTATCCAGCACAAGTTTTTCAATCGCCGAAGCATTTTCCAGGCCGTGTTCGTGTGCGATGATCTCGAGATCGGCGTCCGAGATCAATTCGCGGCGTAATGCTTCCGAATTTTTCTCTCCGTGCTCTATCAGCACTAAAGGCTCGCCTTCCGCAATACGTTGGACCGGCTTTGCCGCAAACTTCAGCCGCGAAAATACATAGTTTACCAAAAGCAGCGAGGTTGCGCCGATCACGCCGCCGATTAGAGAGGTATCGGCGCCGATTATTGCGTTTTGGACCGTATTGGAAATGGAGAGAATTACAACCAGATCCAGCGGATTGAGCTGCGCAAGCTCGCGCCGGCCGAATATTCGCAACATCAAAATCAACGCGATGTAAACAATTACAGGACGAACGATCTTTTCAAGAAGCGAAACGCCTTCGTCAAGCGTAAACATTCGCGCCCAAGACGAATCGGCCGCAAACAAAAGTAAACAGGCAGCTAAAAACATTGTCTTGCAATCCACGAAAAAGATATTCCGCAGCGCCGCAAGCTTCTACGTTGCGCGGATTTTTCGATTGTGCACCTTGCAAGTTTGACAAGGCAAGCGCTCTATTTGAGTGAATCAGGTCGGGCTCCGCATCGGCGGTCTACCGGTGAGGGTCTAAGGAGTTTTGCCGCTTAGTCTAAAACCGAGCCAAGCCATTGGAACATAGGAGAAAACTAGATCGATAAAAACGAACCACCTGGGCGCAGGCATCATCGCGGCCGCAGCTATGCCGGCAGAGAGAAAAAATAGACCAACAATTCCCGCGACAATTCTGCGGCCGCTTCCGGAAACAAGGGCTGCAACCAGTGCGCCCGCAAACGTACTTAGCGCGTGCGCCAAAAACGGCGCAACATAATGAACTGGCTTGAGACGGTCGATTCCTGCGCGCAAGCTTTCGACATTTGTCGGGTCGATGCCCGGGGGCGGCAGAATAAGTAGTGAGCCTGCCGTAACGATCGCCATATTCACAAAGCCACCAATCAGTAACCCAAGCATCACTGCGAGGAAATTCCGTAAGATCGTCATTGCCGCCTCCGGCATATTTGATTTATGACTAAATCGCCTGCTGCGTGTGAGTTGGTAAAATGAAATGGCCGCCAATCAAGGGAAATCAGCGGCCCATTCTAAAGTTTAAGACTGGCGGAGACGACAGGATTCGAACCTGTGGTACCCTTTTGAGGTACAACGGTTTAGCAAACCGCCGCTTTCAGCCACTCAGCCACGTCTCCGCAAAGCCTAGAGGAAATCAAAAAATCAATTTCCGACTTGGATCAATCAACCATTCTAACCCGAGGGCAACTTTTGTCAAGCCTCTCCGCATCCCAGAGGCCAAGTAAAATTGCCCCAAAACTGCTTGACACGCTCCGAGATTGAAAGGAAAATACGTGAGTTAACCTTGAGATGGCGGCATTACGGCCGCAAAGGTTGAGTGGCCGTGCATTTTCGCGTATTTTCATTTTGGGCAGGTCGCTTTAGGTTTGCGGGTGGTGGGCTCTCACTCTGGCAGAACAATTATGAGCAAACGAGGTTATATTAGTAAGAGCGGCCCATTTCGCATTTATGTGATCGCAGTTACTATGGCGCTTTTGACCGTAACTGTGGTCAGAAATTCCTTCGCGCGCACGGCGGGCGGACCGCTCGCGGAAATCCAGGGCGTCGTCCGCAATGAAGCCGGATATCCGATTGCCAATGCAACGATTGCGATTTTCCGCGCCGGAACGTCAGTTTTGGTCAAACAAGTGCAGTCGGCTTACGACGGCAGCTATCTGGCGCGCGTTGCACCGGGCGTTTATACGGTTTTGGCCGTTGCCGAAGGCTACAACCCGGCTTCCGTTTCGGATGTCGAAGTGCTCCGGGCTGCCCGCTTGGTTTATGGATTCAAACTTCAGCGGGCGGGACAGGGCGATACGTTGCCGGAGAGGCGGATAGACCGTAACAACCCGAAATGGGTCCGGCGCGCGGCCGGTTTGAGCCGTTCGATTTATCAGAACACAGAAGGCGCGGCCCCGAGTCTGGATTCTGCGGACGTAGCAGACAACGAGCTGACCGAACGGCATGATCCGCAGAAAATGAGTGGGGCTGTATTGAGCTACTTCGGCTCCGCAGCCGACGGCGAATTCGTTGGGCTGAACTTTGCTGGTTTTATACCGATTGGCAAGAATCTCACTCTGATTGTCAGTGGACAGACGGGCGGCGAATCCGCTCCGAAATCGGCCGACGTAGCCGTAAAATTACGCGCGTCGGAAAACCATCTACTCCGTTTTGCCGGTAGTGCGGCTCGTATCGGAGCTTTTATCCGCGAAAGCCAACCAGTCGATCTGGGTGAGTTTAAGATTTCGGCGAGCGACGAATGGAAAGTCCGCGAAGGCATAATTCTCGTTTACGGCTTGGATTTTTCCAAGCTTTTCGGCGCAGGCAATGAATTTTCGTTGAATCCCCGATTAGGGTTTCAGTATGACGTAAATCCGAAAACGCGTTTTCGCTCATCGTTCACTACGATTGACGACAATCGTGATTGGTCGCGCACCATCGCGCTCGAAGATTCGCAAGTTGCATTTCGTCAGCCGATCGCGGTCGATGATGTTGTGATAAAAAAGGGGCGATTGAATAAAAACCGTGCTTCGCGGCTGGAATTAGGAATCGAACGCATTCTCGACAACCGCTCATCGATTACCGCAAACGTCTTTGCAGACACGGTTTACGCATCGGGACGCTCGGTCTCGGCCATTGCCAGGCGCGAAGGCGGACTTATCGGCGACGAACGTTTTTCCGTGAATAATGATGGTCCGGCACGCGGCTTAGCTTTGATCTACAATCGGCGCATTACTCCAAGAGTCAGCGCCTCGGCCGGTTACAGCTTTGGCCTCGGGCAGAAACTTTCGCCAAATTACTTTTCAGGCGGAGACGTGTTCGAAAGCGATTATTTTCAGTCCTTATTCGGACAAATTGACGCGGATTTCAGCACTGGGACGAATGTCAAGACGATTTTTCGTCTTTCCCCAGAGGCAACGGTTTTTGCCGTCGATCCTTTTCAAAACCGTGTCGCTATTTACGATCCCGGGCTCAGCGTTCTCGTTACCCAAAACCTGCCCACTTTGGGACTGCCAATTCGCGCCGAAGCAATCGTAGATGCTCGCAACATTTTTGATTTCGCATCGGGACTCGCGTCCGATTTAGGAACGCTTCGCTTGAAAGGCCAAAAGAGGATGCTTCGCGGCGGGATTTTGGTTCGATTCTAATCGTCTCTGCAGATCGCCGCCCGGAATTTCCGCTCGCAACTCGCTATTTTTCAGCGTTTTTGTCGTATATTGCTCATCCAAAGCTTGTTCAAATTATTGGATTGGAGGTTCAAAAATCCGATTTTTCGTATATCTAATGCCGCCGAAACGCACTCGCCAAAAGGTAAGTTGTTGTAAGTAGGGCACTTCGACGTCTTCGTGGGCGCCGTTGGGATGGAACGTTGGTTGCCTGAAAACCCTCAGGAAAAGTTCGCCCGAAAATGAAGGCAAAGGTGATGACAAGTTGGAGCCTTATTTGGCTAGCCATAGCGGCATTGCTTACCGCTGGAGCCGCACTCAACCTGTCCCAGCGCGCCTATCACGATTTTCCGCCGACCGACGGTATCCTTTGGGTTAAAAAGGGCGACGGCATTTTTGCGGAAAAGGTAATCCGAGGACTTGCCGGCGCCCGCGCCGGGATTGTCAAAGGTGATCGAATACTCGCGGTCAGTCTTGACGGGAAAAACTTCGACGAAATTACATCGCCGGCTGATATTCCGATGTATTTGGACGCCGCTAAGGTCGGCGGCAGCCTTACCTACTTTTACCAGCGGCCCGAATATTCATTTACCAACAATTACTATTATGCAGATCTAAGAAATATCGATTCTCTTCCCCGCTGGCCACCGTCGGTTATATTTTTGACTTTTGTCGGGTTTGTTTGGCTAGGCGTCGGGCTTTTCGTCCTCTTTAAACAAGGTAGCCGCTCGCCATTTGTGCTTCACTTCGCTTCTGTGTGCCTCGCGGCCTTCGTCTTTCATTCTTATCATCCGATCGGACTCGAACAGGATTTTGACCTTGCCGTCAGCCTTCTGGATGACATAGCTTTCGCAATTTTTGTACCGCTATTTGTCCATTTCTGTCTCCGGTATCCGGTCCGAGCGGAAGTTTTTCACCGGCGACGATGGCAGACTTACGCGATTTACTTGTCGGCGGTATTGCTTTCTTTGGCATCGATTGTTTTCACGCTAGGCCTGCTCGTGCCTGCGGAAAACTTTGCCGGATGGCTCCGAAGTGTCGTCATCGATTACAAGGTTTTTCAGCTACTGAACCTTTTTCTTCTGGTGCATTTCGTCGGCGGAGTTTCTCTCGGCGCCTCGGTTCTGATTTGGCGCTTTGTTACAAACCGGCAAGTAATGGTTCGTCAAAGGCTGAAATGGGCGATGTGGGGGACGATTTTATCGATTATTCCGATCATCGGTGTCCAAATCGCCCGTCAGATCGTCTATCTTCCGGACGATCTAATTACTTCCGCACTTTCTACGCTCCCGCTCGCTCTGATTCCATTAAGCTTTGGACACTCGGTTGTTCGTTATCGCTTGATGGACGTTGACGTCGTCGTCCGGCGGGCAATCGTCTATGCACTGACGACGCTTGCCATCGCGATGATGATCGGCGCCGTAGCAATCGGGCTCGTCTTTTTAGCAATCGGCAATGATTTATCGACAACTGAAATTACGCTCAGGGCCTTGATCGCGGTAATCGCAATGGCTGCGATCGTAATGCTCAGCGAGCCGATCAAGAACTTCCTGCAAGAAAGGGCAGATCGATATTTCTATGGCACGAAGTACGACCTCAGACAAGGACTGATAGATTTTGGCCGTACACTATCAGGTGCAACCGAACTAGATCCATTGCTCGATTCGCTGACCGATCGGCTACAACAGGTGCTTGACGTTGAGAAACTTGCGATTTTTATCGAAGACGATAGCAGCAGCGAACATTATCGCGTCGCAAAACAGGTCGGCCTTAGCGAATACTTCCACATACCGAACGATTTCCGTACTATGATCCGGCAGAAATCAGCGGAAAAAGGAGTTGTCCGCGCAGATGAATTTGCGGATTCGCAGACAAGCCTCAACGGCAATTCCGAGAACCAAAATCCGGCACTGCTTCCGCCTCGGCACGAACTACATTACTTCGTGCCATGCGTTGCGCGCGGCAAAATGGTTGCCGTCGTCGGACTCGGACGCGCAAAAGACGGATCGCTCCTTTCCTCCGAAGACCTCGATATATTGAAGACCATTTCCGGCTATATCGCCGTTGCTATTGAAAACTCCCGCCTCTATCAGCAGCAGCAAAGACACGCCGAAGAACTCGCGCTGCTGAAGGAATTTAATGAATCGATCGTCGAATCTATAAATGTTGGACTTCTCGCCGTAAACGAGAACGGACGTATTACGCGATGCAATAGCACGTTTGAAGAAATGATGCGTTTGCCGCGCGAAAGCGTCGTCGGCAAAAACGTCGACGAGGTCTTTGACGAAGCATTCGCCTACGACCTAAATAACATTTTAGGCAAATCCCGTTGGCACCTAACCGAAACCCGTAATGCGTACAAAATGCATACAAACGATGCGGCCGGTAACTCATTGACCTTAAATGTTGCCGTCGCGCCGCTGCGTTCGGTTTCAAGTACTCAATCTGGCGCAATCGTCGTCCTTGAAAACGTAACCGCTCGCGTCAAATTCGAGGAAACTTTGCAGCAAAGCGAAAAACTCTCTAGCATCGGGCTACTAGCAGCCGGCGTGGCGCACGAAGTCAACACTCCGCTTACCGGTGTTTCGAGTTATACGCAGATGCTGCTCAGTATGATACCGGAGACGGATCCGAAACACGCCCTTTTGCAAAAGATGCAACGACAAACCGAGAGAGCGAGTAACATCGTAAGCAATCTGTTGAATTTTTCGAGGATTGGCAGTATCAGCGAATCACAGGAAATAGATGTCAACCGGCTTCTTGATGATACGCTCCAGCTTCTTGAGCCGCAAATTCGGAAATCCAATATCGAAATTAGAAGGGATTATGCAGCAGGTCTTCCGACAATTCTTGCAAATGGCGGCAAGCTTCAACAGGTATTCACAAACCTAATACTAAACGCCCGCGACGCAATGGATGGTGGCGGCAAAATCACGCTTCGGACGATATTCATCGAGCCGGACGAGATCAAGATCGAGGTCGCGGATACCGGCATTGGAATTGCTCCGGAAAATCTCGGAAAAATTTTCGATCCGTTTTTCACCACAAAGGGCGTGGGCAACGGTACGGGGCTCGGGCTAGCCGTGTCTTACGGCATTGTCCAGGAACACGGTGGAACGATTCAGGCTTTTAGTGAAACGGGCCGCGGCACGACGTTTGTCCTTTCGTTCCCAACAGCAGCAAAAAATCTCCGTCGCGCCGTAAGCTGACGATTGACCGATTCCCTTTATTCGGAAATCGCGCTCGTTTGTTCGGAAATCGTCGAGTACAGCGCCGCAGCAAAGGCGGCAACCATTATTAAGGCAGCGGCAAAAAACGTCCGAGTCAAAGTTGCCGAGTCTGCCTTGTTGTCCCGATTGTTAAGTAATACGCCGCAGATCAGCGGCCCAACGACGCGGGCCAGACTTGCACCGGATTGCATTAGCCCGAGGGCTTGACCTTGTGCAGTTTCGCCCGCAGACTTTGACGCAAGGCTCATCAGAGAAGGCGAGGCAATCGAATTGCCAACAGCAAAAATTCCAGTACCGAGAAGCAGTCCTAAAATTCCACCAAAATCTCTACCGATAAACGGTACTGCAAAAAGGCTTAAAGCCAGGATCAATGTTCCGGCCATTGCAAGCCGCCGCTCGCCAAAACGCTTTGCGAGCGGGCCAAAAATACCGCCCTGCGTGATTGCCGCAAGAAATCCTATATACGACAACAAATAACCTGTGTGCTCCGCGTCGTAACCAAATTTAACTGCGGTATAGAACGCAAAAGCGGTCGTCATTATCGAAAAAGCGGTAATCAAGAGAAAATACTCGCCGATTATGAACGCGAAATTAACGTTTCGCATTGAAGCGATAAGCATCGCGAGTCTTCCAGAAGTGCCCCGATGAACACCGTCGGCCTTCTTCAACGATTCCGGCAAAATTGCCAAAACCAGGAAAGCGTTCAAAAAGCTCAAAGACGCGGAGAAGATAAATGGAACTTGATTCCCGAACTTGCTCAGGACGCCCGCCAGGGCCGGCCCGAGAATAAATCCAAGTCCAAAGGCCATTCCGAAAAGCCCCATTCCGCGGGCACGATTTTCCCGCGAGGTTACGTCTGCAACGTAAGCTTGGGCAGTCGACAGATTGCCGCCCATAATGCCGGAAAGAATCCGGCCAGCGTAAATCATCATTAACGAGCCGGCAAAACCGAGTGTCAAATAACCAATACCGGAACCGAGGATTGTAAAAAACAGTACTGGCTTTCGCCCGACACGGTCCGAAACGCTGCCCCAAATCGGCGCGAAAACGAATTGCATCAGCGAGTACGAAGACATCAGGAGCCCGACATCAACCGGAGTTGCCGCAAATTCTTCGGCGAAAAAGGGCAGCAGCGGAATTACAATTCCAAAGCCGATGAGGTCGATAAAAACCGTTAGAAAGATAATCATCAGCGGCCGCGTCAAGAATCTTCCTTCCCTTTGTTCGTTATCACTCATAATTTTCTTCAGTTTCGATTCTCCAGTTCGGCCCAGTCGAAACGCCGGCGGCGAAGCTCCGGTTTCTGCGGGCGAAAGGTTCATAGTAAAATATCGAGCAACATCCTCAAAACCTATGAAGACCAAAACCTACAGCCACGCCGTAACGACTCGCCTTCTGACAATTTTTTCCACGCTCATTTTTCTTTTTGTTATGCAAAATTACTCGCTTGGGCAAAAGCCTACCGCTCGAGCCGCCCAAAGGCAGGCTGAAGGCGCCGCAAATCAGCCTCCAGAAATCTCCTACACGGTCTCGATGCCGAAGCCGACCACTCATTTGCTGGAAGTTGAAATGCGGCTCAAATACCGCTCCGCGCCGGAAGTTGTTGAATTGAAAATGCCGGTCTGGACTCCGGGCAGCTACCTAATACGCGAATACGCACGCCACGTTCAGGATTTTGTCGTGAAAGACACCGCCGGAAAACCTCTGGGTTGGGAAAAGATAAATAAAAATACTTGGAGAATTGCGACAGCCCGAAGCGGCGAGATCGTCGTAAACTATCGCGTTTACGCAAATGAACTTACGGTTAGAACCAATGAACTAAACGACGAACACGCGTTTTGGAACAATGCGGCACTGCTGATGTTTCCACGCGAAGCACTCTCTGCGCCTTCGACCGTCAAGGTAATTCCTTACGGCAACTGGAAGGTGGCAACCGGACTGCCGAAAGTGCCCGGGGAGGAAAACGTGTTTCGCGCGGAGAATTTCGATATTCTTTATGATTCGCCTTTTGAGGTCAGCGATTTCAATGACATCACGTTTACCGTCCGGGGCAAAGAGCACCGCTTTGTCGTGACGGGCGAAGGAAACTATGACCTTCGTGCAATTGTTCGCGATACGACAAAAATCATCGAAGAATGCTACAAAATATTTGGCGAACTTCCATATGAAAATTACGTTTTCATCGTCAATCTTCGCGGAAGCGGCGGTCTTGAGCATCTTAACTCAACGGCGCTGCAGTGGAACCGCTTGGGCTTTAAGCCGGCCGCGCGTTACAGGGCATTCCTGAACCTCGTCGCCCATGAGTATTTCCATCTTTGGAATGTAAAAAGAATCCGGCCGGATGCTCTTGGCCCGTTCGACTACGAGAATGAAAATTATACGAAACTGCTTTGGGTAGCTGAAGGAGCAACGGCTTATTATGAAGGCCTTTTACTTCGGCGGGCCGGCCTCGTCTCGGATCGCGAACTGCTTGCCGACAAGGCTCGGCTGATTTCCGATCTGCAGTCGCGTCCAGGACGTTTTCAGACGAGCTTAGAGGAGGCGAGCCTCGATGCCTGGATAAAATACTACCGCCAGGACGAAAACGCGATCAATAATCAAATTTCGTATTACGACAAAGGCGAAATCGTTAATATGCTTTTGGATATTACCATCCGAACAGCTTCAAACGGAACAAAATCGCTCGACGACGTAATGCGCTATCTCTATTCGGAGTTTTTCAAAAAAGGTAAGAACTACATGCCGGCCGATTACCAAAAAGCTGCGGAACTGATGGCAGGCCGAAGCCTGGAAGATTTTTTTGCAAAGTATGTCCGCGGACGCGACGAGATCGATTATGGCAGCATTTTTTCGGGTATCGGACTGCGGCTCAACGGCTCTATTCCCGGCAAGGGTCGTGGCTTTCTAGGTGCAGAAACTTCCGAAGAGGGTGGACGCCTTCTTGTTCGCACTATCCCGGCCGGAACGCCAGCGTACGAACAGGGCCTCAATACAGGCGATCAGATCATTGCAATTGATGGCTATCGCGCAAGCGCTCAATTTCTGCAGTCTTCTTTGGCCGAGAAGAAGCCGGGCGACACCGTCCGGTTGACAGTTTTTCGGTTCGACAAATTGCGTGACCTGCCGATCACACTCGGGCCGCCGATAAATGCAGAATATACTTTCGAATCGGTAGAGAACCCGACCGAAGACCAAAAACGTCTTTATAAGGGTTACCTTAACGCCGAACTCAAATAACGATGCGTGAATTTCGGTCATTTTTCGGTTTTTTCGCTCTCGGCGTTTTATCCCTCTGCCTTTTATTTTTCGGCTGTGGCCGGCAAAATGCGCTAGATCAACGAGATCCAGCTATCGGTAACGTCTCTGCTGTTCCGGCCGCCCGTCTTTTGTTCCGTTACGAAGCCGACGTTCCGCCGCCACAGTTGCCTGCTGAGGTAGCAGTAGATTCACGCGATCTGCGAATCGTGGCAGATTTTGATCAGAATCGCCCGCTTGACGAGCTGGACCGAACGATCACAACGCCGGACGGCCGCCGCATATTAGCGGTTTACCATCGATCCGGCGACTTGCCGGGCGAATTTCGACTGGATTTATATTCGGGCGATGGAAAGCTGCTTCGGCCGGTAACTCCGGACAATCTGGCTGTTCATTTTCACGACATTATCCGTTGGTCTCCGGACTCCTCGGCACTTGCATTTGTCGGAACTCTTCGCGAAACGGCTGTGGCGGCTCCGACGCCAACTCCAGTGGTTGAAACAGCGGAGCAACCTCCTTCAGAAGATGCACAATCGTTAGAACCAACAGCTACTTTTTCTCCGACACCGGCCTTGCCGCCGGTAATGGCTTTTCGAACTGAGCAAATCTATCTCTGCAATCCGGATGGCGACGACCTCCGGCCGGTGACGCGAAATGAAGGCTTTATCTATTATTACTTCGCCTGGTCACCAAATTCTAGAATGCTCGCGGCAATGGCAGTCCATCGCCGCGAATGGGAAGAACTCGAACGGCGCGCGGACGCCTCCGGTCTCTTGCTGACGCCGCTGGGTAGGCCTCGAATAATTGAACTAAACGGTCGCGAACGAAGACTCGACGATGCGTTAACTGCAGTCCGGCCAGTCTGGTCACCGGATTCAGCTAAAATCGCGATTGCTTTCGATACTCAGCTTCGTATTTACGACGCGGAAGGTGATAACCCGACACAAGCTGCAATTCCGCTCCGGAACGAGCTGCTGATTTCTTCCAAGGCCTACGATGACGCTCAGGCAGCGAAGCTCGGAGCAACAAATGCAGGTGAAGCAGTTGCGAGCCAAGCGCCGCAGCCGTCTTCGCTTCCTGATCCGTCGTCACTGGTCTCCTTTAACCCGATTGTACAGGTAGAATGGACAGCGCCGGATACGATCTACTTCGAAACGGCCTTCGTCAAACCGATGAAAAACGCCGCCGACAGCGTCACGAGCTTTGTGAGGTGGCATCGTATAATTCTTTCGCCGCTCCCGGCAAACTTAAACCGATGACACTAAAAACTGTTAATGAGATATTTGCCACTAATGACGCGATCCGAGCAGAATTTAAGGCCGAGTTAGCGTCAATTGATTCGGCCGTCGCTTCAAAAAGGCCGTCGGAAGACACTTGGACAATCGATGAAATCGTCGAGCATACCGCGCTTGTATATTCGGGCATCGTAAAGATTTGCGGACGCTTACTCGCTGCCGCGGAGGTGGAATCTGCCCTCGGCGACGGTTTCGCCCGGCTTTCCGATAATTTTCTTCAGTCGGCCGAGGCTGCGCGCGATGCGCGGCTTACAGCGCCCGAAATGGTTCGACCGACGGGCCACGTTTCCATTGCGGAATCGCTCGAAAAGATGGAGAGCGAGCGACTGAAAATGGAATCGCTCCGCGAAAGTTTTCAGAAATTTGACGGCTCCGGGCATACATTTCCGCATCCTGTATTTGGTGAAATTAACGCTTATGACTGGCTCGCTCTAGCAGGCGGGCACGAAATTCGGCATCTCAGACAGATTCGACGGCTCCTTTCGCAAATTCGGCGGCCTCGTTCGGGCGATTAATCAGTATGCCGAATTTATGATAAACTCTTTCGCTTAGTGCCATCAGCAAAACTGATAGTGTAGCGCCGGCGCTTTTAGCGTTTTTATGGACAAGTTTTTAATTCGCGGCGGGCGGCCGCTGAAAGGTTGGATCGAGATAAGCGGGGCAAAAAATTCCGCATTGCCTTGCCTAGCGGCAGCATTGTTGACGCCCGAGACGGTAATTTTACATAACGTCCCGTATGTCAAGGACCTCATAACGCAGCGTCGGTTACTAGAAGACCTTGGCGCGACCGTCTTGACGCCAGAAATTCGTACATTGAAAGTTTCCGCTCGCGATATTCAGCGATTCGAGGCTCCGTACGAACTCGTCAAGACAATGCGGGCAAGCGTGCTTGCTCTCGGGCCGCTGCTTGCGCGCTTCGGACAGGCGAAAGTCAGTTTGCCGGGCGGCTGCGCCATTGGAACGCGACCGATCGACCTGCATCTGAAAGCATTTGAAAAATTGGGCGCGTCGGTTTCGTTGGCTTCCGGCGATGTGGTCGCAACGGCTCCAAAAGGCCGCCTCGAAGGAGCTGAGATTGAATTCGAAAAAATAACTGTAACCGGAACGGAAAACGTAATTATGGCCGCTGCGCTTGCCCGCGGGACAACCAGGATTCGCCACGCCGCCCAGGAACCGGAAATCGTGGACCTCGTAGAATTACTGAACAAAATGGGTGCGCAGATTCGCGGAGCAGGAACGGCAGAAATCGTAATAGAGGGCGTCGAGCAGCTCGGCGGAGCCGAGCATACGATAATTCCCGACCGAATCGAAACCGGAACTTTCATTGTAGCTGCCGCAATTACCGGAGGCGAAGTTGAAATAAGGAATTGCGTACCGGGACATCTGAAG
This sequence comes from Blastocatellia bacterium, assembly GCA_040289905.1. Lineage (GTDB taxonomy): Bacteria > Acidobacteriota > Blastocatellia > Pyrinomonadales > Pyrinomonadaceae > OLB17. The sequence goes on from PSMA01000002.1 coordinate 48,199, forward strand.
GCGGTTGTCGACAAATTGAGCGAAGCTGGCGTCGAGATCGAAGAACTGAACCCGTCAACGTTATTTGCGCGCCGCAAGCGAACCGGGCTTGTTGCTCGCGACGTCGTAACCGAGCCTCATCCGCATTTTCCAACCGATATGCAGGCTCAGTATATGGCGCTAATGACACAGGCAAGCGGCAAAGCGGAGATTACGGAAACGATTTTCGAAAACCGTTTTATGCATGCGGCGGAATTGATGCGTATGGGCGCCGAAATCCAAATAAACGGCCACACGGCGACAGTTCACGGCCCAAGAAGGCTGACCGGTGCTCCGGTTATCGCATCCGATCTACGTGCTTCGGCGTCGCTCGTGCTTGCCGGACTTTCCGCCGATGGTGAGACGATCATTGACCGCGTTTATCATATAGACCGCGGTTACGAAACCATCGTCGGGAAGCTCAGTTCGCTCGGCGCCGACATCCAGCGAATAACCGAAACCGCAGCGGAAACGGCCGCATAAGCAACATCGGCAGGTCGATCATCGCGTTAGAATAAACCTATGCAGAGTAACGAGAAACGTCTTCAAATTGGCCGTCCCCAAATTAGCGAATACGATCCTTATTTTCAGTCATATTTAGATGCTGTCCCCGAAGGCGATATTGGCGAGATTCTGGCCGAGCAGATTAGGGCCGTAACGGAAAACTTTGCTCCATTTGCCGGCTCCGCAGGTAACGTGCCGTATCAGGAGGGAAAGTGGACCGCAAAGGAAGTTTTAAGTCATTTAATAGATAGCGAACGCGTTTTTATGTATCGGATTTTGCGTATTGCGCGTCGAGACGCTACGCCTCTCGCGGGCTTTGATCAGGATTGGTTCGTAGCCGCGGCAAATGCAAACCGCCGCGAAATGGCGCGAATGCTGACCGAATTCGCGTTTCTGAGAAAAGCGAACCTTCTAATGCTAGAGGATTTCGATCAAGAAGCTCTACTTTTAAAAGGAACTGCAAACGGTAAAAGTATTTCGGTCCGGGCAATCGCATTCGTGATGGCCGGACACATAAACCACCATCTAGTAATCCTCCGTGATCGCTACACGCCGATTTTGAGCTTGCGGGTCTAGTTGGACCGAACACCGAGCGCAGAACTGATATCAACTCACCGTCTATCCGCTTATTCGGATTGAAAGCCATTCGCTGCATTCAGTACCCGCGTTTAATTCAACATCATCGCTTATTCCGCGCTTTCAGCGCGCCCAATTCTTGGGTGATAAAAGGGTCCCGTTTTTTCACCTGGCAACTTTAGCGATGCGACGTTTCCTAAACAACTTTCCGCTCCCGGACGAAAAGGAAGAAAAAATAACTGACGCGAGCCTGATCAGCCGAAGAGCGAAATGCTGTCGCCTTTGGACGAAGAATTTCTCGAATCCGTTACGGGCACTCGTCCTTTATGAGTAATACTAGATGGTCGGTTCCAAAATGTAGGTGCGTGACGGGAAGTATTTCCAATCATTTCCGAAAATCTTTGATATCGATTCCGTATCGTTCGCGGACGTATTCTCCCTGAGCTTCGTTTACGCTTTTCAGGTTCTCGAGTCGTCGGGCGGCCTTTCGAATATGTGATTTCGCCCTCTCGCCCATTTGACGGAGTAGATCGCGGCCTTCAAGTTCCTCCGATTCCGATTTTTGCATTAGTTCGTAAAGTTCGGATTCGAGCGCTTGTTTTTCCTCATTCTTCAGCTCTGCCAAGCGGCGGCGAACCTGATAAATCTTTCGTATTGTCCTAACCAACTCGTCACCAGCGCTGTCGCCTTTCACGGTTTCCGGACTGATCTTGAGCTCGCGGACCATTTTTTCTAGTTTTTTCTGATTCCCAGAGGAATAGGCGAGATTTAATTCAGCCATCAACGTGTGGCGGTGTTTTTTTTCTGCAGGGTCAATTACCAAATCTGGATGGATCTTGCGAGCAAGATCGTGATAAGCCGTTTTTGCTTCGCGCGTCGGTATCCAATCTACTTTTTCATCATCTGCTGCGGAATTTACAGCAGATTCGGCGGCCCGCCGACGAAGCTCTTCGACTTTCTTCTTTATTTCTTCGTCGTCCGGGACGAGTTTCAATTCTTCTTCGGCAATTTGGGCCTCGATTTCGTCAAATTCAGCATAATAACGAGCCACCTCGTTTGTATAACGAGTCTTGAATCGCTCGAGCGCTCCGCGGAGGTCGGCCATTCTCTCTTCCCGTGTTGCAAGAGTGTCCGCCAGGCGCGACAGCAGGCGTTGCTTTTTCTTGAGTTCAACTTCTTCCGGCGCCGAATCCTTTATTACGTTTATTACGTTCATCTCAATGTAATTACGCAGTGCGTCTCGCCTCTATAGTTTCCTTACGATCAGAAGGCCGTCCCGAACCGGAAGCAAAAGGTTTTCGGTGCGTGGATCGCTATTGATCATCTCGTTAAATTCCGCAAGAGCGAGAGCATTTGGATCGTGGCCCGGATCCAGCACCTTACCACTCCATAGAACATTGTCAGCGATTATGAAACCGCCGCAGCGAAGTTTTGGAAGAATAAGTTCATAGTACTTGCCGTAATTTAGCTTATCTGCATCGATAAAGGCCAAATCAATGGTTTCGTTGATTTGCGGAATTATCTCAAGGGCATTACCAAGTCGGAAATCAATACGATCGCCAAATGCGCCCCTCGCGGCAAACTCTCGTGCGATCTGAGTTGTCTCTTCCTGTATGTCTATCGTAATTACTTTGCCCAGATCATCGAGCCCTTCTGCGAGACACAATGCCGAATAACCTAGATATGTCCCGACTTCGAGTACCGTTTTGGGCCGCAACATCCGCGAAATCATTGAGAGCAGCCGCCCTTGATAAAAACCCGAGAGCATAGAGGAATTTGAAAACTTTGAATAGCACAATTCTCGTAGCTCGCTCAAAAGATCGCTCTCGGCCGAGGTGTGAGACTCAGCATATTGCATCCATTCCTGATTCATAAATTTACTCTGACAAGTCCGCGGCGAATCGCCGTAGTTGCAGCCTCGACGCGGTCCGACAGGTCAAGTTTTCCGAAAATATTACGAAGATGCGATTTTACGGTATTGTCGGAAATATCAAGTGCGAAGGCAATCTCCCTGTTGGACATACCGCCGACAAGCATTCGCAGAATGTTCATTTCCGCTTGCGTTAACTCCTCGAGCCCGAAATCGTCGCCCAGTTTTTCGGCAACGGCTTTCGGAATGAAACGTCGGCCGGCGGCTATTCGGCGAATCGCAGCCTTTAGCTGAGCGCGACTTGTATCCTTTGAAAGATATTCAAGCGCTCGAATCTTTAGGGCGATTGGAATTTCAGCATCGTCGGAATGACCTGCGAGGACGATAATCTCGGCTTCCGGATCGGCGGCAAAAAACGTTGGTAATACGTCGCTTGCACAAAAGTTTGGAAAACGCAGCGCGAGAATTACAACGTAGGGCTGCAATTTGCGGACTTTCTCGACTCCGGATCGTTCATCGAAAGCTTCATCGATAATTGCCAGATTGTCCGAGGCTTCGGCAATTGCACGTACACCGCGGCGAACCGATTCCTGCCGGTCAATCACAAGAATGCGAATTGGCGACGGCATATTAATGAGCCTGCTTTGCCAGCGATGCGGTAAAATCCACTATAGGCTTTACGAGATCCGTTTCGTAATTCGATTTGACGCCCTGCATAACTGCGGCGATGCGTTCAAGGCCCATTCCGGTATCGACCGACGGTGCGGGCAGCGGGGTCAACCGAAAACTGCCGTCCGTTTCGCGCGTCCGGTTATACTGCATAAAAACGAGGTTCCAGATTTCGATTGTCGTATCACCGGACCCGTTTACAAATTCCGCACGATTCTTTTCTGGATCGAGAGAATCGTCACCAAGATAATAATGAATTTCCGAGCAAGGGCCGCAGGGGCCAGTATCGCCCATTTGCCAGAAATTGTCTTTCCGGCCGAAGCCTAAAATCCGCTCCGGCGGTGCACCAACTGATTCCCAGTGTTTCCGCGCTTCGTCGTCCGGTCCGACTTCGTCGTCGCCTTCGAAAACCGTAAACCAAAGCCGACGCGTGTCCAACCGAAGTTCATTTACCAGAAAGTCCCACGCAAATTCGATCGCTTCTTTTTTGAAATAATCGCCAAATGAAAAATTGCCGAGCATTTCAAAAAAGGTATGGTGACGAACCGTCCGCCCAACTTCGTCGAGATCGTTGTGTTTGCCGCCCGCGCGAATACACTTTTGCGCAGTTGCCGCCCGAGTATAATCGCGTTTTTCCAGTCCGAGGAAAACATCCTTAAACTGATTCATTCCGGCATTTGTGAAAAGCAGCGTCGGGTCATTTGAGGGCAGTAGCGGCGACGAATGCAATATTTTGTGCCCGTTTCGTTCGAAATATTCGAGAAAACGGCGGCGAATTTCATGTCCGGTCATCGTTTACAATTTTATCACATCGCTTGCTGCTGGGGATAAATGCTGATATATCCTCTGCCGAAAAGCAAAACAAAAAAGCTCTCGGAGTAGAGAGCTCTGGCATAGAAGCTGACGGCGCGACCGACAAATAATTTATTTTGCAGGCCGAAAACGCAAAGCTATGGAATTCATGCAATATCGCAACCCGGTCGGCGGCGGGCCGTCGTCAAAAACATGGCCTAGATGGCTCCCGCAGCGGGCGCATCTAACTTCGGTCCTGACTTCTTCCGGTACGCTTCTGTCCTCGATTTCCAGAATACGGTCTTTGCTTATTGGCTGGTAAAAACTCGGCCAGCCGGTTTTCGAATCGTATTTTGCGCCCGAATGAAAAAGGGCAAGGCCACAAGCGGCGCAATAGTACGTCCCCTCGCGCTTGTTGTATAGAAGGCGTCCCGTATAGGATCGCTCGGTACCGCTTCGCCGGAGAATGTAGAACTCGCTCGGCGTCAGAATGCGCTTCCACTGGTTGTCGCTTCTTTCCAGCTTTTCACCGTTCCATTCATCGATGAATTCAAATTTGCGGGCAGACGGTTTTTTCTTTTTCGCAACGAGGGACGGTGTCGTCGATGGCTCCGCTGAAAGATTGCTCGAGCTGGCCGTAATCGACCTCGTCGCAACTCCGGCCGCAATTACAGCCGCAAACAGAACTGCAGACAGCAGGGACACTAATAATCTTAACTTCATAATTCCTCCGATCTTTCTTTTGACGGAAATAAAAAAGGCCGCATCGAGTACTAGGCGAATCAAGAAAGATTCTTGTTGTTTCGATGCGGCCGCCTAAAACACAGCCTTTTTTCAATTCGTTACTTTGGAAGCAGGACAGTGTCTATAACGTGGATCACGCCGTTGGACTGCTTCACGTCCGCAATCGTAACTTTTGCCTTTCCGCCATTTTCGTCAGTTAGGATGATGTTTTTGCCGCTTCGCATCGCGTAGAGTTTTCCGCCTGAAACGGTAGTGAACTCAGCTCTTCCTTTGCCTTTCTTAATCGCGTTGATAATGTCTTTCGAGCTGAAATTACCGGCCACGACATGGTAGGTGAGGACCTTGGTCAACGACTCTTTATTTTCTGGCTTGAGAAGCGTGTCGACCGTTCCAGCCGGCAGCTTATCGAACGCAGAATTCACCGGTGCAAAAACTGTAAATGGCCCCGGGCTTTGAAGAGTTTCGACGAGTCCGGCAGCCTTTACCGCCGCGACAAGAGTCGTGTGATCTTTCGAGTTCACGGCGTTTTCGACGATGTTTTTCGTCTTGTACATCGGCGCTCCGCCGACCATTGGGTTGCCATCGCGCATTTGAGCCGAAGCTGAAACAGAGGCTGTACCGATTGCAATTGCAAACGCAAAAATACCAAATAGAACCTTTTTCATAATTTTTCCTTCCTGAGAGTTCTTAAAATCAGGTTTTTAATCCCTGTGCAGGTAGATTCGCCTCGATTATCGAATCGGATTCAGGAAGGGGAAAACTTTCTGACGAATCTACTCATATTTGCCAATGCCGATGCGGCGCAGTTGGGCGCGAATGAGCTCATAATCAAAGCCGAGCCGGACCAGGTAATCGAACAGTTTTTTTGCCTCTTCGCGGGATTTTGGAGGCCCATTACGGCGAATTTTCCGCTCAATTGCGGTTTTGATAAGCTCGGTTTCGGGCGTTACCTCAAAGGTTGCTTCCAATGCTGATTCGATACAGCGGCGATCGATTTGTTTTAATTCGAGCGTATGTTTGAGCCTGCGGCGTCCTTGCGGTTTATTCCGGATTTTTGCTGCTACAAGGTCTCTGGCAAGGCGCTCATCGTCGACATATCCATAACCGGAAAGGCGGGCGATTACTTCATCGACGATTGCCGCATTCGTCCAGCTTTTTTCCAGCAATCGCTCGCGTAGCTCGGCGACGGACCGCGGTTTTGCAGCTAGAAGTTTAATAGCCCGATTCATTGTCCGCTCGCGTGACCGCTCGGGATTTCTGATTTTTCGTTCGATATCGGACAATATTAGCCCCGGTTTTCGCCGCATTACAAAATGAATTTACGACATTGAACAAGAATGTCGAAATCCGTCCGGTGAGTTTACGTCGCCGATAGCGTAAAATTTTATCTATTGCAAATTGAAATGGACGGAATTCTGATAGTCGACAAACCTGGCGGCCCGACATCGCATGACGTCGTCGCGAGGATCCGAAGAATTTTTGGGGTAAAGCGCGTCGGTCACACGGGCACGCTCGATCCATTTGCAACTGGCGTTCTCGTCGTTCTAATTGGGCAAGCGACGCGGCTGTTGCGGTTTTTTGAAAAAGACAAAAAGGAATACGAAGCCATCATCCGTTTCGGAGCCGAGACAGATACCGGCGACTTGACGGGTAGAGCAATTAGCAAATCGAAGACCGAAGAAGAAATTACTCAAATTTTGCAACAGGCAGATTGGTACGGACTTGCGGCGAAATTTCGAGGGAAAATCAAACAGGTGCCGCCGATGTATTCAGCAAAGAAAATTGCCGGTCAGAAGCTTTATGAACTTGCCCGCAACGGAATTGAGATTCAGCGGCGGGCAGTGGAGATAACCATCGATGAAATCTCGCTAACGCCGATGGTTGCAGACCGATGCACGCCAGAAGCCGAGCTCCGCGTCCGCTGCTCCGCTGGAACTTATATACGGACGTTGGCCGAGGAAATTGGTCGCGCCGTCGGCATCGGAGCCCATCTTTCTTCGCTACGCCGGACGCGGGCCGGAAGCTTTTCGTTACAAGACGCTGTTCGGATGGAAATTCTTACGGCGGCACGAGAGCCTGCGAGATTCGTGCGACCGATGGAGGAAGCCGTCAAACATTTGCCATTATTCCAACTCGAACCGAATCGCGTCGCGCCGACGCGGAGCGGGATGCCCACGCGAGCAATCTTGGACGCTTTCGCCGCGGATGAATGGATAAGAATGATAGATCAAGACGGCCGGTTGGTTGCGCTCGGACGATTCGATGCAAACGAAAAACTCGTACGTCCGCGGATAGTTTTCAATTAAAATGTCCGTAACTCCGAGAACATCTTTCATCGGGCAATCTTTTTAGTATGAAAATAAGAAATGTCACAATCGGTCTTGCCGGAACCATCGCCGCCGCGATCGCAGTTAAGATGTTGACGCGGTCGGCCACCGTACGCTGGAAGGACGCCGCCGAAGAGTTACCGCATTCGGATAAATCGAAATTCGTTTCGGTCGACGGTATCCGGCTTCACTATCAAGAATTTTGTTCGGCTCCGACAGTTGCGGACGTCATTTTGATTCATGGCTTTACGGCATCTGTTTATGCCTGGAGGAGCGTAGCGCCTATGCTTGCAGCCGCGGGGCTTCGCGTTATTGCTCTGGATTTGCCAGGCTTCGGCTACTCTGAAAGACCACGGATCTTCGATTATTCAATTGCTTCACAGTCACGAATTGTCGAGCGTTTTATGAACCGGCTAGGAATCGGAGCGCCGGCCCTAGTCGGCAGTTCGTATGGCGGAGCCGTCGCTGCGATGCTCGCTCTTGATTACCCAGAACGGGTTGGGAAGCTTATCTTAGTTAGTCCGGTCACCAATGACAATCCGAAGCGACGTCTCGTTATGCGGCTTGCGGCCGTACCGGGTATCGGCGAAATCATTACACCGTTTCTTGCTGATTCAATTAGTTTTCATCGAAGGCAGATGGAAAAAGCTCTGGCACCCGCAAATCATCGTTTAATTACAAGCGACCGCCTCGAGGCGATTCGGCGTCCGCTTGCCGCCGCGGACGCGCACAATTCGCTACTAGCAACCGCGCGCAATTGGAGTGCGGAGCGTATCGAACAAGACGCCGAACTACTCAATCAACCGACGCTAATTATCTGGGGCGAGGATGATCGCATAATCCCAATAGAAAACGGATACCGTCTGCATAATAAGTTGCTGCGATCGCGGATGGTCGTTATCAGAGACTGTGGACACGTGCCAATGGAAGAAAAGCCTGAAGTGTTTGTAAGCGTTGTTCTCGATTTCTGCAAAGACAGATTCACGCCGAAGGAAGACGAGAATCTTCCAATTACTCGCTGATGCACAGATTCTGTTCGCTCGGTTTTGTCGTGCAAGAGGCTGAAACTGCCGCTGTCGGCGCAATTTCTGCCGCGACGCTCTATGGGAAAGGAGTTTTTACGACAATTAGGATTCGCCGCGGAGAGCCATTTCTCTGGGAAAAGCATTGGCGGCGTCTCAGTAGCGACGCAGAGAAAGTCGGTATCGATATTTCCTCTGTCTCAGAAATCAGGCTACAGGCTGCACTCAAAGAATTATTAGCTGCAAATCAAGTAACAGAAGCACGGGCGAGAATTACGCTTTTTGATAGCAGCGGTGGAGGAATGTGGGAGACGGGGCGACTGCACCTGCCGCCAAAGATTCTCATCACAACCGCCCCGAGGCGCGCTTTGCCGCCGACGTTACGCCTGACGATTTCGCCGTTTTCCGTAAATTCGGGTTCGCCGCTCGCAGGAATAAAATCCTGTAACTATCTGGAAAACTTAATGGCATTTAATGAGGCAAACCGCCGAGGCTTTGACGAAGCAATCCGCCCTAATGAGAAAGGGGAAATCGTCTCGGCGGCATTGGCGAATATATTCTGGTTTTGCGGCAACGAACTTTTTACGCCGCCCGTTTCCTCGGGGTGCATCGCGGGCACAACCCGCGAATACATCGTTGAAAAAGTCGGTGCGGTGGAAGCAAACCTGCGACCGGAAGACCTAAAAAATGCAGAAAGGATTTTCATTGCGTCCTCTGGCATCGGAATCGCCGAGGTAGCCGAAGTCGATGAAACGCGCTTTCGGGTCGGCAACCATCCGCTCGTAGAACTTCTGGCAGAAATCGAAGAGTGCTGATTTTCGATTCTATTATTTTTCAGCGTTGGTCGCTTGCGCTGAATTTGAAATGCCGCTTTATACCTTGCCAAACTTCGTGGTAATCCTTTTGAAGCTGTGGACATTCCAGTGCAAACCGAGTCGGACGGATTATGTATCGAGATTCGAACATAAACGCGAGAGTTTCGGAGAGTTTCTGCGGCCGGAGGTCGGCGCTGCTTGCTTTTTCAAATGCTTCAAGGTCCGGCCCGTGAGCGGACATCTGATTGTGAAGTGAACCGCCGCCCGGAATAAAACCGGTTTCTTTAGCATCATAGACGCCGTAGATCAAACCCATATACTCGCTCATAACGTTGCGATGATACCAGGGCGGACGAAACGTATCTTCCATCACAAGCCATCGGTCAGGAAAAATTACAAAGTCGCAATTTGCAACGCCTGCTTCGCCGCTCGGGCTTGTCAAAACTGTAAAAATACTCGGATCCGGATGATCAAATGAAATCGAGCCGATCGTATTAAAGCGCCGAAGGTCGTAGCGATACGGCACATAATTTCCGTGCCAGGCAACGACATCCAGCGGCGAATGATCAATTTCACAAGCCCAAAGGCGGCCACCAAATTTTGCAATTATTTGAAAATCTCCGTCCTTGTCTTCGAACCACGCAGACGGAATTTCAAAATCGCGCGGATTTGCAAGGCCATTTGCGCCGATTGGTCCAAGATCCGGCAATCTAAAATGAGCGCCATAATTCTCGCATATGTAACCGCGTGCCGAACGATAGCTGGGCGGTTGGGCCCGCTTGCCGGTATCTTCGGCGGACGAGCTAGTCGCATCGGGTGGCTCGTCATTCGTCGACGGCGACGAATCGGACCTGAACCTCTGCTCGCCAATGGCAACACGGAATTTGAGTCCTCGCGGAATGCAACATATTTCGCCGGGTGATATTTCGAGCACACCGAGCTCCGTATAAATTGTCAAGCTGCCGATCTCCGGCACAACGAGCATTTCGCCGTCTGCATTATAGAAAAAACGCCGCTCCATCGAACGGTTACAGCGATAAATATGTATCGCAATTCCCGATTGGGCAAAGAGATCGCCGTTGCCTGCAATTGTAACGATTCCGTCGATGAAATCCGTTGGCTCGTCAGGAAACGGAAACGGATCCCACCGCAATTGATTCGGCGGCGTCGGAATCTCGTTAAATGGCGATGACCGAAACAGATCAAGCCGCGAGCCGTCAGACGGCGAGCTACCACCGGCAGCGTACAATGCGAAGGGCTTATGAGATACCGAAGGTCGGATGCGATAGGTCCAAGTACGCCGATTGTTCGCGCGTGGCACCGTAAAGGACGTCCCGGAAAACTGCTCAGCGTAAAGGCCAAGTGGCGGCCTCTGCGGCGAATTGCGGCCGACGGGTAGCGCCCCCGAAATGGCTTCACTGGCGAATTCATTTCCAAAACCGGTCTGGTATTTTGAATTCATATACTCTCAGGTGCCGCGGATTACTTAAATAACATTTTTGCTCGGAGTAAATTAAACCTTCCGTTTAGTGCCTTTCTGCAACTAGAGATTCCTAGAGATTTCCTCGCCGGCGTTGTTCCTCTTCTATTGAAACGAACAACGCTTTGAAATTGCCTTTCCCAAATCCTTTACAGCCTTTACGTTGCAGTATTTCATAAAACATAGTCGGGCGGTCTTCGACCGGCTTTGTGAAAATCTGTAGTAGATAGCCTTCTTCGTCGCGGTCAACCAGGATGCCGAGCCGCTGCAGGTCGGATATATCTTCGTCAATTTTTCCGATGCGCGAGGGAATGTCTTCATAATACGTATCGGGAACACGCAGAAATTCGACGCCATTTTCCTGCAGTTTCCCTACCGTATAAATAATATCCTTGCAAAGTAAGGCTATGTGTTGGGCTCCGGGAGATCTGTAGTAGTCAATGTATTCCTGTATTTGAGATTTTCCGCCTTTGCCTTCTGCCGGCTCGTTGATTGGGAATTTAATGTTATGCCCTCCGTCACTCATTACAATCGACATTAGCGCGGAATATTCGGTGGAAATGTCCTTGTCGTCAAATGTTATATATCGCTCAAAGCCCATAACATCGCGGTAATAATCACACCAATAATTCATTCGCCCGAGCTCAACGTTTCCGACAATGTGGTCGATCAACTGTATGCCGACTTCATCGCCCGGAACCGACTGAGATTGAAATCCGGGAAGAAATGGGCCGACGTATGTGTACTTGTCAGGTTTTTCGCCGTTCTGCCGCTTGCCGTCTGCGCCGTGCGAATCGCGAGCGTTGTTATACGAAACGAAAGAATGTATCGTCTCGCCATAGGTCGCAATTGCCGAATGACGAACGCTGCCGTTTTCGTCCGTCAGATCATGCGGTTCGACGACCGGCTTTGCGCCGCGCCGAACAGCCTCGTTAAATGCGTGGTCGGCGTCTTCGACCTGAAACGCAATATCCCGGACGCCGTCACCGTGGATTTTTATATGCTCGGCTGCCGGGTGCTCGGGCCCGAGCGGCGTAGTCAAAACGAAATTGACGCGGTTTTGTTTCATTACGTAGCTAGTTGTCTCGCGATTGCCGGTCTCGAGCCCAGAATACGCAATTTGGGAAAAGCCGAATGCCTTGCGATAGTAAAACTCGGCTTGCTTGGCATTACCGACGTAAAATTCAACGTGATGTATTTTTTTCAAACCAAGCGGATTATTCACCGCAAAATTCTTATCAACTGCTGTATTTGTCTGTTTAATCATTGCTTTAAGAATTACTGATCAGCTTCTACGGCCGCAAATGCGTGTCGCGGAAATTACTAAACTCGTTCGGCAAAAGAACCGCCCAGGTTGCTAAATGCACGATTATTTGAAAATTAGCAAGAGCGTCCTCTTCCCAACCGCATCGAGATTTGCCCGGCTCGGGTTAAAAACTTTCGATATACTTGCGCGCTACCTCTTTTAGTTTTGCATATGACGGAATCACGTAAAGCACTGGCTGCATATCGCTGTAGGTGTATTCGTGGTTTATCACCTCTTCGAGTTCAAACGGGCGACGGTCAACCTTATCCGAAAATGCATGCTCCAGTTCGCCATAGCTCGAGAGGAGCCCGGCGCCGTATGCTTTGATTTCGCCATTGTGTTCAACTAGCCCAAATTCTACGGTAAACCAGTAAAGCCGTCCGAGCTGCTCGATTTGCTCATCACTCGCAATCCGCGCACCGTGGCCGATAAACTGCGAAAAGTCGGCAAAATCTGGGTTAGTAAACATCGGTATATGCCCGATTGCTTCGTGGACGATATCCGGCTCCGGAGTATAGTCCGGCCGCGAGTGATGGCGTATGTATTGCGTGGAAAGCATCGTCCGCCATGAGAGCCAGCTCAGGAAAGCTCTTGTATCGACCAATCCTTCTATCGGCGCTAGACGGAAACCCGTCAGCTCTTTCAATCGCCGGTTCATTTCCGACAGTTGCGGAATCCTATCGGTTGAAATGCCGAGGTTGCGTTTCGCCTCCAGGTAAAATGGCGATGCGTGCTTTTGGTGCAGATCTTCGAGCCGGGTTGCTACGTGCCGCCAAATTGCCTGTTCCTCTTCGGTATATTCTACATCTGTTATGTTGCCTGTTCGCCGAAACTTTTTTGCAAGGCTCGCTATGTAATCGCGGCGGGCACGGTACTCGGGATCATTCGCGCCGGGATGGTCTAAATGCAACTGCTCGATATCCTCGAACGGCATATCCGTAAACGGCGGCAGATCTGCGTCGGCAACAGCAAAATTTTCGATCCGAAAACTTGCAGAGTCTTTCATCGGGGCTACTTCGGTCAGCATAATCGGCGGCTCCTTTATCAAAAAATACGATGCAGGTCAGAAAATCTGGGTTATCCGGGAATAAAATATTCTAATCGCTTCGGCAAAAGGTGTGAAGAAGCGAATTAAGTTATTTTTCCATTGCTTCATTACATTATTAGTTTATTAGCCTGCGATAGTTTATATTTTTAATTCAGCGTTCGAAATGCTTGACGAAATCGATAAGAAAATTCTCGCCAACCTCCAGGACGATGCTCGCATTAGCTATGCCGAACTCGGCAGACGCGTCGGGCTAACAACGCCTGCTGTTATCGAGCGGGTTCGCAAACTCGAGGACGCCGGCGTAATCAGTGGGTACAGGGCGGAAATCGACCTTTCGCGAATTGGCTTTCCAATCACCGCGTTTATCCGGATGAGCATTACAGGAATTGACTACAGCCAAATTATCGAAGTCGCGCGCGAATCTAGCGAGGTATTGGAATGCCACCGCGGAACTGGTGGTGACAGTTTCATTATGAAGGTTGCCGTCCGAAGCGTCGAACACCTGCAGGAAGTAATAGACCGCCTGACACCATACGGAATCACAACGACTACAATAGTCCTCTCATCACCCGTAAAGCGGAGAAGCATAAATTTGCGATAAATCAATCGGACATTGAATTCCAGGAGCTGACACCTCGTTTACTAATTTGAGGAAAAACGAGCCTTTGCGGATCATCTACGAGATTTGCTCCCAAAGATTACGGATTTTTCCGCCGCCAAGCAGTTCAAACAAACCAAGATCGCGGTAAAGAGCCGTCAAGTGTTGGGTAATTTTTTCACCATTGGCACGATTGAATCGTTAATTCGCCTGAAAACGGTTCGCGGTTTTGTAGATTTCTTTAACTCTCAAGAGTTTCTCTCGAAATCGGATTAGCAAACGTGAAAACCTCGGCAGCACACCAGACGAGGGTACTAAAAATTGGCGCCTCGGAGCTTCGAGCATATCTGAAATCTCATCCGGTATATCTTGATCCAGGTAATACCGACCGCACGCCAAGTATTTTTGAGTGGATAAAACTGGTGGCGGGGGCGAGGATCGAACTCGCGACCTTGGGGTTATGAATCCCACGCTCTAACCATCTGAGCTACCCAGCCTTGAAATCTTGATTATAAAACGCAATCGGCAAAAATCAAGTTGATTCCGGTAATGGCTGATTTGCCCGTTGTTATTTGCAGATGTTAAACTTGGGCGAATTCGCTCTTATCTCGTTCTGTTTCTTTTCGTCCAGTTTCTGGAGATTTGCGATGAACTTACCTGTTTTGCTGGCTGCGGCCGTCGAGCACGCCGCGGTCTTGCTGACTCTTTTCATTATTATCGCTGCCGCAAAGGTTATGGCTGAGGTCTTTGAGCGTCTCCGCCAGCCTGCTGTCGTTGGCGAGATTCTCGCCGGCGTGCTAATCGGCCCAAGCGTTCTCGGCTGGGTCGAACCGAGCGAGCTGATCAGTATCGTAGCTGAAGTCGGCGTAATTTTCCTGCTTTTTATGGTTGGGCTCGAGACCAAGCCGAAGGACATCTTTCGGGTTGGCAAGAAGGCGGCGATGGTCGGAATGCTTGGCGTAATTCTCCCTTTCGTCGCCGGCTATGCGATCGCTTCGTTTTGGGGCGGTTCCTTTTTAGAATCGATGTTTATTGGCGCCGCCTTGGTCGCAACTTCTGTCGGTATTACGGCTCGCGTACTAGGGTCAATGGGCCTTTTGGAAAAAGAAACGTCGCGGATCATCCTCGGCGCGGCCGTGGTCGACGATATTCTTGGCTTGATAATACTCTCGATAGTATCGGGTTTAGGTAATGGCGGGGTCCGCATAGTTTCCCTTGCAAAAACGGCAGGTCTTGCAATCCTGTTTACCGTAGTCGTTGGGTTGTTTGGTTCGCGGATAATCACGCTGCTAGCTCCGAAGATTCAAAATCTCCATCTCAATAAGCCTTTCTTTAACATCGGTTTAGTTCTCTGTTTTGGGCTTTCCGTCATCTCGCTTTATTTTGGAGTTGCGGCAATAATTGGAGCCTTCCTCGCAGGAATGGCTTTAGCAGAGGCGACGGAAAACAACCATAAAATGCACCAACTGACGGCAGGCGTAACGGAGTTTCTCGTCCCATTCTTCCTTGTGCATATAGGGATGCAGCTGAACCTGCAGGTTTTTCGTGATTCGAGCGTTTTAGTACTCGCAATTGTAGTTACCGTAGCTGCCGTCTTGACAAAGTTTATTGGCGGCGGGCTCGGCGCCTGGGGAATGTCTCGGCGCGAAATGGCGCAGGTTGGGATTGGTATGGTACCGCGCGGCGAGGTTGGTATCGTCGTCGCGCAAATTGGACTCGGTATGGCCGCAATTAGCGAGCAGTTTTTCGCTGCGGTTCTCTTTATGGCCGTCGGCACGACGCTAATTGCGCCGCCCCTGATAGAGTATTTCTATGCCGAGGATCGAGATATCGACGGTATTGAAGACGTCATCGTTGAAACGGACATTTCGGAGGATTTTATGCGTCTAGGTTGACATTCCGGGGTTGTTCCAGATGGACAGATGGATTCGATTCCTTCGTTATGTCACTTCCAAACGCGGGGGCACTGACATCGACGGCACAATCGCCGAAATCAGCAATAACGCGCGTTTTCGTGGCTCAAATGTCTGGATGTTGATTTGCTCGGCGATACTTACCTCGATCGGGCTCGATTCGAATTCGTCGGTCGTAAACATTGGCGCAATGCTAATTTCGCCGCTGATGTCGCCGATTTTGGGTGTTGGACTCGGGGTTGCCATTTTTGACCGCCGTCTTTTACGCGATTCGTTTTCTAGCCTTGGAATCGCGACGCTCATCCCTATACTGACAAGTGCGGCGTATTTTCGCATCTCGCGGGTTGGCGAGATGACGCCAGAGCTTGCCGCGCGGACAACGCCAACGATTCCCGATGTCGGCGGAGCTTTTTTGGTTGCGTGGCGGGCTTTGTTGCGGGATCGTGCAAAACCAAGACGAGTACAAATCCGGGAGTGGCTATCGCTACCGCACTAGTGCCGCCGGTCGGCACCGTCGGATTCGGGCTCGTACACCTCGATTCCTCGATATTTTTCGGCGCATTCTACTTCTTTTTTATCAACGCCTTTTTTATCAGCATTGCGATTTAATTCATATGTCTTTTTCTCAAGTTCCCAAAGAAAGCGGAGGTTGATCCTGAAACGCCCGTCCGTATTCGCCGGCTGATTGTTGCATTTGTACTTATTGCTACTTTGCCAAGCGCCGTAATTTTTTATGGCGTTTTGCAGAGCGCAGGGTTCAATCGCGGGCTACGAAACTTCATCGAAAAAGAGGTCCGAAAGGACACACGGCAACCTGTCCGCTCGGATGTCCGACTGGATTCAGGTCCGCTGCAACTGAGAGTTTACTCGATCGGCGAACTTGTAAAATCCGAAGAGATTGTTATTCTCGGATCTAAATTGGCGAAATACGGCCTCTCAGGCTTAGACTTAAAATTCGTTGCGCTAAACATCTCGCCCGAGGACCTAAAGAAAGCCTCTACCGAGGCGGTTAACAAAGTCTCCGAAAGGCTGCGAATTATTCCGATCGTTGATGAGCAGCAGGAGAACGAGATCGGTGGTCTTCGCACAGAACTCGAAGAATTGCGGCAAAAGAGCGACCTGGACGTCTTTTTGCTTGAGGAAATTCGCCGGCGTTTTCCTGATGTCTTAAATGCCGAATGCAAAGAAAACGACACTGTTTCCGAGTCACAGGACTCAAAGACTCGCGTAATCGGCTTTAGGAGAAAGCCCGATACCGCGGAATTCTCTGTTTTCAGTACAATTTCCGGGCTTGAAAAGTACATCCGCGAACTGCGGCCTACGGAGACAATAAAGGTCCAAGCCTAGCGCGACGGCCAAGCACTGGTGCAACCCTAGACTAAGCTGCCTTAAACGCTGTTTGCCGTGCATGAGCGTGATTCTTGCGAATAAGACGAATCGGACTACGCGTGCCATAGCTGAGGAGGCCGGCGGTTCCGTAGAGATAGCTACCAACGGCTGCTTGTACAATTGGCATCAATTACGTTCAGAGGCGGTACATTTGCGGCCGAAACCTGCAGTTATCGGACCACTCCGCCATCAGGAAAGCTCGTCTTTGTCGCTTTTAGGAGGAAAATATGTTCAAACGCTTTTTCACTTTCACTGCACTTCTCGTTTTGAGTTCTGGATTTGCGATCGGGCAGACGTCGTGGCTTGACCGCCCGCTGACCAACTGGAATACCGGCAATGGCGTCGTACCTCTCGCTCCACGGACATTTGCGCCGATTCCGCCGAACTGCCGCGCACAGATTCGCGAGCCGGAAAGCCTTGCGGATCGAGCAATTACTCGTGCGGGATGGTCGCTTTTTGGCCCTTCGCAGATTTTTGGGTCGGTTATCGTCGTAACAGCGATGGCCTCGGTTGATGGTATGTGTAGGCCCAATGAGTACAACGGATTTGTCTTTGTTTCCAACCGTTTTGTCGGGACAATAGCGCCGGAGCCAGTCGGAGCCCGCCAGGATGGATCATTTAGTTTAGTACGCCTTGTTTCGCCGACGGAGATTTATGCGGAATTTAGCCGTTACACGGCAAATGATCCGCTTTGCTGCCCTTCGCAAACGAGCACGGTAAGATATTCGATTTCCGGCGGCGTTCGGCCGCTCCTTACGCCAACGGTTGTCAGGACGGAAGAGGTTTGTCGGCCGGAAATAACTACGCAGGACAACGTAGTCGCTGGTACGGTTACGTATCGCCAGCGCGTTGCATTGCCTCGAGGCGCAGTGCTAACGGTGAGAATCACTGATGCTTCACGTAGCGACTCGCCAGTTGTAGCGGAACAGAAAATTGAGACCGATGGCCGCCAAAACCCGTTTGAGTTTGGGCTCGCATATGATAAGAGCAAAATCCGTGAAAACAACCGCTACGTCCTTAGTGCGGAGATCCGCGACGCCGCGGGCCGACTGCTGTTTATTACCGATCAGCAGTATCCGGTAATAACCCAGGGAAACCCCCGAAATGCTGACATACTTGTCGTCCCGGTCGGCAGCGGTCAGCAGCAGCGAGCCGGGCGTATCCGTGGCGTGGTTACTTATCGCCAGCGGATGGCGTTGCCCGCGAATGCGGAGGTAATCGTCCGGCTACGGGATTCAACGAGCCCCGCCGGCGAAACGATTGCGGAAGATAAGTTCTCTGTTGCCGGCCGTCAGGTGCCGATCCCGTTCGAACTAGGATTTGAACCAAGGGACATAATCCGCGGTCGGACATATGAGCTTACTGCGGAAATCCGTGTTGATGGCCAGGTGGTTTTTCGGACCGAAAACGGTACAACGGTTGAGCTCCGAAACGGTCAGGCAGATCCGGTTGAATTGGTTTTGACTCCGATTGAGCTTGCAAAACCGGTTGTGACCGGGAAAACGCTATCGCTTTCCAAATTCGGCACTGGATCTCTACGAATCGAGGGCTCAAACTCTATGTTTCTTATCCGGGCTTCCGTCTCTGTTGCAACCGATGGAAGCGCCAAAATCACTTTATTCAGGCTAGACGGACCAGTCGAATTTACCGGAAAGTTAATCTATTTCGACGATACGACATTGCGAATCAACCTTACCGCTTCGGGCGATTCGAGTGCATCGGGCGAAATTGAGATCATTTATTCGGGCCGAAACCTTCGCTCGCTATCAAGCAAAGACCTGATTCTGGATGGGCAAAAAGCCGAAATCCGATTTTAGGGTTCAGCGCGAATCGTTGCCTTCGAATCATCACGTCCCCGGGCCGCCGGAAATTCTGCCGGCGGCCTCTCTATTTACGAATACATTGCGGGCGAGAAGTCTCTTGCTTTATATCCGCATCTCGCGGAAAATGTAAGCTATGGGTGAATCCAACGCTTTCGAAAAATCGGCAAAATTGTGCCGCGACATTATGTCGACCGATGTAACAACGGCGTCCCCGGATACTCCGCTGCGTGATATCGCAGCAATAATGAGAGATGGCGATATTGGTGTCGTGCCACTAATTGAAAAGGGTAGGCTCGTCGGCATAGTTACAGACCGTGATATTGTCGTCCGCGCTCTAGCGCAATCCGCCGGCCCGGATTCCCCTGCATCTGTAGCGATGACCCGGCAGATTTTTACCGTAACGCCTAAAACGGCCGTTTTCGAAGCGCTACGCTTGATGCGAGAACATCAAATCAGGCGTTTGCCAGTTGTCAATTCCGACGGCGCGCTTGCCGGCATTATTGCTTTGGCAGATATCGCGCTCGAAATGGAAGATGAGCGGGAAATCGCCGAAACGCTCGAAGATATTTCCAGCGGAATCGGGTTTTGGAGCAAGAAACGCTAAATGGCAAAGTCGATAAATCGCCACTTTCAATTTCTCGGTTCGTCAAAAAACGTCCGCTCCGGCGGGTTATGGTATCCGGCGGCGGATGTTTGTCGGACGCCAGACGGCTGGCTTGTCAAAGTGGAACTGGCAGGAGTCTCTGCCGAAGATATTGAGCTGGACATTCAGGGAAACACGCTTTATATCGCAGGCTGTCGCAAAGACCGTTCATGCTCAGCCGACGTAACCTACCAGCAAATGGAAATTACGTACAGCCGTTTCGAAAAAACGCTGACATTTCCTGGCTCCATCGAAGGCGCGCGTATTGAGCACAATTTCGAAAACGGGCTACTGCTAATTCATCTCAGAAAAGCATAAAAGGCGGCAATTGTGCTGCCCGCAACTCGAAATAGATCGGAAAGTTTTATGGCAGATAACAGCGAAACCGGAAACACTAGGGCCGCAGAGACCCGGCCGCAACTCCCGCAGGAATTTGAAATACCGATCCTGCCGTTGCAAAATACGACGCTTTTTCCGCAAACGGTGGTTCCGCTTGCGGTCGGCCGCGAGCGGTCGACAAAGGCCGTCGAAGCAGCCCTAAGTACGGAAGAAAAGCTCCTTGGCTGTATTACTACAAATTCGGAAAACGTAACCGGTGACGATGCCACCTACGACGATCTTTATCGCATCGGGACAATCGTCAATATCAAGCGAATGATGCGAAACGATGACGTGATGCAGTTAATCGTCCAGGGATTGGAGCGTTTCGAGGTTGTCGAATGGCTTCAGGAACAGCCGTTTCTACGGGCAAAAGTTCGAATTCTGCCGGAACTCAAACGTATCGATGAAGAAGAAATCGAAGCGCTGCGGCGAAATATTCAGGCTCTAATCCAGCAGGCACTCGCGCTTTTGCCGAACGTACCACCTGAGGTCCGGATGGCAGTAATGTCACAGACAAATCCGGTCCAGCTAGCCTATTTCCTCGCGTCTGTGCTGGACCTCGGCGGCGAAACGGAGCAAAAAATGCTCGAATCGCATACGGTTGACGGATTGCTGACGATCACGCATGCGGCCCTTGCGCGAGAACTGGAGATAATGCAGATCCGCTCCAAAATCGCTAGCGAAGCGCAGATGGAAATGGATAAATCGCAGCGCGATTACATCCTCCGCCAGCAGCTAAAGGCGATTCAGAAGGAACTCGGCGAAGACGAGGGCGAGCGCGCCGAAGCGATGCAGCTCCGCGAGAGGCTGGAAAAAGCCGATCTTCCGGACTACGTCCGTAAGGAAGCCGAACGAGAATTAAAGCGAATGGAAGCGCTGCCACAAACGGCTCCTGATTATCACGTCATAAGAACATATTTGGAGTACATACTCGAACTTCCGTGGCGAAAATCCAGCGAGGAAAAATTAGATCTGGAAGAAGCTCGCCGTATTCTCGACGAAGATCATTACGGACTTGAGGATGTAAAGGAGCGAATTCTGGAATCGCTTGCCGTCGTCAAACTCCGCCCCGATTCTAAAAGTCCGATTTTGCTCTTCGTTGGCCCGCCGGGAGTCGGTAAAACGTCGCTTGGCCGCTCGATCGCGCGCGCTCTCGGGCGCGAATTCGAACGAATGAGCCTTGGCGGTATGCGAGACGAAGCTGAACTTCGCGGCCATCGCCGAACATATATCGGCGCAATGCCAGGACGGATTATTCAAGCGCTGCGCCGAGTCGGTGTCAATAACCCGGTCCTAATGCTTGACGAGGTTGACAAGCTTGGCAACGATTTCCGCGGAGATCCAGCGGCGGCCTTGCTTGAAATTCTGGATCCGGCACAAAACAATTCGTTTCGTGATAACTACTTGGATCTGCCTTTTGACCTCTCAAAGGTGTTTTTTATTGCAACGGCCAATCAGCTCGGGCCGATTCCAATGCCGCTTCGCGATAGGATGGAAATCATTTACATCGCCGGATACAGCGACCGCGAAAAGCTCAATATCGCTCGGCAATACCTTGTCCCACGGCAAATCAAAGAAAACGGGCTGACGCCGGAAAACCTTGAAATTACCGATGACGCACTGCGATTGATAATCACTCGCTATACACGCGAGGCTGGAGTCCGCCAGCTCGAGCGAGCGATCGGAAATTTAGCAAGGAAAGTTGCGCTAAAGGTTGCTCAGGGACACTCGGAAAAGGTAACTATCTACGCATCGGATGTTATCGAATATCTCGGCCCGCCAAAGTTCTTTCCCGAAGAGGCACGTGCGGAACTGCCGCCCGGCGTCGCTACCGGAATGGCTTGGACAGAAATGGGCGGCGAAGTGCTTTTCATCGAGGCTACGTTGCTTCCCGGCGGCTCGGGCTTAACGCTAACGGGTCACCTCGGCGACATAATGAAAGAATCTGCAATGGCAGCGCGCAGTTACCTCTGGTCTCATGCAGCCGAACTCGGCATTGATCCAGAGATCATAAAATCAAATGGCGTCCACCTTCACGTTCCGGCGGGCGCGATTCCAAAGGATGGCCCGAGCGCCGGCGTAACGATGGCGGCAGCGCTTGCCTCGCTGTTTACCGGCCGCCGAGTTCGCAACGATACGGCAATGACCGGCGAGATTACGCTTTCCGGACTCGTCTTTCCCGTCGGTGGCATAAAGGAAAAAGTGCTTGCTGCTCATCGGGCGGGAATAAAGCGCATTATATTACCGGCTCAAAATGAGAGCGACATTGAGGAGATTCCGGCGGACGTCCGTGGCGAGCTCGAATTCATCCTTGCCCGGACGGTTAAAGACGTCCTCACTGCGGCCCTGGAGCCTGCTCCGGCGGCAAGGGATGGAGAATCTGCTGATAAAGGGCAAAAGACGCATTTACCCCAGATTGACGGGCGATCGGCCGACGAAGCTGGCGAACCCCTGATTGCAAAGAAAAAGTAGGGACTACGCCGTGCATTATTTTGGAACATCGATAATTTAGACGCAAAATCGGCACCCAGTGACAGTTTAAAGCCGCAATAAAAGGGGCTGAATCCATTCCAGCGGCTTGATTTTCTTACTTGAGATCGAAAAGTAGAAATTCAGTCTCATCTGCTTCTGCCACGATTCGAACTTCACTTTCGTTGGAAATTGCAGCTTGGTCCCCCGCTGAAAGTGCGACGCCGTTGACGTCCAGCTTGCCTTCGATAATCTGAATCCAGCAATGACGGTGATCGGGAATAGTGTGAAAAAGAACCTCGCCGGAATTTAGCACCGAAGCAAAGACTTTGATGTCCTGATGTATTGTTATCGAGCCGTCTTCGCCATCTCGCGAAGCTATCAGGCGGAGCCGACCGCGTTTGCTTTCACGCGGAAATCGCTTTTTCTCATACGACGGGGAAAGCCCGCTCCGCTCGGGCAATATCCAGATTTGCAGCAAATGTGTATTTTCGTTCGGCGAGCTAAATTCGCTATGTAAAACGCCAGTTCCGGCCGTCATCCGCTAAGCCTCAGCGGGAAAAATCGTCTCGCCGTTTCCAATCGAATCTTCGTGGGAAAGCCGGCCCGAGATTACGTACGTTATGATTTCCATATCGCGATGGCCGTGCGTAGGGAAGCCCTAACCGGGTGCGATACGGTCTTCATTGATAACGCGGAGGTCGCGAAATCCCATAAATTGGGGATCATAGTAATCAGCAAAAGAAAAGGTGTGGTAAGTATCCAGCCAACCGAAATTGAAACGCCCACGCTGATCTGATTTTCTGACCCTAATCATTGCCCACTCCATGTAGATATTTGTCCGTTCTCAGTTTAAGCTCATCACTCCAGTTTGTAGTCGTCAATCACGGCGGTAAAATCGTGACACTTCATTATTAGAACGTCCGCGCTCAAAATCGTAATTCAGCTATAGCAAATGGTCATTGCCCATTTGCTGATTCCGGTTGCAATCTCCGCAAATCCTTCGGCAAACTGCCCTTTCCGCAAAAGCTTAATCGAAAGAGCAAAAAACTGCTTGACACTGAGCCGAAATGTGAGTAAATTCTCTTTCGTCAATCGCTTAACATTCACAAGCTACCCACAAATCTTGCAGTTTAAGATTTCAGTCTGTTTGGAAACTAGGAGTTTAACTTTCAGATGCAGTTTTTTACGTTTCTGGAAGTGAAATCCGGTATCCCACAAGCGATTTTGGCAAGAATAAATTTAATTTTCAAAAGCAGTTTGCTGGAGGATTTCCTAAAGATGTCTAAAACAGTAGGTTTGGTCAAGTGGTTCAACAATGCCAAGGGCTATGGCTTTATAGAGCAGCCCGGCCAACAGGACATATTTGTTCACTACAGTGCGATCACCGGGGAAGGATACAAAACCCTTATGCAGGGACAGGAGGTAGAGTTTGAAGTCACAAACGGACCGAAAGGGCCGCAGGCCGAAAACGTACGAAAAGTGTCTGCTAATTCCTGATCGCGGGACCGAATCGGTTTGAGCTAAGAAAATGAAAGTTTGCTGTGCGGACGACTTTCGGATCGGCGTCCGCACATTTTTTTATCAATTGAAATCTTCACCGCGCGAGCGAAACGTCCGGCGCCATAATTCTCGATATGCCGTATATCGCGAAACCAGAGAATTAAACTGATACCGCTGGGCAAACGTCAGCGTCCGATTATCCGCCAGGCGTCTAATTTGAGATTCAAGCCTCGCGCGCGCTTCAAGTGGCGGCCTTTTCAGTCCGCCATTGAAATAAATGTCAAACTCGATCTTCAGCCGGCGGATGTCTTCGTCGAGTTTGGCTATTGTCTGCTCGATCGTTGCGCCGTTTTCGTGCCGAGACGGTAGTTTTCTGTATAAATCCGATGATGCCATAAGAGGATCTGCGAGGCGGGAAACTTAGCGGCGGAAAGCCAACCACCCGTTTAAGATAGCATTTTTGCTGACGCGATTCCATACTTTTTATTGGTTTTTACGATAAAATGCTTCGGTAGAATGCCAAACGATTCCGATAATAATCCTGGGCAGGCACGTGTTCCATCGATCGATGAATTGCTCCGCAGCGACTTGGGCCGCAAGATTGAAATCGAAGAAGGTCGCGGCGTTGCGCTCGCGATTGCCCGCGAGGCAGCCGAGCGAATCCGCAAACTGGTTTTTTCGTCGGACAAGGTCAATTTGAGCGATCCTCAAACGGCAATGTCGCAAATCCTTGCGCTGCGCCGCCGGCTCTCTCTTCAACGTGTGATAAACGCAACGGGCGTAATAATTCACACAAACCTTGGCCGAGCGCGTCTTTCGCCGGCGGCAACTGCGCGTGCCAGCCAGGCAGCGTCGGGTTACTGCAACCTTGAATTCGATATCGACGCTGGAAAACGAGGGCGGCGCGGCGCTGCCGCAGAAGCCGCGATCGCCGAATTAACGACAGCCGACGATGCCGTAGTCGTAAACAACTGCGCAGCGGCGGCCCTGCTCGTTCTTAAAGAATTCGCCGCTGGCCGCGAAGTAATAATTTCACGCGGCGAACTTGTTGAAATCGGTGGCGATTTCCGGATTCCAGACGTTTTAGCCGCCTCGGGAGCGATTTTACGCGAGGTGGGTACAACAAACCGCACCAGATTGTCGGATTATGAAGGTGCGATAAACGAGAGGACGGCGCTCCTGATGCGCGTTCATCCGTCAAATTTCCGTATTCTAGGCTTTACAAAATCGCCGGAAAACTCGCATTTAGCAAACCTAGCGTCTCGCAGCGGACTGCTTTTTATCGAGGATGCCGGCTCCGGCGCACTGATTGACCTTTCCGCATATGGCCTTGGCGACGAACCTGTAATAAAAAAATCGATTGCCGACGGCGCAGATCTCGTCTTATTTAGCGGCGATAAACTCCTCGGCGGACCGCAGGCGGGAATAATTGCAGGCCGCGCAAAGCTGATCGACCGGCTCCGTCGAAACCCTTTGCTTCGTGCTTTGCGAGCCGACAAGATTGTCTATGCCGCACTGGAAGCGACGCTAGCTGCGTACCAAAAAGGAACCCAATTTCGCGAGATTCCGACGCTCAGAACGCTTGCAACCACGAAGGCCGAGCTGGATGAACGCGCCCGGCTTATCAAAGATGAACTTCGCAAAAGAGTGGATTTGGACATAACCGTCCTTGACGGGAATTCCGCAACTGGCGGCGGAGCGGCTCCAACTGCATCGTTGCCGACAGCTCTTGTCGCAATTCGGCCTGCCGATAAAGCCCCGCAACGCTTGGCCGAGAGCCTTCGCCGCCATGCACCGCCAGTAAT
>PSMA01000002.1:73973-89677 GCA_040289905.1 Blastocatellia bacterium
GAATTGATTGCGGCGGTCGTCGCAGCCGCTGGGCAATAACCCCAAATCCGACGGCTAATCAAACCTGATTATCCATAGCGACGTGCGAAATCATCCATAAAATCGGCCAGGATTTCTGCTCCTTTTGTCGGAAATGCATTATACATAGAGGCACGAATACCGCCGAGGCTGCGGTGGCCGGCAAGCCCAATCATCTGATTGTCGGCTGCCTCGGCTATAAATCGCTTTTCTAGATCGGCGTTCGGCAACCGAAACGTGATGTTCATCAGCGAACGTGCCAATTTTTCCGCCATTCCCCGGTAAAATCCTTCGCTGCGATCGATTGCGGAATAAACCGTCGCCGCCTTGCGGGCATTCCGCTTTGCGATTTCGGCAAGCCCGCCGAGCGATTCTATCCATTCGCAGACAAGCGCCGAGATGTAAATCGCCCACGTATTCGGCGTATTCGGCATTGAATCATTTTCAGCCACTGTCCGATAATCCAAAAGCCGCGGGTGGACGCTCGCCGCGCCGTCTAGCAGGCCACGGCGGATAAGCACAACCGTCAAACCGCTTGGCCCTAGATTTTTCTGTGCGCCGGCGTAGATAAGGTCATATTTTGATGTGTCTATCGGCCGCGAAAGCATGTTTGAGCTGGCATCGCAAATGGCCGGCACGTTTCCGGCGTCCAGATCGTAGGAGAATTCCACGCCGTGGATAGTTTCGTTCGAGGTGTAGTGCAGGTAAGCGGCGCCCGGAGATGGCGAGATTTCTCCTTCGCTCGGTAGATTTGAAAATCCGGAGCCTTCGGTGGAGTAGATCACGCTTACTTTGCCCCAGTTTTCCGCTTCTGCGGCGGCTTTTTTGCTCCACGCCCCGGTAATAATATATTCGGCTGTCTTCCCTTTGAAGAGCAGATTCATTGGAACGGCAGCGAATTGCATAGTTGCGCCGCCGGACATAAACAACACTTCGAAATCCTCTCTCAAATCAAGCAAGCGCCGAAGCGAAGCTACAGTGCGATTCTTTATTTCCGCAAATGTGTCGCTCCGATGGCTGAGCTCCATTACGCTTATGCCAAGCCCGCCGTAAGAGAACATCTCCTCGCGAGCCGTTTCGAGAACCGGCTCGGGCAACATCGCGGGCCCGGAACTGAAGTTTAAAACACGCATACTCCTTATCTGCGGCGCGAAATTTCGACAGTTAACTTAATAAAGCATAGCATAGAGATACTGTTTTCATCGGCTTAACAAAAAGCGCCTTTTTGCAGTATGATAGGCTTTTAATTCAAACTATTTTCCGCGAATCGGCATCCGAATTGACGCCGTTTTCTCGGCCGGAAGATTCTTCGGAGGTTCTCAATGTTTAAGAAATTTATCCTTTCCGCGGCAATGCCGCTAATTATTATTTTAGGTGCCGGGATTGTGTCGGCGCAGACGGCGCCAGTCTCGGGCCGCGTCGAGCTAAAAAAAGCCGACGGAACTGTTGTCCCGGTTCAAGGAGCTCTCGTAGAGATTTTCCGGACCGATATCAGGGCCTCTGGCCCGGCAGATAAAACTGACAAGAAAGGCGTTTTCAATTTTGCCGGCTTGGCTCTCGGTGCGACATACGTTATATCCGTTAGCGCTCCGGGCGCCGCGCCGCAATACCTTCCAAACGTAAAAGCGGGCCAGACCGATATTAAAATTACGCTCTCCGAAGGCGACGGACGCCGACTGACTCCCGAGGAAGTCCGCGAGGCAATAGCAAAAGGGGCGGGCGGCGATGCACCGGCCGGAATGACTGAAGAGCAAAAGAAAGCTCAGGCCGAATACGAAAAAAAGATCAAGGAAATTAAGGAAAAAAACGCCAAGATTCAACAGAAAACGGCGATTATCGAGGCCGCACTTCGCGACGGAAATAGCGCCTTTCAGGCGAAAAACTGGGATGGAGCGATCGCAAAATACGACGAAGGCATCGCCGCCGACCCTGATTTCGCAGGCAGCGCACCGGTTTTAATGAATAACAAAGGAGCTGCACTCCGCGAACGCGCCGTGGCCACCTATAACCAGAACGTAAAGAATCCAGACCCGAGCGCAAAGGTAGAAGCCTTTCGTCGCGTCAAAGAGGATCTCGGTACGGCGGCCGCCACTTACGGCCGGTCGCTCGAAATTCTCAAGAATGCTCAGCCCGGCGATATTTCAGATCCAAAGCTACGCGATTCGCAAATGGCCGCTGCACTGCGTGGCGCAGCGGATACATTCCGCCTTATGACGCTGACCGAGCAGGTGGACGAAACAAAGATCGAACTTGCCAAGGCATTGCTTCCGGAATACATCGCCACTGAAACGGATCCGGCGCGGAAAGCTCAGGCAAAGGTCATCCTTGCTGATTTGTACCGCATTTTGGGCGATTCGGATAAGTCAATCGCCGAATATCGCAAGGTTGTCGAGGAAATGCCGGACAATTTGGATGCATTGGCAGGTCTCGGGCTTAGCCTTGTTAACGCGGGTTATATCAATAACAACAAGGAGCAATTGCAGGAAGGCGCAAACTATCTTCAAAAATATGCATCTGCCGCTCCGGATGGACATAAATATAAAAAAGACGCCCTCGGGTTGATACAATCGCTAAAAGACGAGCAAAAAATCACGCCGCAAAAGGTCACAAACCCGACTCGGCGTCGAAACAATTAACCCGAACGCAGTTCGAACTGTATCCTATCGACTTGCAACTGGGCCGCGCCGTTTTTCCGTCGCGGCCGCGAATTTTTTTATGGAAACAATCGTTCGCGACGGAACTACCGCCGATGTTTCAAGGATTTATCGAATGATGCGCGATTTTGCCGTATTTGAGGATCTTGAGCAATGTTTTCAGGTGACGGAAGAGCGGCTCTATGATGCTCTTTTCGGCACAAATGCATTTCTCGAAGCGCTTTTAGCCGAACGCAGCGCGCAGGCAATCGGCTATGCTCTGTTCTTTCCAGTTTTTGCAAGCTTTTCAGGCGAGCGGAGGCTTTTTCTTGAAGATCTTTACGTCGCCGCCGATGCACGAGGCAGCGGCGTCGGCCGCCAATTGCTGCGGGAGATCGCTCGCCGTGGGCTCGAGAAGGGATTTACCGGTATTGAGTTTCACGTCCCCCAATGGAATCGGCCCGCAATCAAATTCTACGAAAATCTAGGTGCGATTCACGCCGCCAATGATCTCAATTACAAATTTATAGGCGAAGCTTTTCGTTCATTGGCTGCTTAACGCGGTCCACTGCCTTTGCGTTTACCGAGGCTCCTGGGGGAAAATGCAAGTTTTGCGGCCTTCAGCTCGGCGATCAACTTGCCGGCCTGCCGCAAAAGAATCTGTACAATGGACAAAAAAATCAACAAAGTCGTTTTGGCTTATTCCGGCGGGCTTGACACCTCGGCAATGCTGCTTTGGATAAAAGAAACATATGGTTGCGAGGTAATCTGCTATACAGCCGACGTTGGCCAAGGCGAGGAGCTCGCTGGGCTCGAGGAAAAGGCAAAAGCGACCGGCGCATCCAAACTTTACATCGAGGATCTTCGTGAGGAGTTTGTTCGCGATTTCGTTTGGACGGCCGTTAAGGCCAATGCCGTTTACGAGGGAGTTTATTTGCTCGGGACAAGCCTTGCGCGGCCCGTAATTGCGAAGCGACAAATTGAAATTGCCAAACGCGAAGGCGCAGATGCCGTTGCCCATGGAGCGACCGGAAAGGGCAATGATCAAGTTCGTTTCGAACTAACATATTACGCCCTTCAGCCGGACGTAAAAGTCATTGCGCCTTGGCGCCACTGGGATTTCAAAGGCCGCGCAGATTTGATTGCCTATTGTGCAAAGCACGATATTCCGGTAACCGCCACCGCGGAAAAACCTTATTCAATGGACCGCAATTTGATGCATATTTCCTACGAGGGCGGAATACTGGAAGATCCCTGGGCCGCGCCGCCCGAGGAGATATTTCTGCTGACAAAATCGCCACAAGATGCCGCTGATAAGCCACAGGAAATTATCATCAGTTTTGAAAAAGGTGAGCCGGTCGCGATTGATGGTCAGCCATTTGGCGCCGTCGATTTGCTCTCGACGCTGAACCACATCGGCGGTGAACACGGTATCGGTCGCGTCGATCTGGTCGAAAACCGATTCGTCGGGATGAAGT
Source organism: Blastocatellia bacterium (assembly GCA_040289905.1). GTDB lineage: Bacteria > Acidobacteriota > Blastocatellia > Pyrinomonadales > Pyrinomonadaceae > OLB17. The sequence continues at coordinate 78,103 of PSMA01000002.1, forward strand.
CCCGCGGCGTTTACGAGACGCCCGGCGTTACAATTCTGCAAGTAGCGCATCGCGCACTAGAGTCGATCACAATGGATCGCGAAGTCATGCGGCTCCGCGACGGGCTCGGCGTAAAATTTGCCGAATCGATTTATTACGGCTTTTGGTTTTCGCCCGAAACCGAAATTCTCCGCTCGATGATCGACAAAACGCAGGAGAGCGTAACCGGCGAAGTCCGCTTGAGACTTTATAAAGGCAACGTTACGATCACCGGCCGGCGTTCGCCGTATTCCCTTTACCGCGAGCGGATCGTTACATTTGAGGACGATGCCGGAGCATATGACCCGCACGATGCCGAAGGATTTATAAAACTTCAGGCACTTCGGCTCCGGCTGCGGCGCATGGAATGATCTATCAGTAAGGAAAGTTCCCTTCCCGCCGAATCCGCCAGCAGATCTATTTTCTCGGCGTTTCGTATTTCCAATTGCGCGATTTGCCCTCGGCGATCCAATCTATTGCCGTTGCAATTCGCTTCTTGCGTGCCCTCTCGGTTTTTGCTTCCTCGATCCAATCGATGTATTCCTCTCGATGGCTGTACAGCATATTTTCAAATGACGTGCGCGGTTTTTCTTTTTCCTCTATGGCGGTGGCAAAGTCTGCTGGTACAGCGAGTTCCCGAGTCGGCTCGGGGTTTTTCTTTCTTTGCTTTCTCCCGGCCATGTTTAATTCGACGGCGCGCCGGACAAGCGACATAATTTGCTCATCCGAAGGTAAGTCCCCCAACGAAGTAATTCGGCCGAGGCTTCCCATCGCATTTTTTCCCTCTGCAAAAATGTTCGCGTCGAGCAAAGACTGTTTCCAAAAACCAATCGCACAATGCCGCCTAAATGCCGCCATGCTGCAAACTATTCCCTTATGATCAAAATGCGGAAAACCCCATCTTATCGTCTCGGTTATTTCCGGAAAGGCCTTGTGCACGAGATTGCGAAAATGTAGAAGTATCGGCTTCGTAAAATCGCCCGCCCTCTCGATATAAGCATCACCACGCGGCGCTTTCGTTGTCATATTACCGACTCTTTTTTATTTAATTATTTGCAATTGCCGATTCGTTTCATTCACCGACAATGATTCTAACTAGCACTTGTCGCTGGCGCGGGCCGTCAAATTCGCAAAGATAGATTCCCTGCCAGCGGCCAAGTAGTAGGCGGCCGCCGGAGAATGGAATAGTTATCCCCGGGCCGATCAACGATGCCTTGATATGGGCGTCCGAATTGCGCTCAAAATGACGAAAGTTCGGATCGTCTCTCGGTATTAGCCGACGCAAGAAACCAAGCATATCGGATTTCACGTCCGGATCCGCATTCTCGTTTACCGTTAGCCCACAGGTCGTGTGTTGAACGAAGAGTAAAGCGGCGCCCTCTGCCTTACCGGATTCGCTCACAATGCGCTGCACTTGCTCGGTAATCTCAAGCATCTGCTCGCGATTCTGCGTCATTATTTCTAGTGACGGCATCAAGCTATTTTTACCACAAATCGGATCGAAACGAAGGATGGAAAAAAGCCGGGCACGATCCGCGCGTGTGGTGATCGTGCCCAGAGAGGTAAACGACTCGCTGAGTCGGTCAAATGAAAAACGGAGCAAGAACCAGCGTTATTGTCGAGAGCAATTTAATCAAAACGTGGAGCGAGGGACCGGCTGTATCTTTGAATGGATCGCCAACCGTGTCGCCAACGACGGCTGCTTTGTGTGCGTCGCTACCTTTGCCGCCGTGTTCTCCGGTTTCTATGTACTTTTTGGCATTGTCCCAGGCTCCGCCGGCATTGTTGAGGAAAAGCGCCATCAGGATTCCTACGATCGTCGCAACCATCAGAAAGCCGGCGACAACCTCGGCTCCGGTTGCCGACGTCGCCGAATGCGCCGAACCAAACGACCGATAGATGGCTTTGAAGATGATACCGGTTGCGACCGGAAGCCCGACCGCCAGTAGGCCCGGCAGAACCATTTCCCGCAATGCCGATTTTGTAACGATATCAACGGTGCGGCCGTAATTCGGCTTTGAGGTTCCGGCAAGGATCCCTGCGTCATCGCGAAACTGGGTCCTAACGTCTTCAATAACTACCTGTGCCGCTTTGCCAACAGCGCGTATCGCAAGCGATGCAAATAGCAGAACAAGCATTGCGCCCAACATCGCACCGATGAAAACGGAAGGATTCGCAAGATTGATTTTGTCGAGGGTCAAGCCGTAATGTCGGAGTTCGTCCAAATACGCGGAAAAAAGCAAAAATGCGGCAAGCGCAGCCGAGCCGACGGCATAACCTTTCGTCAGGGCTTTTGTAGTATTGCCGACAGCGTCTAGTTTATCGGTTTTTTCGCGAATTTCATCCGGCTGGCCAGACATTTCCACGATGCCGCCGGCATTGTCCGTAATCGGCCCGAAGGTGTCCATTGCCAAGACGTAACCAGCGGTGCCGAGCATTCCCATCGTGGCGACAGCCGTTCCAAAAAGTCCAGCGTGTTGTAGGCCAGACATTTCGCCGAGGTAAAACGAAGAAATTAGGGCAATCGCAATCGCTACGACCGGTATCGCGACGCATTCAAGGCCGACTGCGATACCACTGATTATGTTCGTCGCCGGACCGGTCAGCGATGCGTCTGCGATTGACTTTACGGGCCGGTAATTGCTCTCGGTGTAATAAACCGTGATGAATAAAAATGCAACGGACATCAATAGCCCGATAATTCCGCATGCCCAGAAATATATCCAGGCATTTGGTGCCTTCGGCGTATAAAGCAGTAAATAGCAAACGCCGCCAAAGATCAGAGCGGCAAGGCCGGCCGTCACATAATAGCCCGTGTTGAGAGCCTTCATCGGGTTATCCGTATTTTCTGGCGTTCGTACAATCATTACCCCGATAATCGACGCAATGATGCAGAGGGCGGCAACAACCAGGGGAAACAGAATCACCCCAAGCTGCTGGCCAGGCATAAAAAGCGAGGAATTTGCCGCGAAAAGCGATGCGCCTAATATCAGTGCTCCGATGTTTTCGGCTGCGGTTGATTCAAACAGGTCGGCGCCGCGGCCAGCACAATCGCCTACATTATCGCCGACAAGATCCGCTATCACTGCAGGATTTCGCGGATCGTCTTCGGGAATTCCTGCTTCGAGCTTCCCGACCAAGTCAGCGCCAACGTCGGCGGCCTTCGTATAAATACCGCCGCCAAGCTGTGCGAAAAGCGCAACGAAAGATGCGCCGAACCCAAAACCAGCGATCATCAGCGGAATCTTTTCGACCGGAACGCCGCTAAATTGCTTTACAAGGACAAATAATATGCTGATCCCAAGTAGACACATTGCGACGACGAAAAGCCCCGCGACCGCGCCGCCGCGAAGGGCCGTTTGCAATGCTCCATTTAAGCTCGACATAGCCGCCGATGCCGTGCGAATGTTTGTCCTAATCGCAACCCACATTCCGACGTAACCAGCTATCACAGAGCAAGCCGAGCCGAGCGCAAAGGAAATCACGGTCCAGATGGCTAGCCAAACCGGTTCAACCGGATCGGCTGAGCTCCGCTCTCGCAAAACCGCATACAAGAAGAAAATCAATGCGGCGACTGCAACCGCCAATATTCCGATCGTCTTATTTTGTCGGGCAAGGAATGCCTCAGCGCCTTCTTTAATGGCGTTCGAGATCTTTTGCATTGCCTCGCTGCCCGTATCTTTTTTCAATACGCTTTTCGCCAGCCAGACTGCGAATAGAATGGCAAGCACACTGAGAATAAGAACCAGCCAAAGTTCCACCTTATAAAGTCCTCTCAAATTGTTATTTACGATTAAATGCCGTGGCCGCCCTTTTTTGAAAACCGTGCGCTTCAGGCAAAAGGCTAATTATTAACGATTTAAGGTGTAATTATCAAATCGCGACGACCTAGTTCTTTGCGGATTGCAGCAAATACGGGTTTGGGTAAGGAAGCACAGGAAAAGAAAAGGCGTCCAGGTGGACGCCTAATGTTTTCTTGATTTCGTATCGGCCGTTACTTTTCGATAACGAATTTTGCCTTGTTTTCGACAATTTGTCCGCTGACGCGGTCTTTGGCAATAACCTTTAGCTCGTATTCGCCCGGCGGCACGCGATCGGTCGGCAAAAGCCGTGCAAGCGTGAGCCGCTGACCGGAATCGCTAAGGCCGCTCCAGTCTTCCGGCTGGCGGAAGACCTCCTTGCCGTCACGCATTAAAACGTAATCGACATCTACGGCCGGTCGCAGCGTCGTCTGATCTATTCCCGCATTGTAAACTTGCATATAAATCCCGACTTCCTGACCCTGCTTGAACCGCCCAGATAAGTTTGGAATAACCTTGGCATTCCCGATCACGAACGAAGCTCCGATATCGCTTTCTGTCGTCGAGCGAAGTTTCGAGGCAATGATCAATGTCGAAGTCGAAAGTTTTTTGTCGTCGTAACGCGGCACGGTAAATCCCTGGCTGACGATGCCCTTGTTTCCGGTACCCACGTCGCGGACGACGACGTCAACCTTATAGGTTCCGGGCGTTAGAGCGACGGCTTTCTGGTAAACCGACTTCTTTTCCCTTAACTCGATCAGTTCCTCAGCCGTGGCATTCGTTGTTACGGAATCCTCAAAGATGCCTGATCTCTTGCCCGAGACGGCCGTAATCCGCCCAAAGATGTTAAGCTTTGCTTGTTTGAGCGGGCCAACGTCTTCAAACTGCAGCGAGCGATTATCTGCTTGAACGGTAAAGGTCGCAATTACGCGGTCTTCCGACTGCCGGAAAAAGTCAATCCGGAGATCAAACGGAAGCGGATTGTTATCCAAAACGCCGGAGTCGGCGCCCGCAATACCAGCCAGATCACTGAATTTCACTTGTGGCGGCCGCTGCAATGCGGTAATAATCTCCAACCGACGAAACGGCATATCTTGCTCGCGCATGAAACTGGCCTGATTATTGATACCCGTAATTCGATCACCTTTATCAGCAAGCCCTAAGCTCTCGGCCAGCGTCAATCCGGCCCCTGGCACCATCAAAAGAGCGTCCTTCTCATTCGCGTTGCGGGCGATGCGATACTCGCCGGTTCCGGTCGGGTCAACGAACTCAATTTCGATCCCGTCACCGACGCCTTCGAGATGTCGGTAAAACCAAACTTCGAAAGGATACGTCGTCGTGGTGCCCCCACCTTCGTAGCTAGGTCGATCGTAGGCTCCGCCGCTCGGGTGCGATTCGATCGAATCCGGTTTGCCCCAGGCAATGTAGATTCGCCCGCGATCGGTCTTCCAGCCCGGTATTCCCGAGGTGAAATGCTCGTTTGCATAAGCAATCCGTTCGTAATATTCTTCGCGAAATTCATTTTCTTCCGTGTCCGGATTCGGGTCACGGCGACGCCAAAAATTTTCGATAAAATTTTCTCGCTCTTCGTCCGTCTGAAGCGCCAAGAAAGCCCGCCGCTCTTCCTTTGTTATGATGTAGGCAACGTCCTGATTGAGCCAACGTTTGTAAGCCTCTTTTAGCTCTGGCTTTACGTTGCGCGCCTTTGTGCTTATGTCGTCGGTTGGCGTACCTTTGTCCTTATCTTGGCCTTTGTCAGGTGGTTGGGTAAAAATTGACACTGAAGCAACCGCAAAGAGAAAACTGACCGCCAAAAAATGAAAGGATTGCTTTTTCATCTTCATAACGAACCTCGCCACATGCATCCGAGACGCCGTACCCGCTGCCTTGATTCGCTTAGAGGCGTACTCGATCCCGCAATTTTTTTGCCAATGGCAACCGGATTTACGATTTTAAACTGTCTATCCGCCATATTCAAGATGCGTTTTGGATTGCGGCCGGTTGCTTCTCAAAGAGAGTTATCCTATCGCGGGCCGCCGGGATACTACGCAGCGGGCTCGCCTTCGACGACACGCTTTCTGCCGAACATCCAGGCAATGAAAATTGAAACAACGTAAAGCGCGATCATTGGCAGGGCAAACAGCATCATATTTGGGATATCACCGGTCGGTGAGACAAAGGCCGCGACGATTAATATGATGATCAGCGAAATCTTCCAGCTTCGGACAAGAAAGCTCGCTGAAACCAGCCCGATCCGAGCTAAAACGTAGGTAATCGCCGGCATTTGAAAGATCACGCCCATTGCCAGCATAATCAGCGTAATGAAATCCAGAAAATCGCTCGCTCGCAACAAAAGCCGGAAGTCTTCGCCAAGGCCGAGCAGGTACCGCGCCGCTGGCGGAAACAATATGTAGTAGGCAAACGCAGCGCCGACAACGAAAGAAACGCTGGAAAGCATAACGAAAGGCGTCACATAAGCCTTCTCGTGCGGATATAGTGCCGGCGAAATAAATCCCCAAATTTGCAGCAAGATAAAAGGTACAGAAAGGGCAATCGCAGCGTAAAGCGAAACCGTTACATAAAGCGTAAATGGCTCGACGGCCGTTGTAACGATCATTCGCTCGTCCGGATTCGGCTCCAAAACCGCATCCGGCGCCAGATCCGCCGGCAACCGGACGCCCACTGGTACAATTGCATCTCCAGCGGCCAGCGGCTCTGCTGTAAAAAGACCTTTGACGCCGCTTTGGTCTACTGCTACCTTTGCCAAAACCGACGTACCGGGCTGGACAACGGCGAAGCCGATCCGCGAGGGCCGATCAAATACATATCGCACGCTGTCACCCGGCTCGAGCTGCGAAATCCGTAAAATTTTTTCTTCGCCGGTTAGCCCCGCGACCGGAATTTCCCGGCGCTCTGCCTCGGATAGCGCTCGCCGTATCGGAACGCTCAGAAAATTGTATATCCGATCCGAAACGAACCAGCAAAGAACGAAGGCGAGAACAACAAAAATAATTGAATTAACCAGCCGCCGCCGCAGTTCTTCCAGATGCTCGAGAAACGACATCTGCCCGCCGCGCTGCTCATCTAATCGTGTCTCAAGCGATTTCACAACCAATTTCTTTTATCTTCGAGCGGATTTTGCTCAGTCGTCGCCGCTGAATCGGAAGCTGTCTTTTGCGCACTACCGTCGAATGTGGGCATGCTATCCGAATTTGCTTCCGGCAATCGAAATGTGCCCGGATCCGCCGGCCGAACAAGCGGCGTCGCCGCCGGCCGGGCAATAGTTTTTTCCGGCTGGACCGCAACGGAAGTAATCCGCGAGCTGATCGACGCCGCACTAGCGGCGGTCTGATCGTCGTTTCTGTGCACATCCGCTTTGAGATTTTCCGGTCGCAGGGAATCTATCTCGTCGCGAAGCAATTTCGCCTCTTCTTCGAAATTAACCTCACGCTCCCATGTTTCCCGGAACTCATTTGCCGCCTGCCTGAATTCCGCCATAATCTTGCCGGCCTTGCGGGCAATCTCCGGCAAGCGTCGCGGGCCTAGAAATATGAGTGCCACGATTCCGATCAAAATCAGTTCGGACGTTCCGAGGGATTCGAAAATTAAAAGAAACACGATGATCTATTCAATCACGAGCAATTTATCCGTCATTTTTTCCACGGTACCGATTTCCCGAGCCGCCGGCAGGGCAGCCAGCAATTTATCTCTGCCGCTTTTCCCAATGCTAATAAGCAAACCGCCTGCAGTCTGCGGGTCGAAAAGCGCGCTTTGCATAACCGGCGAAACCTCCGGCGAAAAGCGAATATTGTCGCCAACATAGAGGCGGTTATTTCTATCGCCGCGCGTTAGCATTCCCATTTCTATAAGTTCAAGCGTATACGGCAATAGTGGAACGCGATCTGGATTTATTCGCAGCGTTACGCCGCTGGCCTTAGCCATTTCATACGCATGACCGAGCAGGCCGAAGCCAGTTATGTCCGTGCAGCTGCTGGCTCCAAGCTCCACCATTAGCTTTGATGCATCTGCTGCCGAAGTAGTCATACATTCGATTGCGGCAGTAACACTTTCCGGCCGAGCCTTGCCGAACTTTATCGCCGTATTGATTGCGCCTGTCCCGATCGGTTTTGTCAGAATCAGGTGATCGCCCGGCTTCGCTCCAGAATTGCGGACGACACGTTCGGGATGAATCACGCCTGTCACCGCGTAGCCAATTTTTATCTCCGCATCATCTACCGAGTGGCCGCCGATCACAACAACGCCCGCTTCTTCCATTGCGGCCTGTCCGCCCTCAAGAATCTCCGCAAGCAGGCTCATTTCTCCTTTTTGCGGAAAACAAACAATCGAAAGAGCCGAAAGCGGCTTTCCTCCCATAGCATAAACATCGTTTAAGGCGTTTATTGCTGCTATCCGACCGTAAATCGCGGGATCGTCGGCAACTGGTGTAAAGAAATCGACGGTCTGAACAACCGCAACATCATCGGAAATGCGCAATACGCCCGCATCGTCGGCAGTTTCGAAACCGACGAGCACATTTTCGTCCGATTGTCGCGGTAAGCGGCTCAGCACCTGAGCCAGATCGGCTGGCGATAATTTTGCCACTCAGCCAGCGCACGCGACCATTTCAGTTAAACGTTTATTGTTCAACGAGTTACACCTCCTTAGATTTCAAAAGTCGATTGTAAAGCCGGTTCAGATCGTCAGAATCATAGTATTCGATCTCGATTTTTCCGGAATTTCCGTCCAGGTTAGAAACAATCCGTACATTTCTTCCAAGTGCACGCATTAGCTTTGTCTCTGCTAAACGTAAGTTTGGATCTTTTGACCTTCCAGTGGGCGATTTTTCTCCCTCGGATTTATTTCGGCTTTCAGCACGCATCTGCCGCATTATCCGTTCGGTCTCGCGTACGGAAAGCTGCTTTTCGATGACGTGCCGGGCAGCACGCCGCTGATCAGCCGGGTCGTCCGAAAGCAAAAGCGCACGGCCATGGCCAGCCGAAAGCCTGCCCTCCTCTAGAAGTTCTAGGATATCGGGCGGAAGTTTCAAAAGCCGCAACGCCGTGGCGATAAGTGTCCGCTCCTTACCAACTCGCTCGGATATCTGCTCCTGCGTAAGTCCAACGCTTTCAATAAGTTTACGGTAAGCCCTCGCCTCTTCGACCGGATTTAACTCCTGCCGCTGGATATTTTCTATCAGCGCGATTTCTAGCAGGCGATCATCGGTAATTTCGCGGATTGTGATTGGAATTCGGCGGAGTCCAGCACGCTGCGCCGCGCGCCACCGCCGCTCGCCCGCTACGATTTGATAACGGCTTCCAATTTTGCGGACGACGACTGGCTGTACAATTCCGTTCGATACTATTGAGCGGGCAAGTTCGTCCAAAGCCGAATCGGGAAATCGCGTCCGGGGCTGTTCCGGATTCGGATCTATCAGGTCGATATCAACCTCGGTCGGAACATTTGCCGAAACAGACGAATCTCCAAGAAGAGCACTAAGTCCGCGCCCGAGCGGCTGTCTGGCCATTTGTAACAACCTCCTTCGCTAATTCAATGTAGCTCTCGGCGCCACGCGATCGAATGTCATACAAAATAATCGGTTTTCCAAAACTCGGAGCCTCTGCCAGGCGAACATTGCGCGGTATTACAGTGCGGAAAACCTGCGGGCCATAAAAATCGCGCAACTCCTTGGCAACAGCGGCCGCGAGGTTCGTTCGTTCGTCGTACATTGTCAAGAGCAAGCCTTCGATCGCAAGATTTGGGTTCAATTCCCGTTTTAGACGGGCAAGCGTCTCAAAAAGCTCTGTTACTCCCTCGAGTGCAAAATACTCGCATTGAACGGGGACAAGCAGGGAATCGGCTGCCGTTAAACCATTAAGAGTCAAAATTCCAAGGCTCGGCGGGCAATCGATGATTATAAAGTGGAAATAATCACGTATTTCATCCAAAAGCCGCTTTAAGACGACTGCCCGATCGATGGCGTCCGCAAGTTCGATTTCGACCCCGGCGAGGTTCTTGTCTGACGGAACGACCCACATGAAAGGCAGCTCTGTCGGCAGGACGATTTCTCGAATTTCGGCCGCGCCCGACATCGCGTCGTACAGCGAGCGGCGCTCACTTGCGCGGGATATGCCCGAGCCCGAGGTACTGTTTCCCTGCGGATCGGCATCAATTAGCAGCACCTTTTTTTCATGAATTGCGAGTGCGGCAGCAAGGTTGATAGCGGTCGTCGTTTTCCCGACGCCGCCTTTCTGATTGGCAACTGCGATTATTTTCCCCATTTCCCGAAAAATTATTGTCTGCAGGATTAAGGTAACACAACCTCTTGACTTATCGTAACCGGAAATGTGGAACGTCCCACGGTTTCGATTTATCCAGCGGGAAATAATGAAACTCTTCGTCGAAGACGATCAAAAATGTGGAACGTTCCACATTTTGAATGTTCGAAGTTCAGTTTTGCGAGGTCTCGGACTGCTTCTGAGCCGTCAGATGAACCAAAACAGCAGAAATCGCCGCCGGCGTCAACCCCCTTATCGAGCGGACTTGGGCAAAAGTCTGGGGCCGTGCACGTTCGAGCCTTTCAACCATTTCGTTCGATAGGCCCATGATACGCCTAAAATCGAATCCTTGCGGCACTTTGAGCAAGTCATGGTGATTTATCCGGTCGTTTGCGGCCCGCTGCTTTTCTACGTAGCCAGCGTAAAGTGAGTCCGCGAGAGCGGTTTCAATATCCGCGTCGTTAATTTCGTGGGAAAGCTCCGTTGGCAGCAACTGAAAAATCAGGGACGAAGTAACCCCCTGCCGGAGCGAAAGCTGCGACAAAGTAAACGCATCGCCGAGATCGGCACCGAGCATAGATGCAACCGCAGCATATTCGCGGTCCGAACGTTTGAAACGCGTCAGATCCAAGGCACTTCGCAACCGCGCGATCCGGTCCCGTTTTCGGTTAAAGCGCTCCCAATCTGAATCGCCGACTAACCCGGCGCCGCGACCAATTGGGCTAAGGCGCTCATCAGCGTTATCATATCGTAGCGTAAGACGCGCTTCGGCCCGCGAAGTGAAGAGCCGGTACGGCTCGTCAACTCCGTGCCGTAGTAAATCATCTACCAAAACTCCAATATAAGCCTGGTCACGACGCAGAATAATAGACTCTCGCCGTTGCACCGAGAACGCCGCGTTTATGCCGGCCATCAAGCCTTGGCAAGCCGCCTCCTCGTATCCCGTTGTTCCGTTTATTTGCCCGGCCAAAAACAGCCCTGAAATCAGTGACGATTCCATCGTGGGCTTAAGCTGCCGCGGATCGACAAAATCATATTCGATCGCATAGCCAGGCCGAACCATCCGGACTTTTTCAAACCCGGGAATCATCCGAAGCAGCTCTTGCTGAAGATCGGCGGGAAGTGACGTCGAGAAGCCATTTAGATAGACTTCATTTGTGTTATGTCCTTCAGGCTCGAGAAAAAGTTGATGGCGGTCCTTGCTCGCAAATTTTACGACCTTGTCTTCAATTGACGGACAGTACCGCGGCCCGATGCCTTTTATCTTCCCGGAATATAGCGGGGATTGATGCAGGTTTTTTCTAATTGCACGATGTACCGCTTCGGTAGTATAGCCAATAAAGCAATCGATCTGCGGTTGATGGATGCGGTCAGTAGCGAATGAAAATGGAACGGGTCGTTCGTCCGGCGGTTGCGGTTCGAATGCGTCCCAATCGATTGTCCTACCGTCAAGCCGCGGCGGTGTCCCTGTCTTTAGTCTTC